>NZ_JAEKCN010000002.1:0-606526 GCF_016405455.1 Pseudomonas sp. MF7453 | reverse complement strand
GCCGCCACGCGCCATCCATGGCGCGGGGCGGCTAAACCGGCATCCCTGCCGGTTTACCCCCCAAATCCCTGTCGAATTCCGGCCAGCGTGGTTTAACGGGGCGCCTAAGATCAAGATCAAAAGCAGATCAAGAGCAAGAGCGGCTCGCTTCGCATCGTGGTTAGCGTCGGCAGTGGCTACAAAAGTTGTGTAAATACCTATGGCCATCGGGGCCCCCTTTCACAGGTCCAGTGGCGACAGTTCATCCACATGAGGCGTTACGTGCAGTTATAACCTGCAACCCATGCGTCTTCCGCCATGTTAGGCCACGCCGTAGATTTGTGACAGTCGCATTCAGTCAAGGAAATGCTCATGTACACCTCCACGCGCGGCAGCCTCATTGCCTTGTCGCTCTCCATGCTGTTGGCCGCGTTGGGCACCAGCATTGCCAATGTCGGCCTGCCCACCTTGGCGCAAGCCTTTGGGGCGTCCTTTCATGCGGTGCAGTGGGTGGTGCTCGCCTACCTGTTGACCATCACTGCGGTGATCGTCAGCGCCGGGCGACTGGGCGACTACCTGGGCCGCCGGCGCCTGCTGCTGGCCGGGTTGCTGCTGTTTGCGCTTGGGTGCGCAGGGTGTGCGGTCTCGCCCTCCCTGCCCTGGCTGGTCGGCGCACGCGTGCTGCAGGGCCTGGGCGCGGCGATCATGATGGCAATGACCCTGGCGATGGTCGGCGACACGGTCAACAAACAAAGCACCGGCCGGGTCATGGGGCTACTCGGCACGATGTCGGCGCTGGGCACCGCCATGGGCCCCAGCGTCGGAGGCGTACTGCTCAGCCTGTGGGGCTGGCAGGCGCTGTTCTTGATCGGTATGCCCCTGGCCGGGTTGGCCGCCGCCCTCGCCTGGCGCTATTTACCGGTGGATGCCAACCGCCGCAGCGGGTCACCCCGCGATGCGTTCTGGACGCCTTTAAGTGATGCGGGGTTGCGCGCAGGCTTGATCATGAGCGCCCTGGTGTCGGCAGTGATCATGGCCACGTTTGTGGTGGGCCCGTTCTATCTGTCCCGTGGCCTGGGCCTGGAGCCTGCCTGGATGGGCCTGGCAATGGCAGTTGGCCCGGGGGTTGCTGCGATTACCGGCCTACCGGCGGGCTACCTCACCGACCGCCTCGGCAGCCAGCGCCTGACTCGCGTGGGGCTGGGTGTGATGCTGTGCGCAGCCCTGTGGCTATCGCAGGTAACCGGCCTTGCTACCTACCTCGCTGCGCTGATTGTGTTGACGGCGGGATACAGCCTGTTCCAGGCGGCCAACAATACCGCGGTGATGAGCAATGTTCCGGCGGCACGCCGCGGCACCGTGTCGGGCCTGCTGAATCTGTCACGCAACCTGGGCCTGATTTTCGGTACCTCGGCGCTCGGTGCGGTATTCGCCAGGAGCAGCCCTGATATCACTCACGCAGCGCCCCACGCGGTCGCTGCCGGCCTGCACATCACCTTTGCCATGGCAGCAGGGATGATCCTGCTGGCCAGCGTGATTGCCTGGAACCGCGCTCGCACGCGCTACCACTCGGAGCAAAAAAACTGACAGGCTAAAATCGTACCGACGCTTGGCCAATTCAAGAACTGAAGAAAAAAGTTCGGATCAACGGGTGCATGCAAGCACCTGGATCGCGCATCATGGGCACTTTCAAGTTCAAGGGTAACGTCCATGCGCGTTCTGTCATTGATGATGGGTCTTACGACGCTGGCCGCCACTACGGTGTTCTGCGCCAGCGCGATGGCGAATGAAGAAAGTCAGTTAGTCCAACAAATCAACCAATACCGCAGCCAGGTGCAACGCTGCGGTGATCAGGGCTCCCAGGAGCTGCCACCGCTGACCAACGACACACGGCTGGTGCTGCCGGCCTCCAATGTCGGCGATTTGCAGCAGTCGCTGGCGCGGGCTGCGTACCCGATGGTCAATGTGCAGGCCATCAGCCTGTCCGGGCCCAAGGATGCCGACGCTGCCATGAAGGCGGTGCGCGAAAGCTTCTGCCGGGTCGTACTGGACCCGCAATTTGTCGACATCGGCGTCAGCAACAGCGGCCAGGATTGGCGCATCGTGCTGGCCCGCCCGCTGCTGACCAGTGGCCTGGGCGACTGGCAGACCGAAGGCAAGCAACTGCTCAACCTGGTCAACGCCGCACGCGCCGAACCCCGCCAATGCGGCACTCAGGCCTTCAGCGCGACCACACCGCTGTCGTGGAACGACACCCTGGCCAGCGCGGCCAACAGCCACACGCGCAACATGGCCAACGGCAACTTCTTCGACCACCTGGACCACGACGGTCGTACACCTGGTGACCGCGCCGAGCTGGCCGGGTATATCGCGAAGAACATCGGCGAAAACATCGCTGCCGGGCTCGACACACCGCGCAAGGTGGTGGACGGTTGGCTGGCCAGCCCTGGCCACTGCGCCAACCTGATGAACCCGCAATTTCGCGAATTGGGCGCGGCCTACGCGATGGACCCCAAGAGCGATGCGGGCATCTATTGGACAGGTGTATTCGGTGCTCAATGACTTGGATACTCGCGCTGAACTGGTTGCGGTCAGACAGGTCTGTTGCTTGGCAACCTGACGTTTCAGGCAACCGTCGAACCGCGGTAGATAAGGTGTTGACCCCATGATGAATTGGCTGCAGGGCAGCAGCGATATGGCCGAGCGGGTCCGCCAGCATGATTGGGCCAGTACGCCCCTCGGGCCGCTGGAGCAATGGCCCGATGTATTGAAGACCACCGTCGCACTGTGCTTCGCTTCCAGATTTCCCCAGGCCATCGTCTGGGGACCTGAGTTGATTACGCTCTACAACGATGCATTCAGGCCGATCCTGGGCAACAAGCCCGAGGCGTTGGGCCGCCCGTTCAGCGAGGTGTGGCAGGAGGCGTGGAGCGAAATCAGCCCCATCGCCAGCGCCGCATTCGCCGGGCATGCCACCTATATTGAAAACTTCCCGCTGGTGATCAAGCGCAATGATGCGCCTGAACAGGCGTACTTCACTTTTTGCTACAGCCCTATCCGCGCCCCCCAAGGCAACGTGGTGGGCATGCTCGATACGGTGACCGAGACCACCTCCACCGTATTCCTCGCCCGCCGTCTGGCGGTGCTGGACGCGATCGGCAGCGCCGTGACCAGTGCCACCGACGCTGAAGCCATCATGAAGTCGACCACCCAGCTGTTGGCGCATCACCTGCAAGTGTCAATTTGCGCCTACGCGGACATGGATGACGACGAAGACGGCTTCACCATCCGTGGCGACTGGGCGGCACAGGGCTCGCCCAGCATCATTGGGCATTACAGCCTGGCGGCGTTTGGCCAAGGCGCCGTGAGCTGTCTGAGCGCCGGTCAGCCCCTGGTGATTTGCAATAACCTCACTGAACTGCCCGCCGATGAAGCGGCAACCTTTCAGGCACTGGGTGTTACAGCCACCATCTGCGTGCCGCTGATCAAGGATGGGCGCCTCACGGCGTTGATGGCCGTGCATGACAAACAGCCGCGTCACTGGTCGTCTTATGATCTGGCTCTGGTCGGTGAAGTCACCGAACGTTCCTGGGCGCACATCGAACGCGTGCGCGCCGATGCCGCCGTACGCGAGGGCCTGGCGGCCTATACCGAACTTAACGCTACGCTGGAGCAGCGCGTGGAAGAACGTACCCTCGCGCTGGCCCAGGCCGAGGCCGCGCTACGCCAGTCACAGAAGCTTGAAGCCATCGGCCAGCTGACCGGCGGCGTCGCCCATGACTTCAACAACCTGCTGACCATCATTCGTTCCTCCGTGGACTTCCTGCGCCAACCGAGCCTGTCGGAAGAGCGTCGCCAGCGCTACATGAGCGCCGTCTCCGACACCGTCGAGCGGGCCAGCAAGCTCACCAGCCAATTGCTCGCCTTTGCCCGTCGCCAGCCGTTGAACCCACAGGTGTTGGATGTCAGCCAGCGGGTACGCAACATCGGCGAGATGCTTGAAAGTGTCACCGGCGCACGTATTCATGTTCAGGTGCAGTTGCCCGATCAGCCGTGCTATGCACGCATTGACCCCAGCCAGCTCGAAACCGCGTTGATCAACATAGCCCTCAACGCTCGCGACGCGATGGACGGCCAGGGCACCCTGACCCTCAAGGTCGCCGCGCAGCAGGCGCTGCCGCGCATCCGTGGGGACGCCGAGTCGCGCCTGCCTTACATCACCATCTCGCTGGCCGACACCGGTACCGGTATTGCTGCCGACACCATCGACCGTATCTTCGAACCGTTCTTCACCACCAAGGCCGTTGGCAAAGGCACCGGGCTGGGCCTGTCGCAAGTCTTCGGCTTTGCCAAACAGTCGGGCGGTAACATCGATGTGGCAAGTACCCTCGGCCAGGGCACTGTGTTCACCTTGTATCTGCCACAAGTGGAAGGCGAAGCCGCCCCGCAGCAGGACGAACAGGAGCAACTTGCACCGCCGCAGGATGCTGCCCAACGGCATGTGCTGATCGTGGAAGACAACCTGGAAGTGGGACGTTTCGCCAGCCAGATCCTCAAGGATCTGGGTTACAAGACCACCTGGGCGACCAACGCCGAACAGGCACTGGCCCTCGCCGGTGGCGACGCGCAAGCCTTCGACGCGATTTTTTCGGACGTGGTCATGCCGGGAATGACCGGCGTTGCGATGGCCAAACTGCTGCGTGAGCGGCGTAAGGACCTGCCGGTGGTACTTGTCTCGGGCTACAGCGAAGAGCTGGCGGACAGTGGTTATGAAGGGTTCGAGTTCGTCGCCAAGCCCTACTCCGCCGAACAGGTCGCCAGGGCGTTGGTAAGGGCGATGTCCAATGATCCCCCCGCCACGGCCATTTGATGGCGGCTTTGAGCCTCAGCGGTGTTGATCATCAAACCCGGCGCGCTCATCGTTTTGGGCCGCGCGGGTTGAAAGGCTGTGTGTGCGCTCCATCTGCCGAGTCAGGCGAAAGGCTTTCTCCAGCGCGTCGGACAATTTACAGGTGGCCCCAACCACAAAAGACGAAAACACCAGCACCGCCAGGGCCACACCCACTTGCATCGGCGCCGGCTGGAACAACAGCCACAGCGTACAGGGCAGCAGCACCAACGCCATTGAACTGAGGGTCATGTAGCGATAGGCCGAGTAGCAGGACACCGCACTGACTGACATCCCTACGGTAAAGAGCATGACCAGCACCTGGGACACGCGATCGTCAACCGGCATCAGTGCCAGCGCCCCGCCGCCCCAGATACCTGCCGACACCATCAGTGTGATCCAGTAACGTCGCTCCCAACGCGCTGGAGTGCGCTCGCTCTCAGGGCAGCCAAACCACTGCACAAACAGGTGCAGACGCACCAGTGACGAGCACCCCAGCAGCACCAGCCATATCAGAATGATCCGGTGATCAAAGCGATCCCAGCACAGCCAGCAAAGCATGGCGGCACCCAGGTAACTGCCGAAGATGGCCGAAAACGACTGGCGAAACAGCTGGTGCAACCGGTCGGTTCGCACCTGCTGCTCGATGACGCGATCCTGATCTTGCCCATGCCCAAGGCTATTCATGCAATGCGCCTGTGTCGAGTACGACGGCAAAGACGCCATTGTGGCACCTTGCCATTAGCGAGAACAACTGCGTCCGGCAATCCAGCGCCCCTACGCTCCCTGCGGGCGCAGAATCAGCACACCCAGCGGCGGCAGGTTCAACGACAGCGACACCGGTTGCCCATGGCGCGGCTCATCCTGGGTGAACACCTCTCCCCCATTGCCAAAGTTGGAACCGGCATAGGTGTCCGCATCGCTGTTGATCACCTCGCTCCAGCGCCCGGCGAACGGCACCCCCACCGCATAGCCTTCACGGGGCACCGGGGTGAAGTTGGCAACCACCAGCACCGGCCGGCCGTCCTTGCTCCAGCGCAGCCAGGCGTAAACACTGTTGATTGCGTCGTCGCCAATCAACCACTGGAAGCCTTGGGGCGCGTCATCCTGTTCATGCAGCGCCGGCTCTTCGCGGTACAGGCGGTTCAAATCGCCCACCAGCTTCTGCACGCCACGGTGCTCGGGATATTGCAGCAGGTACCAGTCCAGTTGCTGGTCGTGGTTCCATTCGCGCCACTGGCCGAATTCGCAGCCCATGAACAACAGCTTCTTGCCCGGATGCATCCACATGAAACTCAAATAGGCGCGCAGGTTGGCAAACTTCTGCCAGCGATCACCGGGCATCTTGTCGATCAGCGAGTGCTTGCCGTGCACCACTTCATCGTGGGAGATCGGCAAAATAAACCGCTCGGACCAGGCGTATACCAGGCCGAAGCTCAGCTCATTGTGGTGATGGGCGCGGTATACCGGGTCTTGCTGAATGTAATGCAGCGAGTCATGCATCCAGCCCATGTTCCACTTGTAGTTGAACCCCAGGCCACCTTGTTGGGTAGGCTGGCTGACTCCCGGCCACGCCGTGGACTCCTCGGCGATCACCAGCGCACCGGGCGCTTCCAGGGCGACCACGTCGTTCAAGTGCCGCAGAAAATCGATCGCCTCCAGGTTCTCGCGCCCGCCATGGCGGTTGGGCACCCACTCGCCGGCCTTGCGCGAATAATCGCGGTACAACATCGAGGCCACCGCATCCACCCGTAGCCCATCCACATGAAAATGCTTGAGCCAGTGCAGGGCCGACGCCAGCATAAAGCCGTGCACTTCCGTGCGGCCCAGGTTGTAGATCAGCGTGTCCCAATCCTGGTGAAAGCCTTCCAGCGGGTTGGCGTACTCGTACAGTGCCGTGCCGTCGAATTGCGCCAGGCCGTGGGTATCGGTGGGGAAATGCGCCGGCACCCAGTCGAGGATCACACCAATATCCGCCTGGTGACAGGCATTGACGAACCAGGCGAAGTCCTCGGGCGATCCAAAGCGCGCACTCGGGGCGAATTGTGACAAGGCCTGATAGCCCCAGGAACCACCGAAGGGGTGCTCCATGATCGGCATCAGCTCGATATGGGTGAATCCCAATTGCTGCACGTAGGGGATCAAGCGCTCGGCCAGTTCACGCCAGCCATACTGGCGGGCCACCTCGCCGACCTCGTCCAGCTCGCACTGCCAGGAGCCTACGTGCAGCTCATAGATCGACAACGGCGCCGTGGCTTTCTGCTTGTCACCCCGGGCTTGCATCCACTCATGGTCTTGCCAGTCCACCTGCAACGGTGCGGCGACCCTGGAGGCCGTGTCGGGCGGCAGTTGGGTTGCCAACGCCACCGGGTCGGCCTTGAGCGGCAGGATCCCATGGGCACCCAGTATTTCGTATTTGTAGGCGGCACCTGGCTGCAAACGCGGGATAAAAATCTCCCACACGCCGGAGGGATGACGCAGGCGCATGGGATGGCGGCGACCGTCCCAGATATTGAAATCGCCCACCACCGAAATCCGCCGCGCATTGGGTGCCCACACCGCAAAGCGCACACCCTGAACGCCATCGACGCTGGTCACCTGGGCCCCCAGGCAATTGCCCAGGTCGCGGTGATTGCCTTCGGCAAACAGGTAAAGGTCCATTTCCCCCAGCAGCAATTGACTGAAACTGTAGGGGTCTTCGGTGATCTGTTCACCGCCGGCCCACTGGATTTTCAGCAGGTACGGCTGACGCGTGCTGAACTGCCCGACAAACAAACCGGGCACCTGGGTTGCGTCAAGGCTGCCTAGAACTTCGTTGCCCTCTCGGCTGAGCACTTGAACGCTCAGCGCTTCCGGCACAAAGGCGCGAATAAACTGGCCGCCCTGCTCGTCATCGTGAGGGCCCAGGATTGAAAAGGGATCCGGGTGTTCGGCGCGCACCAGCGCTTCGACGTCCCTGGACGCCGGCAATGCAGTCAACTTGGGCTGCAGCGGTTCTTTATGTGTAAAACTCATGACGTCTCCCCACCGCGTACAGGTTTCGATATAGGTGTAAGCCCGCTCAGTAAACCGTGCAGCCCTTGCAAGGGCACCGGCAACCAGGTCGGGCGATTTTCCGCTTCGTAGGCCACTTCGTACGCGGCCTTTTCCAGGCTGAACAACGTCAGCGCTGCGTCCTGGCCGTTGGCATCCTGCCAGTCATGCGCCAGTGTAGACGTCGCCGTCTGATAAGCCTGGGTAAATGCCTGGCGGGCTTCACTCAGGTAGCGGTCCGTGACGCGCTTGCGTGCACTGTTGGCTTGCGGCGTCTGATCCACTGCTTGCACATTCAGGGCCATGGCTGCCGCATAATCAAAGGAGCGCAGCACACCGCTCACGTCTTTATAGGGGCTGTGCTTGCCGCGCCGCTCATGCAGCGGTCGCGCCGGTTCCCCTTCAAAGTCGATCAGGTAAGCATCGCCCTTGACCACCAGCACCTGCCCCAGGTGCAAGTCACCATGGACACGAATCCGCAGCCCGCCGAGCGTGGCCTTCGCCAACGCCTGGACATGCCCGGCGATGGCTTTTTTGTTTGCCAGTAACTCACTGACCAACGCCTGGTCAGCGGGGTTCAACTGGCTTTGATGAAGCTTGAGCAATTGCAGGGCTCGTTCAATCTGCGCGCCGACATCCTTGGCCCAGGCCTGAGTATCCTTGGCCGTGGTAACTTCGGGTTTGAAGTCCTTGTCATCCGTTGGCGCACCCAGCACCCCATGCATTTCCCCCAGGCGCTGGCCGAGCGCCGCAGCGAAATCCGCCAGTTCGCCCAGGGCGTTGTAGTGCTGCTCCTGTTCAGAGATGGCCTCGGCCAGCTCGTCCCGGATCGCCCGCTCCAGGTTGTTCTGGGTCCAGGTCCAGGCATCACCCTGGTTGCTCAGGTAGCCCTGGGCAATCATCAACAGGTTGTCCTGCCCCTGCCCGTCGCGGCGGCTCATAAAGCCCAGCAAAGGCGAGATATTCGGGTAACCCGCAGCGGTCAGGTAGGCGCTCATTTCCAGCTCCGGGTGTACCCCGGCGCTGACTTTGCGAATCAGCTTGAGCACCAGGCTTTCGCCCACCACCACCGAACTGTTGGACTGCTCGGCAGACAAGTAACGCACCGGCGATTCATGAGTCAGTTGCAGCCCGGCCAGGTGTTGCGTGGCCTCAAACCGCAGGTCGCCCTCACTGCAATTAAGCACGGTGCCCGCCTGCATGGCCTGGATGACTTCACGAATAAAAGGCTCAAGGCTGAAGGCATCGGTCACCAACCCGACCTGGCGGGTACGGCGCACTCGGGCCAGGGCCAATTGCTGGGGCAAGGCGCTGGTCGCTTGATCTTCGCCCAGAAAGCCCAACGGCAATTGGTAACGGCTGACCTGACCGCCGCTGCTGACCTCGATTTCGCTAAGCAATACCGGGTGCTGCGGGTCGCCAAACCTTACGCCGTAAGCGATGTGCACACTGTCGATGGCCGTGTCTTTGCCGGCAAACCAGCGACGTTTGGGCAACCAGGCCGGCAATGAGGTTTGCTCCAGGCTGGTGCGGCAAGGGTCTTCGAGTAATTCTTCCATGCGTTTTTTCAGTACCAAAGTGGTGAAGTCGGGCATGCTCTGCGCCGGTTCCACATGCCAGCTCGGCATCTGGTTTTCCGTCGCCAGCACAAACCAATAGAAACCATAGGGCGCCAGGGTCAGCAGGAAATTCAGCTGACCAATCGGTGGGAAGGCATTCCCACCGAGCATCTCCACCGGCACCATGCCGGCGAAGGCAGACAGGTCCAGCTCCGCCGCCTGAGCGCTGCGCGATACGTTGGCCACGCACAGGATGATTTCGGTGTGGCCGTCTTCCCCGGTGTATTCACGGGTGTAGGCCAGGATGCGTCGGTTGGTCGGCGAGAGCATTTTCAGGCTGCCACGGCCGAAGGCCTTGGACTGCTTGCGCACCGCGAGCATCCGCCGGGTCCAGTTGAGCAATGAATGCGGGTCCTGGGCCTGGGTCTCGACGTTGACCGATTGATACCCGTATTGCGGGTCCATGATCGGCGGCAGCACCAGACTGGCCGGGTCGGCACGGGAAAAGCCGCCGTTGCGGTCGATGGACCATTGCATCGGCGTACGCACACCGTCACGGTCGCCCAGATAGATGTTGTCACCCATGCCGATCTCGTCGCCGTAATACAGGGTCGGCGTGCCGGGCATCGACAGCAACAGGCTGTTGAGCAACTCGACACGGCGCCGATCGCGCTCCATCAGCGGCGCCAGGCGTCGACGAATACCCAGGTTGATTCGGGCACGGCGGTCTGCGGCATAGTAGTTCCACAGGTAATCACGCTCCCTGTCGGTGACCATTTCCAGGGTCAGCTCATCATGGTTACGCAGGAAAATCGCCCACTGGCAGTTGGCGGGAATCTCCGGGGTCTGGCGCAGAATATCGGTGATAGGAAAGCGATCTTCCTGGGCCAGCGCCATGTACATGCGCGGCATCAGCGGGAAGTGGAAGGCCATATGGCATTCATCGCCGTCATCGCCTTTGCGCTCACCGAAATACAGCTGCGTGTCTTCCGGCCATTGGTTGGCTTCAGCCAGCAACATACGGTCGGGGTAATGGGCATCGATTTCGGCGCGAATCTGCTTGAGGACGTCGTGGGTTTCAGCCAGGTTTTCGTTATTGGTGCCGTCGCGCTCGATCAGGTAGGGGATGGCGTCCAGGCGCAGGCCGTCGATACCCAGGTCCAGCCAATAGCGCATCACCGACAGTACCGCCTTCATGACTTGCGGGTTATCGAAGTTGAGGTCGGGCTGGTGAGAGTAGAAGCGGTGCCAGAAGTACTGGCCGGCGACCGGGTCCCAGGTCCAATTGGATTTTTCGGTATCCAGGAAAATGATGCGCGTACCGTCGTACTTCTGGTCATCGTCCGACCACACGTAAAAATCCCGCGCCGCCGAGCCTGGCTTGGCCTTGCGCGCCCGCTGGAACCAGGGGTGCTGGTCGGAGGTGTGGTTGATCACCAGTTCTGTAATTACCCGCAGCCCGCGTTTATGCGCCTCGGCGATGAAGCGTTTGGCATCGGCCATGGTCCCGTAGTCGCTGTGCACGCCACGGTATTCGGCAATATCGTAGCCGTCATCGCGGCGTGGCGAGGGGTAGAACGGCAGCAGCCAGATGGTGTTCACGCCAAGGTCGGCGATGTAGTCGAGCTTGGCGATCAGCCCGGGGAAGTCACCGATGCCGTCGTTGTTGGAATCGAAGTAGGATTTGACGTGAACCTGGTAAATCACCGCGTCCTTGTACCAGAGCGGGTCTTTGATGAAGGTGGCTGTCTTGGGTTTCTTCGCCATCGGGAACTCCTGAAAACACTAAAGTTCTGCAGACGGAATGCGCTCCAGTGTGGGAGCTGGCTTGCCTGCGATAACGGTCTGTCAGTACCTGAAATGGTGGCTGACAAATCGCTATCGCAGGCAAGCCAGCTCCCACAGGGGATCTCCATCAGCCTGGGGAATGGGTGATGCGCCAGATCCCAAAGGGCATCTGCGGCTCTAGCCGTGTCCATTGGGTCTTGCCGTACCAGGTCCAACGATGGCCGTTCATCAAGTCTTCACCCTGGGTCTGGGCGTCATCCGGCAGGCCCATCTCCCACAGCGGGAGTTCAAAATGGGCTTCCTGAGCGTTATAGGGATCGAGATTGACGGCCACCAGGATGAAGTTACTGCCATCTTCGCTGCGCTTGCCGAAATACAGGATGCTGTCGTTCCAGGCGTTGTAGAGCTTCAGGCCCAGATGGGTATGCAACGCCGGGTTTTGCCGACGAATACGGTTGAGCTGCGCAATCTCGGCAATGATGTTGCCGGGGGCGGTGAAGTCCCGTGGCCGAATCTCGTACTTCTCCGAATCCAGGTATTCCTCTTTGCCCGGCACCGGCGCGGCTTCGCACAGTTCAAAACCCGAATACATGCCCCACAGGCCCGAGCCCATGGTGGCCAACGCTGCACGAATCAGGAAGCCGGGGCGTCCGGACTGGTGCAAAAAGCCTGGGTTGATATCCGGCGTATTGACGAAGAAGTTCGGCCGGTAGCATTCGCGCCACGGCGACTGGTTCAACTGCGTCAGGTACTCGCTCAACTCGGCCTTGGTATTGCGCCAGGTGAAGTAGGTGTAGCTCTGGGAATAGCCGACCTTGCCCAGGCGCGCCATCATCGCCGGTGTAGTAAAGGCTTCCGCCAGAAAGATCACCTCAGGGTATTTGGACCTGACATCACTGATCAGCCATTGCCAGAATGGCAGCGGCTTGGTGTGCGGGTTGTCGACGCGAAAGGTCTTCACGCCCTCTTCCACCCAGCCCACCACAATGTCGCGCAGTTCTGTCCATAAGCCCGGAATCGCATCCGCCGCATAGAAGTCGACGTTGACGATGTCCTGATACTTTTTCGGCGGGTTCTCGGCGTACTTAATCGTGCCGTCGGGGCGCCAGTTGAACCAGCCAGGGTGCTGTTCAAGCCATGGGTGGTCCTGGGAGCACTGGATGGCGAAGTCCAGGGCAATTTCCAGGCCGTGGTCGGCAGCGGCCTTGACCAGGCGACGGAAATCCTCACGGCTGCCCAATTGCGGGTGAATCGCCTCATGCCCGCCCTCCGCGCTGCCGATGGCGTACGGGCTGCCCGGATCATCGGGGCCGGCGGTGAGTGAGTTGTTCTTACCCTTGCGGTGGCTGCGGCCGATTGGGTGGATCGGCGGGAAGTACAGCACGTCAAAACCCATGTCGTGGATCATCGACAAGCGCGAGTGCACGTCGTTGAATGTACCGTGGCGGGCCGGATCATCGGTGATCGAGCGGGGAAACAGCTCATACCAGCTGGCGAACTGCGCCGCCTCACGCTCTACGTCAATCGGGTAGGCGGGGCTGATGCTCAGATACGCGCGATGATCGGCCTGGGTCATCAGGTGTGCACTGTCTTCGTGCAGGAACAACGCCACCTGCTCGGTTTCCAGCAGGCCGGACAGTTCGTGGTGTAACAACATCAAACGGTCGCGCAATTCGTTGTCACTGCGCTCGGCAGCCTGCAACACCAGGCTGCGGCCTTCCTGCAATTCCAGGCTGACGGGCACCCCGGCCTCGTGTTTCTTGCGCAGTTCATAGCAGAAGCTGGCGAAGGTATCGATCCATGCCTCGATGCAGTATTCATGCGGGCCAAGATGGGCGACGGTGAACGCGCCTTCCCAGCCATTGTTACCGACATCGGTCATGACCACGCTGTGCCAGCTTTCATCCTCCAGCGCGCGCCAGCGGATCAGCACCGCCAGTTTGTCGTGCCCATCGGCGAACACTTTACTGGTGACATTGACGCGCTGACCGACAACGGCCTTAACCGCAAACTCACCATGGTCGATCACCGGCATGGTGTTTTCGATAGCAATCCTGGGTAACAACAGCGCCTGCGACAGTGGCAGTACCGAGCCTTCTGGAGCCAGTGTTTCAGCAGTCATCGAGCATCTTCCCCTTACGCCCCGTGGACGCTCTTTGCTTGATCCGAATTCAAGTACGGCGACGCTCTCCCTGAGCAGGGCCGTTTAAAGTCCGAGCCTGGGCGCGCGACAAAAGTTCAGGTGGATATGTCGCCGCCGGGCGGGGAATCAATTGCCTGAGGCAATGGTCCACCCATAGAGCCAAGCACAAAGGAGGCCACACCGATGAATATCCCAATTCCCCCTGCGCCTGAAGATCCGAATATCGACGATCCACCCTTGCCGCCTGCGGAGCCGACGCCGCCGCCCAGGCAGGAACCACCGGAAGATGAGCCACCGCCAGCGCAGGAGCCCCCTGCGACCACGCCGCCGGTCATCGTCTGAGCCACAATGATAGAGGTTCGCTCGGGAGCGGCCAGGCTGTTCATCAACTCGAGCGAGCCACAAAAACTGAACTCTCCTACAGACACTGGAAACAAGCCTGAATGCTCGCCTGAACGCAGGTTTATATATTTACCTCGCACTCAACCCATCTTCCGATGGGAAGTTCTGACCCTATCGCGAGGACACCATGTCGACCATTAACCCTCAACACGCTTTGAGCACGCCGCCATCGCCACCGCAACCCTCCATCGGCGCGCACATTCAGGGCCTGCCAACCTCACAACAGCTGGAGACGCTGCTCAAGGCTGGCCCCAACTGGTCCGCTGCGCCCAAGGCACCAGACCGTTCAGAGCAATCGCCTGACACGCGCGCCAATCAGATCTCCCCAGAACAACACACAGACGCGACCAAACGCGTGAGTGATGCTCGTACACTATTGACCCCGGAAACAATCAACGCACTGCAGAGCAATCCGGACTCTGCCCAATCTCAGGTAATCAAATCCGAACTGGAATGGATTTTTCAGCCCGAAAACAGGCGCGCAGCGTTACGTGGGCCCGACGCTAAAGCGAATCGCCAGAAACTTGAAGAGATGAACGTGCTGCTCGATGAGGGTGCCAAAAACCTGAATTCGGCCAGGCATAAAACAACAGAACAGGTGATGAATAGATTCATCTTCAAGAATATTGAGGCGCTGCTCGGGGCATTCGACAGCGACGCCTCGATCTCTGTTGGCCGTCTCGATCACTCACTCGCAGAGTTAACCAAAATCGAGCAAAACTATTCCAGAATGGATTCGACCTATAAAGCCTTAAGCAATACCTGCAATTCGCTGGCCAAAGACAAACTTGATGCATCGCAAGCCGACACAGTGTCAATGCCATCGGCCAGCGACACTCACAACGACACCTGCGCTACCTATAGCTTCAGCTCTGCCAGTGAATCCACACTCGAATCGCCTCAAGAGGTCCGCAACTTCAAATCGCAAGACAAACTGAACCTGGCCGGCATCCAGAAGCAGTTGAACACCTCACTGCGAACGGTTGAGCGCACGCCAGAATCGAGCGGGGAAATACAGATTCAATATTTGCCCAATAACAATGCCAGCGTGGTCGTCATTGCTGATGCTCCAGGCAAGCCAGCCTTTGTGTTGAAGGTGTTTGGTGAGGTGCGCCAAAGCAATATCGTGACCTGATCGAGAGGTTAGCCGGTTATCACTTTTCCACTAGCTTGACGATTCTCGGCATGATGCTGAATACCATCAGGGCCAGCAATGTACTGAGTACCGCCGTCGATTCACGCCCCATGCCTGCCGCCACCCCGATGGCGGCGGTCATCCACAGCCCGGCAGCCGTGGTCAGGCCCTTTACATGCTGGCCCTCTTCGTCTTCCTTGCCCTTGAGAATAGTGCCGGCGCCCAAAAAGCCGATGCCTGCAATCACCCCCTGAACCACCCGGCTCATGGCGTCTGCCTGGTTACCGGACATCTGCGGCACCAGCACAAACAGCGCCGCGCCCAGCGCCACCAGCATATGGGTGCGCACGCCTGCCGCCTTGCCCTTGTGTTCACGTTCAAAACCCAGAATGCCCCCCAGGATCGCAGCGATCAGCAGGCGCACCGTCACTTGGGTGAGTTGTCGGGCGTCGGCAAGGTCGGCGAATTCGGCTTGCAGGGTTTGCCACACTTGATGCCACCAGGCGTCCATGAATGCGCTCCTTTTATTATGAATAAAGAATAGACCGCACAGACCGCCAGTCAGTTGCCCGGAACCCGTGCGCATGGCGGTCGCCTAACGCTGCACAGTTCACAAAACGGAGATCGTCATGACCGTACGCATCGAAAATCATCTGTGCTACTTCACGCTCGACGACAACGGCCAGGAACAAAGCCTGCCAGCCACCCGGGTGACCATCCTTACCGATCACGACAAAGCCATGTCTTATCTGGAATTGGCGGGTGCGCGTATCTACATCACCGAAGCCGAGGCGGACGCCCTGACGGTTGAAGGCGCAACCGATGGCCGTCAGCATGTGAAGGCCGACGAACCGGGTTCAGTGATTTAATTGATCTGCGTCAGCAGCTGCGATCTATCGCTGCACCCCATTGAGTCTGGGGTGCAGCAGATTGACGCAGACTGAGATGTCCAGCCCATCTGATCCGCTTTTTATCGCCCTACCTGAGTCTGTTATGCAAACAGCCCGTCGCCCATAGTGCATTGGCCTGATGGAGGCTGATGAGCGAACGACCATGAGCGAACGAATCCCAACCGTGGAAACCTTTGAGCCCATACACCCAAAGAAGGTGAAGGCCAAATCCAGTGACAACCTGATCCATACCCGCAGCTTCACCGGCCTGTTCCGCACCTTGCGTGTCAGCGGAGCGGCGTTGCTGTTCCTGGCCTTTTTCGGCACCGTGTGGCTGAACTGGGATGGGCGCCAGGCCGTGCTGTGGGACCTGGCCGAAAGCAAGTTCCACATTTTCGGCGCGACCTTCTGGCCGCAGGACTTTATCCTGCTCTCGGCGCTGCTGATCATCTGTGCTTTCGGGCTGTTTGCGATCACGGTGTTTGCCGGCCGCGTGTGGTGCGGCTATACCTGCCCGCAAAGTTCGTTCACCTGGCTGTTCATGTGGTGTGAAAAGATCACCGAGGGCGAACGCAACCAGCGCATCAAGCTGCAGGCAGCTCCCTGGAGCCTGAACAAACTCGCGCGGCGCTCAGCCAAACATTCGCTGTGGCTGGGTATCAGCGTGCTGACCGGGCTGACCTTTGTCGGTTACTTCACGCCCATCCGCCCGCTCGCCGTCGAACTGCTGACCTGGCAAGCAGGCGGGGTGAGCCTGTTCTGGGTGCTGTTTTTTACCGGCGCTACCTACATCAATGCTGGCTGGTTACGCGAGGCGGTGTGCATGCACATGTGCCCGTATGCGCGGTTCCAGAGTGTCATGTTTGATAAAGACACCCTGACCATTTCCTACAATGCTGCGCGCGGTGAACGCCGTGGCCCGCGCAAACGTGAGGTGCAGCCAGCCGATGTCGGGCTCGGCGATTGCATTGATTGTCAGCTGTGTGTGCAGGTTTGCCCTACCGGTATCGATATCCGCGACGGCCTGCAAATGGAATGTATCGGCTGCGCGGCCTGCATCGATGCCTGCGACTCGATCATGGACAAAATGGGCTATGCCCGTGGTTTGGTGAGCTACACCAGTGAACACCAACTGCAGGGCGGCAAGACTCAGCTGCTCAGGCCACGCCTGATCGGCTACAGTGCCGTGCTGCTGGTCATGATTGCCGCGTTGGTGGTGGCCTTGATTGAACGGCCGATGGTGTCGCTGGATGTCACCAAGGACCGCGGCATGTTTCGCGAAAACAGCCAGGGTTTGATCGAGAACATCTACAGCCTCAAGGTAATCAACAAGACCCAGCAGCGCCAGGAATACCGCCTGGAACTGGTGGAGGCCGAGGGGTTCCAGTTGCAAGGCAAGACCCAGGTCAGCCTCGCGCCCGGGGAAATTGTCGATATACCGGTGTCGGTGGCGTTGCTGGCGGACACACCGGCCAGCAGTTCTCAAACTATCCGTTTTAAAGTCACTGATGTGGATGAACCCTGGGTCTATACCGCAGCTGACAGCCGATTTGTTGCCCCTTTGAATCGCTGATATAGAGATCAAATGCAGGAGCGCGCTTGCTCGCGAAAAACTCACAGGCACCGCGTGCATTCAGGAAACACGCGTTATCGTTGACGTGTTTCGCGAGCAAGCTCGCTCCTACAGTTTTGCCCTGCGTACACATTCAAAAAGCTAATTAGGCCGCCATGAAACGCTACGAAAAATTTGCCGATGACATCGCAGAACTGATCCGCTCCGGCGTCCTTGGCCCAGGTCAGCGGGTGCCGTCGGTGCGCTATGCCAGCCAGACTTACGGCGTCAGCCCGTCTACCGTGTTCCAGGCGTACTACTTGCTGGAACGTCGTGGCCTGATTCGCGCACGGCCGCGCTCCGGCTACTTCGTCAACACCCATGCGCCGAGCCCGTTTTCCGAGCCGGTCGTGAGCGAGCAAGTGCATGAGTCCACCCATGTGGATGTGAGTGAATTGGTGTTTTCGGTACTGGACTCGATCAAAGACCCTAATACCGTGCCCTTCGGCTCGGCCTTCCCCAGCCCGATGCTGTTCCCGTTGCCGCGCCTGGCGCGCTCCCTGGCCAGCGCCAGCCGCGAAATGGACCCGCGCCTGGTGGTCACCGACATGTCGCCGGGTAACCCGCAACTGCGCCGGCAGATTGCCCTGCGCTATATGGTCGGCGGCCTGATGCTGCCCATGGAGGAATTGCTGATCACCAACGGCGCCCTGGAAGCGCTGAACCTGTGCCTGCAAGCGGTGACCGAACCGGGCGACCTGGTCGCCATCGAGGCACCGGCGTTCTACGCCTGCCTGCAAGTGCTGGAGCGCCTGAAACTCAAGGCCGTGGAAATCCCGGTACACCCGCGCGATGGCATTGATCTGAACGCCTTGGCACAAAGCCTTGAGCGCTACCCGATCAAAGCCTGCTGGACCATGACCAGCTTCCAGAACCCCATGGGCGCCACCCTGCCCGAAGCAAAAAAGCAGGCGCTGGTAGAACTGCTACGCAGCCATCAGGTGCCGTTGATCGAAGATGATGTCTACGCCGAGCTGTACTACGGGCAACACGCGCCAAAACCGGCCAAGGCGTTTGATACCGAAGGGCTGGTGATGCATTGCGGCTCTTTTGCCAAGAGCCTGGCACCGGGTTACCGCGTTGGCTGGGTCGCAGCCGGACGCTTTGCGCAGAAGGTCGAGCGCCTGAAACTGATGACCTCGCTGTGCCCCTCGATGCCGGCCCAGGCGGCGATTGCCGACTACCTGCAACACGGCGGCTATGACCGCCACCTGCGCAAATTGCGCTATGCCCTGGAAGAACAGCAAAGCGCCATGCTGGCGGCCATCGCCCGCTACTTCCCGGCCCAGACACGGGTCAGCCAGCCGGCGGGCGGCTACTTCCTGTGGTTGGAATTGCCGGAGCAAACCGACTCGCTGAAGTTGTTCCAGATGGCCCTGGCGCAAGGCATCAGCATCGCACCGGGGCCGATTTTTTCAGCGACCCAACGCTTCAGAAACTGCATACGCTTGAACTATGGCAGCCCCTGGAACGAGGCGTCGGAAAAGGCCATGGAGACGCTGGGGCGGATTGTGCGATCTTTTTAAAGGCGCCCCCCCTCGCCTATGGAACTCGGCGCCATCACGGCACCACCCAGTGAGGTCCAGTTCCACGTTGAGGCCGCCATGCGCATCAGTCCGTTTCATACACCGCACCGCTATCGGCCCGACGAAGGCCGCCCTGAAAATAACTGGCTCGTCGTACCGACTGCAGCCGAAGATCCTCCCGCCGGTGACCATCGTACCGCCCGGCAAATCATCAACGCGAATCCCGCGTTGAAGCATCTGCTCAAACGTCGGGACCGCTACCCAGTGACAGACTTGCTCAAGCGCCGGGTTGGCGACTGGACGTCCGCCAACGCTGTCGCGAGGGCCAGGGCCCATGCGGCCTATAACCTGGCACGGGTGATCAACGTTCTCGACAATGTGAATGATCGCCGCGTCGGCAATAGCGAACCTCACGACGGCAAGATCAACGGCTTCCACAACGCGGGCTATAGCACCCGAAAGAACTCTGAGGCTCGTCTACTTGTAGCATTCGCAGAAAATGGCTACGACACGCTGCAAGACCTTGGCCGTTGAGCTGCAGCTATTAGCGTCCGCCCCCCAGGTCCACGAAAGTGCCAGTGGCGTATGAAGCCTTATCCGACAACAACCAGATAATCGCCTCCGCCACTTCATCCGGGCGCCCGCCACGCGCCATGGGAATACCGGATTCCAGCTTGCTGACCCGATCCGGGTCGCCGCTCAGGGCGTGGAAATCGGTAAAGATATAACCGGGGCGTACCGCGTTGACTCGAATGCCTTCACCCGCCACCTCTTTGGACAAACCCAGGGTGAAGGTATCCAGAGCGCCCTTGGACGCCGCATAGTCCACATACTCACCGGGCGACCCCAGCCGCGCCGCCACCGACGACACGTTGACGATACTGCCGCCCTGCCCGCCATGCCGGGGCGACATGCGTAGCACCGCGTGCTTGGCGCACAGGATCGGGCCCAGCACATTGGTCTTCATGATCTTCAGGATACGAAACTCGGACATCTCGTCGACCCGCGATTTTTGCCCCACGGTACCGGCGTTATTAACCAGCGCCGTGACACGCCCCAATTCGGCATCCACACGATTGAACAGCGCAATCACTTCATCTTCGATGCTGACATCGGCGCGCACCGCGATGGCCTGCGCACCGAGACCGCGCACTTGTTCAAGCACGGCCTGGGCTGCCTTCTCGTCCGACTGATAGTTAATGCAGATGCGATAACCTTCGCGAGCGGCCAGCAAGGCCGTCTCGGCGCCAATCCCGCGGCTGCCCCCGGTGATGATGACGACTTTGTCCATGGCTGCGGTCTCCTGATTCAACCTGACGGTTAGGGTTGGATCCAAGAATACTCGTCACTGACCGCTTTTGTCAGGCGCTGACGCATCCTCGCCACTGCGGATGTTTGCCATGAAACTATCAGCCGGCAATGGATGCCCCAACAGATAGCCTTGCAAAGAATCACACCCCAGGCGGGTGAGGAAGTTTTGCTGCGCATCGGTTTCCACGCCTTCGGCAACGATCCGCAAGTCCAGGGCCTGGCCGAGGGCCACGATGGCCGAGACGATGGCGGCGTCGTCGCTGTCGTGTTCCAGGTCGCGTACAAAGCCGCGGTCGATCTTCAACTCATTGGCCGGCAGGCGCTTGAGGTACATGAGGCTTGAGTAGCCGGTGCCAAAGTCATCGATAGACAGGTCCACACCCATGTCCGATAGTTGCTGCAATACCTTCATGCTCGCGTCGGCATCGCTCATGGCGGTGGTCTCGGTGATCTCCAGCGTGAGGCTGTTGGCGGGTAATTGGTGGCGCTCCAGGGCAGCCGCAACACTGTTGACCAACCCGGCATGGCAGAACTGCAGCGCCGAAAGGTTCACCGCGATGCGCCAGCTCTCATAGCCCTGGGCGTACCACAGGCTCATCTGGCGGCAGGCTTCGTCGAGCACCCATTCGCCGATGGCAATGATCAGCCCGGTTTTCTCCGCCAGCGCAATAAAAGTTGCCGGTAGCAGCAAGCCTTGTTGCGGATGCTGCCAGCGCAACAACGCCTCGGCCCCCACGGCAATACCGCTCACCGCATCGAATTTGGGCTGGTAATACAAACGAAACTCGCCGTGTTCGAGGGCATTGCGCAGGTCCTGCAACAATTGCAGTTGCTTGCGCGCGTTGGTGTTCATTGACGCATCGAAGAAGCTATAGCCGTTCTTGCCCATGCCCTTGGCGTGATACATCGCCGCGTCGGCGTTCATCAACAGTTCCTGGGGGTTGTTGCCGTTGCCCGGGAACATGGCGATACCGATACTGGCGGAGATTTTCAGCTCATGCTCGGCCACCGTGAAAGCGCGGTTGATCAGGCCGACCTGACGCTCGGCCAGGCCCATGGCATCGTCCGGTTGGGTCAACTGCACGAGCAACACGAACTCGTCGCCGCCGATACGGGCCAGGGTGTCCTGGCTGCGCAAGTCTTCGCGCAAACGCAGACCCACCTCGCGCAGCAGTTGGTCGCCCATGTGATGGCCGAAGGCGTCGTTAACCGGTTTGAAGCCATCCAGGTCGATAAACATCAGCGCAAAGCACCCGCCCTGTTCGTACACCGCCTGAATGCCTTGTTGAATGCGATCGGCCAACAGCGTGCGATTGGGCA
The DNA here is from genome assembly GCF_016405455.1 of Pseudomonas sp. MF7453. Lineage (NCBI taxonomy): Bacteria > Pseudomonadati > Pseudomonadota > Gammaproteobacteria > Pseudomonadales > Pseudomonadaceae > Pseudomonas > Pseudomonas sp. MF7453. The sequence goes on along the minus strand of NZ_JAEKCN010000002.1, from coordinate 584,940 downwards.
AGCCGGTAAGCATATCGTGCAGGGCCAGGTGGGTCAGTTCCTGGTTGGCCAGGGTCAAGGAGTCTGCAAGCACGGCGGTACGTGCTTCCAGGCGCGCGTCGAGCAGCGAGGTCAGCAGCGCAATGACGAGCACCGCCAACGAGGTTACCAGCACAAGATTGTCCAGGCCCTTGCCGCTCAAGCCCGTCAGGGCGGCACCGCAGAAACTGTCATCGGCAAACTGCGCCGCGGCCATGCCGGTGTAGTGCATGCCGACGATGGCCACGCCCATCACCACCGCCGCCCCACCCCGCGCCAGGCGCACGTAGGGCGTATTGCGGCGCAGGTTGAAGGCGATCCACAGCGCGGCGCCGGAGGCCACCACTGCGATCAACAACGAAGCGCCGAACAACGTGGGGTCGTAGTCGATACCCGGTGTCATGCGCATCGCCGCCATGCCGGTGTAATGCATACTGGCGATACCGGCGCCCATCACCAGCGCGCCGAACGCCAGTTGCCAGGCCGGCAGGCGTGGCTGGCTGACCAGCCATAAGGCAAAGCCACTGGACAACACGGCGATCAGCAACGACAACGCGGTAATGCCCAGGTCAAACCCCAGGGCAAACGGCAGCCGCAGCGCCAACATGCCGATAAAGTGCATGGACCAGATACCCACGCCCATCGCCCCTGCACCGCCGGCGATCCATAGGTAAACGGCACGCCCCTTGGCGGTAGCGATTCGCCCGGCCATGTCCAACGCGGTGTAGGACGCCAGCATCGCGACGCACAGGGAAATCACGACGAGGGAGGTTGAATAGCTACCGATCAACATGGGGCTTCTCGCAGGCTACAGGGCGTAAAAACCCATGCCGGGTGGTAAAGCGGGCGATTGTAGCGAGAATGAATCTTAGGCAGGTGATTAATTAATCAGTTGGCCATTAGTGAGTTTTTGGCGTCAATCGGATGGCTTCGCCAGGCTGTTTTCAACGACGTCATGGACATCAAAATGTGGCCTGCGCAGATCCCCTGTGGGAGCGGGCTTGCCCGTGAAGGCGGTGTGTCAGTCACCGCAACTACTACTGCACTAACGCTATCGCAGGCAAGCCAGCTCCCACAGGGTACTGTGCTTAACTGACTGGCATTGGGGCAAGCCCACACAGTTGATCTTGCTCCCCCAGGATGCGCGGCGCATCCGGTTACTCCTTTTCAGCCAGAGAGGTCTGGCCGTCCCAGCCACCACCCAACGCCGCAATCAACTGCACACTCGCCACCAACCGCGACTGCAACAAGGTCAATACGGTGCGCTCGTTACTCAAGGCCGTCGCCTGCACAGTCACCACATCCAGGTAAGCGATCAACCCCGCTTTGTACTGGTTCTCGGTCAAGCGCAACGACTCGCGCGCCGACTCCAGTGCTTCATTGCTGACCACAGCCTCGTCCGCCAGGACCTTGAGCTGGACCATGTAGTTTTCCACTTCACGGAACCCATCCAGCACAGTCTGGCGGTACTTGGCCACGGTCTCGTCATAGCTGGCCACGGTGCGGTCGACTTCCGCCGAGCGCTGGCCGCCATCGAACAGGGTCATCGCCAGTTTCGGCCCTACCGACCAGAAGCGGTTAGGCAGGCTGATCCAATCTTCATAAGTGCTGCTGGAATAACCGCCCTGCAGGCTCAGGCTGAGGTCCGGGTAATAAGCTGCCTTGGCCACGCCGATATTGGCGTTGGCGGCAATCACCGAGCGTTCGGCCGAGGCAATATCGGGGCGACGTTCCAGCAACTGGGACGGCAGGCTCACCGGTATCTGCGGCAACGCCGGAATATCATTGCTGACAGCCAGATTGAAGTTGGCCGGGGCTTCGCCGATCAGCACGGCAATGGCGTTTTCCAGCTGGGCGCGTTGCCAGATCAAGTCAATCAGGCTGGCCTGGGTGGTCTTGAGCTGGGTTTGCGCCTGGGCAATGGCATCCTTGCCGGCCACGCCGGCGCGGTACTGGTTTTCGGTCATTTTCAATGAACGCTGGTAGGTATCCAGAGTGGCCTGCAACAGGCGCGTCTGCTCGTCCATGACCCGCAGTTGCAGGTAGCTCTGCACCAGTTCCGACTGCTGACTGAGGCGCATCGCGGCCAGATCCGCCGAACTGGCCTCGGCGCTGGCTTCATTGGCTTCCAGCCCGCGGCGTAACTTGCCCCAGATATCGGCTTCCCAACTCACGCCCAACTGCGCATTGAGGGTGTCGCGAATACCACTGCTGGAGCTGCTGAGGCTGGCGCTGCTGCTGCCGGTGCCCTGGCTGGCGCGGGTTTTGCCAACGCTCAGGTCGACGCTGGGGTAAAACGCCCCGCGGGAGCTGCGCACCAGGGCCTGGGCCTGGCGAAAGCGTGCTTCGGCCTGGGCGACGGTCTGGTTGGAGGTGTTGAGGCGCTCTACCAGCCCATTGAGTTGGCGGTCGCCATACAGCTCCCACCAGGCGCCACGGGCCAGGGAATCGCTGGGGTTGGCCTGGCGCCAGCCCTGGGCCTCCTTGAACTGCACCGGCTCGATGACCTCCGGGCGTTTGTAGTCAGGGCCAATGGCGCAGGCGCTGAGCAACAGGGCCAGGCCCACTGTAGGAGCGAGCTTGCTCGCGAAAGCCGTCAACGATAATGCGTTCATTCTGGATGAGCGCGGCATCTGGGCTTTTTTCGCGAGCAAGCTCGCTCCTACAGGGGTTGCAGGGGCGTTGGTTGAATCGGTCATAGCGCAGTGTCCAGGGCAGCATCGGTACGCACGCCGCGCCAGGCATTGAAGCGGTGGCGCGCGCGGTCGAGATAGAGGTAAACCACCGGGGTGGTGTAAAGGGTCAGGATCTGGCTGAAGACCAGGCCGCCAATGATGGTCAGGCCCAATGGATGACGCATTTCCGCGCCATCGCCGCTGCCGAGCAGCAACGGCAAGGCGCCGAGGATCGCGGCCAGGGTGGTCATCAAAATCGGCCGCAGGCGCAACAGGCAGGCACTGCGGATCGATTCCAGCGGGCTCATGCCATCGTTGCGCTCCAGTTGCAGCGCCAGGTCGATCATCAGGATCGCGTTTTTCTTCACTACGCCGATCAGCAGGAACAAGCCCAGCAACGAAATCAGGCTGAACTCGCCGCCCAGCAGGTAGATCGCCAACAACGCGCCGACACCTGCCGACGGCAGGGTCGAGAGGATGGTCAGCGGGTGAATATAACTCTCATACAAAATGCCCAGCACCAGGTACACCGCCACCAGCGCACCCAGAATCATGAACGGCTGGCCCTTCTGCGTGGCCGCAAAGGCGTCGGCGGTGCCGGCCATCTTGGCGATCACATCTTCTGGCAGGCCGACCTTGGCAATCGCCCGCTCGATGGCGGCGGTGCCCTGCTCTACCGTGACCCCGGGCGCCATGTCGAAGGCGATATTTTCCGAGGCAAACTGGCCTTCATGGCTGACGCGGTCGTCGGCCAGGCTGTTCTCGTAATGGGCAATGGTCGACAACGGCACCCGTGCGCCATCGGCAGTAATCACCTGGACCTGGTTCAGGGTGTTCGGGTCCTGGGCATACTTGGGGTTGACCTCCATCACCACCTGATACTGGTTGAGGCTGTCGTAGATGGTGGAAATCTGCCGCTGGCTGTAGGCGTTGTTGAGCACCGACGTAACCATGTCCATGTCGATGCCCAGGCGCTTGGCCTGATCACGGTCGACGATCAGCGTAACCTGCGCCGCGCCCCTGCCCTCACGAGCATCGATGGCGGTCAGCTCCGGCAACTCACGCATCGCCGCGACCACTTTGGGGTACCACAGCCGCAACGCGGCCAGGTCGCCGCTTTGCAGGATGTAGGAATACTGTGCGCTGGTCTGGTCGCGGCTGCCGCCGAATTGCAGGTCCTGGTCGGCCATCAGGAACAGGCGCCCGCCCGGCACCAGCGGCACGTCCTTGCGCAGGCGCTCGATCACCGCCTGGGCAGAGATCTTGCGCTCGCTGATCGGCTTGAGCCGCACCAGCATCACCGCGTTGTTGGTGCCGCTGTTGCCGCCGATAAAGCCCGCCACGCTGAGCACCGCCGGATCCTTGAGCACCGCCTGGCGGAAGATTTCCATCTTCGGCTGCATCACGCTGAACGACAGGCCATCGTCGCCGCGCACAAACCCGATCAACTGACCGGTGTCCTGCTGGGGCATGAAGGTTTTTGGCACCACCACATACAGCGCGATATTCACGCCCACGGTGATCAACAGGCTGAGCAGGGTCAGACGCCGATGACGCAACACCCAGTCCAGGCTGGTGGCGTAGCCGGCGACCATGCGGTCGTTGATCTTCTGGCTCCAGCGCTGCAAGCCGGTCTGCCTGGACTTGTCATGAGGCTTGAGCCAGCGCGCGCAGAGCATCGGCGTGAGGGTCAGCGAGACGATCAGCGAAACAATGATCGCTGCCGACAAGGTGATGGAAAACTCGCGGAACAGGTTGGTGACGATCCCTCCCATAAACAGAATGGACAGGAACACCGCCACCAGTGACACGTTCATCGACAACAAGGTAAAGCCAACTTCCTCGGCGCCCAGGTACGCAGCCTTCATCGGCGGCACACCTTCGTCAATGTGCCGGGAGATGTTCTCCAGCACCACGATGGCATCGTCCACCACCAGCCCGGTGGCGAGGATCAGCGCCATCAACGAAAAGTTGTTCAGCGAAAACCCGTACAGGTACATCACCGCGAAGGTGCCCACCAGCGATACCGGCACCGCCAGGGTCGGGATCAGCGAAGCGCGGAAATTGCCCAGAAACAGGTACACCACCAGGATCACCAGCCCCACTGCGATCAGCAGGGTCATTTCCGCCTCATGCAGGGTCGCGGCAATTACGGGCGAGCGGTCCATGGCCAGGCTGAGCTTGACGCTGGACGGCAGCACCGCCTGCAACGCCGGCAACTGGGCCTTGATCTGCCTGACCGTCTCGATGATGTTGGCGCCGGACTGGCGGTTGATCACCAGCAGCACCGCCGAATCATTGTTGAAGAAGCCGCTGTTGTAGCGGTCTTCCACACCGTCGGTGATCTTCGCCACATCCCCCAGGCGCAGGGCCGCGCCGTCCTGGTAGCGAATCAACAGCGGCGCGTAGTCCTTGGCTTTTTCCAGCTGGTCGTTGGCTTGAATCTGCCAGTTGCGTTCGCCATCTTCCAGGGAGCCTTTGGGTCGGCGCTGGTTGGCATTGGCGATGGTATTGCGCACATCGTCCAGGGCCACGCCGTACTGGTCCAGAGCCTTGGGCTCCAGCTCGATGCGCACCGCCGGCAGCGAGCTGCCGCCGATCTGCACTTCGCCCACGCCCGGCACCTGGGACAGGCTCTGGGACAGGATGGTCGACGCCAGGTCATACAGCTGCCCCTTCTGCAACACATCGGAGGTCAGCGACAGCACCATGATCGGCGCCTGGGACGGGTTGATCTTCTTGTAGGTCGGCATACTGCGCATACCGCTGGGCAGCAGGTTGCGCGACGCGTTGATGGCCGCTTGCACTTCGCGCGCCGCGCCGTTGATGTCACGGTCGGAATCAAAGGCGAGGATCACCCGCGTCGAGCCCTGGCTCGACGAACTGCTCATGGTGGTGATACCGGCAATCGAGCCGAACGAACGCTCCAGTGGCGTCGCCACGCTGGACGCCATCACCTCGGGGCTGGCGCCGGGCAAGCTGGCAGACACCACGATCACCGGGAAGTCGATCTGCGGCAGCGGCGACACCGGCAGCAGGTTGAAGCTGACGCCGCCGAGCAACATGATCGCCAGGCTCAGCAGCATGGTCGCTACCGGCCGGCGAATGAACGGTCCGGACAGGTTCATGGCTCAACCGGCTCCAGGCGTTGCGGCTCTTTGCGCCAGCGGCGGCCAAGACGGTCGAAATACAAGTAAATCACCGGCGTGGTAAACAGCGTCAACACCTGGCTCACCAGCAAGCCACCGACCATCACCAGGCCCAGCGGTTGGCGCAACTCCGCGCCGGAACCGCTGGCGAGCATCAGCGGCACCGCACCGAACAGGGCCGCCAGGGTGGTCATCAGGATCGGCCGGAAACGCAACAGCGCCGCCTGGTAAATCGCCGTCTGTGGATCCAGCCCCTGATTACGTTCGGCATCGAGGGCGAAGTCGATCATCATGATCGCGTTCTTTTTCACGATACCGATCAGCAGGATAATGCCGATGATCGCGATCATGCCCAGGTCATTGCCACTGAGCAGCAGGGCCAGCAAGGCCCCCACCGCCGCCGACGGCAAGGTCGACAGGATGGTGATCGGGTGGATATAGCTCTCGTAGAGCACGCCCAGCACGATGTACATGGTGACCACCGCCGCCAGGATCAGCAGCAAGGTGCTCGACAACGACGCCTCGAACGCCTGGGCCGCGCCCTGGAACTGGGTCTGCACGCCCACCGGCATACCGATGTCCTTCTGCGTCTGGTTGATCAGCTCAACGCCTTTGCCCAGGGCGACGCCGGGGGCCAGGTTGAACGACATCATCACCGCCGGGAACTGGCCGATATGGGCAATCGCCAACTGCGCCTGGCGCTGCTCGACGTGGGCCAGGCTCGACAGCCGCACCTGGCCGCCGTCGGTGGTCTTCACATGGATCTGGTTGAGCGCGGCCGGGCCGAGGGTTTCGCCGGACTGGGCCTGCAGCACCACGCGGTATTGGCTGGCTTGTGTGTAGATGGTGGAGATCTGGCGCTGGCCGAAGGCGTCATACAACGCGTCGGTAATGGTCGAGACACTCACGCCCAGGCGCGAGGCCGCGTCGCGGTCGATCACCAGGTACACCTGCAAGCCTTTGTCCTGCAAGTCGCTGGCGACATCGGTAAGTTCTGGATGCTGGCTGAGGGCGTGCACCAGCTTGCCGCTCCACAGTGCCAGCAACTCGGCGTCCGGCGACGACATGCTGAACTGATACTGGGTACGGCTGACGCGGTCCTCGATGGTGAGGTCCTGCACCGGCTGCATGAACAGGCGGATGCCCACCAGCTTATCGATGTGCGGTTGCAAGCGGGTGATCACCTCGGCTGCGCTCAAATCGCGCTGGCCGTGGGCCTTGAGGTTGATCAGCAAGCGCCCGCTGTTGAGCGTGGCGTTATCGCCGTCCACACCGATGTAGGACGACAGGCTCTCGACTGCCGGGTCGGCGAGGATGATCTTCGCCAGTTCCTGCTGCCGCTGGCTCATCGCCGCAAAGGAAATCGACTGCGGCGCTTCGGAAATACCCTGGATCACCCCGGTGTCCTGCACCGGGAAAAAGCCCTTGGGCACCACCAGGTACAGCACCACCGTAAGCCCCAGGGTGGCGATGGCCACCAGCAGAGTCAGCGGCTGGTGCTTGAGCACCCACTGCAATTTGCGGCCATAGGCCTGAATCAGCCAATCGATCCAGGCGCCACTGGCCTTGTAGAAACGCCCCTGTTCTTCTTCCTTGGGTTCGCGCTTGAGCAAACGCGCGCACATCATCGGCGTGAGCGTCAGGGACACTACCAGCGAAATCAGGATCGCCACCGCCAGGGTGATGGCGAACTCGCGGAACAGCCGACCAACCACGTCAGCCATGAACAGCAGCGGGATCAATACCGCAATCAGCGACAAGGTCAGGGAAATCAGAGTGAAACCGATCTGCTTGGCGCCCTTGAGCGCCGCCGCCATCGGCGTCTCGCCCTCTTCGATATAGCGGGAAATGTTCTCCAGCATAACGATGGCGTCATCCACCACGAACCCGGTGGCGATGGTCAGGGCCATCAGCGTCAGGTTATTGATGGAGAAGCCCGCCAGGTACATCACGCCAAAGGTGCCCACCAGGGACAGCGGCACGGCGATGGACGGAATGATGGTGGCGCTGACCCGCCGCAGAAACAGGAATGTCACCATCACCACCAGGGCGATGGCAATCAGAAGCTCGTGCTGCACGTCTTTCACCGAGGCGCGGATGGTCTGGGTGCGGTCAGTGAGCACCGTCACGTCGAGGCCGGCCGGCAGGTTGTCGGTGATGCTCGGCAGCAGCGCCTTGATGCGGTCGACCACCTCGATCACGTTGGCGCCCGGTTGGCGCTGGATATTGAGCAGTACCGCCTGGTTTTCGTTGGCCCAGGCCGCGAGGCGCTCGTTTTCGGCACCGTCGACGATCTGCGCCACATCCTTGAGGCGCAGCGGTGCGCCATTGTTGTAGGCCAGGATCAGTTCGGCATATTGCTGGGGCGAAACCAACTGGTCGTTGGCATCGAGCATCGACACGCGGGTGGGGCCGTCGAAGTTGCCCTTGGGCTGGTTGACGTTGGAGGCGGCGATCAGGGCGCGCACGTCCGAGAGGTTCAAGCCATTGGCCGCCAGGGCCTCGGGGTTGACCTTGATACGCACGGCCTGGCGCTGGCCACCGGCAATGCTGACCATGCCGACGCCGCTGATCTGCGCGATTTTCTGCGCCATGCGCGTGTCGACCAGGTCATTGAGCTTGGGCAACAGCATGGTTTTGGAGGTGATCGCGAGGGTCAGCACCGGGGTATCCGCGGGGTTGACCTTGTTGTACACCGGCGGCGCCGGCAAATCCTTGGGCAACAGGTTGGTGGCGGCGTTGATCGCGGCCTGCACCTGCTGCTCGGCGACGTCCATATTGATGTCGAGGTTGAAACGCAGGGTCAGCACCGAGGCACCGCCCGAGCTGGTGGACGCCATCTGCGTCAGCCCCGGCATCTGCCCGAACTGGCGCTCAAGGGGTGCCGTGACCGCGCTGGTCATTACGTCGGGGCTGGCGCCGGGGTACAGGGTCATGACCCGGATGGTCGGGTAGTCCACCTGGGGCAAGGCCGATACCGGCAACAAGCGATACGAGATAATCCCGGCCAATACAATCGCCAGCATACTCAGCGTGGTGGCGACCGGGCGCAGGATAAACAGGCGTGACAGGTTCATGAACCGACCTTTTGCGCCTTGCCGGCGTCAGCGCCGGTCTCCCCTTTTGCCGCGGGCTTGCCTTGCAGGTGTTCGGTCGGCGTGGTCGGCACTTCTTTGCTTTCGTTGACCACTTCGATTTCGCTGCCGTCCTTGAGGCGGTCGGTGCCTTCCAGCACCACGCGGTCGCCTGCGACCAGGCCTTCCTTGACCACGGTGTTCTCACCGTCGGAATCACCCAGCACCAACGGCTGGACCTTGACCTTTTTGTCACCGTCGAGTTTGTAGACAAAGGTGCCGGTATTGCCGAACTGGATCGCCGCCGACGGTGCCAGCACCACGTTATGCAAGGTGTCGGCAAGCAAGTGCACATTGACGAACTGGTTGGGGAACAGCGCCTGGTCCTTGTTATCGAAGCGCGCCTTGAACTTCAGGGTGCCGGTGGTGACGTCGATCTGGTTGTCCAGGCTCTGTAGCACGCCGACCGCCTGTTTTTTCACGTCGCTACGGTCCCAGGCTTCCACGGGCAGTTTGTTGCCGGCGTGGTAACGGGCGAGTACGGTTTCCAGGGTATTTTCCGGCAGGGTGAACGCCACGCTGATCGGTTGAGTCTGAGTGATGACCGCCAGGGCGGTGGTGTCATTGGCGGCGACCAGGTTGCCGACATCGAGCTGGCGCAGACCCACGCGGCCGCTGATCGGTGCGCGGATCCTGGTGAATTCAAGGTTGAGCTTGGCGTCATCCACCGCGCCCTGGTTGGTCTTGACCGTGCCCTGGTACTGCAACACCAGCGCCTCGGCGGTGTCCAGAGTCTGCTTGGCGATACTGTCCTGGGCATACAGGCCGCGATAACGCTCGACATCGACCTGGGCGTTTTTCAGCTGGGCCTGGTTCTGCAACAGCGTGCCCTGGGCCTGGAGCAAGGCGTTCTGGTAGCTGCGCGGGTCGATTTCCGCCAGCAGGTCGCCGGCCTTGACCATCTGCCCTTCTTCAAAGGCAATCTTCACCAGCTCACCGCCCACCCGGCTGCGCACATTAATGGTGTTGAGCGCGGTGACCGTGCCCAGCGCCTTGTAGTACACCGCAAACTCCCCCTGCACCACCGGCGCCACGCGCACCGGCACCGGGCCGGTGGAACCACCGAACCCCGGGCGCGCCATGCCGGTCTTGCCCGTGTGCCCCGCTGGTGCGTCCTTGTGGGCCGCGCCGCCGGGCCAGAATTTCCAGCACAGGCCGGCGATAACCAGCAGCACAAGCAGGCCAAACAGCCAGCGGCGGGAGTTGCGGGAGGAGGATTGCATGGAGTGATCAACCATTGGGGATGAGAGCTTCTTCTTCGGGAGGCTGAAAGATAAGCACTGGGGGGCGTTTAGAAAAGCACCTTTACCGGCTATTTACCTTGGGCTTACAACTTTTAACGTCTGATCTTGGTCCGTCAGCTATTTCGCTAAACCGCTGACGCTCAAATAAAAACGGCCTGGACTAGGCCAGGCCGCAATCATGCATCATACGTGTGACTGCCAAACGACAGTTACGCGCAGAAACAGTTACTTCAACACTGCCAGAGCAGCATCGTAGTTTGGTTCTTCAGCGATTTCCTTGACCAACTCGCTGTGCAGCACGTTGTCGTTTTCATCCAGTACCACCACAGCGCGTGCGGTCAGGCCTTTGAGCGGGCCGTCGGCAATCGCCACACCGTAATCAACGGCGAAATCCGAATCACGGAAGTCCGAGAGGTTTTTCACGTTTTCCAGGCCTTCGGAGCCGCAGAAACGCGCCTGGGCAAATGGCAGGTCGGTGGAGATGCACAGCACCACGGTGTTGGCCACATCGTTGGCCTGGGCATTGAACTTGCGCACGGACGTGGCGCAGGTTGGGGTATCAACGCTTGGGAAGATGTTCAGCACTTTGCGCTTGCCGGCAAAGGTGGCCAGGGTGGCGTTGGACAGGTCGCCGGCGGTCAGGGTGAAGTCTGCGGCTTTGGTGCCGACTTTCGGCAGTTCGCCTTCAACCTGGACCGGGTTGCCTTTAAGGGTGACTTGAGCCATGAACGGAATCCTTATGCTGGGTTTGGTTAAACGAATTCGAGAGGCGGAAGTTAACCACAAACTGCCGACGCTACCTACCGCCAGACACAAATTGTCATGTCCCCACGCATGATCACTACCGACACCTTCTGGAATCGGGCGCGGACACGTGCTTACCCGCCGAAATTGCGCTGATATGGATTCAGTTCGATAGATAGGAAATGCCGGGCACCGCAGGTGCCCGGCAAGACGTTGGCGCTCGCGAGCTAGATGTTTACGGTGTGCGTCGCTATAGCCCGATCATCGATTCCGGACATATCGAAGATAAACTCTGCCCTGAACGTTACCGTGTGAGCCCCGCTGGCAACCGATACTTCCTTGTAATTTGACCAGGTATGCCACTGACCATCCTGCTTACGGTCATCGGGCGAGTCCAAGTCCCAAACCTTGTTATTGCCGACCCTCACCTCATAATTGATATTGGCCTTGCTACGTGAACTATCGCCACTGATCATGTAGGCCTCGGTTGTCAACGTCAGCTTGTTGCCTAGGCGCTGAAAACGGATACGCAAATTTCCGCTATAGCCGGTGACGCCCCTTGTCAATGTAACGTTATGCCAGTCAGCCTCAACGGCGTTTACCTTATTGGTTTGTTCGGCATCCATGGGATGCACCTCCTAAAAACGATTTGATGTTTTTCTGACATCCCTACATCCAGAAAGCTGTACCTAACCTAGCACCCTGCACGAGCCGGGATAACTGTGAAAGTTGACAGGTCACGAGCTCATTTCGAAATTACAAACACCACGTTAATCAGCATTCCTTCGCAAGGCGGGCTGCGACACAAAAGTATGATTTAATCAGCCGCTTTTTAGAGCCCGCCTGCGGGACTAAGGACGCATTCATGAATCAGCCCGCCATCAAAGTCCTGGTCATTGGTTACGTCTGGCCAGAGCCCCGCTCTTCCGCCGCGGGCGGGCATATGATGCAAATCCTTGAGAGTTTTCTTACGCAAGGTTGGGACATTACCTTCAGCAGCCCCGCCACCATCGGCGAACACAAGGCCGACTTGCCGGCACTCGGGATCGCCGAACGCGCCATCGAATTGAACAACAGCAGCTTCGATGACTTTATCCACGAACTGGCCCCGGATATCGTGCTGTTCGACCGTTTCATGATGGAGGAGCAATTTGGCTGGCGCGTGGAACAATGCTGCCCCCACGCGCTGCGGGTACTGGAGACCTCCGACCTGCAAAGCCTGCGCGACGCCCGTCACCAGCGTTTCAAGGCGCATGTAAAAGCCAACCCCGACAGCGACGACTTCAGCGCCCTGTTCGCGCCGGCGCTGGAGGACGAGTTCCAACGCATGGCCGATACCGACCTGGCCAAACGCGAAATCGCCGCGATTTACCGCTGCGACATCAGCCTGATGATCTCCGACGTGGAAATCCGTCTGCTCACCGAACAGTTCAAGGTGCCCGCCGCCCTGCTCCACTGGTGCCCGTTGATGCTGCAACCGCCCATGGCCGCGTTTGCGCCGTTTGAAGACCGCGCGCATTTCCTCAGCATCGGTAACTTCCGCCACGCGCCCAACTGGGATGCGGTGCTGTGGATGAAGCACAGCCTGTGGCCGCTGATTCGCCAACAACTGCCGGGCGCGCAGTTGCACATCTACGGTGCCTACACGCCGCCCAAGGCCACCGCCCTGCACAACCCGCCGCAGGGTTTTCATGTGATGAACTGGGCCGAAGATGCATTGCAAGTCATGACGGCGGCGCGTATTTGCCTGGCACCACTGCGCTTTGGCGCCGGCATCAAGGGCAAGCTGGTGGACGCCATGCTGTGCGGTACACCCAATGTCACCACCCCCATCGGCGCCGAGGCCATGGGCGATGACCAGCCCTGGCCCGGCGAGATCGCACAGGACGCCCCGACCCTGGCCGCCGCTGCCGTGGCCCTTTACCAAAACCGCGAGCGCTGGACCCAGGCTCAGGAACAAGGGCGCCAACTGCTGGCCCGGCGCTATGACCAGGACCTCCACGGGCCCGCCTTGGTGGAATGCCTGGAACGTTGCCGCAACAACCTCACCGCCCATCGCCGGGACAATTTCACTGGCAGCATGCTGCGCCACCACGCGCATAAAAGTACCCAGTACATGTCCCAATGGATCGAGGCCAAAAACCGCACCCTATAAACACTGCTGCTGGCGAGGTCGCGCGCGACGGGGCATTATCCTACGCAGCGACCACAATAAAGCGACGGCAGCATGACCCGAGCAACGCGCATCACCGACCCTTCCTACGAACTGATGGACGATCACAACGGTCTGTCCATCATCTATCGTCAGCATGGCTTCCCCTGCCCGTTGGTGCGCTGGCACTTCCACAAGGAATATGAACTGCACCTGATCGTCGCCAGTTCCGGCAAGGTGTTTATCGGTGACTACATCGGCAACTTCTACCCGGAAAGCCTGTTCCTCACCGGCCCCAACCTGCCCCATAACTGGATCAGCCAGGTGGAAGAAGACGAAGTGGTGCCCAAGCGCGACATGCTGGTGAACTTCACCGATGAACTGTTCGAACATGGCAGCCATATCTTCACCGAGCTCAAACGCCTGGCGCCGTTGCTCGAACGCGCCCAATACGGCATCGAATTTCGCTGCAAAAAAACCATCGCCCAAGCCATGAGCCTCATGCAGAACATCGAGGACGCCGACGGCATAGCGCGCCTGGGGCACTTTTTTATCCTGCTGGAAGTGTTGAGTGCCTGTGAGGACTACCAGTTGCTGTCCGGCGTGACCACCTCGCAGCAAGCCGATGAACACAGCATCGACCGCACCAACCGCGCGGTGGACTACATCTTCGCCCACTACGCACGGGAGCTGCCGCTGGAAGAAGTCGCGGAGTACCTGGGGATGAAGCCGACGTATTTTTCCCGGGTATTCAAGCAGGCCACTGGGCGTACTTTTATTGAATTCGTCAATCGGCTGCGCATCAGCAAGTCGTGCGAGCTGCTGGCCGATGGCAATAAGGCGGTGACGGATGTGTGCTTTGAGTCGGGGTTCAACAATATTTCCAACTTCAATCGGCGGTTTCAGCAGCTTAAGGGGATGACGCCGTCCCACTACCGGCGATTGGCGGTGCAGCGGTTGACTGAGCAGAATTTGGCTTGAGGTTGATCGTTCGGCAGGCGTCAGGAAACAGAAACGTCTTACAAGGTTTTGAGGTTGTCCCTAGGACACTCAATCTCTAGTCTCTGTACACCGCTGCACACTCAGCGGTCGGGCGTCGCGGCCCGTATTTCTCCAGACGCAAAAGCGTCATCGTGTCCTTTCAGTTGGCGCTTTTTTGTCGTCTACTGTGCGGCGCTATGGCGGCTGTGCGCGGGATACCTTCGGGTATGCCGATGTTTCGGAGAGTCGGTCCGCGAACCTGCGTACAGCTGCCACCCCCATCGCGTCGCGGCGATCAATGGCAGCTCCTTTAATATCTCCGGAGTTTCACCATGATCAAACCCACCCCAAATCCCCCAATCGATCCAGCACCCAGCGTGCTATTCACCGTTAAAGACGGCATCTGCATCCAAGACCTACTGGTCAACCTCAGCGAATCACTCGCCTCTGCCCACGCCCTCACCTGCGATTTCGCCTTTGATCTCGACGGCTCGCGGCGCGAAGGCGCCCTGGGTATCGCGCAATTGATCGAGGTGTCTCGATTGTTGGCTGAGCGGGTACTGGCTGATATCGAGCGTTAAATACGGCATCGATCGTCCCCACACTTCACGGGGACGATCATCGAGTGCAAAAAAGTATCAGTGAGCGTGCGCCCAAGGATTTGTCACAACCCCATTTCAAGGCTGTAATCGACGCACACTCTTCCTGACTCGTTGCAGGAAGACACAACAACAATAACCGTCCTTCTGTAGCCCCCTGGGCGCGGAAATGGAGTGCGCGATGAAGTTCACAGCAAAAGCTCTGCTTGCCTGTTCTTGCATGACTGCATGCATGACCCTCAGCGCCGTCAGCCTTGGCGCGCAAACCTTGACCATTGCCACCGTCAACAATAGCGACATGATCCGTATGCAAAAGCTCTCGAAAACCTTCGAGGCCGAGCACCCGGAGATCAAGTTGAACTGGGTGGTGCTCGAAGAAAACGTGCTGCGCCAACGCCTCACCACCGACATCGCCACACAGGGCGGGCAGTTCGACGTGTTGACCATCGGCATGTACGAAGCCGCACTCTGGGGCGCCAAGGGGTGGCTGGAGCCGATGAAGGACTTGCCGGCGTCCTACGACCTTGATGACGTGTTCCCTTCGGTGCGTGATGGTTTGTCGGTCAAGGGCTCGTTGTACGCCCTACCGTTCTACGCCGAAAGCTCGATCACCTATTACCGCACCGACCTGTTCAAGGACGCCGGGCTGACGATGCCAGAGCACCCAACCTGGAGCCAGATCAGCGAATACGCGGCCAAACTCACCGACAAATCCAAAGAGCAATACGGCCTGTGCCTGCGCGGCAAAGCCGGTTGGGGTGAGAACATGGCGCTGATCACCACACTGGCCAACGGCTACGGCGCACGCTGGTTCGATGAGAAGTGGCAGTCAGAATTCAACGGCCCGGAATGGAAAAACGCGCTGAACTTCTACGTCGACAACATGAAGAAATCCGGCCCACCGGGCGCCTCCAGCAACGGTTTCAATGAAAACCTCGCGCTGTTCAACAGTGGCAAATGCGCGATCTGGGTAGACGCCAGCGTGGCCGGTTCGTTTGTTACCGACAAGAGCCAGAGCAAGGTCGCCGAGCAGGTCGGCTTCGCGTTTGCGCCCCACGAGAAGACCGACAAGGGCACGTCGTGGTTGTATTCCTGGAGCCTGGCGATCCCGACCAGCTCCAAGGCCAAGGACGCCGCCAAGGTGTTCACCAGTTGGGCCACCTCCAAGGAATACGGCCAGCTCGTGGCCAAGACCGATGGCATCGCCAACGTGCCGCCGGGTACCCGCCAATCCACCTACAGCGACGAGTACATGCAGGCTGCGCCGTTCGCCAAGGTGACATTGGAATCGCTGAAAGTGGCCGACCCGACCAAGCCGACCGAGAAGCCTGTGCCGTATGTCGGTATCCAGTTGGTGACCATTCCTGAATTCCAGGCGATCGGTACTCAGGTGGGCAAGTTCTTCTCGGGCGCGTTGACCGGTCAGCAGACCGTCGATGCTGCATTGACCGCCGCGCAGACTACAACCGAGCGGGAAATGAAGCGGGCCGGTTACCCCAAATAACCCTGCCACACCACCGCAAATGTAGGCGCTGGGCTTTTGTGGGAGCTGGCTTGCCTGCGAGGCAAACAACTCGGTCTATCAGTAGCACCGAGGCGATGCCATCGCAGGCAAGCCAGCTCCCACAGTGACCGCACTCCGACGCAGATTCTGTAGGCATCTGACTGGTTCTGATCACCATGAATACACCCACCAAAAACCGCCTGGCCAACCCCGGCTGGTTTCTCGTCAGCCCCTCGGTGGCCTTGTTGCTGCTGTGGATGATCGTGCCGCTGGGCATGACCCTGTACTTTTCGCTGATCCGCTACAACCTGCTTTACCCCGGCGAAAACCAATTCGTGGGGCTGGAAAACTTCAGCTACTTCATCACCGATTCGGGTTTCCTGCCCGGCGCCACCAATACCTTGTTGCTGGTGGGCAGCGTGTTGCTGATCAGCGTGGTGTTCGGCGTGTTGATCAGCGCGCTGCTGGAGGCCAGTGAGTTCCTGGGCCGTGGCATCGTGCGGGTGCTGTTGATTTCGCCGTTCTTCATCATGCCTACCGTCGGTGCGTTGATCTGGAAGAACCTGATTTTCCATCCGGTGTCCGGGATCCTCGCCGCGGTGTGGAAGTTCTTCGGCGCCGAACCGGTGGACTGGCTGGCGCATTACCCGCTGCTGTCGATCATCATCATTGTGTCGTGGCAATGGCTGCCCTTCGCGATCCTGCTGCTGATGACCGCCATGCAGTCCCTGGACCAGGAGCAAAAGGAAGCCGCACGTCTGGACGGTGCCGGCGCCATTGCGATTTTCTGGCACCTGACCCTGCCCCACCTGGCCCGCCCGATTGCCGTGGTGGTGATGATCGAAACCATCTTCCTGCTCTCGGTGTTTGCCGAAATCTTCACCACTACCAACGGCGGCCCGGGCTACGCCTCGACCAACCTCGCCTACCTGATCTACAACCAGGCGCTGGTGCAGTTCGATGTGGGCATGGCCTCGGCCGGCGGCTTGATTGCCGTGGTCATCGCCAATATCGCGGCGATCATCCTGGTGCGGATGATCGGCAAAAACCTGACTGACAAGCCTTGAGGGCCGCGCCATGACGCTTCAACAATCCCGTCGCCTGCAAAGCCTGTTGCTCGGCACATTGGCCTGGGCCATCGCGATCCTGATTTTCTTCCCGATCTTCTGGATGGTGCTGACCAGCTTCAAGACCGAAATCGACGCGTTCGCCACGCCGCCGCAGTTCATCTTCACGCCGACGCTGGAGAACTACCTGCACATCAACGAGCGCAGCAACTACTTCGCCTACGCCTGGAACTCGGTGGTGATTTCCTTCAGCGCCACCGCCCTGTGCCTGCTGATCTCGGTGCCGGCCGCCTACTCCATGGCGTTCTACGAAACCCAGCGCACCAAGGGCACGCTGCTGTGGATGCTGTCGACCAAGATGCTGCCGCCGGTGGGCGTGCTGATGCCGATCTACCTGCTGGCCAAGAGCTTCGGCCTGCTGGATACGCGCATTGCGCTGATCATCATCTACACCCTGATCAACCTGCCGATCGTGGTGTGGATGGTGTACACCTACTTCAAGGACATTCCCAAGGACATCCTCGAAGCCGCCCGCCTGGACGGCGCCACCCTGTGGCAGGAAATGGTCCGCGTGCTGCTGCCGATCGCCAAGGGCGGCCTGGCCTCCACCGTGTTGCTGTCGCTGATCCTGTGCTGGAACGAGGCGTTCTGGTCGCTGAACCTGACGTCCTCCAGCGCCGCGCCGCTGACCGCGCTGATCGCCTCCTACTCCAGCCCCGAAGGGTTGTTCTGGGCCAAGTTATCCGCCGTTTCGACCCTGGCCTGCGCGCCGATCCTGATTTTCGGCTGGATCAGCCAGAAGCAGTTGGTACGCGGTTTGTCCTTTGGCGCCGTCAAATAATAATTCGACAAGGAGGCCCATCATGGCCAACCTGAAAATCAAGAATCTGCAAAAAGGCTTCGAAGGTTTCTCGATCATCAAGGGCATCGACCTTGAGGTGAACGACAAGGAATTCGTGGTGTTCGTGGGCCCGTCGGGCTGCGGCAAATCCACCCTGCTGCGCCTGATCGCCGGCCTGGAAGAAGTCACTGAAGGCACCATCGAACTGGATGGCCGCGACATCACCGAAGTAACCCCGGCCAAGCGCGACCTGGCCATGGTGTTCCAGACCTACGCGCTGTACCCGCACATGAGCGTGCGCAAGAACATGTCGTTTGCCCTGGACCTGGCCGGTGTCGACAAGAAGCTGGTCGACAGCAAGGTCAGCGAAGCGGCGCGCATCCTTGAGCTGGGCCCGCTGCTGGAGCGCAAGCCCAAACAACTGTCCGGCG
The DNA here is from genome assembly GCF_016405455.1 of Pseudomonas sp. MF7453. NCBI lineage: Bacteria > Pseudomonadati > Pseudomonadota > Gammaproteobacteria > Pseudomonadales > Pseudomonadaceae > Pseudomonas > Pseudomonas sp. MF7453. The sequence continues at coordinate 566,401 of NZ_JAEKCN010000002.1, read as the reverse complement.
GCCAGCGTCAGCGTGTGGCGATTGGCCGGGCGATTGTGCGCAACCCGAAAATCTTCCTGTTTGACGAACCGCTGTCCAACCTCGACGCAGCGCTGCGCGTGCAGATGCGCCTGGAGCTGGCGCGCCTGCATAAAGAACTGCAAGCCACCATGATTTACGTGACCCACGACCAAGTGGAGGCCATGACCCTGGCCGACAAAGTTGTGGTGCTCAACAGTGGTCGTATCGAACAGGTCGGCTCGCCGCTGGAGCTGTACCACCAGCCGGCCAATCTGTTTGTGGCGGGCTTTCTCGGCACGCCGAAGATGGGCTTCCTCAAGGGCAAGGTCACGCGTGTCGAAGGCCAGGGCTGCGAGGTGCAACTGGACGCCGGCACCCTGATCAGCCTGCCGTTGAGCGGCGCGACCTTGAGCGTCGGCAGCGCGGTGACCCTGGGCATTCGCCCGGAGCATCTGGAAATCGCCGCACCAGGGCAAACCACCCTGACCGTGACCGCCGACGTCGGCGAGCGCTTGGGCAGCGACACCTTCTGCCACGTCATCACCGCCAATGGCGAGCCGCTGACCCTGCGGATTCGCGGCGACATGGCCAGCCAGTACGGCGAGACGCTGCACTTGCACCTGGACCCGGCGCATTGCCATCTGTTCGACACTGACGGCGTAGCGGTGGCTCGCCCACTGCGCGCAGCCGCCTGATCCCGCGAGTATTGCCCGATGAAACTCAATAAGCACAACCTCACCCAACTGGCGCCCCAGGTGAAAATCCCGGCCTATGCGCTTGCCGATACCCGCCAGGGCATCGCCCATATCGGCGTCGGTGGCTTTCACCGCGCACACCAGGCGTATTACACCGACGCGTTGATGAATACCGGCGAGGGCCTGGATTGGAGCATCTGCGGCGTGGGCCTGCGGGCCGAGGACCGCAAGGCCCGCGACGACCTGGCCGGCCAGGATTACCTGTTCACCCTCTACGAATTAGGTGACACCGACGACACCGAGGTGCGCGTCATCGGCGCACTCAGCGATATGCTGCTGGCCGAAGACGGCGCCCAGGCGTTGATCGATAAACTCGCCAGCCCACAGATCCGCATCGTCTCGCTGACCATCACCGAGGGCGGCTACTGCATCGACGACAGCAACGGCGAATTCATGGCCCACCTGCCGCAGATCCAGCATGACCTGGCGCACCCCAAGACGCCTAAAACCGTGTTCGGTTTTATCTGCGCTGCGCTCACCCAGCGCCGCGCCGCCGGCACTGCGGCATTTACCGTGATGTCCTGCGATAACCTGCCGCACAACGGCGCCGTCACCCGCAAGGCACTGCTGGCCTTCGCCGCGCTGCACAACGCCGAGCTGCATGACTGGATCAAAGCCAACGTGAGCTTCCCGAACGCCATGGTCGACCGCATCACGCCGATGACCAGCACTGCCCACCGCCTGCAACTGCATGACGCGCACGGTATCGACGATGCCTGGCCGGTGGTGTGCGAGCCGTTCGTGCAGTGGGTGCTGGAAGACAAATTCGTCAACGGGCGCCCGGCCTGGGAAAAGGTCGGCGTGCAGTTCACCAATGACGTGACGCCTTATGAAGAGATGAAGATCGGCCTGCTTAACGGCAGCCATCTGGCCCTTACCTACCTGGGGTTTCTCAAGGGTTATCGGTTTGTTCACGAGACCATGAACGACCCGCTGTTCGTGGCGTATATGCGTGCGTACATGGACCTGGACGTCACACCGCATCTGGCGCCGGTGCCGGGCATCGACCTGACGGCGTACAAGCAGACGCTGGTGGAGCGCTTTTCCAACCAGGCGATTGCCGACCAGTTGGAACGCGTGTGTTCCGATGGGTCGTCGAAGTTTCCCAAGTTCACCGTGCCGACCATCAATCGCTTGATTACCGATAGCCGTGAAACCGAGCGCGCCGCACTCGTCGTGGCGGCCTGGGCCCTGTATCTCAAGGGCGTGGACGAAAATGGCGAGCGCTACAACATCCCCGACCCACGGGCCGAGTTCTGCCAGGGGCTGGTGAGTGATGACGCGCTGATCAGCCAGCGCTTGCTGGGCGTGGAGGAGATTTTCGGCACGGCTATTCCCAAGTCGGCGGCGTTTGTGGCAGCGTTTGAGCGCTGTTATGCAAGCTTGCGTGACAACGGCGTCACCGAAACCCTGCAACAACTCCTGAACAAACCGGATTAAAAATGTGGGAGGGAGCTTGCTCCCGATAGCGGTAGGTCAGAGAAAGGTATTTGACTGACACTCCCTCATCGGGAGCAAGCCCCCTCCCACACTTGACCGGGTTACCAATCCAAAAATAATACTGCTGAGCACTCCATCATGACCCAGCAAAACCTTTACCTCGGTATCGACTGCGGCACCCAGGGCACCAAGGCCATTGTCCTCGACGCTAACAGCGGCAAAGTACTGGGCCTGGGCGCCGCCGCGCACACACTGATCAGCGGCGCCAACGGCCGGCGCGAGCAACACACTCAGGAATGGCTGGACGCTTTCACCGAAGCCACCCACCGCGCCCTGCAACAGGCCGGAGTCGATGGCCAGGACATCCTCGGTATCGGTGTGTCCGGCCAGCAGCACGGCCTGGTGCTGCTGGACGAACAAGGTGAAGTGCTGCGCCCGGCCAAGTTATGGTGCGACACCGAAACCACCCCGGAGAACGAGCGCCTGCTGCACCACCTGGGCGGTGAAAGCGGCTCTTTGGAACGCCTGGGCGTAGCAATCGCACCGGGGTACACGGTGTCGAAACTGCTCTGGACCCGCGAACAGCACCCGGAGGTGTTTGCGCGCATCGCCCATATTCTGCTGCCCCACGACTACCTCAACTACTGGCTCACCGGCCGCGCCTGCGCTGACTATGGCGATGCCTCCGGCAGCGGTTACTTCGACGTGCGCAGCCGCAGCTGGGACGTGGCGTTACTCCGGCACATCGACCCCAGCGGTCACCTGGAAGCAGCGCTGCCGCAGTTGATCGAAGCCGACCAGGCAGTGGGCACGATCCTGCCGGCCATCGCCGAGCGGCTGGGCATCAACCCCAATGCCGTGGTGTCCAGCGGCGGCGGCGACAATATGATGGGCGCCATCGGCACCGGCAATATCGCCCCCGGCGTGATCACCATGAGCCTGGGCTCATCGGGCACCGTGTACGCATTTGCCGAGCAGCCCAACATCAGCCCGCAGGCGTCGGTAGCGACCTTTTGTTCGTCGAGTGGCGGTTGGCTGCCGCTGATCTGCACCATGAACCTGACCAACGCCACCGGGGCGATTCGCGAGCTGCTCGAACTGGACCTGAATGCCTTCAACGCCCTGGTCGAACAAGCCCCCATCGGCGCCGACGGCGTTTGCATGCTGCCGTTTCTCAATGGCGAGCGCGTGCCCGCCCTGCCCCACGCCACCGGCAGCCTGCACGGCCTGACCATGACCAACCTGACCCGTGCCAACCTGTGCCGTGCGGTAGTCGAAGGTACTACCTTCGGCCTGCGCTATGGCCTTGACCTGCTGCGTCAGACCGGCCTGCAAAGCCAGAGCATCCGCCTGATTGGCGGCGGTTCAAAAAGCCCGGTGTGGCGGCAGATGGTCGCCGATATCATGCACACCGAAGTGGTGTGTACCGAACAGAGTGAAGCCGCGGCCCTCGGTGCGGCGATCCAGGCGGCCTGGTGCCAGAGCGGCGAACCCCTGGCCAGCCTGTGCGACAGATGTGTGAGCATCGACCCGGCCAGCCGCACCTTGCCGGCACCCGAGCGTGTCAGCGCCTATCAACAGGCGTATGAGCGTTATCAACAGCACGTGGCATCCCTTTAAGAGCGAACGACTATGTATCTGGTGTGTGGTGAGGCGCTGTTTGATTTTTTCAGCGAGGAGGATGCCAGCGGGCAGCCCTCCAGGGTCAACTACAAGGCGATTGCCGGGGGCTCGCCGTTCAACGTGGCCGTGGGCCTGCGCCGTCTGGGCGTTGAGTCGGGGCTGTTTGCCGGGTTGTCCACCGATTACCTCGGGCGCCGCTTGCACCAGGTGCTCAAGGCCGAAGGCGTCAGTGAACGTTTTCTGGTGGAGTTCGACGCGCCGACCACCCTGGCGATGGTTGCCGTGGGTGCCAATGGCTCGCCGCAGTACAGCTTCCGTGGCGAAGGCTGCGCCGACCGCCAGTTAGAGTTGACGCACCTGCCGCCCCTGGGTGATGAGGTGCGTGGGCTGCATATCGGTTCGTTCTCGCTGGTGGTGCAACCCATTGGCGACACCTTGCTGAACCTGGTCAAGCGCGAAAGCGGCAAGCGCCTGATCAGCCTGGACCCCAATGTACGTCTCAACCCGCAGCCGGATATTCAACTGTGGCGCACGCGCGTGGCGCAGCTGGTGCAACATGCCGACCTGATCAAGGTCAGCGACGAGGACTTGCACCTGCTCTACCCCGATCAGTCACCCGAAAGTGTGCTGCAAGGCTGGCTGCAGCACCGCTGCCAACTGGTGTTCCTCACCCGCGGCGGCGACGGTGCATCGGTGTTCAGCCGCCAGCATGGCAGTTGGTCTGCCGCTGCGGTCGAAGTGCAAATGGCCGATACCGTCGGCGCCGGCGATACGTTTCAGGCGGCGTTGATTGCCTGGCTGACCGAGCATCAGCTTGATTCAGTGACTGGCCTGCAACAGCTCACGCGCGCGCAAATGGATGACATGCTCGGCTTTGCGATTCGGGCTGCCGCGCTGACCTGTACCAAGACCGGCCCCGACCTGCCCTATCGCCACCAACTGGCGTGAGCCAAATAGTGGTTGCATGAGCGAGCTTGCTCGCGAAAAGTGTTAACGATAACGCGCACATCCTGGAGTAACGCGGTGTCTTTACGCTTTTCGCGAGCAAGCTCGCTCCTACAGTGGTTAGTGATAACCGCGCCCGCCTGCGCGTTGCAGGACCGGGGCGTGGCTGTACTTGAGATCCTCACGCAACCCGGTGATCAGGTTGCAAATCGCTCGACTGCTGTCGAGCTTGTCCGCGTTGATGCCTTTGACTTCCAAATCCACCCGGTCACGGTTGCGGTCATCAAAGATTTTTATGGTCAACGAGGCATCTTCGGCTTTGGTGCATTCGCACCGTTTAGGCAGGAAACTTCCTTCAATAATGCTGCGAAGCTCTAGTTCCGAAAGCATGGCTAACTTCTCCTTTTTTTGAGACTGCCAAGCGGTTGCTCATGTGTCTGGCAGTCGCTGGCAGTTCACGTCTTGCCAACCCTGTAAGACGCTTGTCATCCCCAAGCCTACGCGGCAAATTCGGCTGGCGTTGTAACCATTCTTCATAAGGCGCGTGCTGCGTTATATAACGTATTTGGGCGAGGCGTGATCGTCTTCGAATGGCTTCGATTAAACGTTTAACCCTCTCGCCATGATGTTTACAGCGGACATACAAAACATATACGCTTTGTATATCAACCAGACACAGTGAACCCCATGGGCATCGTCAAGATCACCGACCCACTGCACGAACAGCTACGCCTGGCCAGCGCCGCCATGGACCGCTCGATCAACGCCCAGGCCGAGTTCTGGATCAAGATAGGCCTGCTTGCCGAGCTCAACCCACACCTGCCCTACAACGAGCTGATCAACAAGCTGTTGCTGGACAAGCCCGACCTGATCCGGGGGCGCACCTGATCCGGGGGCGCAGCTGATGATCAAGACCGCCGCGCAACTGGCTGTGATGCGCGAATCCGGGCGCTTGCTGGCTCAGGTATTCGACATGCTCGACGGTTTTGTCGCTGCCGGCCGTTCCACTCTGGAGCTGGACAGCGCCGTCGAAGCCTTCATTCGCAACGACCTCAAGGCTCGCCCGGCCAGCCTCGGGCAGTACGACTACCCTTTCTGCATTAACACGTCGATCAACGAAGTGGTGTGCCATGGCATGCCCAGCGCCAGGCAAATCCTCAAGGACGGCGACATCATCAACATCGACATCACCCTGGAAAAAGGCGGCTTTATTGCCGACTCCAGCAAGATGTACATGATCGGCAACGTGGCGCCCAAGGCCAAGCGCCTGGTGGAAATGACCTTTGAAGCGATGTGGGCCGGCATCCGCCAGGTCAGGCCCGGCGCACGCCTGGGTGATATCGGCCATGCGATCCAGAGCCATGCGCAAGCCAACGGCTACAGCGTGGTGCGCGAGTACTGCGGCCATGGCATCGGGCGGGAGATGCATGAAGAGCCGCAGGTGCTGCACTTCGGCCGCCCCGGCACCGGCCTGGAACTGCGCGAAGGCATGGTGTTTACCGTCGAACCCATGCTTAACCAGGGCAGCGCCAAAGTGCGCAGCCTCAAAGACGGCTGGACCGTGGTAACCAGGGACAACAGCCTGTCGGCGCAGTGGGAGCATACCGTGGCGGTGACGGCAGATGGCTTCGAGGTGTTGACCTTGCAAAATCACCCCTAACCACCGCTATAGCCTGTAGGAGCGAGCTCGCTCGCGAAAAACGCCCAGACCCCGCGCTAAACCAGGCTAGCTACTTTTTCGTTAACGTTTTTCGCGAGCAAGCTCGCTCCTACACCCGCCTCGACCTCCAGCTCGCGCACCAGCGGCAAGACCCGTTTGCCGAAATACTCGACTTCTTCCTGAAAGTGCAGGAAGCCAGCCAGCACCAGGTCCACGCCCACCGCCTTGAGCGCGACGATGCGCTCGGCGATCTGCTGCGGGGTGCCGATCAGGTTGGTCTTGAACCCATCGTTGTATTGCACCAGGTCTTCAAAGCTGGACTTGGCCCAGTTACCCTCACCTTCCGGCGAGGCCTTGCCCGCTTGCCTGGCAGCATCACCGAAGGCGTTGACCGCTTCCGGGTCGGCCTTGTCGATGATCTCCGCCAGCACGGCCCTGGCCTCTTCTTCGGTGTCGCGGGCGATGATAAAAGCATTCACGCCTACTTTCACCGAATGGTGATTGGCGGCGGCCTTGGCACGAATATCATCGACCTGGGCCTTGATACCTTCGGGAGTATTGCCGTTGGTGAAATACCAGTCCGAGACCCGCGCGGCCATGTCCCGCGCCGCCCTTGAGCTGCCGCCCTGGAAGATCTCGGGCTGCCCCAGGGGCTTGGGTTTGAGGGTGTAGTTGTTGAAGCGGTAGAAGTCGCCCTTGAAGGTGAAGTCATCCTGGGTCCAGATACCTTTGAGGCTGCGGATAAATTCTTCGGAACGACGATAGCGCTCATCATGCTCCAGCCAAGGCTCACCAATGGCCTGGAATTCGCCCTTGAACCAGCCGCTGACGATGTTCACCGCGATCCGACCGTTGGTGAGCTGGTCGATGGTCGCCAACTGCTTGGCGGCCAGCGCCGGTTGCCAGGGGCCGGGCAGGATCGCCGCAATCACCTTCAGCGTGGTGGTGGCGGCCAGCAGCGCATGGCTGAATGCCACGGATTCATGCTGGTTTTCGGCGCCGTAACCGGCGGTGAAGCGGATCTGGGTCAGGCCGTATTCAAAGCCGGCAGCTTCGGCCAGTTGCGCCAGTTTGCGGTTGTAATCGATGCCCCAGTGGGTGCGCTGTTCGATCTTGCTGACCACCAGCCCACCGCTGACGTTGGGCACCCAATAGGCAAATTTCACGGCTTGCTGACTCATCGGACGGTACCTCGCACAAAGGGATGTCCTGTGGCTTACGCAGCAAGCGTGCCAGGCCGCGCAAACGCCCTCACCACAAGCGCTGCGCTAAAAAAAGCACCTCGAATCAGTACGACGCTGGTGTCAGGTATCGCAGCGGTTTGTCGATCCACTGTTGCTGGAGCAACACCGAATCGCCCCTGCTCACCGTAAACAGGGGAGCAAAGTCCCGGCGGGCAAGGCGCTGGACCGACATTGGCGCAACGCACGGACGGTCTTTGCACAATCCGCTGATCTACAAGGCGCGCATCGTGGGTGACTGGGTGATCAATGGGACAGAACCACCGTTTGTATGGCAAATCGGCGACGGCCCGGCGAAGGCCTGAAGCCGATCGCGCTCAAACTGTGGGAGGGGGCTTGCTCCCGATAGCGGTGTGTCAGACTTGGAGGTATTGACTGACACTCCCTCATCGGGGGTAAGCCCCCTCCCACATTTGGAGCACATGCGGCTCAGAACGCCAGCTTGTACCCCACCGCCATCAACATGACCGCCAGGCACGGGCGTAACACGCTGTCGGAAATCTTGCCGGTCATATGGCTGCCAAAGTAGATCCCCGGCAACGAGCCCATCAGCAAGAAGCCCAGCAGGTGCCAGTCCATGTTGCCCATGCTGGCATGACCCAGGCCCGCCACCAGGGTCAGGGGCACGGCGTGGGCGATTTCGGTGCCCACCAGGCGGCGCGTGGCCAGGAACGGGTACAGAATAAACAGCGCCACCGTGCCGAGGGCCCCGGCGCCAATGGACGTCAAGGCCACCATGGTGCCGAGCACCGCGCCGGTCACCACGGTCAGGGCGTTCAGGTTGCGCGGGCGCATGTGGTAGTCATCACCGGCATGTCGCTGAGCAAAGGCCAACAGGCTTTTCTTGAACAGGATCGCCAATGCGGTCAGCAACAGCACAAAGCCCAGCGCCTGCTTGATCACCGCATTCATCGCGCTGGGGTCGGTGTGCAGGCTGGCAATGAACCACAGCGTCAAAAGCACCGCAGGCACACTGCCCAAAGTCAGCCAGCCAGTGATGGTCCAGTCGATATTGCGGTTCTTGCTATGCACCAGCACGCCACCGGACTTGGTGATGGCGGCATACAGCAAGTCAGTGCCCACCGCAGTGGCCGGATTGATACCAAACCACAACAAAATCGGCGTCATCAGCGAGCCACCACCGACACCGGTCATGCCCACGATAAAACCAACGATCAGGCCGGCAACCACGAAACCAATATTACCCACATCCATTACAGCTACCTGCAGCCTTATAAATTTCTGGGCGCAGGATAGCGATTTTTCTTATAACCACTTATACCAATATGATCTGACTTTATGCCTTTTCATCGTATGCACTCCAAACTTTATTTTCTAAACGCTGCATCCAATTGATCCGCTCATGGGTAATACCTTCAGTAACCGTGCTGTTCTACCCAATGGAGAATCACCATGAACGCTAAAGCCCTGCTCTGCTTCACCGGTTTGCTTATCGCCAGCCCCGCCACCTTTGCCCAGGCCGGCCTGCCTGACAGTATCAAGGTGCCCCAGGGTCACAAGATTGCGATGGAGACCACAGGCATCGGCGAAATCACCTATGAGTGTCGCGACAAGGCCAATGCTGCAGGCCAGACCGAATGGACCTTTGTCGGCCCCAAGGCCGTGCTGAATGATCGCAGCGGCAAGCAAGTAGGCACCTACTTCGGCCCACCGGCGACCTGGCAGGCCAAGGACGGCTCCAGGATCACCGCCACGCAATTGGCCGTGGCGCCATCGAGCCCGGGCAACCTGCCCTATCAACTGGTCAAGGCTAATCCGGCTGAAGGCCAGGGCGCGATGACTGGCGTGAGCTATATACAGCGGGTTGCACTCAAGGGCGGCGTGGCGCCGAGCAGTGAATGCACCGCCGCCGACAAGGGCAAGCAGGAAAAGGTGAAATACCAGGCCGACTACATTTTCTGGGTATCCAACTGAGCAAACTCGACTACGCTGCCCAAAGGAAATTGCATCCCTCAGTGCAGGCGACGTGCTTGCATGGGGGTTGCCTTGAGGAAGTCATGTGTTTGATTACGAAGCCTGCCTGTCGGCCTGCGCCCGTGGCGATCAACAGGCCCTGCGCCGCTTGTACGAGCAAGACAGCAGCCATTTGCTGGGCGTAGCGCTGCGCATCGTGCGTGACAAGGGGCTGGCCGAGGATGTGGTGCATGACGCATTTATCAAGATCTGGAACGGAGCCGCCGGTTTCGACCTTAGCCGAGGCTCGGCGCGTGGATGGATGTTCAGCATCACTCGGCACCTGGCACTGAATATCGTGCGCAATGCCGGCCGCGAGATTGCCTTGAGCCAAGCGCACGAACCACACGCCGAACCTGCCGAAACCTTTGAGTTCACGGCACGCTCGGGGCAGATCCACACCTGCCTGGCGCACCTTGATCCGGCACGCCGCCGGTGCATCCTGCATGCCTACGTCGACGGCTATTCTCATAGCGAAATCGCGGAGAAACTAGGCACCCCACTGGGGACGATCAAAGCCTGGATCAAACGCAGCCTCGCCGCGCTCCGGGAGTGCATGGCATGAACAACGACGAACTGGCCAGCGAATACGTATTGGGCACGCTGCCCCCTGAGCAACGGGCCGACGTTGAGCAGCGCATCGGACACGACAGCGCGCTGCGCAAGGCGGTGGATGCCTGGGAGCAGCGCCTGTTGCCGCTGACGGCGCTGGCCGAACCGGTGCCTCCCTCCCCGCAATTATGGCGGCGCATACAAAGCACACTCGCGCCACCGCCGGCCTTTGTCTCCTGGTGGAACCTGCTGGCCCTATGGCGTGGCCTGGCCGCCGCTGGGCTGGCGGCAAGCATCGTATTGGCGACGCTGTTGCTGACCCGCCCGCCTGCCGCCAACCCGACCTTTGTGGTGGTACTGGCGGCGCCGCAAGGCCAGTCACCCGGTTGGGTCATCCAGGCCAGCAATGACCAGAAGATCCAGTTGATTCCCTTGGGAGTGGTGCAAGTGCCAGCGGACAAGGCCCTGCAATTCTGGACCAAGGGTGACGGCTGGCAAGCGCCGGTGTCCCTGGGTTTGGTCAAACCGGGGCAGACGCTGTCGATGCACTTGGACAACCTGCCGCCGCTTACGCAAAACCAACTGTTCGAGCTGACACTTGAAGGCCCAGCCGGCTCACCCACTGGCAAGCCGACCGGGCCGATCCAAGCTATCGGCCGCGCGGTCAAGGTGCTGTGATCTACCTCTGAGTCGGCAACCACAGCCGAAACCGCGCTCCGCCCAGCGACGACGCCAGCGCCGTCAAGGTGCCGCCCTGGGCCTCCAGGGCGCGCCGGCTGATCGCCAGGCCCAGGCCAAAGCCGCCGGTGGCGCGGTCGCGGCTGCGGTCCAGGCGGTAGAACGGTTCGAAGATGCGCTCGCGCTGGTCCACCGGTATGCCGATGCCGTCGTCATCCACCCAGATTTCGCAGCCGTTGGGACACACCTTGACCCCCACCTGGATGCGTTTATCGCAGTAGCGCGTCGCATTGCGCAGCAGGTTCTGCAAGGCGCGGGCGGTAAGGCGCGGGTCGAGGCTGAAGCGCTCGACGCTGCAGTCCAGCGCCACGTCGATGACGATCTCGGGGTTTTCCAGCTCGTCGTCGACGCTGCCCAGCACGCTGTCGATAAACTCATCGAGCGCCACCTCGACGCGTTCGGGCAATTGCGCAGGATTTTGCAGGCGGCTGTAGGAGAGCAATTCCAGCACCAGCTCATCCAGCTCGCGAATATGCGCCACCAGGCTTTGCAGGCGCTCGCGGCTGGCGGGGGGCATGTCTTCGGAAAGCGCCAGGGCCAGGCCGAAATCCAGACGCGTGAGCGGTGTGCGCAGTTCATGGGAGACCGCATTAAGCAAGTCGCGCTGTTGATTGAGCAGGTGCTCGATATCGTCGGCCATGGTGTCGAACACTGCGGCCAGGCTGCCGATGCTGGAGCTCGGCAGAAGCCGCGTACGCTCCCCAAGATGGCCCTTGCCCAACAGCGCGGCGGTGCTTTTGAGGCGCTCCAGGTCACGCCAGTGCGGACGCAGCCACACCAACAGGCACGCCAGCAGTGCTGCGCCAACCAACACGTTCATCGACCAGTACAGCAGGTTCATGTCCAACGGGTCCGGCGGGATCGTCAGCTTGACCGCGAACTGCTGATTGATCGGCGAGCTGATTTCTTCCATCCAGCCCCACTCGCCCAGGCGAATCACCGGCTTGCCTTGCTCCAGCAGTTGTTCTTCCTGAGGTGTATAGCGGGCGTCCTGGCGCAGCAACAATTGAACCTTCAAGGGCGCAAAATCGCGGCTCAACTGGTCGGTCACCTGGGACCAATGCTCTACCGGTGCGCGCTGGTACTGCTTGACCATAAGCTTTTGCAGGCCACGGGACTGTTCGATGTTGTAGTTCATGTAGCGGTGTTCGAACAGCTGAATCACCAGCTTGGGAATCAGAAAGATGGCGGCGCTATAGGTAATGATGGTGATCAGGTAGAGGCGAAGCAGCACACGGAACATGATTCAGCATTCCCACTCGGAACGGCTGAACAGATAACCCTTGCCCCACACGGTCTTGATCTTGCGCGCTTCGCCGGCGTGGTCGTCAAATTTGCGCCGCAGTTTGGAAATGGCCACGTCTACCGAGCGGTCGGTGCCGTTGAACTCGATGCCGCGCAGGCGTTGCAGGATCTGGTCGCGGCTGAGCACTTCACCGGCGTGGCGCGCCAGTACGACCAGCAGGTTGTATTCGCCGCTGGACAGTTCCACCGCCTGCTCGCGCCAGGTGACGGTGCGCTCCGACAGGTCGATGCACAGGTTGCCCATGATGATCCGGTCGTTGGCCACCTGGGGTTCAGACAGGCTGCTGCGGCGCAGCAGCGTGCGCACCCGGGCCAGCAGCACGCGCGGCTCGCAGGGTTTGGTTACATAATCGTCGGCGCCCATTTCCAGGCCCAACACCTGGTCGTGGCTGTCGTCGCGGGCAGTCAGCATCAGAATCGGCAGGCCCGCCGAGTCGGCGCGCAACAGGCGGCAGACTTGCAAGCCATCCAGGCCCGGCAGCATCAGGTCGAGGATCACCAGGTCCGGCGGGTTCAGACGTGCACGTTCGCGTACGTGGTCGCCACGGCTGAGCACGCTGACGTGATAGCCATTGCGTTCCAGGTAGCTGGCGATCAGCTCGGAGAGTGCGGCGTCGTCTTCGACCAGAAGGATGTTGGGCATGAAGGTGTTTCCAATGAATACTGTTTGCTGGGTGTACGGGGATCCAATGTGGGAGGGGCTTGCCCCCTCCCACATTGAACCTTCAATAATTGCAGGATTGTGCAAGGATATACGCCCCCTGCCGACTATGGGCTGCACCTTACACTTCTTCACACACGACCTACATAGCTTCACAGCACCACGGCGCAGGTGTCCTTAGGATGCGCCAGTCAATATTGGGATAAGAGCATGTCGAAGAATCTATTTGCGCCGTTTTGCCTGTTGGCCCTCACACTGGCGCTGAGCGCGTGTGGCCAGTCTGCAGACGAGGCGCCACAAATGCCCCTGGCCAAAGTGCGCATCGAAACCCTGCAGGCCAAGCCCCTGTCCATTACCAGCGAACTGAGCGGGCGTATCGCCGCGCCGCGTATTGCCGAAGTGCGCGCGCGGGTCGCCGGTGTGGTCATGCAACGCGTGTTCAAGGAAGGTCACGATGTGAAACAGGGCGATGTGCTGTTCCGTATTGACCCGGCGCCGTTCAAGGCTGACCTGGACAGTGCCCAGGCCAACCTCAGCAAGGCCGAGGCCAATGCATTCCAGGCGCGCCTGCAAGAGCAGCGCTACAGCCAGTTGGTCGAGGGCAACGCCATCAGCGGGCAGGAATACGACAACGCCCGCGCCACACTGCGCCAGACCAACGCAGAGGTTGCCGCGCAAAAGGCTGCGGTCGAGCGCGCCAGGCTGAACCTGGGCTATGCCACCGTGACCGCGCCGATTTCCGGGCGCATCGGTCGCGCCCTGGTAACCGAAGGCGCGCTGGTCGGCCAGAACGAAGCCACGCCGCTGGCAATTATCCAGCAGTTGGACCCGATCCATGCTGACCTCACCCAATCCACCCGTGAGCTGAACGACCTGCGCCGCGCCTTTCGTGCCGGGAGCTTGAAGCAGGTCGGCCAGGACCAGGCCAAGGCCACGCTGATCCAGGACGACGGCAGCCTGTACCCGTTGCCGGGCAAACTGCTGTTCGCCGAGATCAGCGTAGATCCCGGCACCGGGCAGATCATTTTGCGCAGCGAGTTCCCCAACCCGGATCTGGACCTGTTGCCCGGCAGCTTCGTGCGGGTACGCCTGGAACAAGCGGTAGACAAGCAAGGCATCAGCGTGCCGCAACGCGCCATCACCCGTGACAGCGCCGGTATCCCGATGGTGTTGCTGCTGGACGCCGAGCAGACCGTCAGCCAGCAGCCGGTGGAACTGGGTGCGGTGATCGAGGACCGCTGGATCGTCAGCAGTGGCCTCAAGCCCGGCGATCGCATTATCGTCGAGGGTCTGCAACATGCACGGCCCGGCGAAAAAGTTGAAGTGGACGACAGCCCGCTCGTAAAGGAATAACCCGTCATGCCGCAGTTCTTTATTGACCGCCCGATTTTTGCCTGGGTGGTGGCCCTGTTTATCCTGCTGGCCGGCTTCCTGGCCATCCCGCAGTTGCCGGTGGCTCAGTACCCCAACGTCGCGCCACCGAAGGTGGAAATCTACGCGGTGTACCCGGGCGCGTCGGCCCAGACCCTGGACGAAAGCGTGGTCAGCCTGATCGAGCAGGAGCTCAACGGCGCTGATCACCTGCTGTATTTCGAATCCCAAAGCAGCCTGGGTTCGGCGACGATCACCGCGACCTTCCAGCCGGGCACCGACCCGGAAATGGCCCAGGTGGATGTGCAGAACCGCCTCAAGGTCGTTGAGCCGCGCCTGCCCCAGGCTGTCACTCAACAAGGCTTGCAGGTGGAAAAAGTCTCCGCCGGGTTCCTGCTGCTGGTGACCCTGACCTCCAACGACGGCAAGCTCGACGACGTTGCGCTCAGCGATTACCTGGCGCGCAACGTGATGAACGAGCTCAAGCGTCTGGACGGCGTCGGCAAGGCGCAGTTGTACGGCGCCGAGCGGGCCATGCGCATCTGGATCGACCCGCAGAAGCTGATCGGTTTCAACCTGACGCCGGCTGACGTCAACGCCGCGATCAGCGCGCAGAACGCCCAGGTCTCGGCGGGCAGCATCGGGGACTTGCCGGGCACCAATACCCAGGAAATCACCGCGGCGATTCTGGTCAAGGGCCAACTGTCGACGCCGGCGGAATTCGCCGACATCGTGCTCAAGGCCAACCCCGACGGTTCCACCGTGCGCATCGGCGATGTGGCGCGCGTGGAAGTCGGCAGCCAGGAATACCAGTTCTCCACGCGCCTGAACGGCAAGCCCTCCACCGCCGTCAGCGTGCAGCTGTCGCCCGGCGCCAACGCACTGAGCACCGCAACCCTGGTGCGGGCGAAGATGGATGAACTGTCGCGCTACTTCCCGGCCAATGTGGAATACAAGATTCCCTACGACACCTCACCGTTCGTCAAGGTCTCGATCACCAAGGTGGTTTACACCCTGCTGGAAGCCATGGCGCTGGTGTTTGCGGTGATGTTCCTGTTCCTGCAGAACGTGCGCTACACCCTGATCCCCACGCTGGTGGTGCCGATTGCATTGATGGGCACCTTTGCCACCATGCTGTTGCTGGGCTTCTCGATCAACGTGCTGACCATGTTCGGCATGGTATTGGCCATCGGCATCCTGGTGGACGATGCCATTGTGGTGGTGGAAAACGTCGAGCGCATCATGGCCACCGAGGGCCTGTCGCCCAAGGACGCGACCAAGAAAGCCATGGGCCAGATCACCGGCGCCATCATCGGTATTACCCTGGTGCTGGTGGCGGTGTTCCTGCCGATGGCTTTCATGCCGGGCTCGGTGGGTGTGATCTACCAGCAGTTTTCGTTGTCGATGGCCACCTCGATCCTGTTCTCGGCGTTCCTGGCCCTGACCTTGACCCCGGCCCTGTGCGCCACCTTGCTCAAGCCGATTGCCAAGGGCGAACACCACGCCAAGGGCGGGTTCTTCGGCTGGTTCAACCGACGCTTCGAGCAGCTTACCGACCGTTATGAAGGCTGGGTGGCCTATGCCCTCAAGCGCAGCGGCCGCTACCTGCTGATCTACCTGGTATTGCTGGTGGGCATGGGGCTGTTGTTCAGCCGCCTGCCCTCCTCGTTCCTGCCGGTGGAGGACCAGGGTTACACCATCACCGATATCCAGCTGCCACCCGGCGCCAGCAAGAACCGCACGGTGCAGGTGGCCGAACAGATCGAGGCGCACAACGCAGGCGAACCTGGAGTGGGTGATACCACCATGATCATGGGCTTCAGTTTCTCCGGTTCCGGGCAGAACGCGGCGCTGGCGTTTACCACGCTCAAGGACTGGTCTGAACGCGGCAGCGATGACTCGGCGGCGTCGATTGCCGACCGCGCCAACATGGCCTTCAGCGAGCTCAAGGATGCGATTGCCTATGCGATCCTGCCACCGCCGGTGGATGGCCTCGGCACCTCCAGTGGTTTCGAGTTCCGCCTGCAGGACCGTGGCGGCGTTGGTCATGCCGGCTTGATGGCAGCACGTACCGAACTGCTGGACGCCGCGGCAAAAAGCCCGATCCTGGCCAACGTGCGCGAAAGCGCCCTGGCCGAAGCCCCGCAAGTGCAGCTGGAAGTCGACCGCAAGCAGGCCAATGCCCTGGGCGTGTCGTTTGCCGATGTGGGCAATGTGCTGTCTTCCGCGATCGGCTCGGCTTATGTCAACGACTTCCCCAACCAGGGTCGTATGCAGCGGGTGGTGGTGCAGGCCGAAGGCGACCAGCGCAGCCAGGTGGCCGACCTGATGAAGATCAACGTGCGCAACAACGCGGGCAAGATGGTGCCGCTGTCGGCCTTTGTCGAAGCCAAGTGGACCCAGGGCCCGACGCAGTTGACCCGCTACAACGGCTACCCGGCCATCGCCATCAGCGGTGAGGCGGCGCCGGGGCACAGCACGGGCGAAGCCATGGACGAAATCCAGCGCCTGGTCAGCCAGTTGCCTGCCGGGCTGGGCCAGGAATGGACCGGCTTGTCCTTGCAGGAACGCTTGTCCGGCTCCCAGGCGCCGCTGCTGTTGGGCCTGTCATTGCTGATCGTGTTCCTGTGCCTGGCGGCGCTGTATGAGAGCTGGTCGATCCCGACCTCGGTATTGCTGGTGGTGCCACTGGGCGTACTGGGTGCGGTGCTGGCGGTCTCCTTGCGCGGGATGCCCAACGATGTGTTCTTCAAGGTCGGCCTGATCACCATCATCGGCCTGTCGGCGAAAAACGCGATCCTGATCATCGAGTTCGCCAAGGACCTGTATGACCAGGGCGAGGACTTGATCGACGCCACCTTAAAGGCTGCGCGGTTGCGCCTGCGACCGATCATCATGACCTCGCTGGCGTTTATCCTCGGCGTGGTGCCATTGGCAATTGCCACCGGGGCCAGTTCGGCCAGTCAGCAAGCGATTGGTACCGGTGTGATTGGCGGGATGATCACGGCGACATTGGCGGTGGTGTTTGTGCCGGTGTTCTTTGTGGTGGTGATGAAGCTGGTGCGCAAGCGCCATAAGCTAAACTGATCATCGCCGCAGCCAAATGTGGGAGCTGGCTTGCTTGCGATGACGGCGGCACAGGCAACATAAGTGTTACCTGAACCAACGCTATCGCAGGCAAGCCAGTTCCCACAGGGTTATTGATTGCATTCATGATCAGGTACACCCGAATAAGCTATGGTGCTCACACATAGTTCTTTGTGAGCCACCATGCCCTTCCTTGCCCGCACCCACCCTCGCCTCTCATCCGCAGCCGTACTGGGCCTTGCCGTGGGCATTCTGGTACCGGCTGACACCCTCGCCAGCAAAGTCCTGATCGGCTGGAACATCGGCGTCTGGACCTACCTCGTTTTGATGCTATGGCTGACCATTCGCGCCAAGGCCGAGGACGTCAAGCGCATCGCCGAAATCGAAGATGAAAACGCCGGGCTGGTGTTGTTCATGGTGTGCATCGCCGCCATCGCCAGCCTGGCCACCATCACCTTCGAACTGGTGGGCAGCAAGGACCTGGCCGCTTCCGAGCGCCTGCTGCACTACGGTTTCACCGGGCTGACGGTGATCGGCTCCTGGCTGTTGATCGGGGTGATTTTCAGCGTGCACTACGCCAGGCTCTATTACACCTGGCAAGGCAAGGAGCCGGCGCTGCGCTTTGCCGAAGGCTTGCTCACACCCAACTACTGGGACTTCCTGTATTTTTCCTTCACCATCGGCGTGGCGGTGCAAACCTCGGATGTGGGCGTCGCCACCCGTGGCCTGCGCAAGGTGGTGCTGGGGCAGTCGTTGATCGGTTTTCTGTTCAATACGGCGATCCTAGGTTTCTCGATCAACATCGCCGCCGGCTTGTTTGGCTAGACTGCACAAATCTTCTAGACGCCCTCCCCGTTGTCGGCGCCAATTGCACATTACATTCAGCCTCGGTGTTGTATGCGCGCGCACAATTGGATCGACCTGAACCAGGACGCCGACACCGGCATCGAGACCCTGCGCGCGCATTTCGAGGGCCATGCCTACGACCCCCATTGGCATGACAGCTATCTGGTGGGCGTCACCGAACAAGGCATACAGCAATTCAACTGCCGGCGCACGCGGCATGACAGCGTGCCGGGCCAGGTGTTTCTGCTGGAGCCTGGTGAGATCCACGATGGCCATGCGCCTACTGTCGATGGCTTCACTTACCGCATGCTCTACCTCGACCCACATTGGCTGGAACGGGAAATCTGCAGCGTATTCGAGGAAGCGCCCGCTCACCATCAGTTGAGCTTCGCCCGCACCCTGGCCAACGACCCACGCCTGGCCCTGGCCACCAGCCAGGCATTTCACAGCTTGCACCACAGCGAACTGCGGATCGTACGGCAAAGTGCTCTGGACCAATTGCTGGAACGCCTGACCGGCCAGCTCTACTGGCGCATGCGCTACCGCGACGATCCCCGTTTACCGCGGGTGGCCCACAAGGCACGGGACTACCTGCACGCCCACCTGCATCAGGATATAGGCATGAACGAGTTGGCCCTGGCGTGCGGTGTCGATCGCTTTCGCCTCAGCCGCGCCTTCAAGAGCGCCTTCGGCCTGGCGCCCCACGCTTACCTGGTGCAACTTCGGCTCACACGTGCCCGGCGTTTATTGGCCAAGGGCGAGCAGCCGGCAGCGGTGGCGATGGCCCTGGGCTTCGCCGATCAAAGCCATCTGGGCCGCTGGTTTGTGCGCGCCTACGGCCTGACACCCGCCGCCTACCGAAAGCGCTGCTCAAATCTTCCAGACAGTTAACCGCCAGGCTTGTGAAGATCGACTCCATCGATTGGTCCATCGGAGTCACCCACCATGCTGTCCACGTTCGTGCCGTTCATGCTGTTCGCCTTCGTCGCCTGCATTACCCCTGGCCCGACCAATATCCTGGTGCTGAGCAACAGTGCCCGTTACGGTTTCAAGGCCACACTGCCAATTATTCTGGGTGCCTGCGCGGGAGCGGCGGGGATTGTGCTGCTGGTGGGCTGCGGGGTGGGCCAGTCTCTGGTGCAAGTGCCCAGGGTGCAAACCGTGATGCAGTGGGTCGGTGTGGCTTGGCTGAGTTACCTGGCGTGGCGGATTTTCAGCGCACCGCCGCATGTCATGGAGGAGCAAACAACCCATAAGCGACTTGGCCTGCTTGGAGCCGCGAGCTTGCAACTGATCAATCCCAAGTCCTGGATGATGGCACTTGCAGTAGTTAGCGTGTTTGTCGGCGACGGTACTGAGCAACAAAAACAAGTGCTGTACGTGTCTCTGATATTTTTCCTGATTTCACTGCCGTGTTTGAGTACTTGGGCATTGTTGGGTGTGGCATCAGGCCGGGCGCTGGCTTCTGCCGGAGTGATAGTAGGTTTCAATAGATGCATGGGAATAGTACTGCTGGGATCGACCTGGCTTGGCGCCCTCACCTGAACCCGTTCTTTTCTCCGAGAATACTTAGTAAAAAAAGAACTAAAAATAGTGTTTTATACAACCCAAAAATCAATTGCATGGTAGTCAGGCCCTTTGATTCGCGCCACGTTGGCGCACCTACTAGAGCGCGAAACAAACGGTGCTCATTCATGAATTGCGCGATTCGTATACTGTCAGTTATGACAGTTTACAGCGCAGGTCTTCTGCGATCTCATAACTAAGCCATCGCTTGCGGAGCACCCGCTGCTTTCGCCTAACTGGTCACTCATGGAGACACAATCATGTCAGCACACAGTGCAACGTTAACACCTCACCAACAACGGGCCTTGTTTCCAAAATCGAACAGCGCTCAAGGAAGCTTTACAGTTTCCGTCGACTCGAACGCCATCACCATCCAGACGAAGGATATCGTGCACGACACCACAAAGCATATGTATGGCATTACTGGCCGGAACGCTGAAGCAATTAGCGATACCGTGAGAGAAATTTATATACAGTTCGAGGACACCACTGCGGCCGGGACGGTTTTTCATCTGGAGGATAGTGAGTTCACTAACACCAGGGTCTGGTTCAGCGTCGATACAGGCATTAACAAATACGCCGTACGCGTCGTTACAGGCACCCTGGTCATTCAAGAGCTTTCGTCTCAAGGAATTCATATTTCACTTGCTTGCACTGGCAGCACCGAAAGAAACCCTTCGGGAAAATCACACGCTATGGTCATCAATGCAGATCTTCACACCGGAACATGGTGAACAAAACATCAAAAAAAGCCCGTATCCTGCGATACGGGCTTTTGACAATGCATTAGTTACCAAGTGTAGCGAACCCCCACATTCGCCCCCCAAGGTTGCTCAACTCGACCACCGCTGCTGTGCTCGAGGTCGGCATGCAGTTGCAGGTTCTGCGAGAGTTTTACCGCCATACCGGCGCCAAACTCAGCGCGAGAGCCGGACAAGTCGTTGTTGAATACATTGTTATTCACCGAGACTTTATTGTTATTGGCAAACTCATGCACCATCGCCGCTCGCAGATAAGGTTGTACAACACTCCCCGTATCGAGCTGGATGTCACGCCCAACGGTTGCGCCAGCCTTGGCCATGATTGAGCGCGTACGTTCGCCCTTGGCTTCCAGGCCGTTATCCAGGTTGTAATTGGCGCCCTGGATCACCACGGTGGACATTTGCGCGTAAGGCTCGATAAAGAACCCGTCATCCAACTTGATGTTGCGGCCGAATTCGGCCGACAAGCCGCCCCCGGTATTGGTGTACTTGCCCTTGGACGACGTACCGTCACTCAGACCCACCTTGGACTCATTCTGGAACCGGTTGACCTTGGCCACCGCATCGAAATACAGGCCGCTTTCCTCATCCAGCCAAGTCGCATAAGCACCCAGGTAGTAACTCTTCACATTACCGGAGGTGCCGCGCTTGAGGTTCAGGTCAGAGGTGCTGTGGCCGGCCATCACACCCACCAGCCACTGACTGTCGGCCAACGGCGTGTCGGTACCCAAAGTGAAGCCCTGCTGGTTCTGGCTGTAGCCAATCCCGGTGCTATCAGACACTTCGTACTTGTTGCCATAACCACGGATCCACACACCCGCCTGGGCAGGATCGAAACGCAGCTCCCCCATACGCGAACGCAGGGAAGTCGCCTCGCCGTACCACACGGTCGGTGCGGTGTTGAACAGCGCCAATACCGAGCGGGTGCCTGGGCTGATCACGCGGTTGTTCGGGTCGAGAAACCAGTCGGTCCCTTCCTTTTTCAGGCCATAGGAGTAAGCGCCGACGTCAACCACATCGCCCACCAGGGAGAACTGCGCGTCACCGCCACCGGTGTGTACAACGCGGATATCCTCCGGGTTGGTCGGTTCCGCACCGCTGGCCGCGAGCAACAGTTTGTGATCGCCCTTGGCCTCGCCCTCGACGTTCAAGAAGTCCGTAACGCCACGAGCGAAATCGGTGCCCATGACGAAAGTGCCGTTGCCGTCAAGGCTGTCAACGTCCAACTGGTAGAACGCATGAGTCTCACCGAATTTCACCGTACCGCCGGCCAGGCTCAAGGCGCCGACCTGGCTGTCGCCGGTCAACTCCCAATAAGACTGATCGCCTATGGCAAGGCTGGTGACATTCTGCATCTGGCCCGTCAGCCCGGCACGATTTTGCAAGCTTAGATGCGCGGTGCTGCCTTGCTCGACGATAACGTCGCCACGCAAATCGCTGTTATCGACATTCATAGATGCCACGGCACCGCCGTTCACTTCCAGCAATATGCCGTTACCGCCTGTCAGAGTCGAACCGTTGCGCACGTCGATCTCAACGGTCGGAACCCTGCCTGGTCGCCCCTCGACGAGAATAGCGGAGCCTGTGCGGCCTTCTACATGGGAGTTGTCCAGTACCAGCTTGCCAACCTCAGCGTTTTTCAACTGGTTGGTCACCACGACACCATTCTTGCCGCCGATCAGTGTGCTTTGACTCGCGGCAACCAATGCACCGCCATCCAATCGAACACCAAAACTGTCCGCGCCGGTACCTTCCACCCAGGTGTTTTGGTTGAAATGCAGTTCGCTGTTGCCTTGGGCCGTGGCCCCCCCGACAACGCCGAAGATGTTGCTACTCAATACCTTGGCAACCCCTCCTTGAAGGGAGCCTGCACTTTGAAATACTTGCAGTCCGAAGTTGGTATGACTGATCAGGTTGCTGTCGATAATTGTCGCAGTGCTGTCATCCAGGCGCAGGGCTGCCCACGTTGGGTTCCTGGATTCCACATGGGCGCCTGTGAGGCTGACGGTTGAACCCTGGGTAGCGCGAATATCCTCTACGCGGCTGCCTGGATTTATAATCAAAGCCGAATCATTGACGATGATACGTTGCGCTCTGGCGCCATTAAGTGTCAGTTCGGCTTTCCAATCCAACTGCCAATCATTGGCTGACTCACTCGAATCAATTGTTTTGCTCTCACCGATTAAATGGCCGGCTTGGGCTGCTCCTGAAACAGCCGCCAACATACATAAAGTTATCGTTGGTACTTTCATCATAGCGCTCAAAGGCTTGAGCTTAAAGTTGGGCAATACGTGCATGGCTGA
This sequence comes from Pseudomonas sp. MF7453, assembly GCF_016405455.1. Classification (NCBI taxonomy): domain Bacteria; kingdom Pseudomonadati; phylum Pseudomonadota; class Gammaproteobacteria; order Pseudomonadales; family Pseudomonadaceae; genus Pseudomonas; species Pseudomonas sp. MF7453. The sequence continues at coordinate 543,573 of NZ_JAEKCN010000002.1, read as the reverse complement.
TCACTCTCTGGGGTAGAGTCTTGGATAACGGCTTGGCTCGTTCCCTCGGAATGGAGCCTTACCTGTGCGACGCAAAGAGTAAGGATCAGACACCCCAAACACTGTAGGATTTATCTTAGATAACACGCTGAATCGACATCGCTGAGACGCGGAAAACTAAAAGGCGCAATTAGGCGCTGCTGGCTTTCTTTACCGCAAGCAAAAAAAATCCGATGCCAATACAGGCATCGGATTGTTTCTTGCGACCCAAGGTCAAGCACGAGGGCTAACGCTTTGATTGAGTCACTTCACTTCCACTACGGCTCAGTGTCAGGGGGTTGGCGGTACCGTGCCATCGCAGTAGGTGTGGGCATTCGACATGCCAACGCGCGTATCCGACGGTATCCCACGCCCGGTTACGCCATTACTCAAAACCGTAGAGTAAGTCGCGACGCAGTTGCCCGTTGGCGCCTGATCCAGATAGCCCTTGTAGTCGATTTCGAATGTGATTCCGTTGTCTTTGTCGTTCTGGGTTATGGTCGGGTGTGTAAGCGTTAATGGAAACGGTCCTGGTGGCCGACCTGCGAGTGTATTGGTAAGGCTCAATTCCAACGTCAGCGGCACACCTAACGCCATCCTGGTATCTCCCGGTACGTAGACTTCACCATACAGAACAGGGGGTGGTCCTGGCGATCGGGTTTTCAGCGAGGCGCAGTTCCAACGATTCCCAGAGTTGCGGCCTACATACTCTGCTGACGCTAACATTGTCGTCACTGCATCCTGTACATCAACCTCAGTGGGCGGGGAAGGATTCTCATTGGTGGTGTCCGGGTCGATAACCAGATAGCTGATGGTCTTGAGGTCATTACCATGACGGGCAACCACGTCCCAGTCGATCTCGAAAGAAAAAGTATCACCACCTTGCTCCGTAGTGATAGGGAATGGCCCAACTCGCTCACCCTCCCACAGGAAGATGATCGACAGCCCCGAATGAGGGGCCACTGCGACTGTCCATAACACAATATCCACGCGCACACTTTGGTCGGCATGCTCTGGCAATAAAACATCCGGCGTTGTCGAGCCGGCCCCAAATACGTGGGCTTCATTAAGGTTGATATTAGGTGTGCCAGGTTCTCCTGGGTTGGTTGGACCACCGACTGACAAATCGAGCCGGATGGTGGTGTCCAAGGAAGGAAACAACGTGCCGTTTCGCGAAATCCGGTACCGGACAGGCACCAATTGCGGCCCGACCGTAAGCTGTGTGTAGGCAGCCTTGAACTGTGCCTGCATACCATCGAATACTTGCGGAAACGTATTGAAAACCGGGCCCAGGCCGCTCCAGGGCTGCGTACCTATTTGCACTTCGAGTCGATCGAGCAATGGAGCATGATTGTTATAGACTCTGACCCATATTTCAGGATCCAGCAGATAATCAGCGATGTCGATCAAGTCATCTGTGCTGCCGCCTTCCGGTGCGGGAGCCAGTGGCAAAAATGGCGCACGTTGTTCGGGGTCATCGATCAGCCTTACTTCACGTTCTTCGATGAATGAGGGGCGACTGACGTTACCCGCCCTGTCGGTAATAGTGTAAAAGGCCCGATACCTCCCACTCAGATCAATTAGAGCACGAGGCAGGAAAAAAGTATTACCGGTCTGCAGCATCGGGATCCCGCCGGGCGGGCTCACGATGTCCTGGTCGCGGGGAAACATCACCGTGCTCCAGTAGACGGTAATGAAGTCACCCGCCTGCCACTGACCCGGCGGCTGAACGAAGGTGTTGTCGGGAATACCGAACTGTATCCCGCCGTTCATCGTCAGATAGGCATCGTCAATAACCGCACCGTCAGGAAGGTTGATGGGGAATACGAGGGCAGTAGGTTGATCACGAAACCCGACATCAGCGTAGGGGGGAATGGTATCGACCGTAAATCGGCCAGGATCGGAAGTATCCCCAGTCCCGCCTGGAAAGCCGCCAAAGTCTCGGTACTGAATGCTTCTGAGTTGAAAAAAACCGTGGCGAAACCCGCCAATCGGTGCAGAAATCGGAATATTAAATTTGACAGGTATTGGAATAGGGGTCGCGCTCAATTGAATCGGCCCCGCTATACGAGTCCAAACAGGTGGAAGTGCCTGAAGGTCTTGTAGCTCAATTTCGAACCAGTCATCGAAATCAGACAAGTCACCTGTCGTACATTCAGCCGTGATGCCGACGGTCGCAAGATTGGCCGGGATCGTACCGGTTGCATCGTCGAGTGCCTCCGCAATCGTGACGGCTGCCGGGTTAGCCGTAGGTGCCGAGGGGATTTTCGGGTTGCTGCTCATTTGAAGATCTCCACTATCGCTTGATATAGGTTCCTTACACACATATTTGTCCGCCAGGTTCACTTCGGCTACCGGGCGAATGACCACGACCCGATTTCCGGCAACAGCTTTTCCCGCCGCCTGAGTTGCGGCACAACCAAAACACTCAGCACTTGCATTCAAACCCGTTCGCAGCGGCCAACCTTGTTAATGGCAGCGCTCACGCCCCCTGACGAAACCGCCCGTCAGGGTTCCGGGACATTGCCGTCAATCCAGCAATAACGGGGTGGCGGCGCGGATGGAACGACGCGATCAAATCGCGCGAACCTGGAAAAAGACCGCCCAATGATGGCGCCGCCTCTGGACACCATGTAGCTAGCTTCCCCCCCCGCAGTGACTCTGAGTGGCCGAATCAAACGCTCGACATCTCTGATCCAGAACGAGTGGCCGCTGGCATCAGCGACGCCGTCCCAGACATGGGTCTGGGTTTCAACAATATTGGGCATCGGGTCTACATCAGGAGCCTGGCGATACCCCTGAAACCGCATCGTGATGAGATCTCCATCTTGAATAGCTGGGAACGGTGGCGAGCCCTGATTGATGCGGATTTCAACGCCCACCCAGATCGGCGGTATACAGGCACACGTCATCCATTTGTTCGGATTGTTTATTGGGTCCGATTCGGTCTGTGGAAACAGCGGCCTGAGGTAAGTCGGGGTGGGGATGGCAACACTCAGACCGGCTCGCGCCACCTCTGAAAATTGCGGATTGAGGTTACCGGCCCGATCTCTCAGACGGTAAAAGCAAAAGATAAACAAGGCGCCCGGGAAACTTCGAAAAATCGTATCGGGGACGTCGACGAATATTTGACCCGTAGCACTGACCTGCGGTGGTGAAATGAAGCTGGGCGCCCCCGTAGGCAGAGCGTCCATTGCCGAGAAGTACAACAGTATTTCGTCACCCTCATCTCGCCCCCGATAACCACCCGGTATTTCCATCGGAACCAACGGGTTGAGGTCCAGATAATCAAGGGTAATCGGATCGACAGGGAAAATTGCGGGCGCGAGTGTTTCACCGACACCTGGGGCGTCGCGGTCGATTCGAAGCGCCGTGAGCTGCGAAGTATCAAAGCTTGGGTTAGACGGCGAATCGACATGTATGCGAAATGACAGATCTACTCTCGCGCTGTTCAGCAGAAATGCTTGAGGAATCGACGCAGGATAGGGAAAGTCATCTGCAGTAAGTGGACCATCCAATCTCAACGGCGGAAACACATCAACGGGGGTAGCGCTATGGTCATCCCATACAAATACGACGAAGTGGGTATCGCCGGCACCCGGCAGAAACGACCATGGCATGGGAAGCTCCACCTCCAGATCGTTGAAATAGTACTGCGCAGGCACCAGTCCATCGGCGAGGGCACGCACAACGGTAGGCCCATCCAGAGCAAGAGTGTCGCCTGAACCAGAAACTGCGGTACTCACTGGACTGTGCTTTTTTTGCCCACTCATGCTGCCACCCCTGGAATGACCGTTTAACTGTTTATGGCTTGTGCAGCGCCGTTCACTTGGGGCCAATTGAACACGCCATATATGGGTTTGGATACTGTCAGAATTAACAGGTAGGCTGACCACTCATCAGTTTTGCGGATGTGGCGCATGGACATACCCCTCAATAAAACTTGACGTAAGTAGCTCGCTGGTGTTTTCTGAAACCGGTTTCAACCCGTTACCCATTCCAATAAGAAAGGCTTTACCGTGACTCCATTTTCCGCCGCCCAGCGTAGCCGCGTGACCATGCTCGACGTTGCCGAGCGCGCTGGCGTGTCCAAGGCCAGCGTCTCGCGCTTCATCGGCGATGACCGCGCCCTGCTCTCAGATGCCATTGCCCTGCGCATCGAACAGGCTATCGACGAACTCGGTTATCGCCCCAACCAGATGGCCCGCGGCCTCAAACGTGGGCGCACGCGCCTGATCGGTATGCTGGTGGCCGATATCCGTAACCCCTATTCCATTGCCGTGATGCACGGTGTCGAAACCGCCTGCCGTCAGCACGGCTACAGCCTGGTGGTGTGCAACACCGACCGCGATGACGAACAGGAGCGCCAGCATCTGGCAGCGCTGCGCTCGTACAACATCGAAGGGCTGATCGTGAATACCCTGGGCCATCACCTCGACCAACTGCTGGAACTGCAACGGGAAATGCCCCTGGTGCTGGTGGACCGCAAGGTCGAGCCGTTGCACAGCGACATGGTGGGTCTGGACAACCCGGCGGCGGTGCGTATGGCGGTAGAGCATCTTGAGCAACAGGGTTATCGCGACGTGCTGCTGGTGAGCGAAGCCACCGATGGCACCAGCTCACGCCTTGAGCGCCTGGAGAGTTTCAAGGCCGAGATTGCCCGGCGCCCAGGCTTGACCGGCGCGGTGGTTGAACTGGATGGCGAACTGCAAGGCCGTCTGCAAAGCTTTTTAGCCAGGCCCGGTCCCAAGGCGCTGTTTTGCGCCAACGGTGTTGCTGCGCTGGCCTGCACACATACGCTCAAGGCGTTGGGCTGCACGCTGTTCGACGATGTCGGCCTGATCGCTCTGGATGACCTGGACTGGTACCCGCTGGTGGGCAACGGCATCACCGCCCTCGCCCAGCCGACGCAAGCAATTGGCGCCAGCGCATTTGACTGTTTGCTCAAACGTCTGCGCGGTGATACCGCTCCCACGCGCACCCTGGATTTTTTACCCGAGCTGATTATCCGTGGCTCCACCGCCCTGTCCCTTTGTAGGAGCGAGCTTGCTCGCGAAAGTCGTTAACGATAACGCGCAGCGTCAGGATTAGCGCGGCGCCCTCGAGCTTTTCGCGAGCAAGCTCGCTCCTACAAGGGTTGTGTGTTTTTTTCAGAAAAAATGAAACCGGTTTCAGAGGTAAACAACAATGCATAAATACCCCGTCTCCATCAGCCTTTCCAGCTACGGCGCAGACCTTGTCCGCCAGCAGGGCCAATTGAGCTTTGTCGCGTTACTCAGCGCCGCCGGTGCCCAGCGCATCGAATGGCGTGAAGAGTTGCTGACCCTCGAACAGCCCGCCGAACTGGCCCAGGCCGCCGCAGAACAGGGCCTGGAATCAGTCTTTTCCTCGCCTTTGGAACTCTGGGTCGCCGGTCGGGCCCAACCCAATCCGGAACTCGCGGCCACCCTGGACCGCGCTCACGCCTTCGGTTCACGTTGGCTGAAAGTCTCCCTCGGATATTTCACCGACACCAACGACCTGGAAAGCCTGCATGCCCTGCTCAACCGCCATTCGGTCAAGCTGTTGGTGGAAAACGACCAGACCCTGCACGGCGGCCGAATCGAGCCGATGCAACGGTTTTTCACCGAAGTCGAACGCCTGGGCTTGCCGGTGAAGATGACCTTCGATATCGGCAACTGGCAGTGGCAAGACCAGTCTGCGCTGACCGCCGCACGCCTGCTGGGCCGGCATGTGGATTACCTGCATTGCAAGGCCGTGGCCCGTCGCGACGACGGCAAGCTGGTGGCCTTGCCGCCTGGCGCTACCGACCTGCATCTGTGGGAACAACTGCTCAAGCATATGACTCAAGGTATTACGCGGGCGGTGGAGTTTCCGTTGCAGGGCGAGGACCTGGTGGAGGTCACTGCACAACAGGTCGCCACCCTCGCCTGCCTTGGCCAACCCCGCGTGGAGAATGCCCATGTCTGAGATCGATATTCTGTCGTTTGGTGAAACCATGGCGATGTTTGTCGCCGAGCAGACCGGCGATCTGGCCCAGGTCGGGCAGTTTCACAAACGCATTGCCGGCGCCGACAGCAATGTCGCCATTGGTTTGTCGCGCCTGGGGTTCAACGTGGCATGGCTGAGCCGAGTGGGTGACGATTCCCTCGGGCGCTTTGTGGTCGACACCCTGGGCAAGGAAGGCATTGATTGCCGCCATGTGGCCGTCGACCCACTGCACCCCACGGGGTTTCAGCTCAAGTCGCGCGAAGAGGCCGGCGCTGATCCCCAGGTCGAGTACTTCCGCAAAGGTTCGGCGGCCAGCCATTTGTCCATTGCCGACATCAGCCCGGCGCTGTTGCAAGCGCGCCATGTGCACGCCACCGGGATTCCACCGGCGTTGTCCGATGCCACCCGTGAACTATCCTTTGAACTGATGAAGCAAATGCGCAACGCCGGGCGCAGCGTGTCATTCGACCCGAACCTGCGCCCTTCGCTCTGGGCCAGCCAGGCGCTGATGATCCGCGAAATCAATGCCCTGGCCGCTCTGGCTGACTGGGTGTTGCCGGGCCTGAGTGAAGGCCGCTTGCTCACCGGTTTCGAAGATCCTGCGGATATCGCTGCGTTTTACCTCGACCAGGGTGCCGAAGCCGTGGCGATCAAACTCGGCCCCGAAGGCGCCTATTACCGCACCCACATGGACCAGGGCTTCGTCGCCGCCGTCAAGGTGGAAAACGTCGTGGACACCGTCGGCGCCGGCGATGGTTTTGCCGTGGGCATGATCAGCGCCCTGCTGGAAAACTCAAGCTTCCCCGAGGCGGTCCAGCGCGCTAACTGGATCGGCAGCCGCGCTGTGCAGAGCCGTGGCGATATGGAGGGTTTGCCGACCCGCGCCGAATTACCCACTCGATCCGTTGCGTAACCCATTACCTGTTGCCACAACTACAACAAGCTCAGGAGCAACCCCATGGAAACCGTGAAACTCGCCACCCGCCGTTGGTGGTACATCATGCCTATCGTGTTTATCACCTACAGCCTGGCCTACCTGGACCGCGCCAACTACGGCTTCGCCGCCGCCTCCGGGATGGCCGAAGACCTGATGATCACGCCGGGCATGTCCTCGCTGCTTGGCGCGCTGTTTTTCCTCGGCTACTTTTTCTTTCAGGTGCCGGGGGCGATCTACGCGCAAAAGCGCAGCGTTAAAAAACTGATTTTCGTCAGCCTGATCCTCTGGGGTGGCCTGGCGACCCTGACCGGCGTGGTGTCCAACGCCTATATGTTGATCGTCATCCGCTTCATGCTCGGGGTGGTCGAAGCCGCGGTGATGCCAGCCATGCTGGTGTACCTGTGTCATTGGTTCACCCGTGCCGAACGCTCGCGGGCCAACACCTTCCTGATCCTCGGCAACCCGGTGACCATGCTGTGGATGTCGGTGGTCTCGGGCTACCTGGTGCAGCATTTCAGCTGGCGCTGGATGTTTATCATCGAGGGCCTGCCGGCGGTGCTGTGGGCGTTTATCTGGTGGAAGCTGGCGGATGAAAAACCCGCCGATGCCAAGTGGCTGAGCGAACAGCACAAAAAAGACCTGGAAACCGCCCTCGCCGCCGAGCAAGTCGGCATCAAGGCGGTGAAGAACTACGCCGAGGCGTTCCGCTCGCCCAAGGTGATCATCCTTGCCCTGCAATTCTTCTGCTGGAGCATTGGCGTGTACGGCTTTGTGCTGTGGCTGCCGTCGATCCTCAAGGCCGGCTTGCAGATGGACATGGTCGAAGCCGGCTGGCTGTCGGCGCTGCCGTACCTGGCGGCGGTGATCGGTATGCTGGTGGTGTCGTGGGGCTCGGACAAACTGCAAAAACGTAAGCGCTTTGTTTGGCCGCCGTTGCTGATTGCGTCCATCGCCTTCTACGCGTCCTACGTGTTGGGCGCCGAACATTTCTGGTGGTCCTACACCCTGCTGGTGATCGCCGGGGCGTGCATGTACGCACCCTATGGCCCGTTCTTCGCCATCGTCCCGGAAATCCTCCCCGCCAACGTCGCCGGTGGCGCCATGGCACTGATCAACAGCATGGGCGCGCTGGGCTCGTTCGGCGGCTCATACCTGGTGGGTTACCTCAACAGCAGCACCGGCTCGCCCGGCGCTTCGTACCTGCTGATGAGCGGTGCGTTGCTGCTGTCGGTAGTGCTGACGATTTTCCTCAAGCCCGGCGCCAGTGACCGCTCGCCGGCGCCAACCCTGGAGTTGAAGGTAAAAACCTCATGAAAAAGTCCGTTGTGTTGTACAAAAAACTGTCCGCGCCGCTGATGGCCCGCCTGCATGAGCAGGCCGAGGTCACGCTGATCGATGCACTGGATGAAACCGGCCTGGCCAAACTGCGCGACGCACTGCCCACCGCCCACGGCCTGCTGGGTGCAAGCCTGCGCCTGGACGCCCGGTTGCTCGACCTGGCACCCAAGCTGGAAGCCGTGGCCAGCGTCTCGGTGGGCGTGGACAACTACGACATCGACTACCTGACCCAGCGCGGCATTCTGCTCAGCAACACCCCGGATGTACTCACCGAAACCACCGCCGACACCGGCTTTGCGCTGATCCTGGCCACCGCCCGGCGCGTGGTCGAACTGGCCGACATGGTGCGTGCCGGCCAGTGGAGCAAGAACATCGGCCCGGCGCATTTCGGCAGCGATGTGCATGGTAAGACCCTGGGCATTATCGGTATGGGCCGCATCGGTGAAGCCTTGGCCCAGCGGGGGCACTTTGGTTTTGGTATGCCGGTGATCTACCACAGCCATTCGCCCAAGCCTGCGGTGGAAGCGCGTTTTGGCGCGCAGTACCGAAGCCTTCAGGACTTGCTCAAAGAGGCGGATTTTGTGTGCCTGACGTTGCCGCTCACCGCAGAAACCGAAAAGCTTATTGGCGCCGAGGAATTCGCGCTGATGGGGCCGGAGACGATCTTCATCAATATCTCACGGGGCAAAGTGGTGGATGAGGCGGCGCTGGTTGAAGCATTGCAGCAGCGCACCATCCGGGCGGCGGGGTTGGATGTGTTCGAGAAAGAACCCCTGGATCACGCCTCGCCGTTGCTGCGCTTGAACAACGTGGTGGCGACTCCGCATATCGGCTCGGCAACTCATGAAACGCGCGAGGCGATGGCCAAGTGTGCAGTGGATAATCTGTTGCAGGCGTTGTCGGGCGAGCGACCGCAAAACCTGGTGAACCCAGGGGCCTGGAAGCAATAAGCCCTAATGCCAGCTTTTGTAGGAGCGAGCTTGCTCGCGAAAAACTCACAGGCACCGCGTTTAATCAGAAAACATGTGCCATCGTTGACGTTTTTCGCGAGCAAGCTCGCTCCTACAGGGTTGGATGTGCAGGTTTTTCATAAATATCCTTTTACCCTTCTGACAGCCGACGCTTTCTGGCATCCTGCGCCTCCATTTTCCGACCCGAGCCATCATTTTGTCTGACGCTCAAGCCCCCCGCCCGCGCTATAAATCCGACCTGATCTACGGCCTGGAAGACCGCCCGCACTTCACCGCCGCGATTTTTGCCGCCTTGCAGCATGTGCTGGCGAGCTTTGTCGGCATCATCACCCCGACCCTGATTGTCGGCGGCGTGTTGGGCCTCGAAAGCGAGGTGCCGTACCTGGTGAGCATGGCGCTGTTCGTCTCGGGGCTCGGCACCTTCGTGCAGGCCCGCACGTTCGGGCCCGTGGGCTCGGGGCTGTTGTGCCTGCAAGGCACCAGCTTTTCGTTTATCAGCGTGATATTGAGCGCCGGGTTCATGGTCAAGGCCCGGGGCGGCGGCACGGATGAAATTCTCTCGACGATTTTTGGCATCTGCTTTTTCGCCGCCTTTATCGAGGTGGTGCTGAGCCAGTTCATCGGCAAACTGCGCAAGCTGATCACCCCGGTGGTGACTGGCACCATCATTACCCTGATGGGCCTGTCACTGATCAAGGTGGCGGTCACCGACATGGCTGGCGGCTATGGCGCGGGTGACCTGGGCGCCGCCAGCAATATGGGTCTGGCGGCGCTGGTGCTGCTGACCATCGTGGTGCTCAACCGCTTCAACAACCCGTTCCTGCGCCTGGGTTCGATCGTGATCGGCCTGACGCTGGGCTTTGTGGTGGCGTGGTTGCTGGGCCGGGTGGATATGGCCGCCCTGCCCCAGGTGCCATTGATCAGCGTGCCGGTGCCGTTCAAGTACGGCTTCTCGTTCGACTGGGTGGCGTTTATCCCGGTGGCCGTGATTTTCCTGATTTCGCCTTTGGAAGCGGCCGGCGACCTGACGGCCAACTCGATGATCTCCCAGCAACCGGTCAAGGGCCCGCTGTATATCAAGCGCATCAAGTCCGGCCTGCTGGCCGATGGCCTCAACTCGGCGATGGCCGCCACCTTCAACAGCCTGCCGATGGTGACGTTCGCCCAGAACAACGGCGTGATCCAACTGACCGGCGTGGCCAGCCGTTACGTGGCGTACTTTATCGCCGGGCTGCTGGTGCTGCTGGGGCTGTTCCCGATGATTGGCGCGGTGCTTCAGCTGATGCCCAAGCCGGTACTCGGCGGCGCGACCCTGATCATGTTCGGTACCGTGGCGGTGGCCGGAATCAAGATCCTCGCCGAAGCCGGCCTGCACCGGCGCAATGTGCTGATCGTGGCGATCTCCCTGGGGATGGGCCTGGGCGTCGCCGCGGTGCCGGAAGTGCTGCGCGACTTGCCCAAGGCGCTGCACAACATCTTCGAATCGCCGATCACTGTGGGCGCGTTCTGTGCAATCCTGCTGAACATTTTCCTGCCCGAAGAGTTCATAGAGCTGGAAGAAGATGAATTCGATCCGGAGTCCTCTACCCTCAAGGTCATGCAAGACCCGGACGTCACGAAACAGTAGGAGCACTTTTAAATGCGCAAGCTCATGGTTCTATCGTTGCTGTTGCTGACCTTGAGCGCTTGCGCGCTGTTCCCCAATCGCGACCCGGTAAATATCAACGTGGTGGGCATCGAGCCGCTGCAAAGCCAGGACCTGGAAGTGCGCTTTGCCGTGAAGCTGCGAGTGCAGAACCCCAATGAAACGGCAATCGACTACAACGGCGTGGCGCTGGACCTGGACGTCAATGGGCGACCGCTGGCGTCCGGGGTAAGTGACCAGGCCGGCAGCATCCCGCGTTTTTCCGAAAAGGTGCTGATGGTGCCTGTCAGCGTTTCGGCGTTCTCGGTGTTGCGCCAGACTCTCGGTCTGAGCCAGACCCAAAGCCTGAACAATCTGCCCTACGTGCTGCGCGGCAAACTGGCGGGCGGGTTATTCGGCACCATGCGCTTTGTCGAGCATGGCACGCTGGATTTGCCCAACACCGCCACCTGGTGATGCGCGAGTGATCTGATCCTGGCAAGCCGTCTGTAGGAGCGAGCTTGCTCGCGAAAAACGTCAACGGTAACGCGTGTTTCCTGAATCAACGCGGCGCCTATGGGTTTTTCGCGAGCAAGCTCGCTCCTACAAAAGCCTGGGTTGGCCCGGTTCAATCAGTGATGTAGCGCACGCCGGGCTTGGCGCGTTCATCCACCGCCAACTCAAAAATATCCGGTCTGGCGTAATGCCCCACCACGTCATAGTCATAGCGTGCCCGCACCAAATCATCGGTATCGATGCGCGCCGTCAACAACCCCGTCTCCCCCAGCAACGGCCCTGCCAGAATGTCGCCCATGGGCCCCACAATTACGCTACCGCCGGCAATCAACGGGCGCTCTGCTGGCCAATTGGCAATCTCCACGCCCAACGCCTCGGGCGATGCCTGAACCTGGCAAGCGCTCACGACGAAACAGCGGCCTTCATGGGCAATATGCCGCATGCTTACCTGCCACATCTCACGCTCGTCCACGGTGGGCGCACACCACACTTGCACGCCCTTGGCATACATGGCCGTGCGCAACAGCGGCATCATGTTTTCCCAGCACACCGCACCGCCAATACGCCCGACAGCCGCGTCGATCACCGGCAAGGTTGAGCCGTCGCCCTTGCCCCAGATCAGCCGTTCAGTGCCGGTCGGCATGAGTTTGCGGTGCCTGGCGACCAAACCGCTCGACGGTTCGAAATACAGCACCGTGCAATACAGCGTGCTGCCACTGCGCTCGATCACGCCGAGCACCAGGCTGGCACCGGTGCGCGCCGACAAACCGGCCAGCGCCTCAGTCTCGACGCCCGGCACGTCGATGGCATTGGCAAAATACCGCGCAAAGGCTTCACGCCCCTCCGGCAGGCGATAGCCCAATTGCGTGCCGAAGCTTTCGCCCTTGGGATAGCCGCCCAGCAACGCCTCAGGCATCACCACCAACTGCGCGCCACTGCGCTGGATTTCATCTTCATAGGCCAGGATCTGCGCCAGGGTTTCAGCTTTGCCGCCAGGCAAGGAGCCGATTTGCAGGGCTGCAACGATCGATACGGGCATTACGCTCACTCCGCTAATAAGGGTTGCCCATTCTCCGGCCAGCCTCGATCATGAATAAAGATCACTTCAGTACTAAATGATATGACCCAGATGAATATCGCCCAGGTTGACCTGAACCTGCTGAAAACCTTCGAAGCCCTGCACGACGAGTCCAGCGCCAGCCGTGCGGCATTGCGCCTGGGCGTTACGCAATCGGCGATCAGCGCCGGCTTGCGGCGTTTGCGCGAACTGTATGGCGACCCGCTGTTCGTACGCACCGGCCGCGGGCTGGCGCCCACCCTGCGGGCCAATCAGTTGAAACCGGTGATCAGCGAGGCGTTGGACCGCTGCCGTCAAAGCCTGGCGATGACCAACCCGGATAACCCGCACTATCAGGGGCGTTCGGTGGTTTTAGGTCTGTCAGACGATTTCGAAATCGCCTACGGCAGGCCACTGATGGACGCCATCGCAGAGCGCCTGCCGAAACTGCGGGTGATCTTTCGCCAAACCCACAGCCAGATCGTTGCAGGCGCCCTGCTCGACCGCAACCTGGACCTGGCCATCACCGCAGGCGGGTTTGCCGAGCGCAGGTTGAGTCGGCAAGTGCTGGGCGAAGGTGACTACTGTTGCCTGGTGGACCCAGGCAGTCTGGTGCCCGGCCAACAAGGGCTGGAACTCGCAGAGTTCATCGCACGCGAGCATGTGCTGGTGTCGTCAGGCGGGTTTATCGGTATTACCGATGAAGGCTTGGCGGCGCAGGGCTTGAGCCGCCAGGTGTGCGCGTCTACCAGCCACTTCGCGGCGCTGCCGTACCTGCTCAAAGGCAGCACGGCGGTGGCGACGATCCCCGGCCACGCGGCCGAGGCGATTGCGCAGATGACCGGCTTGCGTGTGCTGCCCTGCCCGCTGGCACTGCCGCATTACCCGGTGGAGCTGGGCTGGCGAACCCAGGCCCAGCTGGACCCGCTGTTGCTCAAGGTTCGCGAGGCGATTGTGGCGTGCTTTACTTCGCCGCAGCCATCAGCTTGTTGACTTCGCTGCGCACCATGTTGGAAAACTCCGGCGGCGACATGCCGTCAAGTTCGGCACGCACCCACTCGGCCCATTTGCCCTTGCGCTTGGCGCGCTCGCCGAACAAACGGGCGGCTTCGCCCTTGGCTTTGCCCAGGTTGGTTTGCCACAGGTCGTAGAGGCGCGACTTTTCGTCTTCCAGCTCGGCGCGTTCGGCGAGGGTCTTGTTGGCGAGATTGAAGCTCATGTTGAATTACCTGCTGCACAAATGGGTGACATCTTACACTGTAGGCCCAAAGGTCCTGATTCCCATTGTGCCCCAAATGCACGGCTCGCAAAATAACTGCAACTTTTGCCGCTGCCCGATACTCCATTGTTCACTGTCACATTCACTTGCAAGGAGTCACACATGGCCCGCAAAACCGCCGCCCAAGCCGTCGAAGAACAAATCAAGGATCAAGCCTTCAGCGAATTGACCGCGCTGATCGAAGAATCGGACAAACTGCTCAAAAGCAGCGCATCCCTGGTGGGCGAGGAAGGTGAAACCCTGCGCGAGCAGGTCGCCATCAAACTCAAGCAAGCCCTGGATTCGGTGTCCAGTGTCCGTGAGCGCAGCAAGCCTGTGGTGGATGCCACCGAGACCTATATCGGCGGTCACCCATGGCAGACCGTGGCCATTTCCGCAGGCTTTGGCCTGGTGGTGGGTCTGCTGCTGGGTCGTCGTCACTGATCAGCACGGGCTGCGCCCATGGCGCAGCCTGTTTCATCCCGCCGCCAATTCTCGCAGCTGTCGAAGATCCTGCGCCTCAAGCTCTATGCCTGCTTCCTGCGACTTCGCCCGTGTGCGATGGCGCCGATCCCCCGGCAAACGCCGCAACCCTGCCGCATGCATCTGCCGCACCAGTTCCTGGCTGCGCTCGGCGAAGCTTTGCCCGGCGGTCTTGCTCGGATCAATCACTATCAGCAGCTGGCCGGTCCAGGGCGTACGCGCTCCCGGATGCTCGGCCCAATTGAATTCGAACGAAAAATTGCCGCCAGTCAGCGCCGCCGCCAGCAACTCGACCATCATCGACAAGGCCGAACCCTTATGCCCACCGAACGGCAACAGCGCGCCACCTTCCAGAATGGCTTTCGGGTCCTGGGTCGGCTGGCCCAGGCTATCGACGCCCATGCCCGGCGGTAGCCGTTCGCCTTTGCGCGCGGCAATCTGCACGTCGCCGTGGGCGATGGCGCTGGTAGCCAGGTCGAACACAATCGGCGCGCCATCGGCCCGCGGTGCGGCGAACGCGATCGGATTGGTGCCGAACAACGGGCGATCAGCACCATGGGGCACCACGCACGTCATGCTGTTGACCACGCTGAGCGCCACCAGCCCTTGTTCGGCAAAGGGTTCGACATCCGGCCACAAGGCGGCAAAGTGATGGGAGTTGTGGATGGCCAGTAACGCAATACCAGCGCTGCGGGCCTTGCTCACCAGCAACGCACGTGCCGCCTCCAGAGCCGGTTGGGCAAACCCATTGGCGGCGTCGACCCGTACGAAGCCTGACGCAACGTCGGTGACGATTGGCACGGCGGTGCCGTTGACCCAGCCGCTGGCCAGAGTCGACAGGTAACCGGGGATACGAAAAATACCGTGGCTATGAGCGCCATCACGTTCAGCACTGGCGCAGTTATGCGCGAGGATGGCCGCCACTTCTGGCGAGGTCCCGTGCCTGACGAAAATCTGTTGGAGCAACTCCAAAAGCTCAGTGAAGCCGATCAAGGTTGAAGACGTGGCAACTGTCGGGGACTGCGCAGACATTTGAAGCTCCGTTTTTATGATTGGAAGGGGCAACGAATGGACATCCAGACCGTCGATTAAACACCACCCACAGCGCCCGCTGTCAACTTGACGTGACTCAATAGTTACCGCTGCCGGCCCAAGGTCCCTGGCTACCGTGTGTTTCCCTATTCCCGCTGGAGACAGGCGATGACCCGCGTCACCCCGCCGTATTTTTTTGCCGAATTCCTGCTGCCCGTTAATCGCTCCACACTGAGCGAGCGCGAACGCGCCCTGGGGCTCACCGTCAAGGACCTGGAATGGCTGCACGGCGTGTATTACGCCAGCGACGCAGGGCGCCAGGACAGTCGCCTGCAAAGTCCCCCCATGCGTGTCGAAAGGCTCTTGATCAATATGGCAGGGCAAACGGCGATTCCACTCGCGGGGGCGTTTGTGATGAGCCCCAGCCCGGACGGTGCCAAGGCCCTGCTATACACCCCCTATGGCGGTATTGAGGTATTTGACAGCCATGCGTCAATGCTCACCGAGGTCAGCCAGGCGTTGGCCGATGGAGTACAGCGCGAGGAGCTGCTCAGTTTCCTGTCGATTGCACAGCGCAACAGCCTGCCGGCGGGCAGCGTCCTGACGCTGACGACCTCGCCGGTGTTGGGTGCGGTCATGGAAGACCAGGAACAAGCCCTGCAAGCCTGCCAACGGGCCAACGTGCAGGCAGTGCTTGAGCAACTGCAGAAAACCCCGACCCTGTCCGACATGCTCGATACAGTGCTTGGGATCATGGCGCACCCTTATTTCCCGGGCCTGGATCAACGTCAAACGCGGGTAAACTGCTTTATCCAAAGCCCGACAGATACCGACCGACGCTGGGTCGAGTCCCTGCCGCTACGTGAAGCGCTCCTGCAGTTCTATATCAAACATGCGTGGCCTCTGGGGCAAACCCGCGACTTTATCAACCCCAAGCACGTCACCACCCAGTTCAGCCAGCCCCAGCTGGAGCAAGACCGCGAGCATTGGGAAACCCTCATCGAGCAGACCTCCGGCACGCTGTCCAAACTGCTCGACAGCCTGCTGCAGACCTACTGGAACGAAGACATCGACAACGGCACCTCGCGTCTTGAGCTGTTCGCACAGGTGTTGGCTGACAAATTGCGCCTCGACGTGCTGCTCAAACGTCAGATCGACATCCTCAGTGCCGATGAAAGCCATATGCTGCAGGCCCTGTTCCTCAGCGACCAAGGCGCTCGTAGCGCCTACGCCGCCGATCTGAGCGTGGAGAAAGTGCGCATCTATGCGCCCTACCAGCACTATGTTGAGCTGGCCAGTACCCTGATGCTGAACCAGAACCATGCCTACCTTTACACCCAATCACGTGGCTTGCAGGTACTCCAGGACCTGGATGACCTCAAAGACACGTTATTGAGTATGCTCACCGCCGCCGGGCACGAAGATGAACTGCTCAATTTCCTGTCTCTGGATGAGCGTAATATCTTTCTCGGCCTGGACCAGATAAACGTTGCTGCGCGCTCCATCACCGGGCATGTGTTCACCGGCATGATCGAAGACATCGCCGCCAAGCAGATCAGTAATATGAACCATGCCCTGGGCCTCTATCGCAGCAGCGCCGGTCAGGTGGACCTGGAGGCATTGCTCGATTACGCCCTGGACATCCGCACGATGCTCGACAATCGCCTGGCCGACCTGGACACCGATGGGCGCTGGACGACACATCCCGTGAGCAGCGGCAATGGTCGCCCCTCCACCGTTCAGGCCGAGCGCGCCAAGCTGCAGTTGCAAAGCCTGCAAGCTGCCGAGCAAGGGTTGCGTATTGAGCGCATCAAGCATCCGACATTGCGCAGCATGGCCGCCCTGGCCCTGAATACGCAATTGCACACGCGACAACTGGACCTCAAGGCTGATGAGGTCTTTGTCAACACTTACCCCTCCCGCGCCGAGCAGCGCGAGGAGCGCCCGACCGTTTCGTCTCTGAGCATGGTTGAACATTTCATCGAGCGCCTGGGCCAGGAGGGCAATCCACTGCCCGTGACTTCCAGGCTTGGCTTTTACAAACAAATCGCCCCGCGTATCGCCCTGAAGCTCAACAACTTGCCCATCAAAACCTTCAACGACATCATCGAACAGGTGTTGAAGGTATTTGCCGGCCACGAGATGCGTGAGCTGCCGCGCCTGTTCCTGAACAACACTCGCGATAAACACGCACACTCGATGCTGCTGGGCTTGCGCAGCGAGGCTGAACTGCGGCGGCTGATTAAAACGCTGTCGCCCGGCAGCCATGCCATCCTTGATGCGGTCCTGCGCACCGACAGCCTGGTGCGACTGACCCGTCATGGGCTCAACGGGTTTCTGCCGGATGCTTATTCGCTATCGTTGCAGCGGGGCACGTCCGATGCGCTGCTGCCGTTGGCCAACCTGTTTGTTCTGACCGAGCGTGGCGGCCTTGACCCCAGGCATTCGGGCCAGGCGATCCTGTGGACGCCCCGGCGTAGTCATGAGGTGTTCCCATCGATTTCAGCCCTGCGCGAATCACTCGTCCAGCGCCTGGCGCATCCGATCAAACGACTGACGCTGCTGGAGAATCTACGATTGTCCCAACGCGTGCCCCATCAGGAGTATCGCCTCGGCCCGCTGCAACGCATTGACGATAACCTGCTGGACAATCGCCTGACGAGCTACGGCGAAAACGTCATGGACGCCGTGGATCATTTGCTGGAGATGGACCTGCCGGCGCGCGCCGTACAGGACCGCCTGGATGCGATCCTGGAGACCCCTGCGCCCACCAATCTGGCACGGGCCAGCGCGCTGGCCGAGGCGATGATCACTCAACAGGCCCTGCCGGTGTGGCTGGCAATGGCGCCTTCCGAGGAGCAGATCTACCATGCCGAACTGCTTGAGCAATACCACAACAGCGCGCCGGATGAAGAAGACTACCTGCATGGCATCCCGACCATTCGCGAACATACGTTTTCCGAGTTGCTGAGACTGCTTCAAGCGCGCTTTCCCAAGCAGGCCATCAGCCCCGATGACGTGTTGATTCCGACGCATCAGGCGCTCGATATCCATGAATACAACTTGACCGATTTTGCCTTGCGCCACTGGCCGGACTTGAACAGCCAGATTATCCGTCCGCGCTCGCGCACCGCCACACCGTTACCCGACAGCCTGGATGCCAGCGCGGTGATTCAGATGGTCCGCCAGTTGGACTTGCAATCGGCCTACCAGAAGCGGCTCCACGCCGAACTGGGCACCGACACAGAGGCCGCAGCCAAGCGCCGACGTCTGTTCTGCCAGCAATTGCCTTGGCAGGTGTTGCATTACGCCCATGAGCAACACCTGCAAGAACGCCTGTCGACCCAGGGCCTGAGTTTGGTCCAGCAGGCGTTCGATATGCCTGACGCCCTGGCACGTGCGGCGCTGGCAGGCGCGTCGACACTGATTCGGCCCGTGGAACTGGTGGCGACCGCCGGCGCCACTGCCGCCAAGGTACTGGGTATGTACCTGATCAACGCGCAAGATAAAGAGGACGGGACTGTGGTGCTATATGCGCCCTACAGTGAACAGCATGTGCTCAAGCAATACGACAGCGAGCAAGCGCTGCTGGATGAGCTGGAAAGACCCGGAGCCCTGCAGGACTGGGTCATTGCGCACCTGGAAGATCCGCATCAGGCCGTTTACCGCAACCTGCTGCAAAACAACCGACATCGCCCCTCGGAGATTCGCCTTGCCTCATCAGCGATAACCGGCAACCTGCTGCACTACCTGTTCAGTGAAAACACGCTGATCCTGCTCAGAATGCTCGCCTGCCAATTCGAAGAGGGCGCCAAGTTGCTCTGGGACAAAGCGGTCGGCCTGTTCGGCACGGGCATTCCGACAGCGGTGCAATTCATGGCGGGCAAGCTTGCCTATCCGCTGGTGGTCTGGCGCTGCTACACGCTGATCAAGCGCTCGATGGAAGCGCTGCAGCTGCACCAGTGGAAGGCCGCGATGAAGGTTTTCATTCTGGCCGTGGCGCAAATGGCCGCCTTGTACAGCGAACTTGATGGCAGCGAACCCCCGCCGCCCGATGAGGCGGATATCGTCGACTGGCCGGAGGGCAAACTGCCCACGGCCATAATCCCGGCGCTACGCGACGTCACCGCGCCTTCGCGTACGCGGTTGCAGCCTTTCGAGGGCAATGACATTGCGCTGAAGGATCTTGAGTTGGACACCGCCACCCATGTCTACAAGGATAAAAAACGCGGCAAAGATTATGTACCGCTTGCCGGCAAGGTGTACTCGATAAAGAAAACCAGCGAGCAGTGGCGACTGGAAAACGACGACACGCCGGGGCCCTACATCGGCCGTAACTCAGAGGGCAATTGGGTGTTGGACCTGAGCGTGCACCAACCGCGCTTCGGCCAGACCTGGACGCGCCAGAAAACGCAGCGCGCCGAACGACACGAAATCAACATTGAAGCGCGAGGCATAAGGGCGATTGCAGCACTGGCCAGCTGGAAAGCCCAAGCCATTGACGAAGCGTTGAATGTAGCGATTTACTACGCCGTCACCTGCAAGCGCAACATTGAGTACTTTGCCAAGCTGCTCACCCCTGATAGCCGCGTGGGCCTGTTTTTATGCGACTTGTTCGGCACCAGCAATATGAACCCGGGCCAGGTGCAGAAAATCGAGAATATCCTCGATGGGATACTCGATGAACTCAGCGACCCCAGCTTGATCGGCCCTGACTCGATGCGCTTTATCAGCGGGCGCAGCCTCACCGATGCCAACAACGAATACGCCATGATTTTGGTCGGTGACAGCGAACGAAAAGTGTATTTATTCGAACGTTTCTTCGATCCCGACCTGACTGACTACATCGACAGGCTGAGCACTCCCTTCGACATGTACGCGCACGCCAGGGCCTCTACGCTGATTCATGAGCTCACGCACCTGCGCTTCAAGACCGAAGACATCGCCTACCTGCGGAGCATGGAGCCGTTTCGCGACTTGATTGACACGGCCAAGCCTGGTGCTCAGGCGGTGAGGACCCGTCAGGATGATTTGCAAACGACTGCATTGTCCACTCTGACGCCGGACAGGATGCTGTTCAAGACGTGGGATGATGTAGCGAAGACCTGGCAGGATTACGGCTTTTTCAAGACCACCCATTACCTGAAGCGTAAAGTCCTGGATGTTACCGGCGCCAGTGATCTGGCTGAGGCCAGACAAATTTTCATGAGCAATACCGACAAACGCATTGATGTGATTTTATCCAATGCCGATTCAGTCACTTACTTAATAACGCATCTGGGGCGCCTGCTGGATGAGGGGGCCTGAGCAGGCCCCCCGCACGTGAATCAATCTTTCTGGTCACGCAGGACATTGCCCGAGGCGCCATCGATCCTGGCTTCATACACTACGCCATCGGATTTACGGCCTTTGACTTCCCAGTAGCCGTCGTTATCGGCTTCGGCGGCGTAGACCTCAACATAACCAGCCTTGGTCTTCGCTACTTCAATGGCTTTTTCGATGGTAATCCAGCCTGCACCCGGCTTGTCTGCCAACGCAGCGCCGGCGCTCAACAACGCGGTGCTTGCACACAGGGCGGCTAAGGTTTTCTTCAACATTTTCGTACTCCTTGGTGGATGACAGTGTGTTTCCTGATTTTTTAGGTGCGTTTAAACAAGAATAAGTTCCAATTGATATGCAATCGCCATGATGCTGTTCTCGTCGTAGGGCTCCAGGGGTAGAATGCGGGAAATCAGGATGAGTAAATGAGCGAAAAGCCCCTTTCAGAAGCCGAATACGACGCCATCACCGACGCCGCTGCGCATTGGTGTATGCGTGTGCACGCCAGCGACTGCACGACGGCCGAACGTCAGGCTTTCGAACAGTGGCACGATGCCCATCCGTTGCACGCTTTCGAATACGCCGCGATGCTCGAAATCTGGGACGTGGCCGATCATTTGCCCCGCAGCGCGCCTGCCTCGGTTGTAGTGCCGCTCAAGCCTCGCAAACGCTGGCGCTCTTATGCGATTGCAGCATCCATCTGCCTTGGCGCTCTACCGCTGGCCGCCTTCACCGGTTGGGAAGCCGGTTGGTTGCCAAGCTCATATGAGCGGTTTGACGCCACCAACGGGCTGCGCAAAGTCACGCTCGGCGACGGCAGCGAAGTGGAGCTGAACCTGGGCACCGAGCTGGTCTACAGCCGCTACAAGGATCGGCGCCAGGTGAAGTTGAACAAGGGCGAAGCGTTTTTCAACGTCACCCACGACAGCGAGCACCCGTTTATCGTGCAGGCTGGCGAAGGTAAGATTCGGGTCACGGGCACCCAGTTCAATGTCTGGAAGTACGAGGACCAAGTGCGGGTGATGTTGCTGGAAGGCTCGGTGCAGATCACCAGCGACGCGGTGCATGGCGGCGTGCCGCTGACCCCGGGGATGCAGGCCAGTTACCACCGCGGCGACGCCACCCCGCAAGTCGCCGCGATCAAACCCAATGACCCTGCGCTTGCCTGGCGTACAGGCAAGCTGGTGCTCGACAACCTGGCGTTGGCCGATGCGTTGCCGCTGATCAACCGATACCTGAACAAACCGGTGATGCTGGCGGACGCCGGCACCGGGAGCATTCGCATTGGTGGCATCTACAACCTCAGCGAGGTCAACAACCTCATACCTTCCCTGCCCAAGGTCCTGCCGGTCTACCTGACCCGCAACCAGGATGGCAATCCCGTACTCAACGCCATCCCCGGCAAAAAGCCCCGGGGCTGAGGCGCGCTTCTAACTTTCGTGTCCACTTTTGAAACACCTCGGTGCGCTGAATCGCCCAGCGGCTGCGGATTCATGCGTCTGTCATGAACACTGTTTCATCGCTGAAACAGTTGACGAGTGTGGCCCGGCATATCGCGCCGACCGGCGACTGTTTCACGCCTGAAACACCGCCATCGGTGATGCGCGCGGAAAAATCCCAACCTCCTGAATTTTCAACATAAACAAAAAGCGGCACGGGTTCTGCTCTTTCCCTGATAACGCTGTTTAGGGTCAGCGTTCAGAACAAGGAATGCCGCCGTGATCACACTCACACACGCCTCGATAAACGTATTGCTGATCAGCTGCGTGCTCAGCGCCAGCATCAGCCATGCAGGCGATGGCGTTATCGTGACAGGGCGAACCGTACAGGGTCACATGTACGGACGCACTTCCCTCCCCGATCCATACCCCGCCACTGCCAACGCCAACCCCAGCAAAGAGATCATGAGTGCCACCTCCGGCGAACTCAGTGATCTGGACATCGGCGGCATTCGCAGCGGTTCGGGCCTTGCTCGCTCCATCCAACCCAGCAGCAACCTGTCTGGCCTGAACGCTACGCAAAACAGCCTGTCGACCCAGGGCGCCGGTGCAGCCGCCGGCCATGGCGCGGGCAGCAGCATGGCTGGGCAGATCAATGGTTCGATCCAGCGCGGTATGGCGCCCTTGAACAATCTGGGCAACATGCTGGGGGGCAAGTAATGAAGCGCCTTCTGTTGATGATCGCCCTGCTGGGCAGCGCCTCGGCCATGGCCGACAACGCCGCCGTGATCAACAACAGCGGCCAACAGTATGACGGCGTCCTGTCGATCAACCAGGCGGCAGGCAACCAGCAACAGATGTCCAACAGCCGCGCCATCGCCCTCGATGGTCAGGCCACCAACGTGAATATCCAGCGGCTCGACGGCAAGGTCGACCCGTCCTTGAATGCCAAGGTGGCGATTCAGGGGGCTTCATTTATCAATGGCAACGGTGTGCTGGGCGTTAACCAGTCGGCCGGTGCCAATAACCAATCGATCAACGCGGTGCGGATCAGCCTCAACCCTGGCCCGCAAAGCATCGATGACAGCGTCCTGTTGCAACAGAACACGACGCAGTTGACCGACTCAGGGCTCACCTCCACCACTGGCAGCCGCCAGGTCGCGACCAGCGACCAGGCCTTCACCGGCAGCCGAGGAGTGATTCAGGTGAACCAGAGTGCCGGGGTGGGGAACCGAGTGGCTAACACCCTGGGCATCACTATCAAGTAACCGCTTGGTAGACGTTAGTTAGACCGTACCAACACTTAACCCAACTAATTAGAAGCAAGGAGAAACACCATGAAACCTCAAATGGCGCTCAAACCAATGGTTTTCGCTCTCGCCGCGCTCATGGCTGCTGCCGCTCAAGCGGGTGGCTGGCATCCAACCCCACAACCTACCGGTACTGTGGCCGCTGTGGTCACTGACGTACAAAAAAGCGAACACAACAAATTCGACGACACCAACACCGATAACAATGCATCAGCCAAAAATTCGATAAATAGCAACAACGGTAATGTCGGGGTCAACGCACAATCAGGTTCCGGCAACCAGGCTGACAACGCCGGCGCCATCTCCAGCGCCAAAGGCGACTTCGCCACCGTGTTTGCCGTAATCGATGTAGACCAAGGCAGCTCGCATAACAACTTCGTCAATAAAGGCACGCAAAACAACGCCTCTCTAGAGGGCTCCATCACCGGCAACTCCGGCAACGTGGGTTACAACGGCCAGGCCGGCCAGGGCAACCAGGGTAAAAACAACCTGGCCATCACCACCGCTGACGGCAAGAACATCGCAGCGGCTTCCAATACCGAGCAGAACTCGCTCAACAACAGCTACCTGAACACGGCCGCCAGCAGCCATGGTTATGGCAAGCCTCAGTACGTGTCCAACAACGCAAGCCTCGAAAACTCGATTAACCGCAACTCCGGCAACATAGGCGCCAACCTGCAATCCGGTGCGGGCAACCAGGGCAGCAACAGCCTGTCGATCGGCCAGGGTTGCAGCGTCTGCGCCAGCGGCGTGCGCTTCTGATTCAACGGGGCCTTGGCGACAAGGCCCTTTTTATTCCAGTGTCCAACAGGTCATTCGATCATGCGTCTCGCGACCCTCACCCTCTTGATGTTGCTCACCGGCACGACGTGGGCAGGCACCATGGCAATTTCCGCCATGCCCGGCGGTGCGGTGATTTTCAAGAAGGTCGAGAGCATCCGTGAGCGCCGGTTCGCCAACCTGGTGGAACAGAAAACCGATTTCAGCTGTGGTGCCGCGGCACTCGCCACCATCCTGCGCCAGGCCTATTGGCTGGACGTCGACGAAGACCACATCATCAAAGGGATGCTGGTCACTGCCGACCAGGACCTGGTGCGTACCCAGGGCTTTTCCATGCTGGACATGAAGCGCTACCTCGAAAGCATCGGTATGCGTGCCCGCGGCTACAAGATCGCCCCCGATACCCTGGTGACGGTAAAGATTCCCGTGGTGGTGCTGCTGGAAATTCGTGGCTACAAGCACTTTGTGGTGCTGCAGCGGGCCGACAAGGACTGGGTGTATATCGGCGACCCTGTGCTGGGGCACAAGCGCTATTCCCGTGACGACTTCGTCAAAGGCTGGAATGGCATTGTGTTTGCCGTGCTGGGCGAAGGTTACGACAAGACCAACGTCTTGCTCGACCCTCCCACACCGCTGACCGCCAAGAACCAGTTGAACGAGTTCCGGCCCGTGGGCGATGCCGAGTTGATGGATTTCGGTTTTATCCAGAGCGACTTCTTCTAGAAGCGCAATAAGGGGCAGGACGCCCCAGGAGCAGCAGATGAACACTTTCCGTTGGCTGACGGTCTTGTGTCTGGCAGCCGCTATGCCCGCCTATGCTTCATCGGCTTTCAAACCGATCGAACTCAAGGATGCAGAGATGGCCGAGTTGCGCGGCCGCTACGTCATGCCGGGGCGGATCATCAGCTTCGGCATTGTCATGAGCAGCACCTGGACCAACGCTGTCGGTGACCGCATTACCGGCGCGGCCAACATGCAAATCGACAAAACCACTGTTACCCCGCAGTTCTATGTGCAAACCACCGGTTCGACGGGTAACGGCAGCCTGCCAAACACCGGCACCGGTAACGTGGTCGGTGGCGCCGGGCTCAGCAGCGGCCAGGGTGTGACCCAAAGTGTGCGCACCGCAGGCGATAGCAACACCGCCTACAACGATGTGGGCATCAACATCGAGAATGGCGTCGCCCCCGCCAGTAACCTGCAAACGGGGCAAGTGCTGGTCGCCGGCGGCACCGTGACCGGTGACAGTGCGGCGGGCCGCGTCAGCGTTTCGGCCAACAATGGCGGCGTGCAGATGGCGATCCAGGCCAACCATAACCAGGGCAATAGCCTGCAACAGATCGGCGGCGGCAACGTGCTGCAGGGTACGGTGCTGACCGGCAACAGCAACCTTGTCAGAAACATTACACAACTCAACGTCGTGATGAACAATACCGGCTTGAACAACGGCGCGTTGAACTGCAATTTGGATCAACTCAAAGGCCTACGCACGCTCGGTTATTGAACTACGCTGACCCTCGACACTTTCGCATTAGAAAAGGACGGCTTATTTCATGCATCGATCGTTATCGCTACGTGCGGTGGTTTGTTTGAGTACGCTCTTGCCCGCATCCGTGCTGTATGCCGCGCCAGACGCCGATATCGAAACCCTGAAAAAGGAACTTCTGGAACTCAAGCAACGCTACGACGTGCAACAAAAAGCCTTGGCCGTGCTGGAGCAACGCGTGCGCCAGGTAGAAGATCAACCGGTAGCGCCCGCCCCCAGACGCCTGGCCAAATCACCTGCCGACTTCAAACAAGGTGCTAACGCTGTCGCCGCCACGGGCACGGGTGCCGCCGCAGCGTCGGGTGGTGCAGGCGGTGGCGGCAGCTCTTACGGCCAATCCCTCAAGGACGACTCGGCCCCTGCGCAAAGTGTGAGCAACCTGTACAACGAGGCCAGCGGCTTTTTCGGCAACGGCAAGTTCAGCGTGGAAACCGGCATCACCTATGCCCGTTACGATGCACGTCAATTGACGCTGAATGGCTTCCTGGCGCTGGACTCGATCTTCCTGGGCAATATCAACCTGGACAGGATCAAGTCCGACAGTTGGACCCTGGACCTTACCGGGCGCTACAACGTAGACAACCGCTGGCAGTTCGATCTGAACGTACCCGTGGTATACCGCGACTCGACCTACCAGTCCGGCGGCGCCGGCAACGATGCCACCGCCACCTCCGAAGGCTCAGTGACTCGCGACCCGACCATCGGCGATGTCAACTTTGGCGTGGCCTACAAGTTCCTCGACGAAACCTCGACTTTGCCGGATGCGGTGGTATCGGTGCGCGTCAAGGCGCCGACGGGCAAGGAGCCTTTTGGCATCAAACTGGTCCAGCAAACGAACAACGACAACCTCTACGTGCCCGAAAGCCTGCCCACGGGCAACGGGGTTTGGTCGGTCACACCGGGCATTTCCCTGGTCAAAACCTTCGACCCGGCCGTGCTGTTCGGTTCGTTGTCATACACCCACAACTTTGAAGACTCCTTCGATGACATCAGCAGTCAAGTCAATCAGAAGGTAGGAGGCAAGGTACGCCTGGGCGACAGCTTCCAGTTTGGTGTCGGTGTGGCGTTCGCCTTGAACGAGAAGATGAGCATGTCGTTCTCGGTTTCCGATCTGGTGCAGCGCAAAAGCAAGCTCAAGCCGGACGGCGGCGACTGGCAATCGGTGGTGTCCAGCGATGCCAACGCCGGTTATTTCAACGTGGGTATGACGATCGCAGCCTCGGATAACCTGACCATCGTGCCGAACCTGGCGATTGGGATGACGGATGACGCACCGGACTTTACGTTCAGCCTGAAATTCCCGTACTACTTCTGATCGAGAGGCGAACGCTTAAAAATGTAGGAGCGAGCTTGCTCGCGAAAAACTCATAGGCGCCGCGTTCATTCAGGAAACACGCGTTATCGTTGGCGTTTTTCGCGAGCAAGCTCGCTCCTACGGAGAGCCTTGGTCCACTATCCGCCCTAGCGAATCTGGTGCTTGTGCAGCAGCCGGTAGAACGTCGGCCGGGAAATCCCCAGCACACGGGCGGCAACACTGAAATTGTCACTGTGCCGGTTGAGCACATCGCACAGCGCCTGGCGTTCGGCTCGGTGCTTGTAATCTTCCAGTGTCGCCATTGGCGGCGAAAGTGCCTGCTGGCCTTGCAGGCCAAGGTCCACGGCTTCGATCTGGCGCCCTTCGGCCAATACCAGGCCACGACGCACACGGTTGGCCAGTTCGCGCACGTTGCCCGGCCACGGGTGTTGCCCCATCGCCACCAGCGCCTCTTCGCTGAAGCTGCGCGGACGTCGGCCGGTTTCCTGACTGTAGAAACGCGAAAAGTGATTGGCCAGCATCGCCACGTCACCATGACGCTCGCGCAATGGGGCCGTGACTACTTGCAGGACATTGAGGCGGTAATACAGGTCCTCGCGAAAGGCGCCCTTCTCCACCGCGGCTTCAAGATCCACATGGGTGGCCGCCAGCACGCGCACATCCACCGAGATGGGTTGGCTGCCGCCGACGCGCTCGATATGTTTTTCCTGAAGAAAGCGCAACAAATTGGCTTGCAGCTCCATAGGCAAATCGCCGATTTCATCCAGAAACAACGTGCCACCGTGGGCTGCCTCGATGCGTCCGACCTTGCGCTGATGCGCACCGGTAAAGGCGCCCTTTTCATGGCCGAACAATTCCGATTGGATCAGATGTTCCGGGATCGCCCCACAGTTAATCGCCACAAACGGCTTGGCGTGGCGCTGGGATTGTCGATGAAGGGTCTTGGCGACCAGCTCTTTGCCCGTGCCGCTGTCGCCACGGATCAGTACCGGCGACTCGGTGGGCGCCAACTTCGACAACAATTTGCGCAGTTCGCGAATCGGGCGGCTATCACCCAACAACTCATGGGGCTCACCTACCGGCACGACACCTTTGCCCCGCAGACGCGCCATGCCAAACGCGCGCCCCATGGTCACCTGGACCCGAGCCACATCGAACGGCAAGGTGTGAAAATCGAAGAACCATTCGCAGACAAAATCTGCGACATTCTGCAAACGCAGTACTTCAGGACTGAGCACGGCGATCCATTCGGTACCGCTGCGGCCAATCAGCTCCTTGACCGCCTCTGGGCGTTCCAGGTGACAGGGCTGCAAACGCAGCAGGCCCACGTCGCAAGAGCGATCCCCCACCGCCTGCAAGGCACAGCTGTCTACTTCCCAGCCTGCCGTGCGCAGCCCAGGCAACAGCCTGTGGCAGTCATCACAGGGGTCGACTACCAGCAAGCGGCGTTGAACAGGTGTATCAACCATGACGATTCCTTGGCGCCAATGTTATTAAAGTTATTTAGAAACAACGATTTGCGGCGCTTGCAGCTAACCCTAGCAAGATCTTGACGCTCGCCTTGTACTATTTCGCTATAAGTGTGGGCAAAAAGCCATGTCGGTGCCGTCGCGAGCGAAAAGTTGCCCGTCACTGAAACTTTCATTCAGCTTTCAAAACAGCCGCTTACATGACGTTAGTCAGGGAAAGTTAAAATTTCTTGCTCTAGCATGTGACCCGCACCCCACCATCGTGCATCAGTACAAGTAACCCACCGCACGGTCAGCCCAACCGCCGGTACTCACTTGAATGGGCATACAGAGAGAAGACCCAAATGAACGCTCCGCTGCGCATCAACGAAGCTCTTTTGATTGCAGACCGTGCCTTCCAACCCTTTCAGTGCGTGGCCTGGCACGATGGCGTTGGCGCTCTCAGCCTGAGCGTCATCGACCGTACCAACACCCGTATCGGCAGCAAACAGCTGTCCTCGACTGCCTATACCGACCCGGCCCAACTTGAAGACTTGTTGTTGCAGGCCCGCGCCGAGCTCGATAAAGAGGGCCACCAGTTACAGTCCTGGGTAATGCCGAAGTAATTCAATGCGGCAACTTCCAGCCCACGCCAAACATCGGCTGGAAGTTGTGCAATAACACTTCAAGTACTTAGCGTCGCGCGAGAATAAACCGCTCGAACGCCTCGGCAGCGCCGTCTTCGACGTTGCTGCCGGTCACCACATTGGCCTGGCGCTTGACGGTTTCTTCGGCCTGGCCCATGGCAATCGACAATCCAGCCACGTGAAACATCGCCGGATCGTTGCCACCGTCGCCAATGGCGGCAGTCTGGTCCAACGGCACGCCAAGGTGCTCGGCCAGGGTTTTCAAGGCTTCGCCTTTGTTAGCCAGCATTGCGGTTACGTCCAGATACACAGGCTGCGAACGCGATACCTGAGCCAAACCTTGCACCTTGGGCTGCAACCGCGCTTCCAGCTCCACCAGCAACTGCGTGTTGTTACTGGCCGCGACAATCTTGTCGACCCGGTCCAGGTAGGGCTCGAAACTCTCCACCACCACCGGCCCATAGCCCAAGCCATCGGCTTCGCGCTGCACCATTGGCCCTGGCGGGTCACGACGCAGCCAATCGCCGTCGGCAAACACCCACACTTCTATGTCCGGCTCGGCAGAAAACAACGCCAGGGTGACCAGAGCTGCTTCTGCCGGCAAATGGTGAGCAACCAGAATGCTGCCATCCGGGTTGACCAAGGTACCGCCATTAAAGCCCGCCACCGGCACATCGATGCCAAAGGTTTCGATCAGGTGCAGCATGGCCTTGGGCGGACGCCCGCTGGCCAGGCTGAACAACACTCCGGCTTCACGCATCGCACGGATCGCGTCGGCGGTACGCTGGCTGAGGCTGTGGTCGGGGTGCAACAGCGTCCCGTCTACATCACTGAGGACAAAGCGGATGGGATGAATCGTTGCGTCACTCATCCGAGGCTATGCCAGGCACGGCCATCACGGGCCAGCAAAGCATCGGCCGCCGCCGGGCCATCTTCACCGGCCTTGTAGGCCTGGATACCGTCGTCTTGCTTCCACGCATCCAGGAACGGCTGCACTGCACGCCAACCGTTCTCGATGTTGTCGGCACGCTGGAACAAGGTCTGGTCGCCGGTCATGCAGTCGTAGATCAGGGTTTCGTAACCCGTCGAGGGCTGCATTTCGAAGAAGTCCTTGTAGTCAAAGCCCAATTCGATATTGGCCATCTCCAGGGTCGGCCCCGGCTTCTTGGCCAAAAGGTCGAACCACATGCCTTCGTTCGGCTGGATCTGGATCTTAAGGTAAGTTGGCTTGAGCTCATCGACTTCGGTATCGCGAAATTGCGCATAAGGCGCCTGCTTGAAGCAGATCACGATCTCGGTGTCACGGATGCTCATGCGCTTGCCGGTACGCAGGTAAAACGGCACACCGACCCAACGCCAGTTATCAATCATCACTTTGAGCGCGACGAACGTCTCAGTGCT
Source organism: Pseudomonas sp. MF7453 (assembly GCF_016405455.1). Taxonomy (NCBI): domain Bacteria; kingdom Pseudomonadati; phylum Pseudomonadota; class Gammaproteobacteria; order Pseudomonadales; family Pseudomonadaceae; genus Pseudomonas; species Pseudomonas sp. MF7453. The sequence continues at coordinate 513,143 of NZ_JAEKCN010000002.1, read as the reverse complement.
GCTGTCCGGCGCGACGTTGGCTTCTTCGCGATAGCCGGGTAATGGCTTGCCGGCGATTTCTCCGGCGGTGTATTGGCCGCGCACGGAGTTGGCCCGCGCATCTTCCAGCGACCAGGGGCGGATGGCACCGACCACTTTGGCCTTCTCACCCCGCACCGCGTCGGCACCAAAGGCTGCCGGCGGTTCCATGGCGACCATCGCCAGCAACTGGAATAGGTGGTTGGGCACCATGTCCCGCAGTGTGCCGGTCTTCTCGAAGAAGTTGCCCCGGGTTTCAACGCCGACGGTTTCAGCGGCAGTGATTTGCACGTGATCGATGTAGTGGTTGTTCCAGAACGCTTCGAACAGCACGTTGGAGAAACGGCTGACCAGGATGTTCTGCACCGTCTCCTTGCCCAGATAATGGTCGATGCGATAGATCTGCTTCTCGCTCATCACCTTGAGCAGGCACGCGTTCAGCGCTTCGGCGGTGGCCAGATCGGAGCCGAACGGCTTTTCGATAACCACGCGCCGAAAACCATCGTCCGTTTCATTCAGCAAGCCGGCACTGCCCAGGCGCTGCACCACTTCACTGAAGAAGCGCGGTGCAGTGGCGAGGTAGAACACCGCGTTGTCGGTGCCGCTATCGGCGATCTTCTGCGCGATATCCGCGTAGGTGCCGTCGTCGAGGAAATCGCCCTCGACGTAGCTGATGCCCTTGGCCAACTGCGCCCACAAGGCGGGGTCCAGGGCATGTTCGGCATTGCCCCGGACTTTGCCGGCGGCTTCGGTGCGAATGAAATCCTCAAGCTTCTTGGCGAAGTCTGCGTCGCTGATGGCGTTGTGATCAACGCCGACAATGCGCAGGCCTTCGCCCAGCAGCCCGTCGCGGCTAAGGTTGTATAGCGCCGGCATGAGCAGGCGCTTGACCAGGTCGCCATGGGCGCCAAACAGAAACAACGTGGTAGGTGGAGCAGGTTCGGCCTTGGGTTTCTTGCCGTTGGCGGTCATTTTTTGGAAGTCTCCACATGGCCGCCAAAGCCGAAGCGCATGGCAGACAGCATTTTGTCGCCGTAGGTGCTTTGCTGGCGGGAGCGGAAACGCGCAAACAGCGAAGTCGACAGCACCGGTACCGGCACCGCTTGCTCCATGGCCGCCTCGATGGTCCAACGGCCTTCGCCGCTGTCGGCCACGGAGCCCGAGTAACCGTCGAGTTTCGGGTCGGTGGCCAGGGCGTCGGCGGTCAGGTCCAGCAGCCAGGACGACACCACGCTGCCACGGCGCCAGACTTCGGCGATGTCGCCAACGTTGAGGTCAAAGCGCTGGTCTTGCGGCAGGTTTTCCGAGTTCTTGGTCTTGAGGATGTCAAAACCTTCGGCAAACGCCTGCATCATCCCGTACTCGATGCCGTTGTGGATCATCTTGACGAAGTGCCCCGAACCCGCTGGGCCGGCGTGAATGTAGCCCTGCTCGGCACGTGGGTCGGCAGAAGCCGAACGGTCCTTGGTGCGCGGGATATTGCCAAGGCCAGGGGCCAGGCTTTTGAAGATCGGGTCGAGGCGATTCACGGTCTCGGTGTCGCCACCGATCATCATGCAATAGCCACGCTCCAGGCCCCAGACGCCGCCCGAGGTGCCCACGTCCACATAGTGCAGGCCCTTTTCAGCCAGGGCCTTGCCGCGACGCACGTCGTCCTTGTAGTTGGTGTTGCCGCCGTCGATGATCACATCGCCGTCTTCCAGCAGTTCGCTCAGTGCGTTGATGGTGTCTTCGGTGGGCGCGCCCGCCGGCAACATTACCCAGACAGCACGGGGCTTTTGCAAGCCGGCCACCAGCGCTTTCAAGTCGGCAACGCCGGTGGCGCCCTCCTCGCTCAAGGCTTTGACGAAGGCTTCGTTACGGTCGTATACAACGGTGGTATGCCCATTGAGCATCAGGCGCCGCGCAATGTTACCGCCCATGCGGCCTAGTCCGATAATCCCCAGTTGCATGTGCTGATGCTCCTAACTACTAAAAAATGTGTGACATAGTTTATAGCGCAATGAGGCTAATGAGGGTTAGTCCAGAGCAGATCCGTGTAGTTTCATGACAAAAAAGTTGCCATCGTTTCACCATCACCGCCCGAAAAGTCACACGACCGCCAAAAATAAAAAAGTTCCCTTGCTGCAAAAAAGAATTCAAACTTGCTTCCGACTGTTGTCCAAACCCTGTTTGGGCAACGCGATCTACCGGCTATTTGCGAGGTAAGCAATGAGCACAGCACAGATGACCCGCCCGCCACAGACTCTCTACGTCAGCATCCGCCGCGATGAATTGCGCCAGTTGAAGGACGAGCGCGATCAGTTGCAACAGGAAGTCCTGCGTCTGCGTTCACACCTCCAGGCCCAACTCGAGCTGCCATCCCAGGCCAAGCCGGCGCTCTGCTGACTGCGTCTGGTCAGTTTGTAAGGCAACACCTACAGAAAACTCACAAAGTTTTCACACGCTTATCCCGATACTCCCGCCCGCGATGCCGCTCACGTTCTGAGCGGCCCGATGTCGCGCGACTCTGCGCGACGATCATTGACTGATGGGGCGCTGGATGGCGATGTTCAAACGCAGCACGACGACTGCGAAAGGCTTTGATTGGGCCGGCCTTGGTTGGCTATTCCTGTTTTTCTGGTACTTCTCCGGTATTACCCAACTGCTTATCCAACTGACCGGCACTTCCGGGTTCAGTGGTTTCCGCCAGGCATTCTTCATGAGTGCGCTGTGGCTGGCGCCGATGTTGCTGTTCCCGCGCAAGACACGGCTGCTAGCCGCCTTGATCGGCGTGGTGTTGTGGGCCTGTTCCATGGCCAGCCTGGGTTACTTCTTCATTTATCAGCAAGAGTTCTCCCAGAGCGTGATTTTCATCATGTTCGAGTCGAACATCTCTGAAGCAGGCGAATACGCAACCCAATATTTTGCCTGGTGGATCGTGCTGGCGTTCATTGCCCACACCGCCTTCGCCATCTTCCTCTGGACGCGCCTGCGCCCGGTGTACCTGCCGCGCGGCCAGTCGATTGTGGCGGCCATCGCCATTGTTCTGGCCGTGGTGGGCTACCCGCTGGTCAAGCAGATCGCTACCAGCGAAACCATGGAGTCGGCCATCGATCGCTTCGAAACTCGTATCGAGCCTGCCGTGCCTTGGCAGATGATCGTCGCCTATCGCCGCTACACCGAACAGCTGGACAATATGCAGGGCATGCTCAACAGCGCCAGCCAGATCCCGCCGTTGAAGAACCTCAAGGACAGCATGGCCGGCCAGCCGTCCACGCTGGTGCTGGTGATCGGCGAGTCCACCAACCGCCAGCGCATGAGCCTGTACGGTTATCCGCGCAACACCACGCCGGAACTGGACAAGCTGCGCGACCAACTGGCCGTGTTCGATAACGTCATCACCCCGCGCCCCTACACCATTGAAGCGCTGCAACAGGTGCTGACCTTCGCCGACGAAGAGAACCCCGATCTGTACCTCAAGACGCCGTCGATTGTCAGCGTGATGAAACAGGCCGGGTACAAGACCTTCTGGATCACCAACCAGCAGACCATGACCAAGCGCAACACCATGCTCACGACCTTTTCCGAACAGGCCGACGAGCAGGTGTACCTGAACAACAACCGCAACCAGAACGCCCGCCAGTACGACGGTGATGTGCTTGCGCCGTTTTCCAAGGCCCTGGCCGACACCGCCGAGCGCAAGTTCATCGTGGTGCACCTGCTGGGCACTCACATGAGCTACCAGTACCGTTACCCGCCGACGTTCGACAAGTTCACCGACCGTCAAGGCGTGCCGGCCGGTGTCAGCGACGCACAGTTGCCCACTTACAACAGCTATGACAACGCGGTGCTGTACAACGACTTCGTGGTCTCCAGCCTGATCAAGGACTACGCCAAGACCGATCCCAACGGCTTTTTGCTGTACCTCTCGGACCACGGCGAAGACGTGTTCGACTCCGCCGGCCACGACACCCTGGGTCGGAACGAAGGCAAGCCGACTGCGCCGATGTACACCATCCCGTTCATGGCCTACGCCTCACCGAAATGGCGCGAAAGCCACGACTGGAGCTTCGCCGGCGACCTGCAACGGCCTTACAGCAGTTCGCAGTTGATCCACACTTGGGCCGACATGGCAGGCTTGAGTTTTGATGAACTGGACCCCAGCAAGAGCCTGGTCAGCGACAGTTTCAAGCCTCGCCCCCTGCTGATCGGCAACCCTTACGACACCAAGCAGAAGGCGCTGATCGACTTCAGCCTGATCAAGCCGAAGAAGGCCGACGGCGCCGAAGTGGTGGCCAAGTAATCAGGTGCTTCGCAACACAAAGATAACAATCATTCTCGTTAAAACCTAAAGTTCACCAACTCCTTTCGTCTTTGAATCATGCCCTCCCACCCCCGGGAGGGCTTGAAGATGACAAGGAGTCTGCCGCTATGTTCGCGCCTTTTACCCGATCCATCACCGTTACCTTCGGGCTCTTCAGCCTTGTGCTGAGCCCGAATCTACTGGCTGAAACCGTCCCCGAAAAAGCCTCCATCAAAGCTCTGGAACTGGGCGCGACCACTATCAGCGCAGACAGCCTGGGTGCCACCACCGAGCACACAGGTGCCTACACCACCGGCTCAATGAGTACCGCCACTCGCCTGAACCTCTCTGTCAAAGAGACCCCGCAATCGATCTCGGTGATCACACGCCAGCAGATGGATGACTTCAACCTCAATACCTTGACCGAAGTGCTGCGCCAGACCACCGGCATCAACGTTCAGCATAACGACTCGGACCGTGTCTATTACTCCTCCCGCGGCTACGGCATCAACAACTTCCAGGTTGATGGAATGCTCAACACATTCGGCTACATGAAGTCCGATGCCGACACCATCATCTACGACCGTATCGAAGTGGTACGCGGCGCCACGGGCCTGACCACTGGCGCGGGGGACCCATCGGCGACCGTCAACATGGTGCGCAAGCGCCCTACCGCCCAATGGCAGGCACAGACGGGCGTGAGTGGTGCCAGCCATGACAACTACTACAGCTACATCGATGTGGGCGGTCCGCTGGCGTTCGACGGTAAGTTGCGCGGACGCAGCGTACTGGCCTACCGTGACAGCCGATCCTTTCGCGATAACTATGGGCTGCAGCGTGCAGTCGGCTACGGCATTCTCGAAGGCGACCTTTCAGACGATACAGCGCTGGCGGTAGGTTTTGATTACCAGGACAAGCAGGTACAGGGCACCTCCTGGGGCACGGTTCCCTACTGGAACAGCCAGGGCGACAAGGCCAGGCTACCTCGCTCTACCAATATGGCGGCGCACTGGAGCTCCTGGCCGCTGACTGACAAGACCACCTTCGCCACCCTTGACCATCGGCTCGGCGGCGACTGGCACGTGAAGGCCGCCTATACCCATCGCCAGAGTGACACCGATGGCAAGGTTTACTACGGCGGCGCCGGTTTTCCCAACGCAGACCGCAGCGGCATGACGGCCTGGGCCAGCCATATGCGCGGTACGTCGCGAATGGAAGCCATCGACGTCAACCTGGCCGGCAGCTACACCTTGCTGGGCCGCGAACACGCATTGATGATGGGCTATGGCGAGGCCGCCCAACGGGATGTATCGCCCTTCATGCGCAGCGACCTGCCTGCCAGCTACTACCCCATAGAGGATTGGAAGTACATGGGCGGCATCGGCAAGTTCGCCGACACGGTCACTGACCTCAAGGGTGAACACAGCAAGAAACAGCAGAAAGCCGGCTACCTCGCTACTCGCCTGAGCCTTACGGAACGCTTGCACGCGGTGCTGGGCAGCCGCTACGGCAGTTGGGAGCTGGAAAACGCCACGCCCGAATACAACGACAATGATCAACTGACGGCTGCCGGCAAAACACACCAGACCCACAACGACATGTGGACGCCCTACGCAGGGTTGCTCTATGACATCACCCCGCAGTACACCGTCTACGCGAGCTACACCGATATCTTCAAGCCGCAAGACAGGCGTGACGTCAACAAGAAATACCTGGAACCGGTGGTAGGCAGCAATTATGAGGTGGGGCTCAAGGGTAGCCTACTCAATGAACGCCTGAACCTGGCGGCCGCTTATTTCTGGAGCACCCAGGACAACGTTGCAGAGCGCGATGACTCGGTCCCTCCCAACCCCGTCACTGGCGAGGAGTACTACAAGTCTGGCGGCAAGGGTAACAAGGTCAACGGCTTCGAATTGGAAGCCGCTGGCGAAATACGGCCGGACTGGAACCTGACCGCCGGTTACACCTACACACACTCGCTCAATGGTTCAGACAAACGCACCAATACCGGCCAGCCCTTAAATCTGTTGAAGGTCTCCAGCGCCTATCGCCTGCCGGGTGCATGGCGCAACCTCACCGTTGGTGGCGCAGTGAACTGGCAAAGCGAAATCCACGATTTCGGCAACCGGCCCACAGGAGCACGCAATAGCGAAGGTCGGCCGATAACCACTCGGGCGAAGATCACACAGCAGGGTTACACCGTGGTCAACCTGATGTCACGCTACCAGTTCGACCAACAGGTTAGCGCCTCGGTTAACGTTAACAATCTATTTGATAAAAAATATTACGAACGTGTCGGATTCTATAATGGCGTGTACTGGGGTGACCCGCGATCTATCACGCTTGCATTGGACTGGAAACTTTAGCCCCCCAGCGAAGTTAACAAAACTGTTAACTTCGCAGTGCCTACCCGTTAATTCCCACTTAACAAGATAGCGCCATAGTCGCTCCATGATTCTGATCAAGGACCGGCCAGACACTGATCACTCTTAATGGGAATACCGCGATGAAACTCTCGACGTTGATGCTTGCCAGCCTGATGACACTGACCTCCGCCGCTGCCTTTGCAGAGGGCGGTTCAGAGCGTTCGAAGGAGTTCTACGATAACTTCAGCTTCATTCAACAGCAAACCCACGGCGAGGCAGAGCAACGAACGGCCTCTGCCGACGGAAAGACGTTGAAGGTCGACACGGCAAGCCAGGAACAACCGAACAGTTGATTTAATGCTTAGTTAATCCGTAACACCCTGTGCCATCCCGCTCCGTTGGCAAAGGTTTATTGGGCGCCATTGAATGGCGCCTTTTTTTGCCAACTATTTATTACAAGAGTTTGCTCCAGAACAACATACGGCCATGCTTCGGATCAAATACCGAATCATCGAAACCAAACTTGCGGTACGCCGATTGCGCCACAGCATTACCCTCCAACACTTCCAGAGTGATCTTGCAGCAGCCGCGCTGACGGGCGATTTCCTCGACTTTGTGCAGCATTTTCTGGCTCAAGCCCAAACCACGAAACCGATCCATCACCGCCACATCGTGGACGTTGACCAGCGGGCGGCAAGCAAACGTCGAGAAACCCTCGAAACAATTGACCAACCCAGCCGGTTCGCCACCAACGAACGCCAACACGCTGAACGCGTGGGGGCGCTTGGCCAGTTCGGCCGGCAGTTGCTGCAACAGATCGGCTGACAAGGCGTGGCCACCGCCCATCGGGTCTTGCGCATAATGGTTGAGCAGCAAGCCGATGGCGTTGGCGTGCACCTCGTTGGTATAGCTGGCTTGCAGCACCAGAATGTCTGGGGTGTCCATTTCCTTCCTCGATAACGACAACCAGGGATTCGTTCCCCTTTGAGAGCCTCGATTGTAAGCGTGGAGTCGGCAGTAGATGAAGGAGATTAACTACAAATATCTGACGGAAATTGCGAAGCTTGCTTGCGTCTAATCGCGCCAAAAGCCCTGAAGTGGCGATTTTTCCTAGACCGCAAAGCGCTGTAGTTGCATCTCCTGCAAGCGGCTCAGGGTGCGACGGAAAGGAAACGCCAGGTAGCCTTCGGTGTACAGGCATTCCAGGGGCACCCGGGCTTCGATATAAAGTGGCACCTTGCGGTCGTAGCATTCGTCCACCAGCGCGATAAAGCGCCGCACGCTGTCATCATGCACCGACAGCTGCGGCAATTGGCGGTCTCCGGCCATCACACGCTCGGCAGCGTCCTCGGTGCCACGGGCAATCCGCCCCGGGCGCTGTTGGGCGCTGAGGTTTGGAACCTCGCCCAACAGGATGGCCCGGAAGCGATCGCACAGCAGCATGAAGTCCATCGCGGACAGGGGCTGCTCGCACAGATCGGCATAACGGCACCAGAGCACCGCGTCACTGGCCTGCACTGCCACAATGGAGCGGTAACCCACGCTTACCGCGCCGCTGCTCACGCCTTGGCCTTGGCTTAATTGCTTGAACACGCAAGCCAGTGCATTGGGTTGATCCACCCAATAGCGTTGCTTACCCACACCCGGATGCAGGCGATGATCTTCACCACCGTCCACCGCTACCACTTGCATATGGCGCTGGAGCGCGTGGATGCCCGGCAGAAAACGCTCGCGATTGAAGCCATCGGCATACAGCTGATCAGGCGGCTGGTTAGAGGTGCATACCATCACCATGCCCTGCTCGAACATCACCTGGAACAACCGCCCGAGGATGATCGCGTCGCCGATGTCATTGACAAACAGTTCATCGAAGCACAACACGCGCACGTCCCGGCTCAGTTCCTGAGCCAATGCTCGCAAAGGATCCTGAGTTCCGGTGAGCTGGAACAGGCGCTGATGCACCCACGCCATGAAGTGATGAAAATGCTGGCGCCGTGAAGGTACTGGCAGGCTGTGATGGAATTGATCCATCAGCCAGGTCTTCCCACGTCCCACCGGCCCCCACAGGTAAACCCCGGCAATTGGCGAGCGCCCCTGATGCAAAGCCTCGTGGCACGCTTGCAAGGCCTGCACCGCCTGAAGCTGGGCGTCGTCAGGGACGAAGCCTTGCTGGGCGATGGCATACTGATAGGCAATGAGGGGCGAGTCGAAGGTCATGCCGAATGCTCTGCGAACTGATATGGGAAGGGGCTTACCAGGCAGTTAAGGCTCTGTAGGAGCGAGCTTGCTCGCGAAGAATTCACAGGCGCCGCGTTCATTCAGGAAGCACGCTTTATCGTTGACGTTTTTCGCGAGCAAGCTCGCTCCTACAGAGGGCAATGTACGCTTAGCTGATTGGCATTAGGGCTCGCCCCCGATGAACACAGGTATCTACACAACTTCGTAGCAGCCGACCGTAACCACGATGCGAGCGAGCCGCTCTTGATCTGCTCTTGATCCGAGGCGCCCCGTCAAACCACGCGGCCCGTAATCCATGGCGGATTACGGGCACACCGAGCCTAAGCGAGGTGCCACATCAGATAGAAAGCCTTACGCCAGGCTCTTGCTGACCACTTCATAAACATCGCTGGACAGCTCACCACACGCCCGAATGCGCTCCAGCTGCGCCTTCATCAGTGCCTGACGCGCGCTGTCATACTTGCGCCAGCGCGTCAGCGGCGCCAATTGACGCGAAGCGATTTGCGGATTCAAGGTGTTGAGCTCGATCACCAAATCAGCCAGGAAGCGATAACCCGAGCCATCCGCCGCATGGAAGTTGACCAGGTTCTGGCCCGCAAATGCACCGATCAACGCGCGCACCTTGTTCGGGTTCTTGATGGTGAATGCCGGGTGTTGCATCAGCGCCTTGACCCGCGCCAGCCCGCCCGGCAACGTGCTGCCGGCCTGGACACTGAACCACTGGTCCATGACCAACGGGTTGTCCTTGAAGTTCTCGGCAAACACCGCCAGCGCCTGGGCTTTTTCCGCTTCGAACGGCGAGTTCACCAGCACTGCCAGGGCCGTCAGGCGTTCGGTCATGTTATCGCTGGTGTCGAACTGATCCAGGGTAGCCGCCAGCACTTCTGGCTTGCCGCTGAGCATCAGGTACGACAACGCAATGTTCTGCAGGGCGCGGCGGGCAAAGTGCTCGGCCTCTGCCACGTACGGCGTTTGCTTGGACAGCTCACGGTTGGCCTGGTAGCGCAGCCACAAGCCTTCGAACAGGTTTTCGGCCAGCTGCTTGCGAGCATATTCACGGGCCGCGTGGATGGCATCCACATCCGCCACTTCGCTGATTTCCGTCAGGTAGGCTTCACTTGGCAGCGAGAGCATTTCCGCGACCATGGCCTGGTCGAGGCTTTCGTCGCTCAATACCGTGCGCAACGCGTCGATCAGGCGCTGATCCAGCTTCAGCGGTTGGCCTGCCTGATACTGACCGATCAGTTCCTGCAACACCTGCACCGACAACTGCTGGCCGGCATCCCAGCGATTGAAGCCGTCGCTGTCGTGCTGCATCAGGAACATCAGTTGATCACGGGTGTACGCGAAACTGAGTTTCACCGGCGCCGAGAATCCACGCAGCAGCGAAGGCAATGGTTTTTCAGCGACATCGACGAAGGTGAACGTCTGCTCGGCTTCAGTCACCGAGATCACTCGTGAGGTGCCCACAGCAGTAGCCTCACCGGCCAGGCGCAACGCGATAGCGGCGCCCTTCCCGTCCAGCAAGCCCAGCGACACCGGAATCACGAACGGCAGTTTTTCGACCTTGTCCGGCGTTGGCGGGCAGCTCTGACGGAAAGTCAGGCTGTAGGTCCCGGCCGCTGCATCGTAGGACTCGCTCACCGCCAGGCGCGGCGTACCCGCCTGGCTGTACCAACGCTTGAATTGGCTGAGGTCGGCGCCATTGGCGTCTTCCATGGCCTTGATGAAGTCGTCGCAGGTCACGGCCTGGCCGTCATGGCGTTCAAAGTACAGGTCGCTGCCTTTGCGGAAGCCTTCGGCACCGAGCAAGGTGTGGATCATGCCGACTACTTCCGAACCCTTTTCGTACACGGTCAGGGTGTAGAAGTTGGAGATCTCGATAAAGCTGTCCGGGCGCACTGCGTGGGCCATAGGGCCAGCGTCTTCGGCGAACTGATGCGTACGCAGGTACGCCACGTCCTGAATGCGCTTGACCGTGGCCGAGTTCATGTCGGCGGAGAAGCCCGAGTCACGGAACACGGTGAAGCCTTCCTTGAGCGACAGCTGAAACCAGTCGCGGCAGGTCACGCGGTTGCCCGACCAGTTGTGGAAGTATTCGTGGGCGACGATGGCTTCGACGCGCTGGTGGGCGGCATCGGTAGCGGTTTCGGCGCGGGCCAGCACGGCGCTGGAGTTGAAGATATTAAGGCCCTTGTTCTCCATGGCCCCCATGTTGAAGTCGTTGACCGCCACGATCATGAAAATGTCGAGGTCGTACTCGCGGCCGTAGGTTTCTTCGTCCCAGCGCATGGATTTCTTCAGGCTGGTCATGGCGTGCTGGCACTTGTCGATGTTTTCCGGCTCGACGTAGATGCGCAACGCGACTTCGCGATTGGTCATGGTGGTGAAGCTGTCTTCGACGCACCACAGGTCACCGGCCACCAGCGCAAACAGGTATGCAGGTTTCTTGAACGGGTCTTCCCAGGTCGCCCAGTGCCGGCCGTCTTCGCCAGGGCCGCTGGCAATCGGGTTGCCGTTGGACAGCAGCACCGGGTAGCTGTGCTGCTCGGCGATCACCGTGGTGGTGAACACGCTCATCACATCCGGGCGGTCGAGGTAGTAAGTGATCTTGCGAAAGCCCTCGGCCTCGCACTGGGTGCAGAACATGCCGCTGGATTTGTACAAACCTTCCAGGGCAGTGTTGGTTTCCGGGTGGATCTTGACGGTGGTGTCGAGGGTGAAGGTCTCACTCTTTGGCTGCACGGTCAGGTGGCTGTCGGTCAACTGGTAGTCAGCGTCCGTCAACGGCTGGTCGGCCAGGTTGACACTCAACAGCTCAAGTTGCTGGCCATCGAGCACCAATGGCGGCAAACCGGCGCCGCGCTCGGGGTTGCGGCGCATCACCAGCTGCGCGTGGACCAGGCTGTGGTCCTCGAACAACTCGAAGGTCAGGTGCGTCTCGTCGATCAGGTAGTCCGGCGCCTGATAGTCCTTAAGGTAAATCATCTTCGGTTGTTCGGTGCGCATGCTTGGGATCCTTCTACTGATGCACGGCGAGCTGGTAGGCCGTGTATTTACGAATGTTGATAACGCCGGTATCGAAGATCAGGTATTGGCCCTTGATCCCCAGCAGCGTGCCTTCGGCAATCGGATTCTTGTCCAGGTTGAAGCTGACGATCTTGGTCGGATACTGCTCGACCGGGTAGCGGATTTCAATCGGCTCGATGTCGGCAATGGTTTGGATGGCTTGCAGGCCAAAGCGTTCCTGCAAACCCAGCAAGCCCTCGGCGCAGGAGGCGAACAGTTCATCGCGCACCTGCTTGAGGTCCACCGCTTGCGCATCGCCCTTGAGCAAGGCGCGCCAGTTGGTCTTGTCGGCCACCTGGCTGCGGAACAGGTCTTCGACGAAGCCGGACTGCTGGCGCGTCGAGACCCGCATGATCGGCAATGCCTGGCTGGCGCCCTGGTCCAGCCAACGGGTGGGCAGCTGGGTAGCGCGAGTAATGCCGACCTTGATCCCCGACGAGTTGGCCAGGTACACCACATGGTCGGTCATGCAGAATTTTTCGCCCCAGCCTGGATCACGGCAGGTACCGGCATCGTAATGGCAACGCTCGGGGCTCATGATGCACAAGTCGCACTGGGCCAGCTTGGTCATGCACGGGTAGCAATACCCCTGGCTGAAGCTGGTCTTGGTCTTGCGCCCGCAATGGCTGCAATGAATAGCGCCCAGGTACTCCAGGCGCACATGGGTGCCGATCATCGGATTGACCGGCACCTCGACATCGCCCAGGCGAAAGGCGTATTGAACGGTCGGCTCACCGAGTTGCGCCGACATTTTGCTGACTGCACCGCGACCAATTTCAATCAATGGATCGCATCCGACTTGAACAGGATATTCGGTACTGGCGCGGATTTGGACGCGCACTCCTGCGGGCCCATATAGCCGGTACGCTGCTCCTCGGGCAGGTTCTGGATCTCCCAGGCGATCATCGCTTGCAGGGACAATTCGCGCTGCTCGGCGGTGAGCTTGCGACCATCGGACCATTTGCCGATTTCCACGGCGAGCTTGAGGCTCTCGTAGATATCCGGAGTGATGTTTTCGATCATTTCAGCAAAAGAGGACATTCGGCTCTTCCTTATCAAATAGACGATTTGCGACGGTTGTACAGCCCGCCGAGCAAACCGGTGAGGCAACCGATAACCAGGCCGCCGACATGGGCTGCGTTGGCGATTTGGCCGAAGCCGATCATCGAGACCAGCCCCGAAAGGCACAGCAGCAGCCACACCAGCATCATCACCAGCACCCCACGGGGCAGGCGATAGGCCGGGTTGGGCGACAACAGTTGAAAGATCCAGCAATGCCCGAGCAGGCCATACAGCACACCGGACAAGCCGCCAAACAGGCCGGGGCCGCCATAAGCGTATTGCGCGTAGTTGGAGACCAGGCTGAACAACAGGGTCAGGCCCAGCAGGTTGATGCCGCCTTGGCGCGCTTCAATGCGCCGCCCCAGCTCCCAGTACCACATGCCGTTCATGGCCAGATGCAGGATGCCAAAGTGGATCAGCATCGGCGTCACCAGACGCCACCACTGCCCTGAAGCGAGCGTGTCGGCCAGCGGCGTGAACTGGATGTACTCGCCCAGCACCCGGAACGGCAAGAACGTCAGCCAGGCCATGGTTTGCAGGTTTTCGCCGAGCAACGTCACGGCAGCGACGATGAGGCTGGCCAGCAATACCAGCGCGGTGACCGGGCTATGGCGCACTTGCTGGACAAAGCCTGGCCGAGCAACCGGTGCCTGTTCGGGAATATCCAGTTGCTGGTCCGGGTCACCGGCGGGGAAGCGCTGATACAACACACGCACGTCGTCACTGATGGTCTCGGGCACCCACAGCACTTGTTCACCGGCCTCTTCACTGACGCGATGGGGCACTTGCATGCGTTGCAGCAATTTGACGAAACCACCCAGGTCAACGCTCAGGGGCAAGCGCAATACAGCTACGGTACTCATGGAATGGCCTCTGGTCGCTCAACGTCGACCCATACGAATTTACGCGGATCCAGTTGGGTTTCCTGGTCCAGTCGATACGCCACCAGCTTGCCGTACAACACTGCGCTGTAATCCAGGCAGGCCAGGTTCGGGCGGATCGGTACCGGTTTACCACTGCGCCAGTAGTGGCCGACAAACAACAGCGGCTCGTCGACGCCGTAGCGCAGCAGGGAATTCTTCTCAGTGGACGATAACGGCGTACGCGCCACCGGCTCCGGCAAGGCGTCGGGCTGGAACACGATGTCACCGTAAGTCTTGGGGTCATCTTCCCAGAACTTGGTGCGGAAGAATGACCGCGTCAGGCCGTCGCCACCGGTCAGGGTGAGGCCGTCGGGCAAGCGCATATCGGTACCGCGCAACAGCCGATCAAAGGCATTGCAGGCGAAACTGCCCGGTACGGCGGCGGCTTGCAGAAAGTGTTGGTCAATGCAGCCATCCGGGAAGGTGGCGCGCAACGGCTGGATAAAGCCTTCATCCCAGCACGCGTGCACCACGCGAAAACGCCCGGCGTCGACAAACAGCGGCATGTCATAGAACCAGCCGAGGAAGTCGTGCCAATCGTTCGGGTGGTGCTCGAACTGGGTCAGGGTCTCGTGGATCAACCGCGCATGACGTGGGTTGTGCTCGCGCACAAACTGCCTGCCGCTGCCGGGGGGTGCCGGTGTGGTCCAGCCCAGCGCATTGAACTCATGGTTGCCCATGATGCACAGCGCCTGCCCGGCCACGGTCATGTCGTGGACGATATGCAGCGCCTCACGGATGCGTGGGCCACGGTCGATGATATCGCCCAGGAACACCGCCATGCGCGACGGATGGCGCCAGGTGCCGCCCTGCTTGTGGTAACCCAATTGGTCGAGCAAGTGCTCAAGGGTATGAGCGCAACCGTGCACGTCACCAATCAGGTCGTAGCTACGCGCGGGATCGAGCATCAGTCGCCTCCACCCCCCAAGCGGCTGCCCCAGCCCAACTTGGTACGGCACACTTCGTAGTAGTTGTGATCCAGCGGGTGGATCAAGCGCAACTTCTGTGCCTTCTTGCTCACGGTGATGGTGTCACCGGGGGCGCAGGTGAAATGGTTCTGCCCGTCGCAGGAGACTTGCGGGTAGATTTGCATGTCTTTGGACACCACGATTTTCAGCTCACTGTTGCCATCGACCACAATCGGCCGACTGGACAACATATGGGGATACATCGGCACGATCACAATGGCATCAAGCTTGGGATGCATGATCGGGCCGCCGGCCGACAGCGCGTAGGCGGTAGAACCGGTGGGCGTGGCGACGATCAGGCCGTCAGCCTTCTGGCTGCACACGAACTGGCCGTCGATATACAGTTCGAACTCAATCATCCGCGTGGATTTGCCCGGGTGCAGCACCACATCGTTGAGGGCATCGCCCTGGCCGATCGCCTCGCCGTGGCGGCGCACTTCGGCCTGCAACAGGAAGCGGTTCTCCACCAGGTAATGGCCGTCGAGCACCTTGGCCACTTCGACTTCCAGCTCATCGGGGCGGATATCCGTCAGAAAGCCCAGGCTGCCACGGTTGATGCCCAGCACCGGCACGTTATGCCGAGCCAGCGCCCGGGCGGCGCCGAGCAGGCTGCCATCGCCGCCGACCACGATGACCATATCGCACACCTCGCCGAGCATCTTGCGCGACGAGGTCTGCAGGCCATGGCCCGGGAGGATTTCGGCGATGGTGTCTTCGAGGATCACATGCAGGTGGCGCTCGAGCAGAAACTTCTTCAGCCGGCGGACGGTGTCCAACACCTGGGTACTGCCCAGGCGACCGATAATGCCGATATTGCGAAATTGCTCCATGGGGCTCCTGCGGGATTTGGGGTGCGGCAAAAAAGAACGATTATGGGCGAAAGGCCGCCTCAGGCAAAATCCTTTGTCGCCGCGGGGCCTTGATGACAATGGTTCTCAGACACCTTCAACCGGCTGAAAAGGCTATGCTCGGACCATGACTGTGTTCTCCGACTTGCACAACTTGCCCCGCCAATTGCGCCACCCCGAGGTGCGCGACCTGGCGTGGGTGATCCTTGCCCCGCCGATGCTGGCGCAAACGCCGTGGCCGCAACGCCACCCGCTGGCCGGCAGTGACTGGGTGCAAGCGCCGCACCGGCTTGAGCAGTGGCTGCGCGGGCTTGATCAAGACAGCAGCGCCTTGCAGCAATGGCTGAGCCTGGCGCGCACACGGCGCCTGGGCCTTTATTACGAGCGCCTGTGGCAGTTTGCCGTGCAGCACGCGCCGGGTGTGGAATTGCTGGCCGCCAACCTGCCGATCCGCCGCGCCGGGCATACCCTGGGCGAACTGGACATGCTGCTGCGCGACCGCGATGGCGTGCACCACCTGGAACTGGCGATCAAACTCTATCTTGGCCCACAGAACGGCAATGGCCAGGACGCCGCGCAATGGCTGGGGCCTGGCTGTCATGACCGGCTGGATCGCAAGCTGGCGCATCTGGCCGAGCATCAGCTGCCGATTTCTGCACGGGCCGAGAGCCGCGACGCCCTGGCGGCGCTGGATATCCAGGCGTTCGATGCGCATTTGTGGCTGGGCGGGTATCTGCTCTATCCCTGGCCGGGCACGGCGCAAGCCCCGCTCGGCGTCCACCCGCAGCATCTGCGTGGATGCTGGTTGCATCAGCGCGACTGGCCGGACTTTGTCAGCACCCGCCCAGAGGGCCGCTGGCAACCCCTGCCCCGCCACTCCTGGTTGGCACCTGCGCATTACACGGCCGATGAAGTGTGGAGTGAGGTGCAGATGCAAGGTTGGCTGGCAGACCTGGACCCACTGGCCCCAGCGCAGTTGCTGGTGCGCATGGTGCCGAACGGTGAGGAGTGGGAAGAAGCGGAGCGGTTGTTTCTGGTGGCGGATCTTTGGCCGAATGTGCCGGGGACAGGCTGATAGGTGTGGGGGGGGTTGAGGGCCTCATCGCAGGCAAGCCAGCTCCCACAGTTTGACCGCGCCGCCGATTCCATGTGGGAGCTGGCTTGCCTGCGATGGCGATAGCCCAGGTGCTACAGCTTATCGATGTGCTGATACTCCAACTGCAACCCCACCGCCAATTCCTCAGCCCGCCCCAACCTGATCGGCCCACGCTCGATGTCAATCAACATGCCTGGGCACTCCAATCGCGGCAGCGCGCCCATCGCCTTTAGCCGCCCATCGGTCACCACCAGTAACTTCTGTTGCTCGGCGGGATAGCGCTTGCGTCGCGCCGCCAACCAATGCCCCGCCTCGGTCAGCGCAGCCAGCAACGGCGTCCCGCCGCCCGCTCCCAAATGCTCCAACCAATCGGACAAGCCTTTCGCCGCCTTCAAACCTTGCACCTGCCACTTCGGCGATGCCCCGCTGGCCGTCAACAACGCCATGCGCGCCCGTTGGCGATAAGCATCGTCAAACAACTGGGCCAACAAACCCTTGGCATCGGTCAACGCCCGATGGCGCCGGGTGGACGCCGAGGCATCGACGATTACCAACCACAGTTCAGGCGCCGAACGGCTACGCAGGTGGAACAGCAGGTCATCACGGCATTGCGGCCGTCCAACGAGCAACGTACCCGGCCAATTGATCCTGCCTTTCTGTGCGCTGCGTGCACTGCCCTGCCTGCCGTTATCCAGTCGCCCCACCTGGGGCCGGGCATCCGTCCCCGCGTCAGGTCGGGGGCGGATGCCTAGGGCTTTTTTGGCCAGGTCGGCACATCGCGACGGGCGCCCGTGGGCAAGGCCGGTGCGGGCATATCACCCCATTGGCCTTGGCCGGGTGAGCTTTCAGACGGTTTCGACGACTGCCCTTGATTCGGCGGTGCGGCCGGGGGCGTTTGCTGCTGACGCCGATGGCGCAAGGCAAACTCGGCCACCGCTTCAATATCTTCCTCGGCAATGGCCGACGCACCACGCCAGGCCGCATGGGCGCGGGCGCCTCGCAGCCAGACCAGGTCGGCGCGCATACCGTCCACGCCTGCCTCAAAGCAGCGTTCGGTAATCTGCGCCAACGCGTGATCGTCCAGGTCGATGCTGTCGAGTCGCGCCCGCGCCTGCGTGCAGCGTTCGCGCAACTCGGCTTGCGGCGCGGCCCACTGCGCGCAGAAAGCCGCCGGGTCACTGTCGAAATCCAGGCGACGCCGGATGATCTGCCCGCGCTCGGCGGGCAGAGTCTGCCCGCTCAGCGCCACATTGAAACCAAAGCGGTCGAGCAACTGCGGGCGCAACTCGCCCTCCTCCGGGTTCATGGTGCCGATCAGCACAAAGCGCGCCGAATGCCGATGGGAAATGCCGTCGCGCTCGATCAGGTTGGTGCCGCTGGCGGCCACGTCCAGCAGCAGGTCCACCAAATGGTCGGCCAGCAAGTTGACTTCATCCACATACAGCACGCCGCCGTCAGCCTTGGCCAACACGCCGGGGGAAAATTGCGCACGGCCTTCGCCCAGCGCGGCATCCAGGTCCAGGGTGCCGACCAGGCGTTCCTCGGTCGCGCCCAGCGGCAGGGTCACGAACTGCCCGCTGGCGAGCAGGTCCGCCAACCCACGGGCCAGGGTCGACTTGGCCATGCCCCGCGGGCCTTCGATCAGCACGCCGCCGATACGGGGGTCGATGGCGGTCAGGCACAGTGCCAGTTTCAGGTCGTCAGCACCGACCACGGCAGACAACGGAAAATGGGGAATATCAGTCATCAGCTGTCTTCTTCTATATCCAGCAAGAGGTTTTCCAGTGCTTCGCGATACGCCCCCGGCGCCTGCCACATGCCCCGCTGCTGGGCTTCAAGCATACGTTCGGTCATGTCGCGCAGGGCATCGGGATTGTGCTGCTGCACAAAGGCCCGGGTGTCGGGGTCCAGCAGGTAGGCGTCTGCGAGCAGTGCATATTGATAATCGTCGATCAGCGTGGTGGTGGCGTCGAAAGCGAACAGGTTGTCCACGGTCGCAGCCATTTCAAACGCGCCTTTGTAGCCGTGGCGTTTCACACCTTCGATCCACTTGGGGTTAGCGGCGCGGGCGCGGATCACCCGGTTCAGCTCTTCCTTCAAGGTACGGATTTTGGGCAGGTCCGGCTGGCTGTGGTCGCCATGGTAACTGGCGGCCTTGTCGCCGCTCAGGGTTTCCACGGCGGCGAGCATACCGCCCTGGAATTGGTAGTAGTCGTTGGAATCGAGCAAGTCATGCTCGCGGTTGTCCTGATTCTGCAACACCGCCTGCACCTGGCTCAGGCGCTGGGCAAACTGCTCGCGGGCGGCGGTGCCTTCGTCAGCGCCCCCGTAGGCATACCCGCCCCAGTTCAGGTAAACCTCGGCCAAATCCTCGCGGCTCTGCCACAAACGCCCGTCAACCGCGCCCTGCACACCGGCGCCATAAGCGCCCGGCTTGGCGCCGAAGATACGCCAGCCAGCCTGTTTGGCCGCGGCCTCTGCGTCCAGGCCCGACTCAAGCAACGCTTGGCGCTCACTGCGCACCTTGGCGGCCAGTGGGTTCATATCGTCCGGTTCGTCCAGCGCCGCCACCGCCTGCACCGCCGCATCGAACAGGCGGATCAGGTTGGCGAAGGCATCCCGGAAAAAGCCGGACACGCGCAGCGTCACGTCGACACGCGGGCGGTCCAGCAAGCTGATCGGCAGGATTTCAAAATCATCCACCCGCTGGCTGCCGGTGGCCCACACCGGGCGCACGCCCATCAACGCCATGGCCTGGGCGATATCGTCACCGCCGGTGCGCATGGTGGCCGTGCCCCATACCGAGAGGCCGAGTTGGCGCAAATGGTCGCCGTGATCCTGCAGGTGGCGCTCCAGAATCAAATTCGCCGACTGGAAACCGATGCGCCAGGCCGTGGTGGTTGGCAGGTTACGCACGTCCACGGTGAAGAAGTTACGCCCGGTCGGCAGCACATCCAGGCGCCCGCGACTGGGCGCACCGCTGGGCCCTGCCGGGACGAAGCGCCCACTCAAGGCATCCAGCAGGCCACGCATTTCTGCCGGGCCACAGGCGTCCAGGCGTGGCGCCACCACGATGCGCAGGCTTTCGATGACCGACTTGACGTCTTCCCAGCCGGGCTCTTCCAACTGCTCGATGGGGCCTTCCAGTGCCTGCTCGATCAACCGCGCCGCATAGAGCTCCAGGCGTTCACGGGTATCGCCGGCGGTGCGCCACAGCTGCCCGTCAATTTTTTGCAGCACCAACGGGCGCCGTCCCGTCCACGGCTCGGCCAAGGCGCAATCGAGCGGATCAAAACCCAGTTCGAACGCCTTGGCCAACACCCGCAACAGGCTCGATTGCGGGCCACGTCCATCGCCACGGGGAATGCGCAACAGGGCCAGCAAGGTGTCGATGCGCAAACGGCCTTCGGGCGACTCGCCAAAAATATGCAGACCGTCGCGAATCTGCGACTCCTTCAAGTCACACAGATAGGTATCCAGGCGCGGCAACCACACCGCCGCATCCGCATCACCGCTCAGTTCAAGCTCCTGGTCGATACGGGTTTCACGCACCAGCTTGAGAATGTCTTTTTGCAGCTCAAGGGCGCGGCGCGGGTCGAGCAATTGCGCCTCGTAGTACTCGTCGGCCAACAGTTCCAGATCACGCAAGGGGCCGTAAGTCTCGGCGCGAGTCAGGGGCGGCATCAGATGGTCGATGATGACTGCCTGGGTGCGTCGCTTGGCCTGGGCGCCCTCGCCTGGGTCGTTAACGATAAACGGATAGATATTCGGCAGCGGCCCGAGCAACGCATCCGGCCAGCAGTTTTCCGACAGGCCTACGCCTTTGCCCGGCAACCACTCCAGGTTGCCGTGCTTGCCCACGTGAATCACGCCGTGGGCGGCATAGGTGTGGCGCAGCCAGAAGTAAAACGCCAGGTAGCCGTGGGGCGGCACCAGGTCCGGGTCGTGGTACACCGCGCTGGCGTCCACCTGGTAACCCCGCGCCGGCTGGATGCCGACGAACGTCAGCCCCAGGCGCAGGCCGGCGATCATCAGGCGGCCATCGCGAAACATCGGATCGTTTTGCGGCGCGCCCCAGCGTTCCAGCACGGCCTGGCGATTGGCCGCTGGCAGGCGCTCGAACATCGCCAGGTACTCATCCAGACCCAGGCTTTGATGGCATGGGCGCAGGTCGAGGCTGTCGAGGTCGTTGGTGACGCCGCCGAGCAGTTCATGGATCAGCGCGGTGCCGCTGTCGGGAAGCACATCCGCCACCGGATAACCTTCGGCTTGCAAGGCGCGCAAGATATTCAGCGCCGCCGCCGGGGTGTCCAGGCCCACGCCATTACCGATGCGTCCATCGCGGGTCGGGTAGTTGGCGAGGATCAACGCGATACGTTTTTGCGCATTCGGCACACGGGCCAATTCAACCCAGCGCCGCGCCAACTGTGCAACAAAGTCCATGCGTTCGGGGGCTGCGCGATAGCACACCACGTCCGACTGGCTGCGCTCGCTGCGCCAGGCCAGGTCCTTGAAGCTGATCGGCCGGCTGATGATGCGCCCGTCCAGTTCGGGCAAGGCGATATGCATCGCCAGGTCGCGTGGGCCGAGCCCCTGTTCGCTGGCCTGCCAGCCAGGCTGGTTGTCCTGGGCGCAAATAGCCTGGATCACCGGGATATTGCGCCGGAATGGGCGCAGGTGCGGTGCTTCGGGACTCGATTGGGCAAAGCCGGTGGTGTTCAGGATCACCGCCGCCTGTACTTCATCGAGCCAGTCTTCAACCACTGCCAGGCAACCGGGCTCCTTCAGGCTGGCCACCGCGATAGGCAGGGGGTTAAGGCCCGCGACCTGCAAACGCTGGCAGAACACGTCGATGAAACCGGTGTTGGCGGCCTGCAAATGGGAGCGGTAAAACAGCACCGCTGCCACCGGCCATTGCGCATTCCACTGCGCCCGCCAATCATCAAGATCGGCATTGGCAGTTTGCGGATGATAGATCGCGGTACGCGGCAACGCCTGCGGCTCGTTCCAAGGGTAATCGCGCCCCAGATAATCACTGGCCAGGCAGCGATAAAAATCCAGGGCATTACCCAGCCCGCCCTGGCGCAGGAAATGCCAAAGGCGGTCGCGCTGCTCGGCGCCAACCGTGCTCAAGCCACTGAGCTCTGGGTCTGGGCGATCATCCCCCGGCACCAGGATCAGCGTGACGCCGCGTTCGGCCAGCTCCACCAGGCGCTCGATACCGTAGCGCCAATAGCCAATGCCACCGTGCAGGGAAATCAGGATGACCTTGGCGTGACGCAACACCTCATCGACATACAGGTCGACCGAGGCATGGTTCTGCACCTGCATCGGGTTGGCCAGGCGCAGGCTGGGGTAATCCTCGGGCAATTGCTGGGCGACTTCGGCCAGCAGCGCCAGGCTGGAATCGCCGCTGCACAGGATCACCAGCTCGGCGGGGGTTTGGCCAAGGTCGGCGATATTGTCGTCCGCGACGAAACCACCGGGCTGGGTCCTGAGCAGGTGCATGGTTAAACGCTGAGGGCAGCGCGCAATTGCGCTTCAAGGCCGGCGGCGTCCAGCTCTTGGCCGATCAGCACCAGGCGCGTGGTGCGCGCTTCATCGGCGCCCCAGGCGCGGTCGAAGTGCTTGTCAAAGCGTGTGCCCACACCCTGGATCAGCAGGCGCATCGGCTTGTTTGGGATAGCTGCAAAGCCTTTCACACGCAAAATGCCGTGCTGCACCACCAATTGGGTCAGGGCGTCGAGCAACAGGGCTTCGTCGGCTTGCGGCAAGTCGATGGAGATGGAGTCGAACGCGTCGTGGTCGTGGTCGTCTTCGCCTTCATGGTGCTGATCGTGATGGCTGTGGCGAGCGTCGATATGCTCTTCGGAGCTGGCGCCGAGGCCGATCAACACGTCCAGCGGCAGGCGGCCGCTGCTGGCTTCGATGACCTTCACCGCCGGCGGCAGTTCTTCGGCCACTTCCAGGCGCACACGGGCCAGGTCTTCGGCGCTGATCAGGTCGGCTTTGTTGAGGATCACCAGGTCAGCGCTGGCCAGTTGGTCGGCGAACAGTTCGTGCAACGGCGACTCGTGGTCCAGGTTGGGGTCAAGTTTGCGCTGGGCGTCGACCTGATCCGGGAAGGCGGCAAAGGTACCGGCGGCCACGGCCGGGCTGTCGACTACGGTGATCACCGCGTCAACGGTGCAGGCGCTGCGGATTTCCGGCCACTGGAAGGCTTGCACCAACGGCTTGGGCAGGGCCAGGCCCGAGGTTTCAATGAGGATATGGTCCAGGTCACCGCGACGGGCGACCAGTTCGCGCATCACCGGGAAGAACTCTTCCTGCACCGTGCAGCACAGGCAGCCGTTGGCCAGTTCGTACACGCGGCCGTTGGCTTCTTCCTCGGTGCAACCGATAGAGCACTGCTTGAGGATCTCGCCGTCAATGCCCAGCTCGCCAAATTCATTGACGATCACGGCAATGCGACGGCCCTGGGCGTTGTCGAGCATATGGCGCAGCAACGTAGTCTTGCCCGAGCCGAGGAAGCCGGTAACGATGGTGACGGGAAGTTTGGCCAGTGTTTTCATCGGATGCCCTTTGGGGCGGGCATACGGGACGACAGGCCCTGCGGCGGCGCGCAGCAGCGGATTTCGTCACCGGATCACCCCGCCCGGTTGAATTGAAAAATCGGTGACGAGGCAGGTCTCCTGGCTTGGGGCGTGCAGGTCTTGCGACCAACGTTGACTGCGCCTTCCCGCCGTCTCGGCAGTGGCATGGCAGTCAACTGAACCCTTCACAGTTGCGGGGGCAGCCGCGGCTTGAACCGCGTTCCCTTCTTAGCTTCGGCGTGGGGCCGAAGAACCTCGAAGGTGCAAGGCTACAGGGGCTCGCGGCATTTGACTACCGTCCCCGGCCCATGCTCTCCTACACATCTTGTTTCGGGTGCCCTTCACAGGGTGAAACGGGAAACCGGTGCGTCATACCCCTATGACAAATCCGGTGCTGCCCCCGCAACGGTAAGCGAGCGAAGCGTCACGGCCACTGTGCTTTTGCATGGGAAGGCGATGCTTTTCAGGCGCACTCTGTCCAGAGCCGCCCCTCGCAAGCCCGGAGACCGGCCCGAAAAAATCAGATAACAAACCCGCGGTGGGCGGGCGCTGTTCGAACCCTGCGTGCCTGGCGCGTGGGGTTTGCATGCGCTCGTTTCACCCTGACACCTGAAAGGGACGCGCCATGTCGATCATCAGCAGCACTACGCCCTCCGCAAGCAGCACCACCACGTTGAGTCAACGCCTGAGCGCTGCGATCGGCGCGGCAATCCTGGGTGCGTGCCTTGTGTACTTCGCCGGTTTTTCGCATATCGAGGCGGTGCATAACGCGGCCCACGATACCCGCCACAGCGCCGCGTTCCCTTGCCACTGAGGCCTGCCGACATGATCAAACGTATTGCGCAAACCGCAGGTTTCACCGGCCTGCTGGCCGCCCTGCTGCTGACCCTGCTGCAAAGCTTGTGGGTCTCGCCGTTGATTTTGCAGGCCGAAACGTATGAAAAGGCTCCTGTAGCGACCGAAGTTGCCCACGAACACGGCGCAGGTGCCGCTGCACATAGCCACGACGCCGAAGCCTGGGAGCCGGAAGATGGCTGGCAGCGCGTGTTGTCGACCACAGGTGGCAACCTGGTGGTGGCGGTCGGCTTTGCGTTGATGCTCGCCGGCCTTTACACCTTGCGCGCCCCCACCCGCACCGCCCAGGGCTTGCTCTGGGGCCTGGCGGGTTACGCGACCTTTGTGCTGGCACCTACCCTGGGCCTGCCGCCTGAATTGCCGGGCACGGCCGCGGCTGACCTGACGCTGCGCCAGACCTGGTGGATCGGTACCGCCGCCTCCACCGCCGCCGGTATTGCGCTGATCGTGTTCGGTCGCAACGGGCTGCTCAAAGTGCTGGGCGTGGCAATTCTTGCCGTCCCCCACGTGATTGGCGCGCCGCAGCCGCAAGTGCATTCGATGCTGGCACCCGAGGCGCTCGAAGCACAGTTCAAAATCGCATCGCAACTGACCAATGTGGTGTTCTGGCTGGCCCTGGGCCTGATCAGCGCCTGGCTGTTTCGCCGCAACCGCGACGACCAATACTCGGCATGACGTTGGTAGTCGGCCTGGGTTGCCAGCGGGGTTGTGACGTTCACACGCTGCTGGCGCTGCTGGACAGCGCCCTCGTCGAAGCGGGTATCGGCCGCCAGTGCTTGACGGCGCTGGCCAGTATCGATCGCAAGCAGGATGAGCCAGGGTTGCTGGCGCTCGCCCAAGTGCTGAATGTACCGCTGCTGTGCTTCGATGCCACGCAATTGGCGGCTTACGAAGAGCGACTGAGCCACAAATCGAGCGTCGCATTTGCCCATACCGGCTGTTACGGCATTGCCGAAAGCGCCGCCCTGGCCCTGACCGAACAGCTCGCTAATGCCCCTGCCCGCCTGCTGATCACTCGCAGAAAAGTTGCCCACGCCACGCTTGCATTGGCCTGCACCGGCTAAAACCTTGATAATCGCCCTTGCGACCATGAGCCGTTTTCATGCTCGCCCGCTTTTCAACAGGAACTCTCCATGACCGTCTACTTCATCGGCGCAGGCCCCGGCGATCCGGAACTGATCACCGTCAAGGGCCAGCGGCTGATCCGCAGTTGCCCGGTGATCATCTATGCCGGCTCGTTAGTGCCCGCCGCGGTGCTGGAGGGTCATCAGGCGCAGCAGGTGGTCAACAGCGCCGAGCTGCATCTTGAACAGATCATGGACCTGATCAAGACCGCCCATGCCCAAGGCCAGGATGTGGCGCGCGTGCACTCGGGCGACCCGAGCCTGTATGGCGCGATTGGCGAGCAGATCCGCCACTTGCGGGAAATGGGTATTCCTTTCCAGGTCATTCCCGGCGTTACGGCAGTAGCGGCCTGCGCCGCGTTGCTGGAAACCGAGCTGACTCTGCCGGACATCGCCCAGAGCGTGATCCTGACCCGATACGCCGACAAGACCAACATGCCCCCCGGTGAGAGCTTCGACAGCCTGGCCCGCCATGGTACGACCATGGCGATCCACTTGGGGGTCAATCACCTGGAAAAGATCGTCGCCGAACTGCTGCCGCACTATGGCGCCGATTGCCCAATTGCCGTGGTGCACCGAGCGACCTGGCCGGATCAGGATTGGGTTGTCGGCACCCTGACAGATATTGCCGCCAAGGTCGCAGCCAAGGGGTTCCGGCGCACGGCACTGATTGTGGTGGGCCGAGTGCTGGCCAGTGACAGTTTCGGCGAGTCGTCGCTGTATCGGGCCGGGCATGCCCACCTTTACAGACCCTGATTATGTGGGGTGGCTTGCCCTAATCCCTGTAGGAGCGAGCTTGCTCGCGAAAACCCCATAGGCGCCGCGTTTATTCAGGAAACACGCGTTATCGTTGACGCTTTTCGCGAGCAAGCTCGCTCCTACAGAGAGCGCATAAAAAAACGGCGCTCACGGGCGCCGTTTTTTATGCTCGCAGTGAACACCTTACTCAGTAGTAGGCATTTTCTTTCTGCGTGTGGTCGGTCACGTCACGTACGCCCTTAAGCTCAGGAATACGCTCAAGCAAAGTCCGCTCGATGCCTTCGCGCAGGGTCACGTCCGCCTGGCCGCAGCCCTGGCAGCCGCCGCCGAATTTCAGCACGGCGATCCCGTCATCCACCACGTCGATCAAACTCACCTGGCCGCCGTGGCTGGCCAACCCCGGGTTGATCTCGGTTTGCAGGTAGTAGTTGATGCGCTCGTTGACCGGGCTGTCGGCGTTGACGTTCGGCACCTTGGCGTTGGGCGCTTTGATGGTCAACTGGCCGCCCATGCGGTCGGTGGCGTAGTCGACCACGGCGTCGTCAAGAAAGGCTTCGCTGAAGGCATCAATGTACGCGGTGAAGCTTTTGAGCCCCAGGGCGGTGTCTTCAGGCTTCTCTTCGCCGGGCTTGCAATACGCGATGCAGGTCTCTGCGTACTGGGTGCCGGGCTGGGTGATAAAGACGCGGATGCCAATACCCGGGGTGTTCTGCTTGGACAGCAGGTCAGCCAGGTAATCGTGGGCGGCGTCGGTAATGGTTATGGCAGTCATGGAAACTCCTCACAGGCTTGCCCGCAGTTTACGCCAAATCATTACAGAGGTACAAAGTCCTAGTATTTTTGTCGGGAAATAATTACCGAATCATCAACGCCCAGCCAACGCTTTAGCGCGCGATAGGTTGCCTTCTCCAGCCATCGATAGCTTGCATAAGCGCCCAAAGCTATCACCACGATGCACATCAGCAGCATCGTGTAAGGGTCGACACCCATTCGCTGGGCAACAAAATACCCAACGGCGAGCACCGGCACGTGGATCAAGTACACCGAATAGGAACAATCCCCGAGCAACTTCAAAAAGCGGGAGCCTTGAAACCAGGGCTCCAACGCTACACAACTGATGACCAGTACCGCACTGGGCACTCCCCATTCCAGCGCACGCGGTATATCGGCGCCATGATAAATCGCCGTTAACGCAACGACGATACCCAGCACCGGCAGCCACGGCTTGGCCTGGCACCTACCCCGTCGATACATCATGCCGATCATAATGCCCATCAGAAACTCCAGCACAATGCCATTGCTATAGAACCCACTGGCCAAGCCCAGGGCGGGGCCGATATAGCACATCAGATACAGCAAAGTGGCCGCGACCCACAACCGACAGGATTCGCGAACCAACAGCGCGACTGCAAACAGCGCATAGAACACCATCTCGAAATTCAGGGTCCACCCAACACCCAGCAGTGGGTAGACCTCTACACCCGGCTCGCTTGGAGCTGCGATGAACAGCAGCGACATCAGCACATAACTCGGATCAAGATGCTCTTGGGGAAACACCGAGGGCACGGTGGCAACCAGAACAATCATCAACAGGGTATAGAACCAATAGGCCGGGACGATCCTTGCCACGCGCATAAGCATGAAACGCCAAGGGGTCAGGGCTTTGTCCGCAGTCGCAAGAAAGATCACAAAGCCACTGATGACAAAGAATATATCCACCCCGATACCGCCTTTATCGGCCAGCAGATACTCCAACACGTTATGTGCCTCAAAGTCGAAGAACAACTGCATGAAATGAACACCCACCACCATCCACGCCGCCAGGGCGCGTAGCGCCTGCACTGAAATCAACATCGTCGGAGTACCTTTTCCCGGTTTATCGATAGATATCCGACTGCTTCAGCGCCCGCGTGGTGGGGTGACCGGATCAATACCAGCAGTTATAGGTTCTCATAGCGGTTCATGTCCAATACGCCCTCTTCCACCGGTGTGGTTTCGTGGATGTACCGCGACAAGTCGTGGAAATACTGCCAGAACAACGGATGGCTGCGCCGCACGCCCCAGTGATCAACGATTTTCTCGAAGCTTTGCGCGTCCCTGGCCTGCTCCATCTGTGCGACAAAGGCAGGTACTTCCCGGGCCGGGATATTGAACATGAAGTTCGGGTAGCTGCTGAGCACACCCGGGTAGATGGTCAAGGTGTCCAGGCCCGGCTGATAGCGATACGCCTCGCCCAGCAGGAACGCGACGTTACTGTGGGCACGGTTGCGCAGCAGGCTGTAGACCTCGCGCTTGCCGCTGGCGGTCTCGATGCGCAGCATCGTGGCTTCGGGCAATTGCTCGATCACCTTGAGCCCTGCCGCCGGCCGTGAGGTCAGGCGGCTCAGCGCTTGTTCGGCATCCTGCAAGGCCGGGTCAATGCCGTCGCGGGAGCAGAACGCGCCGCTGCAGCGGTTGATCGGGTCGGGGCTGGCGTTCAAATGGCCGTAGCGGGTCAGCAACTGGTTGGCGAAGTCACGCTTGGGGTCTTTCTCGCTCAGGTGCAAACCACTGGCCTTGTCATCGTCAATCGCTTCATAGTCCAGCCACAGCTTGAGCTTGCCGCTGTTCTGGTACCAGTCGTCCATGAAGTCTTCGCGGGTGTCGGCAGGCATCAGGCGCAGGAAGTTCTGCTCGGCGCCGTTACGGATCAGGTCGAAATACAGGCGGGTCTGGGCCTGATGCGAGACGTTGCCAAACACATCGAAATTCACCGCCAACTGATAATAGGTGCGCTCCAGCAGTGGGTAGTCGAACAGCCACATCGTCTGCGGGACCTCGCCAATCAGGCCCTTGGTCACCGAGGCGCTGTCGAAATGGCGGAAAATGCTCAACAAGGCGTTGTCATTACCCGCCCACAATGTCGACCAACTCGGCGCCGGCAGGTCTGCATAGTTGTCACGGCGCAAGGCTTCGTACTGGTTGCGCTTGTCGCGATAGGCCAGCCACAGGCTCAGCACACTGCCCACGTCGTCATTCTGCCCAGGCATGGCCAGCAACGGCGTGGCCTGGCCACGATAACGCGCATCGGTGATGTACAGATCGTGGTTGGGGTCCTGGAACAGCGTCCAGAAGTTATCGCGGATCACGTCCGTAGCGATCTGCCCACGGCACACCGGCCCGCGAATGAAGGTACGCACGAAGTATTCAGCGTTATCGAGCATGAATTGGTAACGCGCTTTGGCCGGGATGGCTTCGAATGTCGCAAACGGGTTGGCGCGGCTGCCAGGGCCGTAGCCTGGCAAGGCCGTGACTTGCCAGTCGCCGGCGTAGAACAACGCCTTGATCCGCGCCATCTTCGCCGCGCTGAAGGGGTAAGTGATGTGGGTCTTATGCACGATCACACCCTGCACCGGCCACAGGCGGTAGTACACCTGGGTGCCGGGGTCGTCGTTGGGGCGACGGGTGGCGATCAGGTCAATCGGCTGGCCACTGGGCGTACGCGAACGCACCCACTGGAAGTAATGCCCCGGCTCGCCGTTCTCGAAATAGATATGCGCCAGAAACAAATGCTCGAACAGCCAGCGCGCCACCAGGCTTTCCCGGGCGCCCGGCTGGTTGAACAGGTTTTCCCACTGTTGCACTTGCAACGCTTCCCTGGCGCTTGGCGCCAGGCCCTGCTCGTCAATCGGCGCGCCGGAGGCCAGCCAGCGTTGCAAAGTCTGGTACTGCTGATCGGTCAAGCCGGTGACCGCCAGCGGCATGCCTTCCTTGGGGTGAGCGCCGGCATAGGCATTGAACTCACCGGGCGTTGCGCACATATTGTCGCGGTTGAGCCCCAGCACAATGTTGTCGGGCAGCTTGGCATTGGGCGCTAACGGTGCGTTGTGCCCCAGCTCCAGCATGCGCGCCATCAGCGCAGCCTGGCTGCCCTGGGCGTCCAGCACCGAATAGAAGCCCTTCTGCTGCCACGCCTGCTTACCGAAGGCGTCATAAAACAAGCGGGTGGTTGGCGTGGCCTGGCTGCGCTCGCCGTCATACACCGGCATTTTGCTTGCACCGCGCACGGCGCCCTCGGCACTGCCCAGGTTGAGCTGGCAGGCGGAGTCGTAGCAGGCGTGGCAGGCCACGCATTTCTCGGTGAAGATCGGTTGGATATCGCGGGTATAGGAAATCGCCGAAGCGGGACCTTCCGCCTGAGCGCTGCTGGCTATCAAGGCCAGGACGGCGCTGACGATTAAACGAAGTGACATGTATCCGGTCCCGATTCAAGGCGTGCGGTGTTTGAAGTGGCGTGATTCTACCGGGCCATGCACCCCGGCAACATGAGCGATATTCATGCAAAAGCTCAACATGCTCCAAAAGCCCGCAGGTTTGCTATGATTCACGCCCTCCGTAATGCCTGACCAGAGTAGTCCCATGCCCGATCGTAGCGCTCGCCTGCAAGCCCTTCACCAAGCCCTCAAGGAACGCATCCTGATCCTTGATGGTGGCATGGGCACGATGATCCAGAGCTATAAGCTTGAGGAGCAGGACTACCGTGGCAAACGCTTCGCCGATTGGCCGAGCGACGTCAAGGGTAACAACGACCTGCTGGTGCTGACCCGTCCCGACGTGATCGGTGGCATTGAAAAAGCCTACCTGGACGCTGGCGCCGACATCCTTGAAACCAACACCTTCAACGCCACGCGTATCTCCATGGCCGACTACGGCATGGAAGAACTGGCCTATGAACTGAACGTGGAAGGCGCACGCCTGGCGCGCAAGGTGGCCGACGCCAAAACCCACGAGAACCCGGCCAAGCCGCGTTTTGTCGCCGGTGTACTGGGCCCGACCAGCCGTACCTGCTCGCTGTCGCCGGACGTGAACAACCCCGGCTACCGCAACGTGACCTTCGATGAGCTGGTGGAAAACTACACCGAAGCCACCAAGGGCCTGATCGAAGGCGGCGCCGACCTGATCCTGATCGAAACCATCTTCGACACCCTCAACGCAAAGGCCGCGATCTTCGCCGTGCAAGGGGTGTTCGAGAAACTGGGCGTGGAACTGCCGATCATGATCTCCGGCACCATCACCGACGCCTCCGGCCGTACTCTCTCGGGCCAGACCACCGAGGCGTTCTGGAACTCCGTGGCCCACGCCAAGCCGATCTCGGTCGGTTTGAACTGCGCCCTGGGCGCCAGCGAGCTGCGCCCCTACCTGGAGGAGTTGTCGAACAAGGCCAACACCCATGTGTCGGCGCACCCCAACGCTGGCCTGCCCAATGAGTTCGGCGAGTACGATGAACTGCCGTCAGAAACCGCCAAGGTCATCGAAGAGTTCGCCCAGAGCGGCTTCCTGAACATCGTCGGCGGTTGCTGCGGCACCACGCCTGGGCATATCGAAGCCATCGCCAAGGCCGTGGCCGGTTACGCGCCGCGCTCGATCCCGGACATTCCCAAGGCCTGCCGCCTGTCGGGCCTGGAGCCGTTCACCATCGACCGCAGTTCGTTGTTCGTCAACGTCGGCGAACGTACCAACATCACCGGCTCGGCCAAGTTCGCCCGCCTGATCCGCGAAGACAACTACACCGAAGCCCTCGAAGTCGCCCTGCAGCAGGTGGAAGCCGGCGCCCAGGTGATCGACATCAACATGGACGAAGGCATGTTGGATTCGAAGAAGGCCATGGTGACCTTCCTCAATCTGATCGCCGGCGAGCCGGACATCTCCCGCGTACCGATCATGATCGACTCCTCCAAGTGGGAGGTGATCGAAGCGGGCCTCAAGTGCATCCAGGGCAAGGGCATCGTCAACTCCATCAGCATGAAGGAAGGCGTAGAGCAGTTCATTCACCACGCCAAGCTGTGCAAGCGCTACGGCGCGGCAGTGGTGGTGATGGCCTTTGACGAAGCCGGCCAGGCCGACACCGAAGCGCGCAAGAAAGAGATCTGCAAGCGCTCCTACGACATTCTGGTCAATGAAGTGGGCTTCCCGCCGGAAGACATCATCTTCGACCCGAACATCTTCGCGGTCGCCACCGGCATCGAAGAACACAACAACTACGCCGTCGACTTCATTAATGCCTGTGCCTATATCCGGGATGAACTGCCCTACGCGCTGACCTCCGGTGGCGTGTCCAACGTGTCGTTCTCGTTCCGCGGCAACAACCCGGTGCGCGAGGCGATCCACTCGGTGTTCCTGCTGTATGCGATCCGCGCGGGCCTGACCATGGGGATCGTCAACGCCGGCCAACTGGAGATCTACGACCAGATCCCGGCCGAGCTGCGCGATGCGGTGGAAGACGTAGTGCTCAACCGCACGCCGGAGGGCACCGACGCCCTGCTCGCCATTGCCGACAAGTACAAGGGCGACGGTAGCGTCAAGGAAGCCGAGACCGAAGAGTGGCGCGGCTGGGACGTCAACAAGCGTCTTGAACACGCGCTGGTCAAGGGCATCACCACGCACATCGTCGAAGACACCGAAGAGTCGCGCCTGTCGTTCGCGCGCCCGATCGAAGTGATCGAAGGCCCGTTGATGTCCGGCATGAACATCGTTGGCGACCTGTTCGGCGCCGGCAAGATGTTCCTGCCCCAGGTGGTGAAATCCGCCCGCGTGATGAAGCAGGCCGTGGCCCACTTGATTCCGTTCATCGAGCTGGAAAAAGGCGACAAGCCCGAAGCCAAGGGCAAGATCCTCATGGCCACGGTCAAGGGCGACGTGCATGACATCGGCAAGAACATTGTCGGCGTGGTGCTCGGTTGCAACGGCTATGACATCGTCGACCTGGGCGTGATGGTGCCAGCGGAGAAGATCTTGCAGGTAGCCAAGGAGCAGAAATGCGACATCATTGGCCTGTCCGGTCTGATCACACCGTCCCTGGATGAAATGGTGCATGTGGCTCGCGAGATGCAGCGCCAGGATTTCCACCTGCCGCTGATGATCGGTGGCGCCACCACGTCCAAGGCGCACACGGCGGTGAAAATTGAGCCCAAGTACAGCAACGACGCAGTGATCTACGTGACCGACGCCTCCCGCGCGGTGGGCGTGGCCACGCAGTTGCTGTCCAAGGAGCTGAAGGCCGGCTTCGTCGAGAAGACCCGCCTGGAATACATCGACGTACGTGAGCGCACCTCCAACCGCAGCGCCCGCACCGAGCGCCTGAGCTACGCGGCGGCCATCGCCAAGAAGCCGCAGTTCGACTGGAGCAGCTACACCCCGGTGGTGCCGACCTTCACCGGCGCCAGGGTGCTGGACAATATCGACCTCAAGGTGCTGGCCGAGTACATCGACTGGACGCCGTTCTTTATCTCCTGGGACCTGGCCGGCAAATTCCCGCGTATTCTCACCGATGAAGTGGTCGGCGAAGCGGCCACCGCGCTGTACGCCGATGCCCGGGAAATGCTCAAAAAGTTGATCGACGAGAAACTCATCAGCGCCCGTGCAGTGTTCGGTTTCTGGCCGACCAACCAGGTGCAGGATGACGACCTGGAAGTCTATGGTGACGACGGCCAGCCCATCGCCAAACTGCATCACTTGCGCCAGCAAATCATCAAGACCGACGGCAAGCCGAACTTCTCTCTGGCCGACTTCGTGGCGCCAAAGGACAGCGGCGTGACCGACTATATCGGTGGCTTCATCACCACCGCCGGCATCGGTGCCGAGGAAGTGGCCAAGGCTTACCAGGACGCGGGCGATGACTACAACTCGATCATGGTCAAGGCCCTCGCCGACCGCCTGGCCGAAGCCTGCGCCGAATGGCTGCACCAGCAAGTGCGTAAAGAACACTGGGGCTACGCCAAGGACGAGCAACTGGACAACGAGGCGCTGATCAAGGAGCAATACAGCGGCATCCGCCCTGCCCCCGGCTACCCGGCGTGCCCGGATCACACCGAAAAAGCCCAGCTGTTCCAACTGCTCGACCCCCAAGCCCAGGAAATGCACGCCGGTCGCAGCGGCGTGTTTCTCACCGAGCACTACGCGATGTTCCCGGCGGCAGCGGTCAGCGGCTGGTATTTTGCCCACCCACAGGCGCAGTACTTCGCCGTGGGCAAGGTCGACAAGGATCAGGTCGCCAGCTACACGGCACGCAAAGGCCAGGACCTGAGCGTGACGGAGCGCTGGCTGGCACCGAACCTGGGCTACGACAACTGAGGTAACGCTGCTACTGGCTGCGGTAACCGTTTACCGCACCTACGATGACTCAATGCGATTTCCTGTGTCGGACCGATTCTCGGTCCGCTGAACCGGCAGCTCAGCACAACCGGTTTTACACAGGAAACGCATGTCGTCATGACCGAACCCAATACTCCCTCGCTAAACTCAGCCTTTCGCCAACTGCCCGCCCAGGCAGTGCATGAGCACTTCGCTACGCGGCCGGCGCTGTATTCTGTCGTCTTCGAGGCATTGCGCAGCCGTATGCTGGAGCAATACCCGTCGCTGAACCTCGACTGGCTTGCGGTCAAACTGGCCAGCCCTCAGCCCAATGGCGAATACACCTACCCCGCACTCATGGAGGTGGCTGTCGCCCATGTACTGAACCCACAGTTACTTGACCTGCGCGCCGTACGCGAGCGTCCGTACTTCCTCACGACACAGCCCCCCGCCGTGCTCAAGACCGGGGATGGCCAGCCGCTCGACATGCAGGTGGTCGCCCAGATTCTTGACGAATTTCCCGCGTCCCTCTACTTGTACATGCAGCACGATCTGGCCGACTACTGGAGCCAGGTCGACAACCATGGCAACAGCCGCTGGCAGTGGCTTGCAGAGTTCCTCAATGGTCAGATGATTGCCACTGCGGCCAGCCAGTCACAGCTAAGCGACATGCAGCGCGACATGCTAGCGGTAGTTGCCGCCTGGCCGGCGCAACGTGAGCGCCTGCCCCGCTCCTCGCCCGCCACCTACGTATATTTCATCGAGAGCACACTCACCAGCGTCGGCAAGACGGTGCGGGTATTGACCCCGGACCTGTTACTGGTACGCGATAAACAGGTGTTGCTCTACAGCGTAGCCGGCGCAGTCCAGGCGTTTGATTCGCTGGAGGCGTTCAGCCAGGCCTGGGGGAGCAGGATGCAACGCGAGTTTCAGTTCGACAGCCTTGCCTGGCAACGCAACGAAACTGCCGCCAACGTGTTTGAACAACAGGCCGGGCTGATCCTCAACCAACAACTCGAAGACCTGGCAATCCTATCGTTCCAGGGGCAAGACGAAAAAAAACTCGATCAACGCCTGGATACTCTCACCGATCCGGCGGTTTTTTTTACCGACATCAAGGTGCCCGACACCCAGCGCCTTGGCACTGTGAGCCAGCAACTGCCGCAATGGCTCAAGCAAGCCGAGCCCGCGGATCGTTTCGCCTATCACCGCCACTTGCAGGATATGGCGCAAGTGCTGCAGAAAAACCAGGGGCGATCGTTCAACGAGGGCATTGAAAACATCCACACATTCAGCCGCGTCGCATTGCGCAAGCAAATGCAAGCCGATCACGGTGATTTCGACCCTGACGCGGTGCTGTTGGACTTCGCGGTAGCGGCGGGTTATCCGGGCGGCGCCGGAATCATCGAACACGTGCGCATGTCACTGACGGAGCTGGCTCTGAAGAATCTGGCCGGCAAGCCCAAAGGTACGTTGAAGCTATCTTCGACAACAGCCACGCCACTGCCTGGCTGGTTGAATGAAGACTATCTGATGGGCAGCAACGGCCTGATCCAGCGCGTCGATATCGGCACCACCTACCCCAAGGCCCTCAAAGAGCTGCTGCTGTCCGATACCGTCGAGGCACGTCGCCGCGAGTTGCTGTTTACTCGCGAACTGAAGGCTCATCTGCCGATGCAGGCACTGGAATTCAAGGTCCGCCAGCAGCATGGCATGACCGTGACGGGTTACCAGTATGTCAAGGCACTCATGGGAGAAACGCCTTCGCTCAGACTCGTCAACGATCAGGAAATCGTCCTGCGCCCCCTGGCGTTGTGCCGCAAAGCCGGGGCCACGCCGGACGAAGTAAATAATATGTTTATCATCGAGCCTCGCGACTCCCAGATCGGGCCACACTTGCTGTACCGACCGCTGTACGCCGAGTCCCTCAACGAATACCCCACGCGCCAGGCGCTGCTGGAGGCCATCGCCGAACCAGGTGCGTTGCAGGACAGCGTGCTGACCTGGCTGTCGGACAAGGCGCGCCCCATCTATGCACACGGCGGCATCAAAGAGCCGCACATCATCCGTTTCTTGCCTGGCGACGAGTTCAACCGACCCGAGAAACCAGCGCCCGCGACCCTGGCCGTCGATGACGGCGCCGGTGAATGGCTCCAGTCCCAGCTCAACGGCCAACTGCCCAACCATCTGTTTGGCAGCACCGCACGGGCACTGGTCGACCTGGCGGACCGCGAGTCGATCTCCAACGCCGAAAGCCGATGGGCCATTGTGATGGAGGGTGCCTGGCTGTTGTTCAATACATTGCTGCTGCCCTTGGTACAGGGCCCAGCCATGTTGGCCGGCTGGTTCCTGGTGCTGGTTGCCAGCCTGGAGCAGGACTTGGCTGGCCTGGACAGCAGCGATCCCACCACCCGCGAGTTGGCGCTGATTGATCTGCTGCTCAATACCGCGATGGTGTTGCTGCATGGCGCATCGCCTTCTGCCAAACCGTTGTCGCCACCGAGTGCAACCGACGGCGCATTGCGCCTTGAAACCTGGCGCCGTGCACCAGGCCTGCCGCCACCACAGGATGCGCCAGTGATACGCCATGGCGCAGTGTCATTGCCGGGAGAACCCCCGGCATCAGGCCACACCGCCCTGGATTTCGTTCGCTCGCTGGCAAGCCCACACGCAAGCGAACGACTGAGGGCGATGCTGGACATCAATGTGCCGTGGCCTGACCCCTTGCCGGCTGCGCAAGCCAGCGGCCCGCTCAAAGGCCTTTACCGCATAGATGGCACCTGGCACGCCAGCCTCGGTGGGTTGCTGTTCCAGGTCAATGTGGTGCCGGGATTCAACGAGGTCTATCTGGTACACCCGCAATATCCTCAACACCCCGGTTTCAAGCTGATAAGCGACCACCAGGGGCACTGGCGCCTGGACACTCACGCCAGGCTGGAGGGCGGAATGCCCCGGGAACGCTTGAGTAAATGGCAGAGGGAACGTGCCGAAAAACTGGGTGTATTAAAGGCCGAACTGCAAGCACTGAATGCCGAAATATTCTCGCTGATACCCACTTCGCTTTCGCTACAAAGCACTCTGAACGCCGCCCGTGCCCAGCTTGTTGAACAAAGCAAAAGCCTGCGCAAGGATTGGTTATTGCTGGGCAGTTCCGCGAACATACCGAAGTTGCACGCAGAAGTTCTTATCCGTCATGAGAAGCGGCGTGTCGCGGCGGCCCAAGCCAGGACGCAGTGGAATATCGCCCTCGATAACTTTCAGCAGTACGGCCGTGTGGTAATGGCGCTGATGCAAAAAATCGAAGCCAAGGCCAGCGAACTGATGGCTGTCGACAGGACTGACCCCACTTATGTAAGGGAACGAAACAGGGCAAGCAAAAGCAACTTTGACTTCTGGGCAGGCATCTACGAATCGGTGTCGCAAAAAATGGCAGACGCCCTGGAAACCGATCGTGGCGAAACCGACGCTGAACTCAGCGCCCGCGCATCACGGGAGCTGCCGCAAAACATCAGCGGCGCCTACGACGACTACATCATCACCAAAAAACGCCAGCTTGCCGCGCTTACGGAAATGGTCGAGCCCGCTGAAAAGATCGAGACGTTACTCAAAGAGGCAGACCCGGCCCTGCGCCAGATACTCTTGCAAGGCAAGCCCTCTGATCAAAACATCCGCTCGGTCGCGATCAAACAGCACGCCCTGCTGGTGTTCATGGACTTGGTGTTTAATCGCATGAATGACTCGCGCAACCCAACGGAATTTCCATTCGTGCGCGATCTGACCGACACGCGAACGGCAACCAGCTTGATGGCGCATACGGAAATGCTCACCACCACCGGCTACTCGGCCCGAGAGCAGGTCGACGTCCTCAAGGACGTTCTGGAGCGATATGAGCAATTGGAAAACGCTGTCACGTCACTGGCTGAAATGAATTCCGGCTTCATTCGCGAGGAGCATCGCCAACCCTTTATGGACTACCTGGCTTACGCCCGCACCAGCCTTGAAGCGCAGTTGGCCAATTTGATTCTGGTGGAAGAAGGCTTCGCGCCACTGCCGACGCCCGAGCGCATCACACGGCAGAAAGCACCGAACCGAAGAGTGATCAAGACCCGTGACCGCAGGACGCTGGTGGGTGAAGTGCGCCCTGCCCAGCGTGACACACCGGGCAACTTCGTCGATATCAAGGACCCGCTCACCGGGAAAACCCTCGCCACCTACCTTGAACACCCCGGCGAAGGTGTATGGAACGTGGTTGAAGAGGTCGGGCCCTCAGCACCCGCGCCGACGGCAATCAAGCGTTCGCTGAAGACCATAGAAGCACAGGCGCAAACCGTCAGGGACGAGCGCGCCGGCATTGACAGCAGCATCGCCTTCCAACAACGAAAGCTACGCGACCCGGGCCGACTGGAAAGTCTCGACCCCCTTGAGTGGGATGTGATACTGACCCAGCACGCAGCGAAGTTCACAACCCTTGCCGAAGAACTCCAGCGCGATCACGCCAACGATCCCGGCGCTCGCGCGTTGATCGACCAATACCGCAGCCTGGCGGCCGAGGCAACGCAACAGGCCCGTGAGCATTGCAGCGAAGGGTACAAGTTACAACGCCCAAAAGCCTCCCACGTCAATTACTTGTGGAAACACGGTTTTGTCGATATCAACCTGGTGAAGAGCCGCGTGCCGTTGAAGGCCGGTGACTTTCTCACCGAGTATGCAGTACGCGATAAAAGCAAAATCAGGGCGGGTATAAAGGGTAAGGACAATGTTTTGTGGTACGCCCATTTCCATTACTCATCCGTCGATCAACCGCCCTCCCAACCTGACTTCGGCCACCTTAAAACCCCGAG
This sequence comes from Pseudomonas sp. MF7453, assembly GCF_016405455.1. NCBI lineage: Bacteria > Pseudomonadati > Pseudomonadota > Gammaproteobacteria > Pseudomonadales > Pseudomonadaceae > Pseudomonas > Pseudomonas sp. MF7453. The sequence continues at coordinate 473,989 of NZ_JAEKCN010000002.1, read as the reverse complement.
TGAGCAGCGATATACGCGCCGGGAACTGATTGAACAGGCGCGTGCCGACAACCGCGCCGTGGTCAATCTGGAGAAAGCCGAGATCAAGCCACCGCTTGATCAGCGGCTATTCCTGGGGTTGGAGGTACTGGCTTCCAAATGAGCCTCGACAGACTGTCTATACTCTGCACGAGAACCTTGTTGACGAGGGGTTTATGGACGATCCAATCGATAACAAACCACCGACCTTCTGGCAGATGCTGCACAGCGTGACGGCCGCCGCGTTCGGTGTGCAAAGCGGCAAGAATCGCGCCCGCGATTTCACCCATGGCAAGCCCAGCCACTTCGTGATCCTGGGCATTGCGTTCACGGTGGTGTTTGCCTTGACGCTGTTTGGCATCGTCAAGCTGGTGCTGTACCTGGCCGGTGTTTAACGCAGCCGCCGATGCAAACTGAACCGCATCAACAGGACGCCGGTTTGCCAACGACCGCCAGCGCACGGAATCCACCGGCGCTGGCGGCGCTGACAAATGCAAGCGCTCAGATGAAGCTTGAATATCGATCGCTGCTCAATCAACGGTTTTATTACTGGTGGCTGACCCAAAATACAGCGGTGCCGACCACGAGAATAATCAGAAACAAAATGGCCCAGGCATCAACGGTACTGTCAGGTTTACGGGCTTTGGTGGAATTACTCATCGCATCGCCTCTTGTCGGTTTTATAGGTGACTGCACTAAGACTCGTCCACAGTAAAGACCAGTCTTGCCCCTATGACAAATGTGGGTATCGCGATAACTGTTCTCATTAGTCAGTTTGGTTATGTGCATATACCCAAACATCACTTTTGCGCATATACGCAAACTGGTATCGTGCGCCGGCTCCGTTGGGAGTGCGCGGCCGTGCGCGCAGATTTGCCGAGAACAGGACCTATATGTACGTATACGACGAATACGATCAGCGCATCATCGAGGACCGCGTCAAGCAGTTCCGTGATCAGACCCGACGCTACTTAGCAGGTGAACTGAGCGAAGAAGAGTTCCGCCCTCTGCGCCTGCAAAATGGCCTTTACGTTCAGCGCTTTGCGCCGATGCTGCGGGTGGCCGTGCCTTATGGCCAACTGACCTCGCGCCAGACGCGAATGATGGCCAGGATTGCCCGCGATTTCGACAAGGGCTACGCCCACATCAGTACCCGCCAGAACGTGCAGTTCAACTGGCCGGCGCTGGAAGATGTGCCGGACATCCTGGCTGAGCTGGCGACCGTGCAAATGCACGCCATTCAGACCAGCGGTAACTGCCTGCGCAACGTGACCACCGACCAATTTGCCGGCGTCGCCGCCGATGAACTGATCGACCCACGGCCGTGGTGCGAAATCGTGCGTCAGTGGACCACTTTCCACCCGGAATTCGCCTACCTGCCACGCAAGTTCAAGATCGCCATCAATGGCTCGACCTCGGACCGCGCGGCCATCGAAGTGCACGACATCGGCCTGGAGCCGGTGTACAACGCTGCAGGCGAGCTGGGCTTCCGTGTGCTGGTGGGTGGCGGCCTCGGCCGTACGCCGGTAGTCGGTGCCTTCATCAACGAGTTCCTGCCGTGGCAGGACCTGCTGAGCTACCTCGACGCCATCCTGCGGGTTTACAACCGTTATGGCCGTCGTGACAACAAATACAAGGCCCGGATCAAGATCCTGGTCAAGGCACTGACCCCTGAGGTGTTCGCGCAGAAAGTCGATGCCGAGATGGAACACCTGCGCGGCGGCCAGACCACCCTGACCGAAGCCGAAGTGCACCGCGTCGCCAAGCATTTTGTCGACCCTGAGTACAAGGCCCTGAGCAATCAGGGCGCCGAGCTGGCCGCACTCGACCAGCAACACCCAGGCTTCGCCCGCTGGCGCACCCGCAACACCCTGGCGCACAAGAAGCCGGGCTATGTGGCCGTGACCCTGTCGCTCAAGCCCACCGGCGTTGCCCCTGGCGACATCACCGACAAGCAGCTGGACGCCGTAGCCGACCTGGCCGAGCGCTACAGCTTCGGCCAACTGCGTACCTCCCACGAACAGAACATCATTCTCGCGGACGTCGAGCAGAGCCAACTGTTCACCCTGTGGGGCGAGTTGCGTGAAGGCGGTTTTGCCACGCCGAATATCGGCCTGTTGACCGATATCATCTGCTGCCCGGGCGGCGACTTCTGCTCCCTGGCCAACGCCAAGTCAATCCCGATTGCCGAATCGATCCAGCGCCGTTTCGACGACCTGGACTACCTGTTCGACATCGGTGAGCTGGACCTGAACATCTCCGGTTGCATGAACGCCTGTGGTCACCACCACGTCGGCCACATCGGCATCCTGGGCGTGGACAAAAAAGGCGAAGAATTCTATCAAGTGTCCCTGGGTGGCAGCGCCAGCCGCGATGCGAGCCTGGGCAAGATCCTCGGCCCATCCTTCGCCCAGGAAGCCATGCCCGAGGTGATCGGCAAGCTGATCGACGTGTACATCGAACAGCGCACCGAAGATGAGCGTTTCATCGACACCTACCAGCGCATCGGCATTGACCTGTTCAAGGAGCGCGTCTATGCAGCGAATCATTAAGAACAACGCAGTCGTCGACGAAACCTGGCACTTGTTGCCCAAGGACGCGAGCTTCGACGGCATCTCCAACTGCGACGACCTGATCGTGCCGCTGGCCCTGTGGCGCGAACACGGCCACGCCCTCAAGGCCCGCGATGGCGGCCTGGGCGTGTGGCTGGACGCCGATGAAGAAGCCGAGGAAATCGGTGCCGACGTAGAACACTTCCAGGTTATCGCCCTGAACTTCCCGGCGTTCACCGATGGCCGCAACTACTCCAACGCCCGCCTGCTGCGTGACCGTTATGGTTACAAGGGCGAGCTGCGAGCGATTGGCGATGTGCTGCGCGACCAGTTGTTCTACCTGCACCGTTGCGGGTTCGATGCCTTCGCCTTGCGAGCCGACAAAGACCCGTACGAAGCGCTGGAAAGTCTCAAGGATTTCTCGGTGACCTATCAAGCGGCCACCGATGAACCCCTGCCACTGTTCCGCCGCCGCTAACCTCGTGTCCCTGTAGGAGCGAGCTTGCTCGCGAAAAACCTGAACGATAACGCTGACATCCTGAATGAACGCGTTGTCCTCGAGTTCTTCGCGAGCAAGAACTAGGCGTCCCCCTCGCTCCTACAGTTGCATCGCCCGTGATCGACTCCCGCTTGACATTAAAGTTAACTTTAAGCTTAGCCTGAGGCCTCCCCAGCTCAGGAGTTAACCCATGTCACCGTTCGAATCGCTGCAACTGCCTAACGGCCAAGTCATCGCCAACCGCATCGCCAAGGCCGCGATGGAAGAGAACATGGCGGACCTGCATCAGGCACCATCCAAAGCATTGAAGCAGCTGTACAAGACCTGGGCCGACGGCGAGCCCGGCTTGCTGCTGACCGGTAACGTGATGATCGACCGCCGCGCCATGACCGGCCCTGGTGGTGTCGCTCTGGAAAACGAGCAACACCTGGCCAGTTTTCGTGAATGGGCCGACGTAGCCCGGACCAAAGGTGTGCACTTCTGGGTACAGCTCAGCCACCCGGGCCGTCAGACCATGGCCAACCTCGGTCAACAAGCGTTGGCACCCTCGGCTATTGCGCTGGATGTGGGCAGTTTTTCCAAGATGTTCGCCAAACCCAAGGCCATGACCGAAGACGACATACAGGATGTCATCAAGCGCTTCGCCACCAGCGCCCGCCTGGCCGAGCAAGCCGGGCTCACCGGGGTGCAGATCCACGGTGCCCATGGCTATTTGTTGAGCCAGTTCCTCTCGCCCTTGAGCAACCACCGCACCGACCGCTGGGGCGGCTCCTTGGAAAACCGCGCACGCCTGTTGCTGGAGGTCGTCCGTGCCGTACGTGACAGCGTCAGCCCTTCATTTTGTGTGTCGGTAAAACTCAATTCCGCAGACTTCCAGCGCGGCGGCTTCGATGAGACCGATGCACGCGCTGTAGTGGAGATGCTCAATACACTGCCGATCGATTTGCTTGAGTTGTCCGGCGGCAGCTATGAAGCGCCGGCCATGCAAGGCGAGGCGCGGGACGGCCGCACCTTGGCCCGTGAAGCCTACTTTTTGGATTTCGCCACCCAAATGGCGAGCATCGCCACCATGCCACTGATGGTGACCGGAGGTATTCGCCGCTTGCCAGTGGTCCAGCAAGTATTGGACAGCGGCATCGCCATGGCCGGCATCGCTACCGCCCTGACCCTGGAGCCGCAACTGATCAAACAGTGGCGTGAAGGTCGCGACCTCAACCCACAACTGCGGCCCATGGAATGGAAGCGCAAACCCCTGGCAGCCCTCGCCACCCTCGCCGTGGTGCGCGACCAGATGCGCCGTCTGAGCCGCGGCCGTCTGCCCAACCCCAACGTTGCGCCCTGGCTGGCATTGGCCTGTGACCAGTGGTTTATAGCGCGGCGTACGCGGCAATACCGCGCAAGCATGAAGTCTTAGGCTGCGAGCGAAATCCTGCGTTGCCTGACTACCCGAACGCCATCGTTGATAGTTTCATTCAAAGAAAATCCAATTAAGCGCATTGAAAAAGAGATATTTCTTACATCCAAGAACCACGAAACGTAGCGAACCCGTCCGACATGACATCGCATAACCCCGAAGTTTCTAATAGCAGTACTTTTAGAGCAGGGTTTGCCCAATGTCGTACACAAAAAATCCCCAAGCCCCACAGCCTCTTACTCCACCCACCCAAGGAACCAGGCCGGAGACTCCGGCCTTGGTTGACGTCCTCTCGCAGTTATCGGATCCCGAATTCGACATGCGCGGCGTGGCCTGGAACCCGCTTTGCGATGCCGCCACGCCGCTGATAGGCCTGGTCATTCGAATACGCCGTCTGACCCAGCATGATGATGTACCTGCGCTGTACCAAGCCGTACGTAACCACATCACTGCAATCATGGAGGAAGTCAGCCAGCTCGACTACGACCCCGGCATGCTCAAGGCTTACTCCTACAGCCTTTGCTTGTTGGTGGATGAGGTGGTGATGGGCACGCCATGGGGGAGATCATCAGAATGGAGCCAAGACTCGCTGCTAAACGCCTTTCACCAGGAAACCTGGGGCGGGGAGCGATTCTTCATCGTGATGAACAACATGATTCCCGAAGCAGCCAGGTACCAGCATGTGTTGGAGTTCATGTACCAGTGCCTGATCTCAGGCCTTAAAGGCAAATACGGCGCCCATCCCAAAGGTGATGATGAAATCCAGAAAATCATCGACCTGTTGCACGGCCTGTTGCGCCCGCTGCGCGGCGAAACACCCAAGCGCCTGACCGACCCGCTGACCAACATCGCGCCGCGCAACTATCGGATCAAACGGGTCTGGCCGTTGTGGACGCCGTGGGCCATGGCCGCCGTGGTGCTGATAGTCGCCTACACGTTCTATTCCATGCGCCTGAACGCTCTCACTCAGGAAGTGCTGGTATCACTGAACAAGATCCTCGCGCTATAACGCCCAACTCATCAATAGCCGATCAGGAAGGACGCCATGCCCCGTCAAAGCGACCTGCGTTTCACGTTCGAGCCCTTGAAAGGCGAAGCCTTCGATGTGGTGTCTTTCACGCTTGAAGAAAGCCTGTCCCAGCCGTTCAAACTGCAATTGGAACTGGCCAGCCACAACGCCGCCATCGACTTCAATAACGTGCTCGACCTGGCGGGGCTGTTCACGATCTGGCGCGGCGAAATGCCGGTGCGCTACGTACACGGCCTGGTCAGCCTGTTCACCCAGGGCGACACCGGCTTTCGTCGCACCCGCTACACCGCCGTCATCGAACCGACCCTGGCGCGTTTCGACCTGCGCTCCAACTGGCGCATCTTCCAGGGCCAGACCGTGCCCGACATCATCACCAGCCTGCTTGCCGAGCACCGACTGACCGACATCCGCCGCGAAATCTGCTTCGATCACCAACCCCGCGAATACTGCGTACAGGCCGGCGAAACCGACCTCGATTTCATCGCCCGCCTGGCCGCCGAAGAAGGCCTGCTCTACACCTTCGAACACCGCGACGACGGCCACACCCTCGTCCTCACCGACCGCGTCGGCGGCCTGGGCACCATCGGCACGCACAAACATTGCCCCGTGATCTACCAACCCATGGCCGGCGGCGATGCCACAGAACCGGCCTTGACCCGTTTTCACTACACCGAACAAGTACGCACCGCACGCCAAGTACAACGCGACTACACCTTCACCCACCCGCGCTACGACCAACAGCACACCGCCACCGGCGACCAGGACCTGAAAAACCAGCACAAGGACTACGAGCGCTACGACTACCCCGGACGCTACAAACGCGACATCGCCGGCAAACCCTTCACCAAGACTCGGCTGACCGCCCTGCGCAATGACGCCAAACTGGCGCACCTGGCCGGTGACGACGCGCGCCTGCAACCGGGGCTGGCATTCGACCTCAACGAACATCCCCGCGAAGACTTCAACGACCGTTGGCGCACCATCGCCATCACCCACGAAGGCAAGCAGCACACCAGCCTGGAGGAAGAGGCGTTCGGCAGCGACCACGGCAGCTCTTATGAAATGACCGCCAGCGCCATCCGCTGGACCTCGGATTGGAAGGCGCCGCTGCGCGACAAACCCTGCATCGACGGCCCGCAGATCGCCACGGTAGTTGGGCCGCCAGGGGAAGAGATTTATTGCGATGAATGGGGCCGGGTGAAAGTGCAATTCCCGTGGGATCGTGCGGACAAAAACAACGATCAGAGCTCGTGCTGGATTCGTGTGGCGCAGGGTTGGGCCGGTGCGACCTGGGGCGCCATGGCCATTCCACGTGTGGGTCAAGAACTGGTGATCAGCTATTTGGATGGCGATCCTGACCAGCCCATCGCCACGGGCCGTACCTACCGCGAGACCAATCTGCCGCCGTACCAGCTGCCCAAGCACAAGACGCGGATGACCATCAAGAGCCAAACCCATAAGGGTGCAGGCTTCAACGAGCTGCGATTTGAGGATGAGTTGGGCCATCAGGAGGTGTTCATCCATGCCGAAAAAGACAAAAACGTCCACATCAAGCACAACAACACTACCTTCGTAGGAAACGACCGAAGCGAACAAGTCGGGCATGACGAGCACATCGAAATCGGTCATGACCGCAGCGAACGAGTGGGCAACGATGAAGACATTGCTGTCGCTCAAGACCAGCATCTGCAAGTGGGCCGTGATCGTATACACACTGTAGGGCGCAACCACCACATCGACATCGGTGGAGACCGCGTCGAAGAAATTGCCAACAATCGGCATGACAGGATCGCCGCTGACCACCAGGTGCAGATCGGCGGCAATGCTGAACAATCAGTACGCAACCATTACCGCCTCTGCGCAGGACAGCGCATTGAGCAAAAAACCCGAGTGTTCGATGTTGCATCGAACGAGCGCCTTATTCTGCGAGCGCCCGGCGGCAGCATCACGATTGATGGCAATGGCATCACGCTCGATGGACTGGCCATCAGAATCAAAGGCCCTGTGACCACAGATCCGATCGGAACGGGTAACCCACTCGGCACTCCACAACTGCCTGCCCTACCGCCGGGACCGTTCCTGGGGCGCTACACGTTGCTCAAGAACGACCAACGTGCCTTCGCAGGCTATCGGTATCGCATCACCGATGGCACGGCGCTGCTTGCCGAAGGGCGCACCTGCCCCTTGGGTGGCACTGAGTGGACGGTGACGCCGGCAGCCAAACCCGTGCAGGCCCATAAGGCAATCATGCGCGACGATCAGCAAATCACCGAAACGTGGGCCCCCTACCTGATGGCCCTTGATGATCAAGGCACCCCCGTTGAGGCCAAGGCGATTTTCCCCGACGACTTTCTGGATCAACACAGTGGAGACCTCGACTGATGCCAGGCCCACTAGCTCCAGCCGTCGCGCGGATCATCGACGGTGCCTATCGCGCCTATCGGGCAAACCAGGCTTTTGAGAACAGCAGAACCGCCGCCGAACTGGCCCAACTCGCGGTGGAAATTGCCGAGCGCAGGAAGCAGATCAAGGAAACCCTTCGCGTCACCATTGAAGCAATGACCCGCGAGATCGAGGTCAAGAGTTCCACCTTTGCCGTGGTAGATCGCGGCGGTAATAGCACAGTTTCTCGACGAGGCCAGGAGAACATCACGTTCAAGGAATACATCGAACGCAAAGTGCCCTTTCGCCCGGCGATCAGCCAAGTCTGCACCGTTGCGCTGCAAATGCCGATCAAGGTACCGCGCCGTATTCGCAAGAAAATTGCCGGCGATACGGTACCGACCACCATCGAGATCGCCCTCAAACAATTTACCGCCTCGTTGTTTTTTGAAGCCGTGGATGAGGCACTGGAGTGGCGCAGCCCGCTCAAGGCCGAACCCAACTACAACGGCAACAGCAAGAAGGCGTTGTTGGGCGAGCCGGTTACGCGGCCCAAACGGTTCGGCAGTGCCGTGCAGCCTTTTTGGCCACGGCCGAAGGGTTTGCTGGCGCCCGATCTGGTGGTGGTTGAGTACCGGCAAGAGCCGTTTGAAACCGAGAATGTGTTTGCGGCGGTGGAGATCAAGTTCCCGGGTGATTGGGCAGTTTCAAAACAAATGAAAAGGTACGTGACCCTCATGACACCTGAGACGGGAATAAATCCGGCGAAAATTGGCAAGGAAAAAGTGGCGTTGCTTAGGGTTCCGGAAGACTGCGTGGGTTTTAAAGCAGAAGAGAAGAATTCCTCGATGAAAGGTAATAAAAATAGGAGGTAAGCGTGAGCACTATTCATAGACTGTTTAACGAAGAAGAGCGTGATGAGTTTATTGCAGAGCTTAAGGAATGGCCCAACACCGATTGGGGTACAGATGAGGTCGCCCGGCATAGCGTAAGCCCGTTCATCAGCTTCTACTTCCCCCCCAACTCCGACAACCAAGTCGATATCGCCCTGCTGATGGTTGATATTCACGAAGCCTTCGAACGCCTGCTTGGTCATCCTTACACCATGACCATGCACGAAGACACAGATCGTCCGCACCCTTACCCCGAGGAGGAGTTCGACCTTCGCATGCAAGCGATGGATGTCGATGCAAACGATTACTTCGAATTCTGGTTTACCGACGAAGCAAACCATGCCAGTTCACCCACAACATCGGGCCATTTCTGGCGTAGCAGGCACGAAGGTACCGGGAAAAAATCGGCTTACTCCTGGGTTGTTTTCTATTACCGCTGGCAATGGTGGCAGGACAACCGCGATGCCTGGCGCCAGTTCGTCCTCAAGACCATTGACCTGCTCAAGGCTCACCAGGTCTACAGCGGCTTCGCCATGGCCAATCCAATGGAATATGGCACCCGGGCGGAAGTCACTACCTGGGAGCGAGCGCTTATGCCAGCTTTCTACGGACTTGATATCGAATATGCCTATGGCATGGACGACGAATTGCCTAACGGCATCCGCCCGCCCACTTGGGCCTTCCTGCTCGCCGATCACTGGCGAGAAAAGCTCGACCTGACCCGCGAACAGGTACGTAGCGCACTCGCTCACCCCCGCATCAACGTCATCGAACTGCACAGCGGCCAGTGGATTGAGCTGGGCGAACAGCCCAAGTTGTACCCTGTCGAACTCGGCGTGCCGGAACTGCCCATGCTCTTGAACAGACTGCTCAAGCCCATCCGTTACGACGATCTGGGATTACTCGGCTTCGGCCAATGGGACGGTGATCCGAATGAGCGCTTTACCGACGCCGACAGCCGCCGCTGGATGGCACGTTTCGATACCGACAGCGACTGGCCCACGCCAGCATCGCGATTGGGCACACCCAAGCCAACGGCTCCCGCGCAAAACTCTGCGCCGCTGAGCATCATTGCGGGCATGCCATGCACCCAAGCCGGCTGGTGGCTTGTCCCGGGGGTCGCTGATTCACGTCGCGAATTCAAGCAAGGCGAAATCCTGCCCGTGCTCACCTCGCAACCCAGTGAAAGGCTGACGCTTTGGCAACGCGACTCCGACCAAACGCCCCCGGAACCCGCCCGGCACGCCAGCAGCCACGAAGCCGCTCCCCGCGCCGGCCGCTGGGAAATGGAGGCGGATCGCTGCGTGGAGTGCACCGTCCGGCTGAACGAACGGCTGCCGTTACATCAAGGCCAAAAGGTGCGCTGGTTATGGACTGTCAGCGGCATGCGCGCCCGTAGCGGCGAAACCTGCCCGTATCCAGGGAAATGGGTGTGTGACTACAAACCCGGTACCGAACGGCTATTCGATTACGCCGCCCTGATGCCGCACGTGGACGGTGAAAAAGTTGTCTGGCGCTGGTTAGGGCTGGTGCAGAGATGAGTGTCGACTGATGCCTGTCCCTCTAACCCCTGCCGTCGCGCGGATCATCGACGGTGCCTATCGCGCCTATCGGGCAAACCAGGCTTTTGAGAACAGCAGAACCGCCGCCGAACTGGCCAACTCGCGGTGGAAATTGCCGAACGCAGGAAGCAGATCAAGGAAACCCTTCGCGCCACCATTGAAGCAATGACCCGCGAGATCGAGGTCAAGAGTTCCACCTTTGCCGTGGTGGATCGCGGCGGTAATAGCACGGTTTCTCGACGAGGCCAGGAGAACATCACGTTCAAGGAATACATCGAACGCAAAGTGCCCTTTCGCCCGGCGATCAGCCAAGTCTGCACCGTTGCGCTGCAGATGCCGATCAAGGTACCGCGCCGTATCCGCAAGAAAATTGCCGGCGATACGGTACCGACCACCATCGAGATCGCCCTCAAACAATTTACCGCCTCGTTGTTTTTTGAAGCCGTGGACGAGGCACTGGAGTGGCGCAGCCCGCTCAAGGCCGAACCCAACTACAACGGCAACAGCAAGAAGGCGTTGTTGGGCGAGCCGGTTACGCGGCCCAAACGGTTCGGCAGTGCCGTGCAGCCTTTTTGGCCACGGCCGAAGGGTTTGCTGGCGCCCGATCTGGTGGTGGTTGAGTACCGGCAAGAGCCGTTTGAAACCGAGAATGTGTTTGCGGCGGTGGAGATCAAGTTTCCGGGAGATTGGGTAGTAAAAAAACAAATAACGGACTACGTGAACCTGATGAAGCCCTCAACGGGCGTCAACCCGGACAAAATCGGAAGAGAGAAAGTTGCGCTGTTGCGGGTGCCGGAAGATTGCACCGGTTTTGAAATAGATGAAAAGAACAATTCAACGTCCAAAGGCCAAAAAAACAGGAGGTAAGCATGAGTACGACTCATAGACTTTTTGATGACGAAGAACGTGACGAGTTTATTGCAGAACTGAAGGAATGGCCCAACACGGATTGGGGTAAAGATGAAGTCGCCCGCCATAGTGTCAGCCCGTTCATCAGCTTCTACTTCCCCCCTACTCCTGATAACCATCGCGATGTAGCTCTATTGATGGTGGATATCCACGAAGCTTTCGAAAAACTGCTTGGCTTCCCTTTCACCATGACCATGCACGAAGACACTGAGCGTCCTCATGCTTATCCGCAAGAAGAGCCTGATCTTCGCAGGCAGGCCATGGAAGCCCATCCACACGAGTACTTCGTATTCTGGTTTACCGACGAAACAAACCATGCCAGCTCACCTACAACATCGGGCGATTTCTGGCGTACTTGGTATCGAACTGACGGGTCGCGAACAGAGTATTCCTCAATCGTATTCTATTACCGCTGGCAATGGTGGCTGGACAACCGCGATGCCTGGCGCCAGTTCGTACTCAAGACCATTGATCTGCTCAAGGCTCATCAGGTCTACAGTGGTTTAGCCATGGCTAACCCAATGGAATATGGCACGCGAGCAGAAATTACCACATGGGAAAGAGCCTTGACGCCCGCTTTCTACGGGCTCGATATCGACTACGAGTTTTCGATGCGTGACGAGTTACTCAACGGCATCCGTCCGCCCACCTGGGCCTTCCTGCTAGCCGATCTCTGGCGCGTAAAACTCGACCTGACCCGTGAACAGGTACGCGAAGCACTCGCTCACCCCCGCATCAGCATCACCGAACTGCACAGCGGCCAGTGGATCGAGCTGGGCGAACAGCCCGAATTGTACCCTGTCGAACTCGGCGTGCCGGAACTGCCCATGCTCTTGAACAGACTGCTCAAGCCCATCCGTTACGACGACTTGGGATTACTGGGCTTCGGCCAATGGGACGGTGACCCAAACGAGCGCTTTACCGACGCCGACAGCCGCCGCTGGATGGCACGTTTCGATACCGACAGCGACTGGCCCACGCCAGCATCGCGATTGCTCACAGCCAAGCAACAGCTCCCGCGTAAACCTTTGCGCCGCTGACCAGGGCTTATGCAGGTATGCATCACTGAGTGCAAGCATGACGCAATCTTCACATTAAAGGCGGAGCATTCGCCGTGATTGAACTGTCCCCTACTGATCAGCAGTTTTTCAACCTCACTGACGATTGGAGTTCCTCATGGCGAAAATCAACCTGGCGCAGCAGTTGGCGACCACCCTGGAACAGGCAGGCATCAAGCGTATCTGGGGCCTGACCGGCGACAGCCTCAATGGCCTGACCGACGCGCTCCGCAGCATGGACAGTATCGAGTGGATGCATGTGCGCCACGAAGAAGTCGCCGCCTTTGCCGCCGGTGCCGAAGCCGCCGCCACTGGCGAGTTGACGGTGTGCGCCGGCAGTTGCGGGCCGGGCAATCTGCATTTGATCAATGGTTTGTTCGACTGCCATCGTAATCATGTGCCGGTGCTGGCGATTGCCGCGCAGATTCCATCGTCGGAGATCGGCCTCAACTATTTCCAGGAAACCCATCCCCAGGAGCTGTTCAAGGAGTGCAGCCATTTCATCGAACTGGTGAGCAACCCCGAGCAGATGCCCCAGGTGCTGCACCGCGCCATGCGCTCAGCCATCCTCAATCGCGGCGTGGCGGTGGTGGTGATTCCAGGGGATGTATCGTTGCTGGAAGTGGAAGACAAGCTCAAGCCCTGGCCAGCCCTGCACGCACCGCGCACCTTGCCGGCTGAACAGGACTTGCAACGTCTCAGCGAGATCCTTCAGAGCAGTGAAAAAGTCACCCTGCTCTGCGGCAGCGGCTGTGCCGGTGCGCACGATCAGGTGGTGGCGTTGGCCGACGCACTCGGCGCGCCGGTGGTGCACGCGCTGCGCGGCAAGGAACATGTGGAGTGGGATAACCCTTTTGACGTGGGCATGACCGGCCTGATCGGTTTCAGCTCCGGTTACCATGCCATGCTCGACTGCGACACGTTGATCATGCTCGGCACCGACTTCCCCTATCGCCAGTTCTACCCCACCGATGCCAGGATCATTCAGGTTGATCGTGACCCCCAGGCCCTGGGCCGACGCGCCACGCTGGATCTGGGCATCGCCGCCGATGTCAGCGAAACCATCGATGCCTTGCTGCCGCGCTTGACCCGCAAGACCGATCGCAGCTTTCTGGAGACCTCGTTGAAGCATTACGAGAAGGCCCGCCAGGGGTTGGATGACCTGGCGCAACCCTCCAAGGCCAATCGGCCGATCCACCCCCAGTACGTCGCACGCTTGCTCAGTGAGCTGGCCGACGATGATGCAATCTTCACCGCCGACGTTGGCTCACCCACAGTATGGGCGGCGCGCTATTTGAAAATGAACGGCAAGCGCCGGCTGATTGGCTCTTTCAACCATGGCTCGATGGCCAATGCCATGCCCCAGGCCATTGGCGCCCAGGCGGCATTCCCTGGGCGCCAGGTGATTTCGATGTCGGGGGATGGCGGGTTCACGATGTTGATGGGGGATTTCATTTCACTGGCGCAGTTGAATCTGCCGGTGAAACTCATTGTGTTCAATAACTCATCCCTGGGTTTTGTCGCCATGGAAATGAAGGCTGCCGGGTACCTGGACACTGGCACCGAGTTGAAAAACCCGGACTTCGCGGCCATGTCCAATGCCATGGGTATTCTGGGGATTCGCGTAGAGCAATCCGAAGATCTGGAACCGGCCCTGCGCCGCGCCCTGGCCCATGATGGCCCCGTGCTGGTGGACGTGGTGACAGCCACGCAGGAACTGGTGATGCCGCCGAGTATCAAGCTGGAACAGGCCAAAGGGTTCAGCCTGTATATGCTTAAAGCGGTGATGAGCGGTCGCGGCGATGAGGTCATCGAACTGGCACGCACCAACTGGTTGCGATAACCCCTACTGTAGGAGCGAGCTTGCTCGCGAAGATCGTTAACGATAACGCTGACATCCTGAATGAACGCGTAGTCCTCAGGTTTTTCGCGAGCAAGCTCGCTCCTACAGGTGCCGGGCTAATATCAGCCCTTCTGTTTTTCTACCCACTTGCCGTAGGCATCGATGAATGACTGCAGGAACGGTTTGGTTTTTTCCGAGACCTTGCCCGCCTCATCGAATACGCTACCGGCGCCGCCTAAGTAGGCTTCCGGCTGTTGCATGCACCACACATCCAGGAACACCAGCGACTGGCGCAGGTGATGGTTGGCGCCAAAACCACCAATGGCACCCGGCGATACGCTGATGATCGCTCCAGGCTTGCCGCTCCAGGCGCTTTGCCCATAAGGGCGGGAACCCACGTCGATTGCATTCTTCAGCGCAGCGGGTACGGAACGGTTGTATTCCGGGGTCACGAACAGCACGGCGTCGGATGAACTCACCTGTTGGCGGAAAGTGCTGTAGGCTGCGGGCGGTGTTGCACCGTCGATGTCCTCGTTGTAGAGCGGCAGGTCGCCGATTTCAACAATGTTCAACTTGAGGTTGGCAGGTGCCAGCTCGGCCAGGGCCAGGGCGACCTTGCGGTTGATCGACGCTTTTCTCAAGCTGCCCACCAGGACGGCAATCGTGTAGACCTTGCTCATTGAGGTTTCCCGACTTCTGAATAAAGGAGCTTGTAGTTATAGAGGCTTAGCGGCCTGTTCACCAGCGAGTTTTGATGATTCCCGCGGCGATTTCCTTGCAGCCGCTTGCGTAGGAAACGGCTGAAAACATCAGCGAATAGTATTTTTTTCTTATAGGTAAACTACCCCGCTCCCTGACGGTCTACAGAACCGCAAATCGAGTGTTTATCTCCAGAGGTTCTAAACAGATGGCAGCAGTACTAGTTGGACAGTTCCATGCTCGAGACGCGGAAGGCCGCGTATATTCGGTGCATGAGTTCCAGGAATCCGACCCGGCGCAAGGCGACCTGGCTGGCTCGACGCCCACCACCACCTACAAGCTGGCCATTGGCGACCGCGTAGAGAAACTGGAAGGCGATGAATTCAAACTGCTCCAGTCGGGGACCATTCTTGTCCGCGAATCGCAAACTACCCTGGCGTCATAAGGGCCCCCATTTTGTACACCCGCTCAGTCCTGGCCATCGTTGGCGTTGACTGGGCCGGGGTCATCAAGGGCTGCGCATCTGCGTTATTTCAATGCCCTGCTCGCTTTGTTTGAGCGTCACCACCAATTGCCCTCTTTCCCCCTCCACCGCATACATCGAGCGCTTGTAGCCCGACCGGTTGGACGCGGGATACGCCTCCACTTGCCTGATCAGGTTAACCGCCAACACGGCGCCCACCTGCTCGCTCACCTTTTCCTGGGAACGGATGAACGTTTCAAGTGCAAGCTCTTCAGGAGGGTGTTCAGTGGAGTCATTAAAGAGGTAAGCCGCCATGCACCCCACGGTCAAAAGGACCAGGAGTTGCTTGGCCGTCACCCCGAAGAACGTCGAGGGTAGAGGCATTTGAGACCAGACCTGTTTTTTGTTGTAAGTACCGGCAAGCCGGCATTGGTCGTTGCTGATCAGACGCACCATTCTAATGAGGTCATGGCCGAACGCCATAGGCCGGGGCGACCCGCGCAGTCTTTTTTGCGCCTGAAGGCCTGCACCATTGAATCCACTTCGCGCTGCACATAGACTCCGGCCATGCGTTTACGTCATATCGAAGTGATTCAGGCCATCTTGCAAACCGGACACCTGGGCACCGCCGCCGAATGGTTGCAACTCTCTGTGGGTGAAGTAGACGCCACGCTCAAGGATGCCGAGCTGCAATTGGGTTTTATGTTGTTTGCCAGCGTGCGCGGACGTTTGCAAGCAACGCACGAGACGCTGCAATTGCAGGCGCAGATCGTCCAGTTGTACGAAGCACTCGAACCGATGCAACGCCTGGCCGGCCGCTTGAAACATCACCACGCCGCGCCCCTGCGTGCGCTGTGCACCCCTCCCCTGGCCAATCAACTACTGCCGCAAAGCATTGCCATGCTGCGCAGACGCTTCCAGGACACGCCGTGCAACCTGTCGAGCCAGCCGACCCGGGAGATCGTCAGGAGCCTGCTGCTGCACGAAGCCGATGTGGGGCTGAGCCTGCATGACCCGCAACATCCACAAATTCAAAGCACCCCACTGGCCCAGGGCAAGCTGCAATTGCTCGCGCCCCACGGCTGGCTCAAACCCAAGCAGAAGTACATCGCGCTGCAGGATCTGGCCGGGCAGTCGCTGATCGGGCTGGAAGGCCACGACCCGCTGAGTCGTCTGCTGGACGCCAAACTGCAAGCCCTGCGCCCGCTGCCGGTGGTGCAGACGCGGGTACAGACCTACCAGATGATGCGCAGCATGGTTGAGGCCGGTGAAGGCTTGGCGATTGTCGATCCTTTTACCGCCTCTGGTGCCAGGGAAGCCGGGCTGGATGCGTGCCCGGTGTCGCCCCCCATAATGGTCAGCCTGTATGCACTCACCCTGAAAGACGGCGCCACCTCACCGGCATTGAATGCGCTGCTGGAGATTGTCACCCAGAAGGCCGAAAGTCTCCTGGGCGGCGACACAAACCTCTCGTAGGAGCGAGCTTGCTCGCGAAGGACGTGAACGGTTACGCGCTCATCCTGACGTAACGCGGCGCCTTTGCGTTTTTCGCGAGCAAGCTCGCTCCTACAGGGCTTAGATCGATCCCACTTCCGTCTTGAATAACCGATACCAGAAAATCGCCACTTCACGGGTTTGTGGATCAATCCCGCGATAACGCAATTGGTCGATCCCACCCATCACATACCCGCAGCGCTCATACAGGCGGCAAGCACCCAGATTATTGTTTTGGGTTTCCAACATCATGCCCGGCAGGTTTTTCTTGCGGGCCCAGAACTGCGCCACGTCCAGCAGCGCCTTGGCCACGCCATGACGTCGCGCCGGCAACACCACGGCCAACTCATCAACATGGGCAAAACCGTTCCAGTTGGTGCTGACCACCACGTGCCCTACCGCACGGTCATCCAGGTAGGCCATGAAGATCGCACTGTCGGCGGCATCGCGAAAGCTGGAGAACTCTTCAGGGTCGATGCCATAGCATTTGCGATACGGCAGGATGCGCTCCACCGGCCATTGATCGACACGCTGGCCCATCTGCGGAACGCCATAGGCGTCGACCTCGAAGCTGAAGTCATTGCCCCATACATAAGCGTCAAAACCTTCGTCGGCGACGCGCACACTGAGCCCTGGGTACTTCGGGTTCATCACAGCTTGCTGCATAAACATTCTTAACCCTTGATGCAATCGACGGTGTAACGACGGCCACTACCGTCATCTTCGTGTTGCAGCCCATGAACATCGGCGACAAAACCGGGGAAACTGCTATCGAACGTTCGGGCAAATGCCAGGTAGTCGATGATTGAACGCGTTGATTCTGTAAAGCGCTCGCCGGGCATGATCAATGGAATGCCCGGCGGATAAGGCACCAGCATTACGGCTGCGATGCGTCCTGGCAAGGCATCGATGGATACCGCTTCGACTTCGCCCCTCACCAGTTGGTCGTAGGCATCGGCGGGTTTCATCGCGATCTGCGGCAATACCGTGTACATGCGTTTGAGATGCTTGGCGGTGGCGTTGCTACGGTAACAGCTGTGCAACTGGTCGCAAAGATCGCGCAGGCCCATGCCCTGATAACGTACCGGCCCCTGGGCGTATACCGAAGGCAAACAACTGGCCAGGCTGACGTTGGCATCGTAACTGCGCTTGAACTCCAGCAACTCGGTGAGCAAGGTACTCCACTTGCCTTTGGTGATCCCCATGGAGAACAACACGAGGAACGAATACAACCCGGTTTTTTCCACCACCAGGCCGCGCTCCCAGAGAAACTTGCTGACCACCGCGGCGGGAATCCCGCAATCGCTCAAGGCGCCACCGGCATTGAGGCCGGGCATTACCAGGGTGACTTTGATCGGGTCCAGCAAGACATAATCTTCAGCCACGTCGCCAAAGCCATGCCAATCATCCTGAGGATGCAGTAGCCAGTCCGCCGTGGCAACGCGGTCGATACCCGCCACCGATTGCGGCTGCCAGATCGAAAACCACCAATCCTCGGCAGCAATATGCTGGCGCAGGTTGGCCAGCGCGCGGCGGAAACTCAAGGCCTCGTCGAACATCTCCTGCAGCAGCGAGCGCCCGGCCGGCCCTTCCATCATCGCCGAGGCGACGTCCAGCGAGGCGATGATGCTGTATTGCGGTGAAGTCGAGATGTGCATCATGAAGGCTTCGTTGAAACGGTCACGGTCCAGCTGCCGTGCACCGCCGTCCTGCACATGGATCATCGACGCCTGGCTGAATGCGGCCAGCAGTTTATGAGTGGAGTGGGTGGTAAATACCAGCGGGCTGTCCGGTGTGCGCAAGGTACCCATGCCATAGCGCCCGGCGAAAAACTCGTGAAATGCCGCATAGGCGTACCAGGCCTCATCGAAGTGCAGCACTTCTACGCTGTTACCCAATTGCTGCTTGATCAGTTCGGCGTTGTAGCACAGGCCGTCGTAGGTGGAATTGGTTACCACCGCCAGCTTCACCTTGGGTGGCCGGCCATGCGTCAACGGGCTGGCGTCGATCTTGGCGCGGATTGACTCGGGGCTGAATTCGCTCAGAGGGATCGGGCCGATGATCCCCAGCTCGTTGCGCTCCGGGCACAGGTACAGCGGGATAGCGCCGGTCATGATGATCGAGTGCAGTACTGACTTGTGACAGTTGCGGTCTACCAGCACCAGATCGTCGCGGCCAACCATGGAGTGCCAGACAATTTTGTTGGCGGTGGAAGTGCCGTTGATAACGAAGAATGTATGGTCGGCGCCAAAGTTGCGGGCGGCGCGGGCCTCGGCTTCGGCCAGGGGGCCGGTATGATCGAGCAACGAGCCCAGTTCAGGGACGGAAACAGACAAGTCCGAGCGCAGGGTGTTCTCCCCGAAAAACTGGTGAAATGCCTGCCCCACCGGGCTTTTGCGGTACGCCACGCCACCGCCATGGCCAGGGGTGTGCCAGGAATAATTGGAATCGGCAGTGTGCTGTACCAAAGCCTTGAAGAACGGCGGCAACAGCCCGTCCAGGTAAGTGCGTGCAGAGCGGGCGACCTGACGCGCCAGAAACGGCACGGTGTCTTCGAACAGATAAAGAATGCCACGCAGTTGGTTAAGCTCGCTCATTGCATCGGCCGGCGCATTTTCCAGGGTGACTTGCTCACCCAGGGCGAAGATCGGCAGGTTGGGTGCCCGCACCCGCGCCAGGCGAATCAGCTCGACCATGTTTTGCAGCAGGTGGGTATTTTCCCCGGCGCCTTCGGCGGCAATCAACATGCACGCCAAACCGTGATGGGTGGAGGCCACCAACCGCCCCTCGGCGTAGTCCACCGCAGAAAAGATACTGAAGCCCTCTTGTTCCAATTCCCTGGCGATGCCTCGAACCCGGTCACCGGCAACGGTGTCGGCCTTGATGTCACGGTGCACGATAAGAATGGGAAACTTGAGGTCTTTGTACATGAGCGCTCTTACTCCGGAGGGCTTTGCACTCAGGGTAGAAGCTGGAAGCGAATGTGGCGAATGAAGATTTTATCGGCAGTGGTGATCACATGTGCAAGCGCGCCTGCCTCACTGCCAGTCAGCTATAGAGAGGGTGCAGGCAATAGCTCCCTCGCCACAACACAAGCCTGCCACCACTACTGTTGCGTAAGTTGAGTCCACAACGCCGGCGCACCCGCTGCCTTGGCAATCGCTTCCAACCGCGCCACGTGCTCGGCCAGGTCTTGCTCGCTGGCACGAATGACCGGTGTCGGTTTGCGATCGGCCGGCAGGCGGCGGATTTCCGAAGGACGGTTGCCGGAGCCTTCCGCCGAGCCGCTGCCATCGGAGGCGTTACCCGCCAGGGACAGGCTGGTTTGCCCGCCGGTCATGGTCAGGTAAACGTCGGCCAGGATCTCGGAGTCGAGCAAGGCGCCGTGCAGTTCACGGCCGGAGTTATCAACGCCATAACGCTTGCACAAGGCATCAAGGCTGTTGCGCTGGCCCGGGTGACGCTCGCGGGCCATCATCAAGGTGTCGAGGATCGTGCAGTGCTGGGAAATGTCCGCACGGTCCGTCTGCCCCATCAGGGCAAATTCGTTGTTGATAAAGCCGATGTCGAACGCCGCGTTATGGATGATCAACTGCGCGCCGTTGATGAACTCGAAGAACTCATCGGCGACTTCGGCAAAGCGTGGCTTGCCCTTGAGGAATTCGTCGGTGATGCCGTGGACGCCGATCGCGCCTTCGTCACTGTCACGGTCTGGTTGCAGGTAAACGTGGAAGTGGCGGCCGGTCAGGCGGCGCCCCATCAGTTCGACGCAGCCGATTTCGATGATCCGGTGACCATCGGTCACCGGCATGCCGGTGGTTTCGGTATCGAGTACAACAGATCGGATGGCCATCAGGGTTCAGCTCTCAACGGTTTGGTACATTTCAAGGGGCGGGATATTAGCACGCTCCAGAACCGGTGCGCCCCATGGCAAACAGCCGCGGCGGCTCGCCCAACAGTTTTTTACAAGGTTTAGCAAACCTGCTGCAGTTTGCTGCCGTCCCTGTTGTTAGCCTGCACGCCCCTTCTTGATGCGGAATACCCGGATTCATGTGCACGTTTAAATGGCTGTTTATTCCCTGCCTGCTCTGCGCCGCCAGTGTGCAGGCCACCAGTTTCGTCATGACGACTGACGCGCTGGTAAGCCTGTCGATGAGTGCCACAGGAGGCACCAGCAGCAGCTTCAAGGACGACAAGATCGTGCTGGCGGCCAAGGCCGATGCCGCGTCGTTTATTGCAAGCCAGGGTGAAATACGCGGCGTTCAGTTGGAGTCGGCGTTCGAGCACATTCGCCGTTTGAGGGTGGATCTACACTGCACGGACGAGCAACTCGCCCGTGCGATCCTGGTGCTGTAACCGCCCGGCGTGAACGGCCGCTGCGGTGTTGCGGATCAGCTCTGCTTGTAGCCGCGCACTTCATCCACGCCACGATTGGCCAACTGGTCAGCGCGCTCGTTGCCAGGGTGGCCGATGTGCCCGCGCACCCATTTCCAGGTGATGTCGTGACGGTTGCATTGCTCATCGAGCAATTGCCACAAGTCGGCGTTCTTGACCGGCTCCTTGGCCGCCGTCTTCCAACCGCGCTTCTTCCAGTTGACCATCCACTCGTTGATGCCCTTCATCACGTATTGCGAGTCGGTCACCAGCAGCACGTTGCAGCGCCGCTTGAGTTCTTCCAGGCCACGAATGGCGCCCATCAGCTCCATGCGGTTATTGGTGGTGTTGGCTTCACCGCCCCACAGTTCCTTCTCCACGCCCTTGCACACCAGCAAGGCGCCCCAGCCGCCGGGGCCGGGGTTGCCCTTGCAGGCGCCATCGGTGAAGAGTTCTACGCTATCGGTCATCGGTTGTATCCATCAAAACGGGCTGGCGGTAATCGACCGACAGTATCCCGAGGCCGGGCAAACCGGCCTGAAATCAAAAAAGGAGTTTAGCGTTCGCTTTGCTTGCGGTTGACCTTGGCCAGCGGCATCGGCACGAGCTTTCCAATGGGCTGGCGCGCAACCTGGCGTACCGGCCGCAACCCGACCACGATCTTGCGCGCCACCAGCAGATAGAAGCCGCCGCCCGCTAGTTGCCAGGCACCCGCACGGCGTTCCCAGCCCGCCAGGCGACCCTGCCACTTGGCTGTCGCAAGCGGCGGACGATAGCACCCGAAGCGACGTTTCTCCAGCGCAAAGCCCAGCAGGTTCAGCCAGTCTGCCACCCGCGATGGCGAGATACAGCGCGCCTGACGCAGGCCATCATGGGCGAATACACGGCGCAAGCCCCAACTGCTCCAGGGGTTGATACCGACAATCAGCAAATGGCCACCAGGGCGCACGCTGCTCGCGGCTTCGCGCAGCAACCCATGGGGCGACAGGCAGAAATCCAGGCCATGCTGCAACACCACCACATCGGCGGCATGTTCGCTCAAGGGCCAGGCCTGTTCCTCACAGACGATTTCAACCCCCGGCAGCGGCGCGCCCAGGCGAACATTGCGTTGCACCTGCGGCGCCGATGGCGGCGTCTGAGCCGAGGGGCCGTAATGCACCAGATAGCCACCAAAGAACCGACCCAGCTCGTCATCGAGCATGCGCCGCTCTTCATCCAGCAGAAATTGTCCAATCGGCCCGGACAACCATTCACGGGCCGCGCTGATCAGGGCCAGCCACTCAGGATCGGCCTGGGCGAACGCTTTATCAGTCATTGCATTCTCCAACTCGCCTAGACGTTCTAAGATGCACCAATGTGTTCAGCTTGGCGAATCGAAGAATGATACAGATCAGTGCCCTACCCGCCTTCACCGACAACTACATCTGGTTGTTACAAGACCCGTCCACCCTGCGCTGCGCTGTGGTCGACCCCGGCGATGCCGCGCCGGTGCTGGCCTGGCTCAAGCACAACACCGAGTGGACCCTCAGCGACATTCTGGTCACCCACCATCACCATGATCATGTGGGCGGCGTCGAGCAACTGAAAAATATCACCGGCGCCAGGGTCTACGGCCCGGCCAACGAAAAGATTCCGGCGCGCGATGAAGCCCTGCAAGACAACGACCGCATCAGCGTACTGGGCTGGGACTTCGACGTGTACGCCGTGCCGGGGCACACGCTGGGGCATATTGCCTTTTATCACCAGGGCGTGTTGTTGTGTGGCGATACGCTGTTCGCTGCCGGTTGCGGTCGCCTGTTCGAGGGCACGCCGGAGCAGATGCATGCCTCCTTGCAGCGCCTGGCCGCCCTGCCTGCCGACACACTTGTGTACTGCACCCATGAATACACACAAAGCAACCTCAAGTTTGCCCAGGCGGTCGAACCGGATAACGCCGATATCGCTGAACGTGTGAAAAATGTCGCCCAACTTCGCTCCCGTGGCGAGATCACGCTGCCTTCGAGCCTGGCCATGGAAAAACTCACAAATCCATTTTTACGCACCGCTGAAACATCCGTTAAACAAAAAGCGGACGAACGGAACGGCCGCGACAACCGCTCTGGGGCCGAGGTGTTTGCTAGCTTGAGGGCCTGGAAAGATAAGTTCTAACAGGATGCAATCTGATACGTAATTTCTGAATGGTTGACCGGAACCAAAGCGCTTTCTAGAATCGCCCGACATTTTTGCCCGGAACTTACTTCCAGCCAATGTCGTCATCTATTCGTAAATCCATTTCTTCAGACGCATTGACCCGCCTGGCTCAAGCCGTGGCGGTGGCCGTTTCCGCAACTCTGGCGGGCTGCCAATCGACTAATTACGCTGCACAATCCACCGTGCAACCCAAACCCAATCTTGCTGCCAAGATTAAGCAAAAACCTATTTGGCTATCAGAGAAGCCCAGCCCCGAAGTGCCCCAGGATGTCTGGGAACGCATGCGTCGGGGCTTTCAATTGCAGGACGGTGTCGGCGTCAACCCACGCATTGAGCAACAGCGCTTGTGGTTCGCCAGCAACCCATCATTTTTGGAAAATGCCGGTGAGCGCGGCAGCCTCTACATTCATTACATCGTCGAACGCCTTGAAGAACGCAACATGCCTCTGGAGCTGGCCCTGCTGCCAGTGATTGAAAGTGCCTACAACCCGATGGCCTATTCGCGCAGCGATGCGGTCGGCTTGTGGCAGTTCATTCCCTCCACCGGGCGCTACTTCAACCTGCGTCAGACCCGCGCCTACGATGGCCGCCGCGACATTACCGCTTCCACCACCGCCGCCCTGGACTATCTGACGCGTCTGCATGACATGTTCAACGGCGACTGGCTGCTGGCTCTGGCGGCCTACAACGCCGGCGAAGGTACGGTCAGCCGGGCGATCGAGCGCAACGAAAAGCTTGGCCTGCCCACCGACTACTGGAACCTGCCCCTGCCCCAGGAAACCAAGGACTACGTGCCCAAGTTCCTGGCCTTGTCCCAGGTGGTTCTGGCGCCCGAGGCTTATGGCGTCAACCTGAACCCGATTGCCAACACACCGTATTTCGAAGTGGTTGAAGTCAAGCAAAGCATGGACCTCTCACGGGTTGCCGCGCTGGCCGAGATCGACGAAGACGAACTGTTCCAGCTCAACCCGGCCTTGAAACAACGTACCACCCTGGACGGCCCCCAGCATTTGCTGGTGCCGACCTCCAAGGCGCAGTTGCTCACCAGCACCCTTTCGACGATGAAGCCGGAAGAGTTGCTGAGTATGCGCCCAAAAAAGCCGGTGTTCGACGAAGTCGAGTCCAAGGCGGTTGCCGGGCGTACCCGCAGCTACAAAGTGCGCAGTGGCGACAACCTTACGCTGATCGCCAAAGCCAACAAGGTCGATGTGCATGACCTGCAGCGCTGGAACAAGCTCAACGGCCAGTCACTCAAGGTCGGCCAGACCCTGGTGATGCAGGACACCCGCAAGGCTGCCGCGAAAAAACCGGTGCAGTACAAGGTAAAAAAAGGCGACTCGTTGTACATGGTCGCCAAGCGTTTCAACGTTGAGATGCAACATCTCAAGCGTTGGAACCCGCGCACGGGCCAGGCGCTGAAGCCGGGGCAAATGCTAGTGGTGTCGGGGCCAAGATAAAGCCCTCAAGAACACCGGAGGCTAATGTGGGAGGGGGCTTGCTCCCGATAGCAGTGGGTCAGTCAGCCTATGTACTGGCTGACATGCCGCTATCGGGAGCAAGCCCCCTCCCACATTGGATCGCCATCGCCCTAACTGGCTTTTTCCAACCGGAACAAGCTGTTACTGTACCGATCATAAAGCCCAAGCCGCCTGGATCGGATCTCTGACTTGAAGCGTCCTCTCCTTCTACTAATAAGTCTGGCCTTGAGCTTTGCTGCGAACGCGACGATTACCGAAAGCCACGGTTACGCGCAGTTCGGCTCACTCAAGTACCCGGCCAAGTTCACCCATTACGATTGGGTAAACCCTGCAGCGCCCAAAGGCGGCACACTGCGGGTCATGGCCTTTGGCACGTTCGACACGCTCAACCCCTATACCTTCAAGGGCACCAGCCCGGTTTCTACCGGCAACTTCCTGCAATACGGCGTCAATGAGCTGAACGAACCCTTAATGGTCGGCACCGGCCAGTACGCGCCGTCAGGGGATGAGCCCACTTCCAGCTATGGCCTGATTGCCCAGTCAGTGGAATACAGCGAAGACCGCAGTTGGGTGGTGTTCAACCTGCGCCCCGAAGCGCGCTTTCACGACGGCAAGCCGATCACCGCCGCAGACGTGGCGTTTTCCTATCGCACCCTGCTGACCGAAGGCCACCCGCAATACCGTACCAACCTGCAGGAAGTGGCCAGGGTCGATATTCTCAACCGCCACCGCATCCGTTTTGTGTTCAAGCGCGCCGGCAACCCATTGCTGATCCTGCGCCTGGGCGAGTTGCCGGTGCTGCCCCTGCACTACTGGAAGAACCGCGACTTCAAGGCCACCACCTTCGAGCCGCCGCTGGGCAGCGGGCCATACCGCATGACCAAAGTCACCCCGGGCCGGCAGTTGGTGTTTGAGCGGGTCAAGGATTACTGGGGCAAGGACCTGCCGGTCAACCGCGGCTTCTACAACTACGATAAGGTCGAGGTGGAGTTCTATCGCGACAGCGACGTGGCTTTTGAAGCCTTCAAGGCCGGTGAATTCGACATTTATATCGAGCATCAAGCCAAGAACTGGGCCACGGGTTACAACTTCCCGGCGGTCAATCGGGGCGATGTGATCAAGGCGCAGATTGCCCACCAGATCCCCACACAGAGCCAGGGTCTGTTCATGAATACCCGGCGGCCCGCCTTCAGCCAGGCCAAGGTCCGCGAAGCCCTGGGGTTGATGTTCGATTTTGAGTGGACCAACCGTACCCTGTTCAGCAGCGCGTATAAGCGTTCGGTGAGCTATTACCCCAACAGTGATTTTTCGGCCACCGGCCTGCCAGTGGGCCATGAATGGCTGATGCTCTCGCCCTACCGCGACCAACTGCCGGCCGCACTGTTTACCCAGCCGTTCAGCCTGCCGCAAACCGACGGTCGCGGCATCCCTCGCGAAACGCTGCGTCGCGCCCTGGCCCTGCTCGGCGAAGCGGGCTGGAAACTGTCGGGGCAACGCCTGCTCGACAAGGATGGGCAACCGCTGCGCCTGGAGATCCTGCTGGTCAATCCGAACCTTGAGCGCATCCTGCAACCTTATGTCGAAAATCTGACCCGTATCGGCATCGACGCCCGCTTGCGCACCGTCGACCGGGCACAGTACAAACAGCGCCTCGATCAATTCGATTTCGACATGATTCTGATGACCCTCAACCAGACCTTGAGCCCCGGTCTTGAGCAGTGGCAGTACTTTCACTCCAGCCAGGCCGCGATCAAGGGCAGCAAGAACTACGCCGGCATCGCCAGCCCGGTGGTCGACCACCTGCTGGATCAACTACTGGCGGCGCAGACCCGCGAACAACAACTGGCCGCCGGCCGTGCCCTGGACCGCGTGCTGCTGTGGCAGCACTACAGCATTCCCAACTGGTACCTCAACTATCATCGCCTGGCGTACCGCAACCGGTTCGCCTTCGTTACCACGCCACCCTATAGCCTGGGCCTGAGTGCGTGGTGGCTGAAAGCTTCGGAGAAAGCCCAATGATGTCTTTGCATACTACCCTGCTCGCCAGCCTGTTGCTGTGCACTGCGGCCCAAGCCGCCCCGCAACACGCGCTGACCCTCTACAACGAGCCGCCCAAGTACCCCGCCGACTTCAAGCATTTCGACTACGTCAACCCCGACGCCCCCAAAGGCGGCACCTTCCGCGAATCGGCCATGGGCGGCTTCGACAGCCTCAACCCCTACATCAGCAAGGGCGTGCCGGCGGATAATCTGCCGTTGATCTACGACACCCTGGCCATGCAAAGCCTGGATGAACCCATCACCGAATACGGGCTGGTGGCCGGCAAGATCGAAAAAGCCCCGGACAACAGCTGGGTACGTTTCTACCTGCGCCCCGAAGCGCGCTTCCACGATGGCCACCCGATGCGCGCCGAAGACGTGGTGTTTACCTTCCAGACCCTGATCAAGGACGGTAACCCGCTCTACCGCAACTACTACGCCGATGTCGACGAAGTGGTGGCCGAAGACCCGTTGCGTGTGTTGTTCAAGTTCAAACGCACCAACAACCGCGAACTGCCGCTGATCCTCGGCCAGTTGCCGGTGCTGCCCAAGCACTGGTGGGCGACTCGCGACTTCTCCAAGGGCAACCTGGAAGCGCCCCTGGGCAGCGGGCCGTACCAGGTGTCGGAGGTCAAGCCTGGACGCATGATTCGCTACGAGCGGGTCAAGGATTATTGGGCCAAGGACCTGCCGGTGAACAAGGGCTTCTACAATTTCGACACCCGCATCACCGATTACTACCGTGACAGCACGGTCTCCCTGGAAGCCTTGAAGGCCGGGCAGTTCGATTACTGGCTGGAATTCAGCGCAAAGAACTGGGCCAATGCCTATAACATCCCGGCGGTGACCCAGGGCCGACTGATCAAGGAAGAGATCCCCAACGGCAACCCCACCGGTATGCAGGGTTTTGTATTCAATATGCGCAAGCCGATGTTCCAGGATGTGCGAGTGCGCAAGGCGATCAGCCTGTTACTGGATTTCGAATGGAGCAACAAGCAGCTGTTCAATGGCGCGTACACACGGACTCGCAGCTATTTCGAAAACTCGGAAATGGCCGCCACCGGTCTACCCGGCCCGGACGAGCTGGCAATCCTTGAGCCGTTGCGCGACAAGATCCCGCCCGAAGTCTTCACCCAGGCTTTCGAACCTTCCAAAACCGATGGCAGCGGCATGATCCGCACCCAGCAGCGTGAGGCTTACCAGCTGTTGCAAGCGGCCGGCTGGAAGATTGTCGATGACAAGATGGTCGACAGCACCGGCAAACCGGTGACTATCGAATTCCTGCTGGCCCAGACCGAGTTCGAACGCATCCTGCTGCCGTTCAAGCGCAACCTGGCCGACTTGGGTATCGACCTGGTGATTCGCCGGGTGGATGTCTCGCAGTTCGTCAACCGCCTGCGCTCACGGGATTTCGACATGCTGGTGGGCAGCTTCCCGCAGTCCACCTCGCCCGGTAACGAGCAGCGCGAATTCTGGAAATCGTCCAGCGCCGACAAGCCCGGCAGCCGCAACTACATGGGCCTCAAGGATCCGGCCGTCGACCAGTTGGTCGAAGCGCTGATCGATGCCGGCTCACGCCAAAGCCTGATTGCCCACGCCAGGGCACTCGATCGCGTACTCCAGTTTGGTTACTACGTGGTGCCCAATTGGCACATCAAAACTTTCCGCGTCGCGTACTGGGACCATTTGGGTCATCCCAAGGTCTCGCCACGCTACGACGTGGGCACGGCCACCTGGTGGGCCAAGCCTGACGTCAAACCGGCGGTATCCCTGGACACGACGCAAAACGCCGATGCGGCGAGCGGAGGCGATTAAATGCTGGCCTATATTGTTCGCCGCCTGTTGCTGATCATCCCCACGCTGTTCGGGATTTTGCTGATCAACTTTGTGATCATCCAGGCCGCCCCCGGCGGGCCGGTGGAGCAGATGATCGCCAAGCTGGAAGGCTTCGAGGGTGCCACCAGCCGCATTGCCGGGGGCGGAGCCGAAGTTGCGGTGGCCGGTTCCAGCTACCGCGGGGCTCAGGGCCTGGACCCGGCGCTGATCAAGGAAATCGAAAAGATGTACGGCTTCGACAAATCGGCGCCGGAACGCTTGTGGATTATGGTCAAGAACTACGCCCGGCTGGATTTCGGCGACAGCTTTTTCCGTGACGCCAAGGTCATCGACCTGATCAAGGAAAAGATGCCGGTGTCCATCTCCCTGGGATTATGGAGCACCCTGATCATGTACCTGGTGTCGATCCCGCTGGGGATCGCCAAGGCCACGCGACACGGCAGTCACTTCGATGTGTGGACCAGCTCGGCCATCATCGTCGGCTATGCGATTCCGGCATTCCTGTTTGCGATCCTGCTGATCGTGGTGTTTGCCGGCGGCAGTTACCTGGACTGGTTCCCTCTGCGCGGGCTGACCTCCAACAACTTCGATGAGTTGAGCACCGGCGGCAAGATCCTCGATTACTTCTGGCACTTGGCCTTGCCCGTCACCGCACTGGTGATCGGTAACTTCGCGACCATGACCCTGCTGACCAAAAACAGCTTTCTCGACGAGATCAACAAGCAATACGTGGTCACCGCCAAGGCCAAAGGGCTGACCAACCACCGCGTGCTTTACGGCCACGTGTTTCGCAATGCGATGCTGCTGGTGATCGCCGGCTTCCCTTCCGCCTTCATCGGTATCTTCTTTACCGGCTCATTGCTGGTGGAAGTGATCTTCTCCCTCGACGGCCTGGGCCTGATGAGCTTTGAAGCAGCCATCAACCGCGACTACCCGGTGGTATTCGGCACGCTGTTTATCTTCACCCTGCTGGGGCTGATCGTAAAACTGATCGGTGACCTCACCTATACCCTGGTCGATCCTCGTATCGACTTCGCCAGCCGGGAGCATTGAGATGAATTTGTCCCCCCTCAATCGCCGCCGGTTCGAGCGGTTCAAGGCCAACAAACGTGGCTGGTGGTCGCTGTGGCTGTTCCTGATCCTGTTCGGGCTGAGCCTGGGCGCAGAGCTGATCGCCAACGACAAACCCCTGGCCGTGCATTACGACGGCGACTGGTATTTCCCGGCGCTCAAGCGCTACCCGGAGACCACCTTCGGCGGCGAATTCCCTCTGGAAGCCAACTACAAGAGCCCGTACATCCAGGAGCTGCTCAAGGCCAAGGACGCCTGGACCTTGTGGGCGCCGATCCCGTTCAGCTACCAGAGCATCAACTACGACCTGAAGGTACCCGCCCCCGCGCCCCCTTCAAGCGTTAACCTGCTGGGCACCGATGACCAGGGCCGAGACGTGCTGGCGCGGGTGATCTACGGTTTTCGGGTGTCGGTGCTGTTTGCCCTGACCCTGACCGTGCTCAGCTCGATCATCGGCGTGATTGCCGGCGCGTTGCAGGGGTTCTATGGCGGCTGGGTCGACCTGGCCGGGCAGCGCTTTCTGGAGATCTGGTCGGGGCTGCCGGTGCTCTACCTGCTGATCATCCTCGCCAGCTTCGTGCAACCCAACTTCTGGTGGCTGTTGGGGATCATGCTGCTGTTTTCCTGGATGAGCCTGGTGGATGTGGTGCGCGCCGAGTTCCTGCGCGGGCGAAACCTTGAATACGTGCGTGCAGCGCGGGCGCTGGGTATGCAGAACGGCGCGATCATGTTCCGCCATATCCTGCCCAATGCGATGGTCTCGACCATGACCTTTTTGCCGTTCATCCTCACCGGCGCCATCGGCACCCTCACTGCCCTGGATTTCCTTGGCTTTGGCCTGCCGGCGGGCTCACCGTCGCTGGGTGAACTAGTGGCCCAGGGCAAATCCAACCTGCAAGCGCCGTGGCTGGGCATGAGTGCCTTTGCGGTGCTGGCGATCATGTTGAGCCTGCTGGTGTTTATCGGCGAGTCCGCTCGCGATGCGTTCGACCCGAGGAAATGAGATGAATCCGGACAATCTGATCGAAATCCGCGACCTCAGTGTCGAGTTCGTCACCGGTGAACATCACCACCGCGTGGTCAACCAGGTGAGTTTTGACATCAAGCGGGGTGAAACCCTGGCACTCGTCGGCGAAAGCGGCTCCGGAAAATCGGTGACGGCGCACTCGATTCTGCGGCTGCTGCCCTACCCGTTGGCGCGGCACCCGTCCGGCACTATCGAATACGCCGGGCAAGACCTGCTGACCCTTAAAGAAAAGACCCTGCGGCATATTCGCGGCAACCGCATTGCGATGATCTTCCAGGAGCCGATGACTTCCTTGAATCCGCTGCACTCGATCGAAAAACAGATCAATGAAGTGCTCGGGCTGCATAAGGGCCTGACCGGCAAGGTCGCCACCCGGCGCACCCTGGAATTGCTGGAGCTGGTGGGTATCCCCGAACCGCACAAACGCCTCAAGGCGCTGCCCCACGAATTGTCCGGCGGCCAGCGCCAGCGTGTGATGATCGCCATGGCCTTGGCCAATGAGCCGGAGTTGCTGATCGCCGATGAGCCGACCACAGCGCTGGACGTTACCGTGCAGTTGAAGATCCTGGAATTGCTCAAGGAGTTGCAGGCGCGGCTGGGCATGGCGCTGTTGCTGATCAGCCACGACCTCAACCTGGTGCGACGCATCGCCCATCGCGTGTGTGTGATGCAGCAAGGTTGCATCGTGGAGCAGGCCGAGTGCGAGACACTGTTCCAGTCGCCCCAGCATCCCTATACCCAGGAATTATTGGCGGCGGAGCCCAGCGGCGGCCCGGCCGGCAACGAGGTCGGGCCACCGCTGCTGGAAGTGGATGACCTGAAAGTCTGGTTCCCGATCAAGAAGGGCTTTTTGCGCAACACCGTGGATTACGTCAAGGCGGTGGACGGCATCAACTTCAGCCTGCCCCAGGGGCAGACGCTTGGCATCGTCGGTGAAAGCGGCTCGGGCAAGTCCACCCTGGGCCTGGCGATTTTGCGCCTGATCGGCAGCAAGGGCGGGATTCGCTTCGAAGGCCAGCAGCTGGACAGGCTTACCCAGCAACAGGTGCGCCCGTTGCGCCGGGAAATGCAGGTGGTGTTCCAGGACCCGTTCGGCAGCTTGAGCCCGCGCATGTGTGTCAGCGAAATCGTCGGCGAGGGCTTGCGTATCCACAAGATGGGCACGCCTGACGAGCAGGAAGCAGCGATTATCGCGGCGCTCAAGGAGGTGGGTCTGGACCCCGACTCCCGCCACCGCTACCCCCACGAATTCTCCGGTGGCCAACGTCAACGCATCGCCATCGCCCGCGCCCTGGTGCTCAAGCCGCGCCTGATCCTGCTGGACGAACCCACCTCGGCCCTGGACCGCACGGTACAACGCCAGGTGGTTGAATTGCTGCGCGGGTTGCAGGCCAAGTACAACCTGACCTACCTGTTTATCAGCCATGACCTGGCGGTGGTGAAGGCGCTCAGTCACCAACTGATGGTGGTCAAGCAAGGGCAGGTGGTGGAGCAAGGCGATGCGAAGGCCATTTTTGCCGACCCACAACATGCCTACACTCGCCAGTTGCTCAAGGCCGCCTTTTTGGTACCGGCCTGACGTCACATTGAGGCTGACGCCACTGGCGGTGTGTGTAAAGATCAGCCCTCGATCTCTCAAGGGATGGAACCACCGCCATGTCGCTGAACACCCCTGCCCGCCCCGCTCAGGCGCCTTGTTTCTGGCGCGACGAACGCTTGCCGTTTATCGAGGCGCGCACCATTGCCGACGGACGCAAGGTTACCTACACCCGGCACGCCCACGAGCACTTTTCCATCGGCGCGATTACCTGCGGGCGCAGTTATTACCACTACGGCACACAGACGTTCGAGATCAGCGCAGGCACCGTGGTGCTGATGAACCCCGGCGACGTACATGCCTGTAACCCTATCCGCAATGAGCACTGGTCCTACCATATGCTCTACCTCGATAGCCCCTGGCTGACCGACCTGCAGCACCAGTTGGGTTTCAGCACCGACCAGGGTTACCGCCCGTTCAACACCCCACATACCCGGGACACCTCGCTGTACAGCGGCTTATTGGCGTTGTACCGACTGCTGGTGGATGAGCAGGCCGAACTGCTGCACAAACAGAGCGCGCTGGTAGGTTACTTCAGCGAAGTTCAGCAGCGCTTGAACCCGTCGCTTACGCCGGTACGGGAGGTCAATCACAAGCTGGAGCGCGCTGCGGATTTCATCCGTGAACACTGCACCGAGGCGTTGAAACTGGAGGATATTTGCCTGGCGGCCGAGCTGTCGCCGTCGTACCTGATTCGCGCGTTCAAGCAATATTACGGGCTGACACCCCATGCCTTCCTGGTCAATCACCGTATCCAGTTCGCCCGCGCTCGATTGCGCGACGGCGAACTGATTGCCGATGTCGCCCTGGCCGCAGGCTTTGCCGACCAGGCGCACTTCCAGCGCACGTTCAAACAACACTTTGCCGCCACGCCCGGGCAGTACCGCGAGAACCTCAAGCCATCAGCAAATAACCCACACTGGCCACCAGCAACCCGGCCATGGAGCGGTTAAACAGGCGCACGCCCTGCGGGTTGTTCAAGTAGCGACGCAAAAACGTCCCCGCGTACGCCCAGCACGCCACCGACAGGTAGCAAATCACCAGGTAAAGCGCCGCAAACAGCCACACTTGCCTGGCATCGCCATCGGCCACGAACAAGCCCATGCCCGCGACACAGGCCAGCCAGGCTTTGGGGTTGAGCCATTGCATGATCGCGCCGTACAGCATCGATGGCGCGCTAGCTGCACCTTCGGCGTCCAGACGACCGTCATCCATCGCCAGTTTCCAAGCCATGTACAACAGGAAAGCCACCCCGCCCCACTGGATCAGCTGGGTCAGTATTGGCCAGCGCACCAGTACTTCATGCAGCCCCAGGCCGATCAATACCAGCAGTAACGTGAAGCCGACTGCCGCGCCGAACACATGTTTCTGGCTGGCGGCAAAGCCAAAACGTGCGCCGCTGCTCAAGGCGACCACATTGACCGGTCCAGGGGTGATGGAGGTGGCCAGGGCGAAAGCGGCCATGGAAATGATCAAGCTCATTGCAGTCCCTCTTGTTATGTCAAACACAGGTGACATCACGGTAAAGGCTCAGACACTGCGGATATTGAACAAAATGCCCCTTGGTGAACATTTGTGGTGATTCTGTAAAGGCGTGATTCCAGGCCACCTATCTCGGTTAAGGTAGGCGCCCTTTGGCCCTGACTCACTCTTCATGTCAACACTCAAGCACCTGCTGGTACTGCTGCCGCTGATCCTCATGTCCCAGTCTGCCCACGCCCAACCCGACGCTGTGCGCTGGCAGCCGTGCACCGACAGCCCGTTCGACAATTGGTTTGACGCTGAGCCACCAGAGGATCTGCTGTGCGGCTATGTTGAGGCGCCTTTGGGATATTCGGGCAACGCCAAGGCGGACAAGGTACGGCTGGCGCTGACCCGCTTGCCTGCCACTGGCGCCAAACAGGGCAGCGTAGTGGTGATCAGCGGCGGGCCGGGGCTGCCCGGCATCAACCCCTTCCTGGCCGATGACGACACCGTGGCCAGGCTCACGCGGTCCTACGACATTATCGGCTACGACCCGCGAGGCGTGGGGCAGTCAACACCGAAGATTTCCTGTGCCTTGCCCCAGCGTGACGAAAAAATGGTCATCGACGAAAACGACGTTGGCGCCTTGGAAGCCCAGGCCCGCAAAACCCTGGCCGCCTGCATCGAACATACCGGCGCAAAGGTCTTGCAGCACATGGGTACCGACGACGCGGTCAATGACCTTGATGTAATCCGGGCTGCGTTGGGCGAACCCGGTTTAACCGCAGTGGCCTACTCCTACGGCACCCAGGTCGCGGCGCTGTATGCCGAACGCTTTGCAGCGCACACCCGTGCATTGGTGCTGGACGGTGTGGTGGACCTTTCAGAGGACGATTACACCCAGCTACTGAATCAGGCTCGCGGCTACCAGCAAACCTTCAAACGCTTTGCAGCGTACTGCGCAAAAAACCGTGACTGCCCTTTACCGCCCGATGAGGCGGGAGCGACCAAGGCGTTTCATCAATTGTTACGCCAGGTATACGACACAGCCTTGATCACGCCCGATGGGGACGAAGTGACCGCCGACGACCTATTGACCACCACTCAAGCGCTGCTGCTGTGGTCCGACCGCTGGCCCGAGCTGATGGCTTTGTAGCACAAGGCCAACGACGGGATCGCCGATGAACAGGTAGCCGGGCTGATTGACGAGAACGTCGGGGAAGATGCCGATGATGCCCTGAGCGTAATCTCTTGTGCAGACGTCGCAATCCCCGGTCGCGATGTCCAGTTATTGCGCAAGCAGAGACAGGCGATTCGAGAGGCCTCGCCCTTCACCAATTACCTGGCTGTGCAACAGTCGGGCTTGGAACTGTGCGACCTGTGGCCATGGCGCGGCACACTTTCAGCCCACGTGCCAGTGGCCGCACCGAACCTGCCTCCGTTGTTGTTTGTCGGCCAGCAATTCGATCCGACCACGCCCTACATCAACGCGCGGCAGATGGCGAAATGGTTTAAAAGCCCACTGGTCACCCGTGAGGGAGACGGGCACACCCTGGTGCTCAACGGCATCGACCGCTGCGTGGACGAGGCTGTCGTCGACTATCTGCTGGCGCCTCATGAAACAAGACCGGACAAGACCTGCCGCTAGCCAAATGCACAAGTCGGCACCTCGCCCAGATCGATGCGTCCCTATAATCATGGGTACCTACACAACTTTGCAGTCGCCAACAGTAACCACGATGCGAAGCGAGCCGCTCTTGATCTTGATCTGCTTTTGATCTCAGGCGCCCCGTCAAACCACGCTGGCCGGAATTCGACAGGGATTTGGGGGGTAAACCGGCAGGGATGCCGGTTTAGCCGCCCCGCGCCATGGATGGCGCGTGGCGGCGGCCCCCCAAATCCATGGCGGATTACGGGCACACCGAGCCTAGGCGAGGTGCCGAGTGGTGGGGCAAGAGCCCTTTGGTTACTTTGGGGCTCTTTTCCAAAGTGACCCGCTGTAAAAGCGGAACCCATAGCAGCCATTACCCAAATAACGGATATATACTCGGTCTAATCCAACATCCTGGCCGGCTATCAGGCCGCCATCGGGAACAAGCCCCCTCCCACATTCAAACCCCTCCCACAGTAGAGTCGCGGGGTATCAGTTCAATAGTCGGCCGCTGCCGGCCTTCACGGGAGCAAGCTCCCTCGCCACAGGTCCCGCGTCGCGCCGGGCGCTAGACCTTTGGCTGCAGCAGCAAAGCGACCAGCGCACTCCACCCCGTCTGGTGCGACGCGCCCAACCCTCGCCCGGTCTCGCCATGAAAGTACTCATGAAACAACACCAGATCGCGGCTGGCCGGGTCCGCCTCCAACTGCGCATACCCCGCCATGGATGGCCGCAGGCCATTTTCATCGCGCAGCAATAGCCCAGTCAGACGCTGGCTGAGGCTGTCGGCCACTTCCTCAAGGGACGCCAGATAACCGCTGCCTGTGGGGTATTCCACAGAAAAATTATCCGCGTAGTAGCGGTGAAACTCGCGCAGCGACTCGATCAGCATGTAGTTCACCGGCATCCACAGCGGCCCGCGCCAATTGGAGTTGCCGCCGTACAGGCGTGAGTCGGATTCGCCAGGCTGGTAACGGGCGCACAGGGTGTCGCCATTCATCTTCAGCGCCAGGGGTTGCTCGGCAAAGGCCTTGGACAAGGCGCGCACACCGAAGGCCGACAAAAACTCCTGGTCGTCCAACATACGGCGCAGCAAATCCTTGGTACGCTCGCCACGCAGCAGCGCCAACAACAAGCGATTGCCCTGCCCCGGTTCGTTCCAGCGCGAGACCAGTTTGGCAAGGTCAGGCCGGTGATGCATAAACCCCAGCAAACGCTCGCGCAGGCCTTCCAAGCCCTCATGCTCGCGCTGTTCCAGCACCAGCACGGCGAACAACGGCATCAGGCCAACGATAGAACGCAGGCGCACCGGTTCGCTCTGGCCGTCGGGACGGTGCAGCACGTCATAGAAGAACAGGTCCTGCTCATCCCACAAGCCTTCGGCGCTGTCATCGACGCGGTTGATCGCGCCGGCGATATACAGGAAGTGCTCGAAAAACTTCACCGCAATGTCCACGTACACGGCGTTGCGCTTGGCCAGCTCCAGTCCGATACGCATCAGGTCCAGGGCATAGGCCGCGACCCAGGCAGTGCCATCGGCCTGGTCCAACTGATAGCCCGGCGGCAGCGTGGCCGAGCGGTCGAACAAGGCGATATTGTCCAGGCCCAGAAATCCACCCTGGAACAGGTTGCGGCCTTCGGCGTCCTTGCGGTTGACCCACCAGGAAAAATTCAGCAGCAGCTTGTGGAAGATCCGCTCCAGAAAGTCCATATCGCCCACGCCGGTTAGCGCCTTATCCTGCTGATACACCCGCCAGCTCGCCCATGCATGTACCGGCGGGTTGGCGTCGTCAAAGCGCCATTCGTAGGCGGGCAACTGGCCGTTGGGGTGCATGAAGCGGTCTTTCACCAGCAGCAGCAACTGCTGCTTGGCGTAGCCGGGATCGATCAGCGCGATGGCCACCGCCTGGAAGCCTTGGTCCCAGGAGGCATACCACGGGTATTCCCAGGTGTCGGGCATGGACAGGATGTCGAAGTTGGACAAATGCCGCCAATGGCTATTGCGCGCGTGCAGACGCTCGGGCGGCGGCGCAGGCTGAGCCGGGTCGCCGTCGAGCCACTGATTGACGTCGAAATAGTACAACTGCTTGGACCACAGCAAGCCGGCCAGGGCCTGGCGCTGCACATTGCGCGCATCGTCGTCGGTGATGCCTTGTTGCAGGGCCGCGTAGAAGTCATCGGCCTCCTGACGGCGCTGTTCAAACAGCTTGCGGGCATTGACCTGGGGCGCGCCCACTGGGGCAAAGCGCACATACAGGATTTTGCTTTCCAGGCCCGCCAGTTCAAGCATGAACCGCGCCGCCACCTTGGTGCCCGAATCCCGGCGGATCGCCGACTCCACACCCGCTACCACGTAATCGTTGATGCCATCCTTGAACGGCCCCGGCGCCGGTTGCCCGCCCAATTTTCGAACATTTGTCTCGTTTTCGCAGAACAACCATTGCAGTCCATCCTGGCCCCAGGCGCTGAGCTGGCGATCGTCAAGCTCATGATGACGGGCCAGCACGCGGTCGCCGTCCAGCGTCAATCTGGGTTTGGGCGCATCAAAGGTCCAGCTCCAGTCATTGCGCGCCCACAGCTGGGGCAGCACCTGCAGACGTGTCGATTGGTCCGAGCGGTTGTGCACGGTCACACGCATGAACATATCGTCGGGCTGGTGCTTGGCGTACTCAACGCTGATGTCGCAGTAACGGTTGTCTTCAAACACCCCGGTATCGAGGATTTCATACTCGCTATCGCCCAGCCCACGGCGGGCGTTTTCAGCGATCAGGTCGGTATAGGGAAAGGCGGCATGGGGGTATTTGTAGAGCATGCGCATGTAGGCATGGCTCGGTACGCCATCGACGAAAAAGTACAGTTCCTTGACGTCTTCACCGTGGTTGCCTTCGGCGTTATTGAGGCCGAACAGGCGCTCCTTGAGGATCGCGTCACGCTCATTCCACAGCGCCAGGCCCAGGCACCAGCGTTGCGCCTTGTCGCTGAAACCGGCCAGGCCATCCTCGCCCCAGCGATAGGCGCGGCTGCGCGCCTGTTCATGGGGGAAGGACGCCCAGGCGTCGCCATCGGCGCTGTAGTCTTCGCGCACGGTGCCCCACTGGCGTTCGCTCAAGTACGGGCCCCATTCACGCCAACGCTCGGCATCTTGCGTCGCCAGGCGCTGGCCTTCAATCGTGTCAAGCAGGCGGGTTGCGGGTACGGCCGTCATAGGGTTCTCCATCACCTACACAGTGAGGCGCAGTGTAGAACCCAATGGCGCCCGGTTGCACATGAAGACTTGGAAGAGGCGGGTTTTGCTCCTGTTCATGGCAGCTCATTCATTTGCAGAATGAAGTCCAGAGGAATCTTCGTTTGCAAGCCGGCCTGCGCCTCAACAAAATCGGGGAAAGGTCACTTTCCTCGCCACAGCCATCAGGAATTTTTCTATGCACGCCAACGCACATGTCAGCCCCGATGAGATCCGCAAGGGCTTTTCCAAGGCCATGTCCGACATGTACCGCGATGAAGTGCCGCTGTACGGCGCGCTGCTCGAACTAGTGGCCCACACCAATGCACGCGTACTCGACAGCCAACCCGAGCTGGTGCAGCAGTTGCAGCGCACCGGAGAAATCCAGCGCCTGGACATGGAGCGCCATGGCGCCATCCGCCTGGGCACTGCCGCAGAACTGGCAACCATCAGCCGCCTGTTCGCGGTCATGGGTATGCAACCGGTGGGCTACTACGACCTCACCCCCGCGGGCGTGCCGGTGCATTCCACTGCCTTTCGCGCCGTGCATGAACACGCGCTGCAAACCAGCCCGTTTCGGGTGTTCACTTCACTGCTGCGCCTGGAGCTGATCGAAAACCTGGAGCTGCGCGCCTTTGCCGAAAGTGCCCTGGCCAAGCGCTCGATCTTCACCCCCGGCGCACTGGCGCTGATCGAGCAGGCAGAAACACAGGGCGGCTTGAATGCCAGCGACGCCCAGGCTTTTATCCGCGAGGCCCTGGAGACGTTCCGCTGGCATAACACCGCCACCGTCACAGGGGCGCAATACGAGCAGCTGAGCAACCAGCACCGCCTGATCGCCGATGTGGTCGCCTTCAGGGGCCCGCACATCAACCACCTCACGCCACGCACCCTGGACATCGACCAGGTACAGGCCGCCATGCCCGGCAAAGGCATTACGCCCAAAGCCGTGATCGAAGGCCCACCGCGGCGCCAGTGCCCGATCCTGCTGCGCCAGACCAGCTTCAAAGCGCTCGACGAACCTATCGCCTTCAGCGACGCCCAGGGTAGCCACAGCGCACGCTTTGGCGAAATCGAACAACGCGGCGTAGCGCTCACGCCCAGAGGCCGCGCCCTGTATGACCAACTGCTGAACGCCGCCCGCGATGAGCTGGGCGCGTTCCCCAATGAGGCCAACGCCGAGCGTTATGTGCAGTTGATGGAACAACACTTCCAGGTGTTTCCCGACAACCATGCGCAGATGCGCGAACAGGGCCTGGCTTACTTTCACTACTTCGTGACCGACCATGGCCTGGCCGCACGCGGCCACGCGGATCAGCCGCGCACGCTGGAAGCACTGGTCAGCGCCGGTCACGTCGCGATCGAGCCATTGGTGTATGAGGATTTTCTGCCGGTAAGTGCGGCGGGGATCTTCCAGTCAAACCTGGGGGACGCAGCGCAGAGTCGCTACGCGGCCAATGCCAATCAGGCTGAATTCGAACAGGCGCTGGGCCGCAAGACGATGGATGAATTGCAGCTCTATGGCCAGACGCAGCAGCGTTCTATCGATGAATGCATGGCAACGCTGCTGCCATAAAGAGGATGCCCACCCGGCTCAGCAGCACAATCCTTGCGCCGCAACAGTCCCCAGAGCCGGGTGGACGGGGCGCATCATAAAGACACAGCCCTGCAATGTCGCGCATACAAATCTGAACAAATATTGCCGTTTGCGCCTAGCCCAATCGCCCGGCGATCTCGTCCTTGATCAGCAGCCGTTTCTTCTTCAGGTTTTCCACTTCCTCATCGCTGGCACTGGCTTTTTCCGCTTTCAGTACATTCGCGTCGGCGTCGTCATATTGAGTGAGCAGCGAATCCAGCCGTTTGTCCTCCGCCCTGCGCTTGTGAACGTCTTCCTTGCTGACACCCAAGTCCTGATACAGGTCGTGTTTCACTGGCATGGCGTACCTCCACAGATTGATCAATGGTCTACGCCCTTGAAGCTAGCCCATTCCAATGGGTCTTGTCATGTTTGAGGTCAATACAGCCCCGTTCGTCGCGCTGCATCCGATGGGATCAAACCTTTGCCGTGCCCTGCCCTCCACTGTAGATCGCCACCCGAGGGAGACAGGTTTCATGAATCACGCTGCCACTGCTGCCGACACTCAATGCATCAACACCCTGCGCACCCTGGCCATGGACGCCGTGCAGAAGGCCAATTCGGGGCATCCGGGCACGCCCATGGGCCTGGCGCCGGTGGGGTATACGCTGTGGAGTCGCTTCCTGCGTTATCACCCTGAACATCCCGACTGGCCTAACCGTGACCGTTTTGTGTTGTCCGTGGGTCATGCGTCGATGTTGCTGTATTCGCTGTTGCACCTGGCCGGTGTGGTGGAAATTGACGCCCATGGCCAGCGCTCCGGCCAGCCGGCCATCAGCCTCGACGATATCAAGCAGTTCCGGCAGATGGGCTCCAAGACCCCAGGCCACCCCGAGTACCGTATGACCACCGGCGTGGAAACCACCACCGGCCCGCTCGGCCAGGGCTGCGCCAACAGCGTGGGCATGGCCATGGCCCAGCGTTGGCTGGCCGAGCGCTTTAACCGCGACGACCAGGTGCTGTTCGACTATGACGTCTACACCCTGTGCGGTGACGGCGACATGATGGAAGGCATCAGCAGCGAAGCGGCCTCCATGGCCGGGCACTTGAAGCTGGATAACCTGTGCTGGATCTACGACAACAACACCATCAGCATTGAGGGCCACACCGAACTGGCGTTCAGCGAAGATGTGATCAAGCGCTTCCAGGCCTACGGCTGGCATACCCAGCATGTCACCGACGCCAATGACTTGCAGGCGTTGAGCGTGGCGCTGGAAACCTTCAAGGCCAACACCGGCGCGCCGACCCTGATCGTGGTCGACAGCGTGATTGGCTATGGTTCGCCGCATAAGCACAACACCGCTGCCGCCCATGGCGAGCCATTGGGCGAAGACGAGATTCGCCTGACCAAGGCTGCTTATGGCTGGCCGCAGGATTCGAGTTTTCTGGTGCCCGACGAGGCCCGCAGCGTCCTGCGCGATGCCCTCTACGAGCGCGCTGAACCGCTGTACGCCGAATGGAACCAGACCCTGGCAACCCTCGACCCGCCACGCGCCGATGAACTGCACCGGATGCGCGCCGGGGAAATGCCCGAGCAATGGCAGGCGCATCTGCCCAGCTTTGCCGCCGATGCCAAGGGCGTTGCCAGCCGCGCCTCCGGCGGCGAGGTACTGAATGCCTTCGCCCAACAGATCCCCTGGTTACTGGGCGGCTCGGCGGATTTGTCGCCGTCGACCAAAACCAACCTGACCTTCGACGGTGCCGGGCGTTTCAGCGCCGATGACTACAGCGGGCGCAACCTGCACTTCGGCATCCGCGAGCACGCCATGGGTGCGATTGCCAATGGCATGGCGCTGTCCTATCTGCGTCCGTACACCTCGACCTTTCTGGTGTTCAGCGACTATATGAAACCGCCGATCCGCCTGGCGGCGATCATGGAAATACCGGTGATTTTCGTGTTTACCCATGACTCCATCGGCGTGGGTGAAGACGGGCCTACACACCAGCCGATCGAACACCTGACTCAACTGCGCGCCACGCCGGGGCTGTTGACCCTGCGCCCGGGCGACGCCAATGAAACCCTGGAGTTATGGAAGGTGGCCCTGGCGCAAACCCATCGGCCAAGCTGCGTGGTGCTGTCGCGCCAGGCGCTGCCGACCCTGGACCGCACCCGGTATGCGTGCGCCTCCGGTGCGGCCAAAGGTGCCTATGTGTTGGCTGGTGCGGATAAGCCTGAGGTCATACTGATCGCGACCGGCAGTGAGGTCAGCCTGGCGGTGGCTGCCTACGAGCAACTCAGGGGCGAAGGCGTGGCCGCGCAAGTGGTATCGATGCCGAGTTGGGAGCTGTTTGAAGACCAGGATCAAGCCTACCGCGACAGCGTCTTGCCGCCCGCGATAAAGGCCCGGGTCGTGGTAGAGCAAGCAGGCCCTCTGGGTTGGGATCGCTACGTCGGGCAAACCGGCGCCAAGGTGGTGATGAACAGCTTTGGCGCGTCGGCGCCGTTGGCCAAGTTGCAGGAAAAGTTCGGGTTTACCGTGGAGAATGTGGTGAAGCTGGCCAGGGAGCAGACCCAACTGAACAAACGCTGATCAACAGGTGGGATGGGGCGTGCCCTAATGCCTGTAGGAGCGAGCTTGCTCGCGAAAAACGCCAACGATAACGCGTGCTTCCTGAATAATCGCGGCGCCTATGGGTTTTTCGCGAGCGAGCTCGCTCCTACAACTGCCTGGCCTTGGCCCCTCCCACATTTGGCTATCAGGTTAGCGCTTGGGCCAGGTAAGTCGCGGTGCGACTGTTCTTGCTTTTGGCAACCTTGTGCGGCGTACCGCACACCACTACCTTCCCGCCCTGGTCCCCTGCCCCCGGCCCGATATCAATGACCCAGTCGCTCTGGGCCACCACACGCATCTCATGCTCGACCACAACCACGCTATGCCCCGCGTCTACCAGTTGATTCAACTGGCTGAGCAAGCGGTCCACATCCTTGGGGTGCAAGCCGGTGGTCGGCTCATCGAGTACATACAAGGTAGCGCCGCGGGCATTGCGTTGCAGTTCGGTGGCGAGCTTGATGCGTTGGGCTTCACCGCCGGACAGTTCGGTGGCGGGCTGACCAAGACGCAAATAGCCCAGGCCGATATCGCGCAGCACTTGCAATGAGCGCAGTACGCCAGCCTCCTCGGCAAAGACTTCCACTGCCTGCTCGACCGTCAGCCCCAGCACCTGCGCGATGTTCAAACCCTGCCATTTGATCGCCAGGGTTTCGGGGTTATAGCGCGCACCATGGCAGGTGGGGCATGGCGCGTACACGCTGGGCATAAACAACAGCTCAACACTGACAAAACCTTCACCCTCGCAGTTCGGGCACCGGCCCTTGGCGACGTTGAAGGAAAATTGCCCGGCGTCATAACCGCGCTTCTTGGCTGCCGGCGTAGCGGCGAACAGCTTGCGCACATGGTCGAACAGCCCGGTGTAGGTCGCCAGGTTAGA
This sequence comes from Pseudomonas sp. MF7453, assembly GCF_016405455.1. Lineage (NCBI taxonomy): Bacteria > Pseudomonadati > Pseudomonadota > Gammaproteobacteria > Pseudomonadales > Pseudomonadaceae > Pseudomonas > Pseudomonas sp. MF7453. The sequence goes on along the minus strand of NZ_JAEKCN010000002.1, from coordinate 430,158 downwards.
GCGCGGCGTGCGACCGATGGGTTTTTGGTCCACCTGCACCAGGCGGCGAATGTGTTCCAGCCCGGCACTGATACGCCCGCCGCTGGCTTGCGGTGCGGCGTCTTCCAGGCTGGGTTCGTCGTCGTTTTCCAGCACGCGCCCAAGCCCCGTGCCCACCAGCTCCAGCAACGCCTGGCTGACCAGGCTGGATTTACCCGAGCCGGAAATACCGGTTACCGCGGTAAAGCAGCCCAGCGGAAATTCCACCGTCAGGTCCTGGAGGTTATTACGCGTCACCCCGTCGAGCTTCAACCAAGCGCTGGGCTTGCGCCGCGCCACGTTGGCCGGGCGCTGTGGGGCAAACAGATACTCACGGGTCTGTGACGCCTCGACAGCCTCCAACCCCGCAGGGGGCCCGCTGTACAGCACTTGCCCGCCATGTTCACCGGCCGCCGGGCCCACGTCGATCAACCAGTCGGCGCGGCGCATGGTTTCCAGATCATGCTCCACCACAAACAATGAATTACCCGCAGCCTTTAATCGCTCAAGCGCGCTGAATAACGCTTCGCCATCCGCCGGATGCAGGCCCGCCGAGGGCTCGTCCAATACATAGATGACGCCGAACAACTGCGAGCCCAACTGGGTGGCCAGGCGCAAGCGCTGCAACTCTCCCGACGACAGGGTCGGCGTGCTGCGCTCCAGCGACAGATAGCCCAGGCCCAACTCGATCAGGGTGTTCACCCGTTCGAGCAAGTCCTGGGCAATGCGCTGGGCTGCCAGGCGTTTTTCCACCGACAATTTCATCTTGTCCTGCCCCGCCGCCACCGGCTGCAGCAACTCGGCCAATTGTGCCAGGGACAGTTGCGACAACTCACCGATATCCACCCCGGCAAACTTCACCGACAGCGCTGCCTGGGTGAGGCGCTTGCCGTGGCATAACGGGCAGGCACTGCCCTGCATGAACTGCGAGACGCGCTTTTTCATCAGCGCGCTTTGGGTGTGGGCGAAGGTGTGCAGGATGTAGCGCCGGGCGCCGCTGAAGGTGCCCTGGTAGCTGGGGTCGAGCTTGCGTTTCAACGCATCGCGGGTCTGCTGCGGGGTGAAGCCGGCGTACACCGGCACGGTGGGGGTTTCTTCGGTGAACAGGATCCAGTCGCGCTGTTTTTTCGGCAGCTCACGCCAAGGGATGTCGACGTCATAGCCCAGCGTCACAAGGATGTCGCGCAGGTTCTGGCCCTGCCATGCCAGCGGCCACGACGCCACCGCACGCTGGCGGATAGTCAAGGAGGGATCGGGCACCATCAGTGCTTCGGTCACTTCATACACGCGACCCAAACCATGGCATTGCGGGCACGCGCCCTGAGGCAGGTTCGGGGAAAAATCCTCGGCATACAGCATGGCCTGCCCCGGCGGATAGCTGCCGGCGCGGGAGTACAGCATACGGATCAGGCTGGACAGGGTAGTGACGCTGCCCACCGAGGAGCGCGCACTCGGTGTGCCGCGTTGCTGTTGCAGGGCCACCGCCGGCGGCAAGCCCTCAATGCTGTCCACATCCGGCACGCCTACCTGGTCGATCAAGCGCCGCGCATAGGGCGCCACCGATTCGAAATAGCGACGTTGCGCCTCGGCATACACGGTGGAAAACGCCAGGGACGATTTGCCGGAGCCGGACACACCGGTAAACACCACCAGGGCATCGCGGGGAATATCGACGTCGACGTTACGCAGGTTATGTTCACGGGCGCCACGCACCCTGACAAAGCCCGATTGCTGGGCGCTAACCGCAGGGATGTTGCGCTGTGATGTCATGGGCAACCTTGTCTTGCGCTGAGCACCCTGCGCACGCGTTGAGTCAGGGCATCAGGACTGTAGGGTTTGCTCAGCAGGTGGATGTCGGCGCTGAGCAAATGATTGGAGGATAGAATGTCGCGGGTGTGGCCGGAGGTGAACAGCACCGCCACCGGCGGGTTTTGCGCACGCGCCCAAGTGGCCAGGTCGGTGCTCTTGACCCGGCCTGGCATCACCACGTCGGTGAAGATCAGGTCCGGCGCCGCGCCGCGCTGCAACACCTGCATCGCGCGGTCGCCATCTTCGGCGGTCAGTACGGTATAGCCCGACTGCTGCAGCAACTCGACCACCGTCAGGCGCACGCCTTCATTGTCTTCGACCACCAGAATGGTTTCCTGGCCGCCGCCTTGCAGGTCCACGTCACTGTCGTCGTCGAGGCATTCGGGCTCCAGGCTATGGGGAAAATACATCTGTACCACTGAGCCCTTGCCCTCCTCGCTCCACATATCCACGTGCCCACCACTCTGGCGTACAAAACCAAACACCATGCTCAGCCCCAGGCCGGTGCCGTGGCCTTCGCGCTTGGTGGTGAAAAAGGGTTCGAAGGCGCGCTTGAGGGTCGCCTGGGACATGCCTACACCGGTATCGGACACCGCCAGGCGCACGTACTCGCCGGGCCTGATGCTTTTACCGACGCAATCGTTGGGGTTGAGGATGACGTTTTCCCCGGTGATGCGAATTACCCCCTCGCCCTGCATGGCATCCCGGGCGTTGATCGCCAGGTTAAGCAGCGCGTTTTCCAACTGGTTGCGGTCGACATTGATGCACCAGGAGTCCTGGGGCAGTTGCACGTCGATATGAATGGTTTCGCCCAGCGCCCGTTGCAGCAACTCGCCCAGACCGGCGTAGATGCGTTGCGGGTTGTACACCGCCGGTGATAATGGTTGGCGTCGGGCAAACGCCAGCAGTTGCGAGGACAGCTTGGCCCCACGCTCGACTGCGGCGATGGCCGCGGTGACGCGACGTTGCACCTGGCAATTATCCGGTTCATGCCGGGCAAGCAAATGCAGATTGCCGGCGATCACTTGCAGCAGGTTATTGAAGTCATGGGCCACGCCCCCGGTGAGGCCGCCAATCGCCTCCAGCTTTTGTGACTGACGCAACTGGTCTTCGGCGGCAGAGCGCGCCTGCACCTCAGCGGCCACGCGTTGCTCCAGGTTATGGGTGAGTTCCTGACGTACCCGCTCGGACTTCACCAGCTCGGTGGTTTCCACCACAATCGCCAGCACACCGGCCGGCTCCTGATTATCACCGGCCACCGGGCTGTAATAGAGGTCCAGCCACACGCTTTCCGGCCGGCCGTGACGCGACAACACCAGTTCCTTGTTGTTGAACGACAAGGTCCCGCCCGCCAGGCATGTATCGACCACATGCCGATTGAATTCGGCCACCTCCGGCCAGCCCAGCTCCACCGGCGTGCCCAATAGGTAGGGATGGCGCCCGCCGGCAAATGCCGAATAGCTGTCGTTGTAGATCATGTACCCCGCCCGCCCCCACAACATCACCATCGGCACCGGTGAGGCGAGCATCATTTGCACGGTGCAAGCCAGGCTTGTGGACCACTGATCCAGAGGGCCAAGGTCGGTCGTTGACCAGTCAAACGTGCGTATCCGCTGAGCCATTTCGCCGGCCCAGCCTTCACAGCCGTGGGGGTTGGATAAAAATTGCATCATTAGGCTCTGTGCGCAGGAGTAGACAATCGCAAGTTTTGGAGCGCGCCGACGGTGGATGGTTTCATCTTGTACGCATTGGAATGCACAAACCACTGAACTCAATGAAAATCCCGGCTGCGCACCACGATTCCATCCAACAGCGGCGTCAAATCGGTCAGGCGCCCTGCGATCAAATGCCGCACCTCGCCCACCGCTTCCCAGCGCCCATCCACCTTGAGCAGGCGCGAGCCCACCAGCGCCTGGCGCTGGCGCTCGGCCAGGTCGCGCCAGACCACCACATTGAGGTTGCCGAATTCATCTTCGAGGGTGACAAAGGTCACACCACTGGCCGTACCGGGGCGCTGCCGACCGGTTACCAAACCGGCGATGCTCACATTGCGCCCATGCTCCACCGCCAGCAACTCTTGGGAACTGCGGCAGCGGCGCTTGCGCAACTCGGTGCGCAGCAAGGCCAGGGGATGCGGCCCAAGGGTGGTGCCCAGCGTGGCGTAATCGGCTTGCAGGTCCTCGCCTACGCTGGGCGCGGGCAATTGCACCACGGTTTCATCCGGACTTGGCTGGCCGGCAAACAAGCCGAGTTGCTTGTGCACACCGGCCATGTCCCAGCGGGCCTGGTGCCGGTTGCCGGCCAGGGCGCGCAAGGCTCCGGCATCCGCCAGCAGCGCCTGGGCCCGGGCATCCAGGCCAGCGCGGGCGTCCAGGTCGGCGATGTCGCTGAACGGTTGCCGTTGGCGTGCGGCTTCGATGCGCCGCCCATCGTCCTCGCGAAACCCCGAGATCATACGCAAGCCCATCCGAATCGCCGGTTGCCGACCATCGATAGGCTCCAGGCTGCAATCCCAGTCACTGGCTTGCACATCCACCGGGCGGATCTGCAAACGATGGCGCCGGGCGTCCTGCAGGATCTGGTCCGGGCTGTAGAAACCCATGGGCCAGCTGTTGATCAGCGCACAGGCGAAAGCCGCCGGCTCATGGCACTTGAGCCAGCAACTGGCGTAGGTCAGCAGGGCAAAACTGGCCGCGTGGGATTCGGGGAAGCCATAGCTGCCAAAGCCTTTGATCTGCTCGAAAATCTGCGCGGCAAAGGCTTTGGTGTAGCCGTTCTTGAGCATACCGTCGCGCAGACGTTTCTGGTGCGGCTCCAGGCCGCCGTGACGTTTCCAGGCGGCCATGGAGCGGCGCAACTGGTCGGCCTCACCAGGGCTGTAGTCGGCGGCGACCATGGCGATCTGCATCACTTGTTCCTGGAACAAAGGGATACCCAGGGTGCGTTTGAGCACGGCCTCCAATTGGGGTGAAGGATAGGTTTCTGCTTCCTCTTTGTTCCTGCGGCGCAAATACGGATGCACCATGCCGCCCTGAATCGGCCCAGGGCGCACGATGGCGACTTCGATCACCAGGTCATAGAAGGTTTGCGGCTTGAGCCTGGGCAACATCGACATCTGTGCCCGCGATTCGATCTGGAACACGCCGATGGTGTCGGCCTTGCTGATCATGGCGTAGGTCGCCGGATCTTCCTTGGGAATGTTCGCCAGGCTCAAATCCAGGTTGCGATGCCGACGCAGCAAATCGAAACAGCGGCGGATGGCGCTGAGCATACCGAGGGCGAGGATATCCACTTTGAGCAGGCCGACGGCGTCCAGGTCATCCTTGTCCCACTGGATGATGGTGCGCTCAGCCATGGCCGCGTTCTCCACCGGTACCAGGGTGTCCAGCGGGTATTCGCTAATCACGAAACCGCCAGGGTGCTGGGACAGGTGCCGGGGGAAACCGATCAATTGCCGGGTGAGCGTCAACACGCGGCGCAGCAGTGGGCTGTCCGGGTCGAAGCCGCTTTCACGCAGGCGTTCAAGAGGTGGCGCGTCATCGCTCCAGCGCCCGCAGCAGTCGGCCAGCGCATTGATCTGGTCCGGCGGCAGCCCGAGGGCCTTGGCCACATCGCGCACCGCGCCGGCGGCATGGTAGCTGCTGACCACCGCAGTCAACGCTGCACGGTGGCGGCCGTAACGCTGGAATACGTATTGCAGCACTTCTTCGCGGCGTTCGTGCTCAAAGTCCACGTCGATATCCGGCGGTTCATTGCGCTCTTTGGAGAGGAAGCGCTCGAACAGCATGTCGGTCAGGCTTGGGTCGATTTCGGTAATTCCCAAGGCAAAACACACCGCCGAATTGGCCGCCGAGCCACGGCCCTGGCACAGGATCGAACGGCTGCGGGCGAAGCGCACAATGTCGTGAACCGTGAGGAAATAACTTTCGTAGCCCAACTCGCTGATCAGTCCAAGTTCCTTGTCGATCTGCTGCAAGGTCCTGGCATCGGCGCCCTTGGGCCAGCGCCGGGCAATGCCTTCTTCGGTGACCGCACGCAACCAGGAGGCGGCGTCATGGCCTGTCGGCACCAGTTCGCGTGGGTAGTGATAGCGCAACTGGCTCAGGTCGAAGGTGCAACGCCGTGCAATCGCCAGGGTTTCGTCAAGCAGCGCTTGCGGGTACAGCGCGGCCAGGGCATCGAGGCTGCGCAAATGCCGCTCGCCATTGGGATGCAATAACGTACCGGCGTCGGCCACCGCGACGTGATGACGGATGGCGGTCATGGTGTCTTGCAGGGCGCGGCGGCCGCGAGCGTGCATGTGCACATCCCCGCAAGCCACCGCCGGGATCTGCAACTGGGCGGCCAGGTTCAGGCGTTGTCCCAGGTGGTGTTCGTCGTCCTGGCCGCAATGCAATTGCACCGCCAACCACAGGCGCCCGGCGAAGGTGCGGCGCAGCCATTGGATCGAGGCCTGGGTGTCGTGGTCCTGCGCCACCCACAGCGCCAGCAGGCCGGGCAGTGGTTGCTCGAAGTCTTCCTGCAGCAGACGGTAACGGCCTTTTTCGGCACGGCGCCGGGCCAGAGTGATCAGCCTGCACAGGTGCTGGTAGCCGCTGAGGTCTTGCACCAGCAGCACCAGTTTGGGGCCGTTTTCGATGCACACTTCACTGCCGATAATCAGCGGCAAGCCCACCGCTTTCGCCGCCTGCCAGGCCCGTACAATGCCCGACAAGGTGCATTCATCGGTGATTGCCAGGGCGCTGTAACCCTGGTGTTTGGCCCGCTGGAACAGCTCCAGTGCACTGGAGGCACCACGCTGGAAACTGAAATTGGACAGGCAATGCAGTTCGGCGTAGCTCATGCGCTATTCGCCGCTGTAGGAGCGAGCTTGCTCGCGAAAAACTTGAAGGCGCCGCGTTCATTCAGGATGCCGGCGTCATCGTTGACGACCTTCGCGAGCAAGCTCGCTCCTACAGAGCTCATGCAAACCAGCCTTGCAGCCACAGCCCATCGCTGCACCCCACATTGCGGTAGGCCCAGCCTTGCTGGCCGGCGCGGGTCTGGATCAGGTAATAGTCGCGGCGGATATCGGCGCCATCCCACCAGCCGGATTCGATGCGCTCCGGGCCCATCAATATATGCACGCCCTGCTCGGCCACCAGCGTCGGTTCGGGCAGCAGCCAGCCGGGGCGCCGCACCTTGTTCAAGCTCGGGCATGGGCGGCTGTCGGTCGCGGCTTGCCAGGCGCATTCGGGGCGATGGTCGGCGTGAAAGCGCAGGCCCTGCACCGCCTCATCCCCCAGGCGCGCGCGCAGACGTTCGCGCAACTGTTCCCACGGCAGGGTTTGCTGCGGGCGGTCGTCGAACAGGTCCTGGCGCTGAGGCACGAACACCGGCAAGTCCTCGGCCACCAGGCGCAAACCACGTACCGGCGAGGTGACCTGGACCTGCTCCAGGCGCCCACGGGCCAGCTCAAACAACATCAAGGGCTCGCGCTCGGCACTGAGCAGGCCCACCTTGATCACGCTGTCGGGCGCCTGGGCATGTTCCAGGTGCAGGTCAAAGCGCTGCACGCCGCTGTCACGGCCGCACAGGAAGGCCGACAAATCGCCGGTCAAGCGTCGTAATGGAAACAGCAAGGCCTGGTGGGATTGCACATCGAAGTTCAACTCGATGCGCGCCTCGAACTGGTCCGGCGGCTGATAGAACGCCAATGCCAGGGGCCGTTGCCCGCTCAGGGCGTCGAGATGCTTGAGCAGGCTGGCCTCAAAGCGCCGCGCCAAGGTATGCCGCGGCAATGCCTGCACCTGGGCCAGGGTGCGCAGGCCCATGCGGGACAAGGCGGTGGCGGCCTGCGGCTCAAGACCGGCGCGGTCGACAGGCAGTGGCGCCAGGGCCTGCATCAAGGCGTTATCATCGGCCACGGCCAGGCCATCGTAAAGATTTGCCAACACCCGCGCCGCCGCCGGGTTGGGCGCAGCGACGATGCGGTGACGAAAGCCAAGCTCGGTCAACTCCTTGCGCAAGCGCGCCTCGAACTGCGACCAGGGCCCGAACAGGCCCAGGCTCGACTCGATCTCGAACAACAAGGCACGTGGGTAATACAGGCTGACCTGGGAACTGAAGCGGTAAGCCCAGGCGGCAAGAAACTGCTGCAAGCGCTCGATTTCCAGAGGGTCGTATTCCACACAGGCAAAGCCTTTGGCCACGGCATGGGCGGCCGTCAACGATTGACCAGGGCGCAAGCCCAGGGCACGGGCGGCGGTATTGACGGTTTGCAGCACACGTCGCTGCGGCGTACCGGCCAGCAGCGCCAGAGGCTGATCGGGTTCGGGGTGCACACGCTGCGCCCCGTCCAGCGCCAATTGCGGGAAGACGATACAGACCCAACGCATGGCAACCTCAATGCCCCGCCAGGGCAATCGGTGCCGGATGGGCCAACCCACCCCGGCACTTGAGCACGCGCACTTGCGCAGGCTTTGCCTCGACCGCCAGGCGCAAGGCCGCGGGCGAGGCATTGACCGCCTCACTCAAGGAACGCCAGGCGAACGCCAGGGTCTGCCCGGTTTCCGCCGCCACCTGCAAACGCCGCAAGGCCCGATCATCAGCCTTGCGCGGCCAGCACAACACCGCACCGCAACTGCCCGAGCGCAGGCATTGTTCCACCGCCCACAGCGCATCGCGCTCCTGGGCCTGGATAATGGAAAGCTGGCGGATATCCACTCCGGCGTTCTGCCAGGCATGGGGATACGGCGTATAGGGCGGCGCCACCAGCACAATGCGCTCACCCTGGGCCGACAAGCGCGCCAGGGTGGGCAGCACCAGTTGCAATTCGCCCACCCCATCCCGGGCCATGAGGATTTCACTCAAGGCCGCTTCCGGCCAGCCGCCACTGGGCAGCACCGCATCCAGCGCCGCCAGCCCCGTTGGGTGCACGCTGGCCGGTGGCGCAGCGGGACGGCCCTTCCAGACTCGCCCGCCATTGAACAGCGAGTCCAGCGCAACCACGGCGCCCATCAGCCTTGCCTCACCAGGCCGCAGAACACCCCTTCGATGGCCAGGTCCTGATCAGGGCCGACCACAATGGGTTGATACGCCGGGTTGCGCGGCAATAAACGCACGCGCTCGCCGTTGCGCTCGAAGCGCTTGATGGTGACCTCACCGTCCAGGCGCGCCACCACAATCTGCCCGTTCAAAGCTTCGGCACTGCGGCGCACACCCACCAGGTCGCCGTCGAGAATGCCGTCTTCGATCATCGAATCACCCTGTACGCGCAGCAGGTAATCGGGGGTTTTGGCGAAAGTGGCCGGGTCCAGTTGCAAGCGGCTGTGCACGTCGGCATCGGCACCAATGGGCCGGCCGGCCGCCACCCGCCCAAGTACCGGGACATCCAGCCACTCGGGACGCGCAGGTTGATTGAGCAAACGAATGCCACGGGCCTGATTGGGGTTGACCTCGATGAAGCCGGCTTCAGTCAACGCCACCACATGCTTGCGGGCGACGCTGCGCGAGGCAAAGCCGAACGCCTCGGCGATCTCGGCGAGGCTGGGGGGCTGGCCTTGCTGCGCGATGCGCTCGCGGATGAAGGTCAGGATGGCGGTACGGCGAGGAGTAAGATTAGTCATGGAGTACATTTGTACTCCTGTGGGAAATTTCTGACAATAACCGTCAGTCGGCGGTCAACCTCCACGCCATCAAGGCATACCTATCAACACAACTGTGTAGTTAGCCAACCGTAACCACGATGCGAAGCGAGCCGCTCTTGCTCTAGCTCTTGCTCTGCTTTTGATCTTAGGCGCCCCGTCAAACCACGCTGGCCGGAATTCGACAGGGATTTGGGGGGTAAACCGGCAGGGATGCCGGTTTAGCCGCCCCGCGCCATGGATGGCGCGTGGCGGCGGCCCCCCAAATCACTGGCGGATTACGGGCACACCGAGCCTGAGCGAGGTGCCGAGTGGTGGGGCAAGAGCGCTTTGGTTACTTTCGCGCTTTTCGAAAGTGACCCGCCGTAAGGGCGGAACCCATATCAGCCGTTACCCAAATAACGGATATGCACTCGATCAAAGTCCAGCATCCTGGTCGGCTCTTAGGCCGCCATCGGGGGCAAGCCCCCTCCCACATTTGGACCCCAGCACATCAGATATAGATTCGGCGACTTACACGCCGTCACGGGAGCAAGAAGCTGGCCCCCGCAACTGAGCTCAGCGCTGCGTCGGAATACGAATATCACCACTACGGCATTGGCTTTTCACGCTGCGCGGGCACCCGGTGAATGCCAGCTCCTTGGTCAGGCACACGCGCACCTCCGACAGCACCTTGCCCTTGCAGATTACCGCCAAGCCGTGATTGCCCATGCGCGGGTTACTCTCGCGAAACAAGTCCTCAATCTCACGCGCCTGTAGCGACGCGGGCGTATTGAATGGCTGCAGTTGTGGCGGAATGACCACCGCGCCGAGGGCCGTGTCGGTCTTGTCCAGATACTCCAGCGGTTCGAGCCCGCTGCAGGTCCCATGCTTGGCCCACTCGTGCTTGAGCAGCGCACGGGTTGGAAACAGCGCCGCGCCCTTGTCCATTTCCTCGGCATTCAAGCGTGAGTGTGGCGCACAGGAGGCCGGCCACCCTCCCCGCGCGTATTGCGGCCACAAGCCGTGCAACACAAACCCATAGCCCTTGCCCGTGCACTGTTCATTGCCTGGGTGCGTCAGGCAGAAGGTCGGAGACCACGACAACGACAGCACATAAAAGTCAAACTCCCCCGGTAGCCCTTGGTCACGCGGCGCCGCCGTTGCAACTGTGGCGATCAGGAGCCACAACACCATCCAGTATTTCATCCCGTATTCCTTTAAAAATGAAGTCTCACGCTATCGCGGCAGCTAGGGATGGTTGGAGTAACGTTGCAGCACCTTGTCCAGGATGATATCGGTCTTCAACGCCTCGATCGCCAGCGACGGATGTTCGGCGTCCCCGCGAATATGCGCATTCATGCCCAATACGTGGTGCCACTGGATATGCGCATGGCACGGCACTTCCAACACCTCGCTGGTTTCGCTTTCCAGGCGCAATGGTTGATCCTCGAACACTGAAAATTGAATGCGGCCATGGCTGCCGATCAGTTCGACACGGTCTTCGCGGCGGTCCGCCACGAAATTCCAGCAGCCCATGCCCAAGGCACCATTGGCGAAGGTCCAGCAGGCCGTTACAGCATCCTCCGCCGCGTAGCGCCCGGCCTGGCGCGCAGAAAAGCCTGAGACCTCGACAATATCCCCGGCCAGGTACTGGAACAGGTCAAACCCGTGGCTGGCCAGGTCGGCGAAATATCCGCCACCGGCAATGGCCGGGTCGGTGCGCCAATTGGCGGCGTTGCTATCAGCTGCAGCGGCAGGCTTGCACAGGGTCCAGGTCAGGTGCCGCAACTCGCCGATGCGCCCCTCCTGCAACCAATTGCGCACTTGCTGGAAGCGCGGCAACGAGCGCCGATAATAAGAAACAAACAGGTGCAACCCCGCGCGCTCAAAGGTGCGTTGCATCAATGTGCTCTGCTCGGCATTCAGCGACATGGGCTTTTCGACGCAGCAATGTTTGCCCGCCGCAGCCACCATCAGGCTGTATTCAAGATGACTGTCGGGCGGTGTGGCGATGTAGACCGCATCCACCTCCGGGTCATTGATCAGTGCCTGGGCATCGGTATAAAAACGTGCAATGCCATGCCGCGCTGCATAATCGCGCACCGCCTCGCTACGCCGCCCCATCACGGCCACCAATGCTGAACCTGGCGCTTTGTAGAAAGCGGGTCCACTCTTTAACTCAGTGACACTGCCACAGCCGATCATGCCCCAGCGTATGGTCTTCATCGAATGCCCTCGTTCGTCTTCGTCAATCGGGCAGTATCCACATACAGGTCCCGGCACGCCATAACCACTTAGCATGACATTTGCATTACACTTTTGTGACATTCATCCGGCGCGGGGGCACATACGATGAAAATTAGAGCAACCGTCATTTGCGAACATGAAGGGCATATTCTCTTCGTGCGCAAGGCCAGATCAAAGTGGGCATTGCCGGGCGGCAAGGTAGAACGCGACGAACGCCCGGTGGGCGCCGCCGAGCGTGAGCTGGAAGAAGAAACCGGATTAAACGTCGACGGTTTGCTGTACTTGCAAGAACTGAAGGCCCGCGACACCCTGCACCATGTGTTCGAAGCCTCGGTGGTAAACATCGACGAAGCACGGCCATGCAACGAGATCGTTGCGTGCCAATGGCATGCCTACAGCGCCCTGGACGAGCTGGATACCACTGACGCCACCCGTCACATCGTCAAATCCTTTCTGCGTCGCCTCTGACGCCGTGCTCAACCCCTAGCCCACTGCCGCAAACCCACGGCGCCCGGCCTTGATCTCGGCGCGCAACTCTCCAATCAGGTTTGAGATGGAACGGATGCTGTCCAGACCTTCAGGGGACACGCACGTCAACAAAAGATCGACACGACCGGACTGCGGCTCATAAATGCTGATGCGCAGCGAGCCATCGCTGTTCAAGGTGCAGTCGCAGCAAAGCGGTTGGAACCCCGAGGCCATGATGCGGTTGAATTCGACGATCGAGATCATGGCAAGCGCCCTTGTGCGGGCCTACCTGGTGATTGTGATGCAAAACAGCGTAGATGAGGTTTCGCGGCAGGCGAGGCAATTAATGCAAAAGTGTTAGCCATGCCTCATTTCGCCCGGCAGCGAACGCGTGCCGAGTGGCAGGCCGTATCACTAACATGGTTACCCGTACTTAATTCAAGGCAAAAAAAAATCCCAAGTAGCTGATGGAAACTTGGGATTTAAAAATGCATAAACCGTGGGAGGTGAACGCCCGGCTATAGTAGCGAGTGTAAAAACCTGTAACAAGATTATTTTAATCCTTTCGTCGGATTAAAAGCGTCGTAAGTCATTCAATAACCACATGTTTTTTAAGGTAACGAACACACCGAGTGCCACTTTTTGGTGCAAGTAACGCTTATACCTGCGCTATAAGTCCATCTATAAAAAAGGGTTATTCAGCCAGTCGCGGCACACTTACAATCACTCTTGGCTCAACTGCTTGCACCTCTGTTGAAGTTCAGCGCGTCTGGCAGCGCTCACCTCCACGACGGTCTCCATGTGCCGACAAAGCGCCAGGCGCTCAGCGGCCTCTTCACGCTGACGGTCCACCTGAGCGTTGAGTTGAATGAAATAGCCCCCCAGTAGCGCTGCGAGGCACAGCACTCCCACGGCTAAATACAGCAAGCCGTTGGACGATGGCGGTTGCGGGGCATTCATGACCTACGGCGCCCTGCTTTTTTCATAGCGAACGTCATCGCCATCGACCTGACCGACGTTGGACCAACCCAGGCGTTGATAGAAGCCGTTGGCACGGATTTCATCACGCCCGTCAGTGACCAGATACAGCCGGTCATGGCGTTCAAACAATGCGGCCTCAGCCACTGCCATCAGTTGGCGTCCCAGGCCCAGGTTCTCGTGCGTGGGCAACACGAACATCGCGAACACTTCACCTTCATCCAGATCAACCATGGAAAATCCGGCTGCCTGGCCGTCAACTTCGGCGATCCAGGCGCAAGGCGCTTGGCGTAATGCGTCGACCAGTACCGGCGGCGTAATCCCCCGTTCGGCCATTTGCTCAAGGCTCAGATGGTTTTGCACCACCGAGGTGCGAATAGCGCACAGCGTGTCGACATCATCGGCTGTCGCCGCTCGAATAAGCACTTGCATACAAGCCTCCATGAAGAAGTGCGCAATTGTATGCAAATACTCACACAGGGTTTGTGGGGGATTTGTAAGCGCCGTTAAACGGCTTCGGCTTATTTACGTGCGACTTTGTAGCGCACGCAATCCTGGTAAAAACTTTTGCGAATCGCCTCAGGCTTGAGTCTTGAGCGGCTGTCATAGGTTTGCTCGGTGATACCCATGGCCATCATGCGCATCCAGGATTTATTGAACTTGATGGTCTGGATCTTCTGCCGAGCGGCATACAGCGACACCCCGGACAGTTTGAGTTCCTGGGCTCTGGCAGCCGTGCCCGCGCCCCAACTGCACATGTACTTGTCGCCCTCGCGCAACTCCCGAGCCTGTACGGTGGTCGCGCCACCTGCCAGGGAGCAGGCAATCAGCATCATTCCAACAGTGCGCATTTGCATCCCCACCTAACCACCTGAAAATAAAAGTGATTTTGGCGAGGATTTTGTTACAAAGGGGCCATTAAATTGCCTTATTGCGCACTATTTTGGCGGCGGTGCGCAATGTGGCGAGGGAGCAAGCTCCCTCGCCGCAACGAGTTCAAGTCAAGGCTTGAGCTCGAACAGCGCCGGCATCGGCGGCCACTCCGAGGGGACTTTGCGAAAATGACTGAAACCGGCCGCCTGCGCCATCTGGCGGGCACGTTTCTCGCCCATGAACGCTCCCAGCCCTTCCCCGCCATGGGACAGCGAGCAAGTCATGCAATAGAGGGTGCTCTGGGGGTACATGACACGGCCGAACAGGTTCATGTTCTCGTGCAGCTCTTCAGACAGGTTGAGTTCTACCATCAGGTAGGTGCCGTCCTCATCAATCGCAATTAAGCGTCACGGCCGATGCCGGCTACTCCAATGGCGAACAGTTTCAAGCCTGTGAAAATGTCGGCATCATGGCCTTCGTACCGCCTAATCGCTCGGTCAACAATCAAGGTGACGGTACTGAGTTTTTTGATCGCACGGACTTCAAATACGAGGAACAACGCGACGCTTATCAATGCCCTGGCGGTAAATGGCTAACACTTAAGCAATGGCCGTTTCTTGCTACGACAGCTGAAAGGCCCCACCACTCAGCACCTCGCTTAGGCTCGGTGTGCCCGTAATTCGCTATGGATTTGGGGGCGGCTAAGATCAAAAGCAGAGGGGCAAGAGCAAGAGCGGCTCGCTTCGCATCGTGGTTAGCGTCGGCAGTGGCTACAAAAAGTTGTGTAGATACCCATGACCATCGGGGGCAAGCCCCCCTCCCACATTTGCACTGCATCATCCTCCCTTACACACGTGCCCCACCTGCTCACAAACCTGCCATCCCCCGCCCAGCGCCTTGTAAATTCCCACCACCGCCAAGCGCTGCCCGGTACGCGCCGCCGTCAACGCACGGCGGCTGTTGAAGTCCGCACGTTCGGCCTCAAGCACATCCAGATACACGCCCTCGCCTTCGGCGAAGCGCGTGCGTGCAAACCTGGCCGCTTCGCGATTTGCTGCTGCTTCCAGCAGGCGCAGGTTTAGCGTATTGCCCGCAGCGCTGTTGGCCTGAAACGCATCATCGGTCTCTTGCAGGGCACGCAAGACGGTCTGGTCGTAGGCGATGAGTGCCGCCTGGGTGCGCGCCTCGCTGGCGGCTATTCGTGCGCGCACGCGTGCGGTGTCCAGCAGTGACCAGCGAATTACCGGGGCGATAAAGTTCGACTGCATACCGGCATCCCCCAGGGAACCGAGGCTTCCGGCCAACAGCCCGATGGAGCCCTGTACCTGGATATCCGGATACAAACCGGCAGTTTCCACGCCTATTTGTGCAGTCTCGGCCGCCAGCGTGCGTTCGGCCGCCGCGATATCGGCGCGCCGAGCCAACAAGCCAGCCGGGTCGCCCACTTGCAGGGTACGCAGGTTCAAGGTGTCACGGCCGGGTTTGGCCGACGGCGGCTTGAACCCTTGCGGCGCTTGCCCCAGCAGCACGGCCAGTGCGTTGGTAGAGGTTGCGCGTCGCCGTTCAAGGTCGGGCGCTACCGCCTCGACATTGCGCAGCAAGGCCTCGGCGCGTAGCCGGTCGAACTCAGTGGCGGCACCGACGCTGACCAGATGCTCCACCAGGCCCAGACTGTCACGCTGGCTCTGGCTGATATCCGCGACCACCGCCTGTTCAGCTTCGATCCCTTGCAGTTCGAACCAGGTGGCCGCGACGGTGGCGGCGACGCTCGCCTGCACGCTGCGCAGCAAGGCCTGGCGCGACCCCGCCTGCGCCTGCGCTACTTCTACCGAGCGGCGCACGCGGCCAAACAGGTCGATTTCCCAGGCCGCATCCAGCGCCGCACGGGTGGTTTCGATTGAGCGTTCCTCACCGAACGGTGTCTCGACTTCACTGCGCCGCCTGTGCTCATAACCCAGGGCGGCACCGCCACTGGGCAGGAACCCTTGACGGCTCTCACGCAGCATTGCCTTGGCTTCGTCCAGGCGTGCGGCGGCGATGCCAATGTCGTGGTTGGCCGCCAGCGCCTGCCGGATCAATTGGCTGAGGGCCGGTTCGTCGAACACCTGCCACCACTGCATTTCAACCTCGCCACTTCCCAAACCTGCAACGGGCGCCCCGAAGCTTGCCGGCCTATGCGCGGCGGGCAGTACCGGCGCGGAATAGTCAGGCCCTACCGCAGCGCAGCCTGCCAGCAGCAACGGCAACATAAAGAGTGGAAAAGACCGTTTCATAATGCTTGCTCCTCCAGCTGCAACTTCGGACTCGAACCTTGACGCTGCAAGCGCAGCGCCAGGCTGCGCATCACCACGTAGAACACCGGCGTAAGGAACAGGCCAAACAGCGTCACCCCCAACATCCCGGCAAATACCGCAACCCCCATGGCATGGCGCATCTCGGCCCCGGCGCCACTGGCCAATACCAACGGCACCACGCCGGCGATGAACGCCAGCGACGTCATCAGGATCGGCCGCAAGCGCAGTTGGCACGCATGGATAACCGCCTCCAACGGGCTGGCGCCCTCGCCTTCGAGGCTGCGGGCAAACTCGACGATCAAAATAGCGTTCTTCGCCGCCAGCCCGACCAGCACCACCAGCCCGATTTGCACGAACACGTTGTTGTCACCGTCCACCAGCCACACGCCGACGATCGCGCTGAGCAGACACATGGGCACAATCATCAAGACCGCCAAAGGCAACAACCAGCTGTTGTATTGCGCGGCGAGGATCAGGTAAGCCAACAACACACACAGAGGGAAAATAAACAGCGCCGAGGACCCCGCGAGCTTCTGCTGGTAGGTCAAGTCCGTCCATTCATAGGTCACGCCTTCGGGCAGTACCTCCTGCGCCAGGCGCTCCATCAGCGCGACGGCTTGCCCCGAGCTGACCCCAGGCATAGCCCCGCCGGAGATGTCCGCCGAAGGGTAGCCGTTGTAGTGGATCACCCGGTCCGGGCCGGAACCCGGTGTGACGGTGACAAACGCCGACAACGGCAGCATGTCCCCGGCCGCATTGCGCACTTGCAGACGGCCGATGGCTTCGGCCTGCATACGGTGGTCGGCATCGGCCTGGGCGGTGACCTTGTAGGTGCGGCCAAAACGGTTGAAGTCGTTGACGTACAGCGACCCGAGATAGACCTGCAAGGACTCGAACACATCCGCCAGGCGCACGCCCTGGCTCTTGACCTGGGTGCGGTCGATGTCCACGTTCAACTGCGGGGCGTTGACGTCCAGGCTGGTCATCAACCCGGCGACCTGCCCCGATTCAGTGGCTTTGGTCATCAATACCTGGGTCTGCTGCACCAATGCCTCAAGCCCAACCCCGCCACGGTCCTCGACCTGCAATTTAAAACCACCGGTCACCCCAAGGCCGGGCACCGGCGGCGGCGGGAATACGCCGAGGAAACCGTCAGGGATGCTCGCGAACTTGGCTTGCAGGCGCCCGGCGATGGCAACCGCGCTCATATCGGATGAGGTTCGCTCTTTGAATGGATCGAGCATGACGAACATCACTGCCGCATTCGGCACATTGACGAAGCCGTTGACCGACAACCCCGGGAACGCCACCACACTTTCAACCCCCGGCTCATCCAGGGCGATTTTAGACATCTGCCGCACCACCGCATCGGTACGATCCAGCGAGGCCGAATTGGGCAATTGGGCGATCCCCACCAGGTAGTACTTGTCTTGCATCGGCACAAAACCCGCCGGTACAGCATTGAAGCCGAACCAGGTCAGCGCCAGTAACCCGCCATAGGCGACCAGCGCCACCCCGCGTCGGCCGACGACCTTGCGCACCGAGTTGCCATACGCTTGCGGTGCACGCTGGAACGGCCGGCTCAGCACGTGTACCCAATGCGCGGCGCGACCGCGCAGGCTGCGCGGGTCGTGCGCCACGGCGGCGGTGCGCGGGCGCAGCAACAGGCCGGCAAGCGCTGGGCTGAGGGTCAACGAGTTGACCGCTGAAAGGATGGTGGAAATCGCGATGGTCAACGCAAATTGCCGATAGAACTCCCCCTGCAGGCCGCTGAGAAATGCCGTGGGAATAAACACCGCCGCAAGGACCGACGTAATGGCGATGATCGGGCCGGTGACCTCGCCCATTGCCTTGCGCGCGGCCTGTGTGGGCTCTTCGCCGTTCTCGATATGCCGCTCAACGTTCTCGACCACCACGATGGCATCGTCGACCACAATGCCGATCGATAACACCAGCCCGAACAACGACAAGGTATTGAGGGAAAACCCCATCAAATGCATGACTGCAAAGGTACCAATGATCGACACCGGCACGGCCATTAATGGGATCAGCGATGCGCGCCAGTTACGCAGGAACACCACCACCACGATGACCACCAGCAGGATCGCTTCCATCAGCGTGATGGCGACCGATTCCAGCGAAGCGCGCACAAACACGGTCGGGTCATAGGCTATCCGCGAGACCAACCCTTCGGGGAAGTTGGCCTGCAAACGCTGCAGGGTGTCGCGCACCGCCTGCGCCACATCGAGCGCATTGGCCCCCGGGCTCTGGATGATTTGCAAAGCCACGGCCGGCTCGCCATCCAACAGGCTGCGCAGCGCGTAGGCATCGGCGCCCATTTCGATACGGGCGACATCGCGCAGGCGCGTAACCTGGCCGTTATCGCCGGTGCGGATGATGATGTCGCCAAACTGCGCTTCGTCCGTCAGCCGCCCAAGGGTGTTGACCGTAACCTGGAACGCCGCACTGGAATCAGGCGACTGGCCGACCGAGCCGGCGGCCACTTGCACGTTCTGCTCGCGTACGGCGCCGATCACATCACCGGCGGTCAAGCCACGGGCAGCGATCAGGTCCGGGTCGAGCCACAGCCTCATGCTGTATTCACCTGCACCCCACACCAGCACGTCGTTGATCCCCGGAATGCGCGACAGCTCATCACGCACCTGCAGGTAGGCGTAGTTGGAAATGTACAGCGGGTCATAACGTTGGTCGGGAGACAGCAGGTGGACCACCATGAGGATGTCCGGCGAGGTCTTCTGCGTGACCACACCGAGACGCTGCACCTCTTCAGGCAAGCGCGGTAACGCGCGCGAAACACGGTTTTGCACCTGGATCTGTGCCATGTCGGCATTCGTGCCCTGGGCGAAGGTCGCCGTCAGGATCATGCGGCCATCGGTGGCCGACTGCGAGGTCATGTAGAGCATGCCCTCAACGCCGGTAATCACCTGTTCCAGCGGCGCCGCCACAGTCTCGGCAATCACTTGCGGGTTGGCCCCCGGATAAGACGCGGTGACTTGCACAGTGGGCGGCGTGACCGCGGGGTATTCGCTCAGCGGCAGATGGAAGAAGGCGACAATGCCGCCGATCATCATCAACACCGACAGGACGATGGCGAAGATGGGCCGATCAATAAAGAAGCGTGGAAAGCTCATTGCACGCCTCCCACGGTCAGCGGGGCCTCAAGCGGCTTGCCCTCGATACTGGCGGCCAATGGCGTGACCGTCATACCGGGGCGTACCAGCCCTTTGACGACAATGCGCTCGCCCGGTTGCAGGCCCTGTTCGATCACCCGCAGGCCGTCAGCCATCGGGCCTAGTTCGACCGGGCGGTATTGGGTCTTGTCATCTTCACCGACCACCAGCACATAACGGCGGCCCTGGTCGGTACCAATGGAATGGTCGGCAATCAACACTCGCGTTTGCGCCGCGCCGGTGTCCAGTTTGACCTTGGCGAACAGCCCGGGGGTCAGGCGCCCGTCCGGGTTGTCGACCACCGCACGCACGCGCACGGTGCCGGTCTTGCGGTCGGCCGCGTTGGCCAGAAAGTCCACCCGCCCGGCTCGCGCATAGGTTGTATCGTTGAGCATCGCCACCATCACCCTGGCGGCTTTGTCCCCCTTCGATCCGGCGTGTTCCCGCGTCGCAGCCAACGAGTGCAGATAGGTGCGCTCGTCGACATCGAAGTAAACATGCAAGGGGTCGACCGAAACGATCGTCGTCAACGGCGTCTCCCCGCGGGTGACATAGTTGCCTTCAGTGACGAGTGCGCGATCGATACGGCCACTGATCGGCGCGGTGACGCGGGTGTAGCTCAGGTCCAACTGCGCCGTATCCAGCGCCGCTTTCGCGGCCTCAACCTGGGCCCGGCCGGCATTCAAGGAGGCAATGGCGGTGTCGAGGCGATCACGCGCCACCACCTTCTTGGCGAACAGCTGCTCGGCTCGCCCATGCTCGGCCTGGGCCAGCAACGCATTGGCCTCGGCCTCACGCAAGCGCGCCCTGGCAGCATTCAACGCAGCCTGAAACACCCGCGGGTCGATCACAAACAACGGGCTGCCCCTGGTGACGAACTGGCCCTCGGGTACGCTGACACTTTGCAGATAACCGCTGACACGCGGGCGCAGTTCAACCTGCTCAATGGCGGTCAACGAGCCGGTGTACTCGACAAACGGCGTCACCGCCCGCGCTACCACCTCGGCCACCGGCACACTCGGCGGTTTGCCGGCCGCGGCCGGCGGCGCATTGTCTGTGCATCCGCCCAGCGTCAACACCACGGCCATTGCCCCGGTGATCAGGCTTATTGGTTTGGCGTACATCGTTCACCCTCCTTGGAATTTTCAAGACAAATCGACACTGGAGGTTTTTATCGGGCTTGCCACATTGGGAAGGTCAAGCGCTATAAAACCGGGAGGTGTATTTTTGTCTGGAGGGTGTTTGGAGGGAGACAGCAGACCTGGAGACTGACTGATCGGGAGATCACACTGGATTAAAAATGTAGGAGCGAGCTTGCTCGCGAAAAACTCACAAGCGCCGCGTTTATTCAGGAAGCGCGCGCAATCGTTGACATTTTCGCGAGCAAGCTCGCTCCTACCGACGACTTGCCGCCCTAAACTGAGACGATCAGGTCCAGGCCACCACCAACAGCCCGGCACCCAACACCAGGCACAGCGGCGAGTAGAGGTAGGTATCCAGGCGCGCAAACCGGGAACTGCCGACCTTCTTGAAAAACCCCACCAGCTCCGAATCGCCAATCGCCCGGGCAAACATCAACACCGCAATCGCACTGATGCCCCACTGCAACGCCCCATGGGAAACCGGCGAAAAATACAGCCCGGCACGCAGGCAGACCAACAACGCAATCGCCACCAACCCCATCGCCACCAGAAAGGTGCCCAGGGTCGACGGTTTGAACGCCGGTCGCGGCCCGCTGGCAAATTCACCAGGCAGTTGTGGAATCGCCGCCAGGCTGCCGAATTTGCCGCCAGCCGCCCAGTACAAATGCACCATACTGATGAAGGTAAATACGCCGACGATCCATCGCGCTATGACGAAGCTCATGCCCGGTACTCCCCAAAAATGTGCGAATGAGGATAGTCGCCCTGAGATTTTCTGCAGGCATTTCGTCGGCCGCTGATGGTAAAGTGCCGCCCCATGAAACTCGCCCGTGCCGACCGCTCGCTCATTGCCTGGATGCTCTACTGCTGCGTCCTGTTCAATGTGTTCGCCTGCAGCATTGGCCATGGGCAGATGGTGGGGATGCAGCTCAACGGCATCAGCGGCCAGTTCTGTACGGTGGACCCGCGCACCCAGGCGCCACTGCCTGCCAACTCTACCGATGAGAACCTGCCAACCCTGTCCAAGGCGTTTGGTTGCCCGCTGTGTTCTACCGGCGGCATGGGGCCTGCGCTCAACTCCCATTTGAATGTGGCGGTACTGCCCCAACCCCATGCGCCGCCTGCTGCGGTGGTGCTTGCCGCTGATATTCCTGCCCGCTTCACCTGGCCCACGGCTAACCCGCGCGCGCCACCTGCCTTCGCCTGATCCCTGCGCTTTCCGATCTGCATTGCCCGCCGTTTGCGTGAGGACGTATGGGCAGCGGTGCGTTGTTTTCAAGCCAAGTTTTCAGGATTCAACCATGAAACATTTACCCCTGTTGGCGGGCCTGTTCGGCTGCCTGCCTGTTTGCGCCTGCGCCCTTGAGCTGGCGCCGACCACCATTGACGGTGATCAAAGCGTCGAGCCCGGCCTGGCCCTTGATCAATCCAGCGGCATGGCCTCGCGCCTGGGTCTGAGCGTGCGGGAAACCCCGGCGTCGGTGGCGATCGCCAACCGTAACGATATCGAGCGCCATGGCGCCAAGACCTTCCGCGATGCGGCCAATACCCTTCCCGGCGTCAACGCCAGCGCGCCGCCCGGGTTCGGTGGTTTTGTCTCGTATCGAGGGTTTACCAGCAGCCAGATCACCCAGATGTTCAACGGCATCAATGTCGCCACGGGCCTGGCGCGCCCGGTGGATGCCTGGATCTACGACCGCGTGGAACTGGTCGGCGGCCCCTCCTCCCTGATCAACGGCGCCGGCTCCGTGGGTGGCTCGCTCAATTACGTGACCAAGCTGGCGACCCGTGAAGAACTGGCCGCAGAAGGCCAACTGACCTACGGCAGCTACGACACCGCCGGCATGGCCTTGGGCCTTAATCACGCACTGACCGAACCCGGCGCCGACGTGCAGCATTACGCGCGGCTGGATGTAAGCCGCAACACCAACCACAGCCACATCGAGCGTGTTCAACGGGATGCCTGGAGCGTGGCGTTTTCCCTGCTCAGCGACCTCACCCCCAACCTGTCCCACACCCTGGCCCTGGAGTATCAGGACGAGCATGAAGACAGCCCGTATTGGGGCACGCCGGTGCTCAATCCCAAAGCCGGCGAACTGAAGATCGACAGGCACAACCGCTTCAACAACTACAACGTTGCCGACGGGCGTTATGAACAGCGCACGATCTGGGCGCGATCGATCATCGACTATCGGATCAACGACAGCACCACGCTGAAAAACACCCTTTATCATCTCGACAGCCAGCGCGATTACCGCAACCTGGAGACCTACCAGTACAACGCCGACAACAGCGCCGTTAACCGCTCCACGGCCTATCAGGTGCGGCATCAGGGCGAACAGAATGGCAACCAGTTCGAACTGCGCCATGACACCAGCGTGTTCGGGCTCTCTACCACCTGGTCCGGCGGTTTTGAGTACAAGGTCAACAGCACCACCGGCCACCCGCTTAGGGAGCAGGGTGACAGTACGGTTGACCCAAACCACTACAACCCGGGGCACTTCTATGACATCCCCGGCATCAAACCGGGTTTTGTGAAGGACACGACCAACCAGGTAACCACCAAGGCACTGTTCCTGGAAAACCGCCTGGGGCTGACGGATAAGCTGTCACTGCTGACCGGTCTGCGTTATGACGCCATCGACCTGGACGTGACCAACCACCGCACAATCACCGCCACCAACCCTCGGCACTTCAAGCGCAGCTGGGAACCAGTGACCGGCCGTGTGGGCCTGACCTATCAATTCATCCCGTCAGCCAATGTCTACGTGCAATACAGCACCGCCGTGGAACAGCCCAATACCACCACCCAGGTGTTTGACGTGTCCACCGGCAAGCAGTGGGAGATCGGCAGCAAGTTCGATTACCTGGACGGTCGCGGCTCGGCAACGGTCGCCGTCTACAAAATTGAACGCGAAGACTTTGCCGTCACCGACCCACAGGACCCCACCAACAGCATCCCGGTGGGCGCGCAGTCGTCCAAAGGTATCGAACTGGCCAGCTCACTGCGCATCACGCCAAGGCTCCTGGCCGAAGGCAACTTTGCCTGGGTGGATGCCGAGTACGATGAATTCAATGAGAAAGTTGCCAGCGGCGCCGTGGTATCGCGCAAAGGCAATACGCCGACCAATGTGCCCAAGCGCGTGGGCAACCTGTGGTTGACCTACGACTTCTCAGAGCATTGGCAAGGGGGGGTGGATGCGCGCTATGTCGACCAGGTGTATGCCGATTATGCCAACACCCAGACAGTGCCGGCTTACACGCTGTTCGGTAGTTTCCTGCGCTACAAGCTCGATGCTCGCACCTCTGTGACCGGGCGGGTGCGTAACTTGACCAATGAGGTGTATGCCGAGTTTGCGCATGTATCGCCAGCTTACTATCTGGGGTCACCGCGGACCTTCGAGATAGCGGTACAAACGCGATTCTAAATCTGGAATGCAAAAAAATTGTGGGAGGGAGCTTGCTCCCGATGAGGGAGTGTCAGTCAATTTATCTGTGATTGACACTCCGCCATCGGGAGCAAGCCCCCTCCCACATTTTGTTCTGCATCCAGGCTATTTAAGGGCCGTCTCAACCTTCTGCGCAACGTCCGGCGTCAACCACGCCTTCCAGACCTCAGGGTGCTCCTTGAGGAACGCCTGGGCCACGTCCCGTGGCGCGGTGTGGTTTTCGCTCATCTTCGCCAGGGCTTTGTTAAGCGGCTCGATGGGGAACTCGACTTTTTCGAAGAACTGGGTGATCTGCGGATATTGCTGCTGGAACGGCGTCGATACGCCAATGCTCAACCTGGAAGCCAACGAGCGTGTCGGCTTCGGGTTCGGGTTGTCTGCATCAGTCAGGGTTTTCCAGGCATCGGCATCAAAAGGCGGTTCTTCCAGCTGGATCAGCTTATAGCGGCCCATCAGCGGCGTCGGTGACCAGTAATAGAACAGCACCGGCTTGCCCCGGCGGATCGACGAGGCAATCTCGGCATCCAGCGCTGCGCCCGAACCGCTGCGGAAGTTCACATAGCTGTCGTCCAGGCCATAGGCCTTGAGCTTCTGTTTGTTGACCACTTCGGACGTCCAGCCGATGGGGCTATTGAGAAACCGCCCCTTGCCCGGGGATTCCGGGTCTTTAAATACGTCTTTGTAGCGCGCCAGGTCCTTTACACTTTTCAGGTCCGGCGCCAGGGCCTTGAGGTTTCTGGACGGGTCGCCCTTGACCACGTATTCCGGCACCCACCAGCCTTCAGTGGCGCCTTTGACTGTGTCTCCAAGCCCTGCCACTTTGCCTTCGGCTTCAGCCTTGACCCAAACAGGGCTGCGGCCCGCCCACTCTTCGCCGATCACCTGGATGTCGTTCTTGGCCAGGGCGGTTTCCAGGGTGATAGTGGTGCCCGGCAAGGTGTCGGTGGGCAAGTCATAACCCTTTTCGACGATAAAGCGCAGTACTTCGGTGATCAGGCTGCCGCTTTCCCAGTTGAGGTCGGCAAAATGCACCGGCGCCTGTGCGGCCGAAACCGGCAGTGACAGACTCATGGCCGTCAATGACGCCGCCAGCAGTGACTTCAATCCTTTCATGCCTTTGCACCTCGCGTTTTCGCAGTCATGGCAAACGGCTTGGCCGCTAATGCGCGAAGCCTCTGAATAGTTAAGTCAACTCAACTGTAGTAGAGGTTCCGAAAGAGAAAGGTGCGCAGCGAATTTACCGACTATTCGCTGGCCTTGAACGTCACCAGCTCACCCTTGCGCCACTTGGCGGCTTTGCCCGTCACGGCCTTGAGGGTTTTGGTCAGCCCTTCCTGCAATTGTTCATGGGCGGCAAATACCAGCATCACGCTGTGGCCTTCCTTGAACACAATGCCCTGACCTTCGTTCGACGATACAAAGGCGTAGTCGCCGAGGCCGTACACGGTCAACTTGATATCGCGAAACTTCAGCTCGAACTTTCCGCCTTCGCGGCTGGGCAAAACAGCCGCACGGAAATGGTCGCCCACTTTGAGTTCCAGGCGCGGCTTGTCATCCACGACCATTGCCGCTTCGGTATCGATCTCGGCAATGTAGATGCCTTCCGGCGTCTGTTCAGTGACGTAGACAAACCGGGATTGAAACTGTTTGACCAACTTTGCGCGCAAATCACCCAGCACGAATAACGCGTGCATATCCAGATTACTGACTGCCAAGGAAACGCCCCCACATCAAGAAAGCGCTGGCCGCGGAAGCGGGCAGCACAAAAAAACGGCCGTTACGGCACGATCACACATTCATCAAAAATCTGAAGACCACCCATAAGACCCGTACAGCCAACCGCG
The DNA here is from genome assembly GCF_016405455.1 of Pseudomonas sp. MF7453. Classification (NCBI taxonomy): domain Bacteria; kingdom Pseudomonadati; phylum Pseudomonadota; class Gammaproteobacteria; order Pseudomonadales; family Pseudomonadaceae; genus Pseudomonas; species Pseudomonas sp. MF7453. Next base: position 404,238 of record NZ_JAEKCN010000002.1, on the reverse strand, counting down.
GTGGACCTAAAGCAAGGTCAGCCGGTGGCACAGCAAATCACAGGTTCAACGACCCGAGAATACGAGTCGACCAACTTCAGAGAATAACCCAGTCAGAAATGCAGTTTTCCGACACCCAAAACAAAAAATACACGGGCATGGAACCAGTTGCGAACTGCCGACGACAATACTAAAACAGCAGGCCGGGTCAAAACCACCCGAAACACCAAGAAAAGACAGGCTAACAAGATCGATCGACAGGAGCTGAGCATGCAACGACGTCAACACAACGCTACGTCCTTCCACTCTCGTTCATCATGTCCAGACGAACGCCAATACTACTGCTTACATAACCTTGATGGGTACTCCCATTCAGCTCTTTACCAAGTGGTACCGGCCGGAAAGAACTTTTTCCACATTCTTGAAGTGCCCAGTGGCAGGATCAAGGGGTTTCGCAGCGATCACAATAAAGCCTGTGAATTAGCCAAAACTCTGGAAGCCAACCTGCAAGCCCTATGCGGGGGGCTCGTTTCGTCACCTGGATGACTTTACTGCGCCGTCGCCCTTCAACAACTGCCATACTGACCCGTCCATTGAAGTTTGCCCCGTATGGGTCAGGTTTCATCAGTGCAGTTACCTTGAAGGGAAGGCTATACGTGACGGAATTTGATATTGGCGAATTTTTTATCCACGGCGACGCAAGGGAAGTAGACGGAGAGTTTCAAGCAGTCATTATCATGCGGGCCAAACCCCCGCTGACCACCGTGACCGCGCACCAGGTAGAAAAAGACCGCTGGTTCAAGACTGCAGACGCCGCTGCCATCGCAGCAAAAGAAGCCGCAAAAGCCCTGAAAACCGCCGTGGATTGCGGTGCACTAAACTCCTGATAATCCGATAGAACTCTGGCGTCCAATTCCCCTCACATGCATAACGATCAGTTGGCATGGAGAACACTATGGACACCACTATCCCTACCCTTGAAACCCTGTTCGATCAATTGGGCCTGGATTCCAGTCAGGAAGCCATAGAACGCTTCACCGCCGAGCATCGCCTGCCGGATGATGTGAAACTCATCGACGCGCCATTCTGGAGCGAACAACAGGCGAGTTTCCTCAGGGAGCAATTGCAGGTGGATGCGCAATGGGCACCTGCGGTGGATGACCTCAACGCACTGCTGCACGAGTCGCCGAAGGCTTGATTCAATGCAGGCTGTCTGACTGTTCCATGCGCAACAGCGCTTGCCAGGCAGCCTGGCACTCCTGCGCTTCATCGCGACTGGCAAAAGCGGTGCCGCGCTGTTCACCATTGAGCAACACCACCCAGCAGGCTTTCTGGCCCAGTGCGCGCAGGGTTTCAGGTACGCCACTGCCGATCATCACGGCCACATCGACTTTGTTTTGCATGGAAGTTCTCCGTAGCATTAGTTAGCTGCCTAACAATGTTGGCCATGCTACGGTTTTATTCCAGTTGGAAAAAGCTATCCTGGGAATAGCTTCATTGCATAAACAGCAACAATCCCGCCCCCCAGACGTAGACCGGATGATCTCGGAAGGCTTTTGCAGACGGGGCGGCCGACGCATTGGCAGGCGCCCCATTGCGCGCATCAGGCTTGACGCTGGTGCTTGTCGATCTGCTCGTGGCGCTCTTGGGCTTCGATGCAGTACTTGGTGGTCGGGCTGATCAGCAGGCGCTTGAGGCCGATCGGCTCGCCGCTGTCATCACACCAGCCAAAAGAATCTTCCTTGATGCGCTCCAGGGCGCGCTCAAGCTGCGGCAGCATACGCTGGTCGCGGTCGATGGCATTTACCAGCCAGGTGCGCTCTTCTTCGACGGAAGCCGCGTCAGCCGGGTCTGCCGGGGTGTCCAGGCTTTCAATGGCGATACGGTTCTGTTCAATGCGCTCGTGGTGTTCCACCTTCATGTCTTGCAGCAACTTCTCGAAAAAAGCGTGCTGTTCGGCATTCATGTAGTCATCCGCCGGCATGGCCAGCAACTTTTCCTTTGTCATTGATTTCTCTATAAAAAATACGTGCATTAAGGCGAATAAGGGAGCGTTCCGCAAGGCCTGTGCAGGTCTCGGAAGGGCGCCGTCCATTTCAAGCGCCACCCGGCACTCAATTTACGAGGGGCGGCAGTCTAAGGCCGACTTGAGGGCGCAGCAACTGAAAAGACAGGCATTTTTTCCCGATTAACCCCCAAAGGCACCAGGACGGGCTTGGCGAATGGTCATCGGAGTGCGTTTATAGCAAGAAATTCAGTGCAGTGGAGCTATATAGAAGACAAACGGTTGAAACAGACTGGCACGATACCAAATGTGGGAGGGGGCTTGCCCCCGGGTAGCAATAGTTCACTCAACATATTCGGTGACTGACACACCGCAATCGGGGGCAAGCCCCCTCCCACATTTGATTGGTGCTGTCCTTGAGATAGGCTCAGCGCTTGAGCTTGCGCTTGTTGCGATACTGGTCGATCACCACCGCCACCACAATGATCAGGCCCTTGATGATGTCCTGGATATACGCATCCACCCCGACGAAGGTAAACCCGCTGGCCATCACACCGAGGATCAACGCGCCGATCACGGTGCCGGTGATGCGCCCTACCCCGCCCGCCAGGCTGGTGCCGCCGATCACCGCGGCGGCAATCGCGTCCAGCTCGTAAGACATGCCCATGCCCGCCTGCCCCGTCGCGGCACGTGCCGAGGCCACCACTCCGGCCAGGCCCGCCAGCAGCCCGGCGATGCTGTAGACGATGATCAAGTGGCGCTTGACGTTGATGCCCGAGGTACGCGCCGCCTGCATATTGCCGCCGATGGCGTAGGTGTACTTGCCGTACTTGGTATAGCGCAGGGCGATATGGAAGATCACCGCCACCACCAGGAAGATGATCACCGGCATCGCACCATGGCCGATGGCCGTGTAGGAATCCGAGAGCATGCTCACCGGCTGGCCTTCGGTGTAGTAACGCGCCAGACCACGGGCCGAGACCATCATGCCCAGGGTCGCGATAAACGGCGGGATACCGGTCACCGCGATAATGCTGCCATTGATCGCCCCCGCCAGCAGCCCAACGCCCAGGCCCATCGCCACCGGGATCCACACCGGCAAGTCGGTCAGGGACGGAAACACCGCCCGGGAAAAGTCCGAGGTCTGCGCCAGGCTGGCCGCGATCATCGCCGACAAGGCCAGCACTGAGCCGGACGACAAATCGATCCCCGTGGTGATGATCACCTGGGTCACGCCGATGGCCAGCAGGCCGATGATCGAGACTTGCAGAATCATCAGCACCAGGCGCTGGGAATTCATCAAAAAGCTCTGGTCGCGAACGATCCAGCCGAACAGTTCAAACACCAGGCCGATACCGATCAGCACCAAAAAGATGCTCAGTTCGGTGGGCATGCGTCGACGGTTCTTCACCGGTGCCGTCGCCGGCTTGTTGTCTGTTATTGCGTTCATAGCCCATCACCTTCTTATTCTATAGATCAGTGGACCGCGGACATGCCGGAGGCCAACTGCATGACTTTTTCCTGGGTGGCCTCGGCGCGATCCAGGGTGCCCATCAGTTCGCCTTCATGCATCACCATCACCCGGTCGCTCATGCCAAGCACTTCGGGCAGTTCCGAGGAAATCATGATCACCGCCATGCCTTCGCTGGCAAGAAAAGCGATCAAACGATAGATCTCGGCCTTGGCGCCCACATCGATACCGCGGGTCGGTTCATCCAGAATCAGCAGCCTTGGGTTGGTCATCAACCAGCGCGCCAGCAGTGCTTTTTGCTGGTTACCGCCGGACAAGGTGTCGATGCATTGTTCCAGGGATGGAGTTTTTACCCGCAGCTTCTTGCACATGTCCTCACACAGGACGCGCAGGGCCTTCTGCTGGATAAAGCCGTTGTCCGAATAGTGCGGCAACACCGCCATCTCCATGTTTTCCAGCACCGACAGGCACGGGAACAGGCCGCTGAGCTTGCGATCTTCGGTCAATAGCGCAAAGCCTTTCTCGATGGCCATGTGCGGGTCGGTGATGCGCACCGCCTTGCCGTCCAGGGTGATTTGCCCGCTGGAGCTTGGGGTGATGCCAAAAATGGTTTCCGCCACATTGGTGCGCCCGGATCCCATCAGGCCGGCGATACCAAGAATCTCTCCGGCGTGCAGGTCGAACGAGACGTCCTTGAACACGCCGTCCAGGCTCAGGTCGCGTACGGACAACAGCAAGTCCCCTATCGGCGTCTCGCGCACCGGGAATAACTGGCTCAGCTCACGCCCCACCATCATCGAGATCAGGCTGTCGCTGTTCATGCTGTCGGCCCGTTGCAGGCCGATGTACTGACCGTCGCGGAACACCGCCACTTCATCGGCAATGGCGAACACTTCGTTCATTTTGTGCGTGATGTAGACGATGCCTTTGCCCTGGGATTTGAGGTCGGCAATGATTGAAAAAAGGTGGGCCACTTCCTTGTCAGTAATGGCCGAGGTCGGTTCATCCATGATCAGGATGTCGGAGTCATAGGACACCGCCTTGGCAATCTCGACCATCTGCCGCTCGGCGATGCTCAGGTTACCCACCTGCTCTTCAGGGTCGAGGTTGATGCGCAGGCGCGCCAGCAACTCGGCGGTGCAGCGGTGCATTTCGCGGTGGTTGACCATATGCAGGCTGTTGAGCTGCTCGCGGCCGATCCAGATGTTCTCGGCGATGCTCATATGGGGCATCAGGTTGAGCTCCTGATGGATCATGGCGATCCCGGCCTTTTGCGCCGCCAGCGGCGTCTCAAAGGTAATGGGCTTGCCACGCAGGCGGATTTCCCCGGCGTCGGGCTGGTAGATGCCGGCGATGATCTTCATCAGCGTCGACTTGCCCGCACCGTTCTCGCCCATCAACGCCAGCACCGTGCCGGGGCGCACCCGCAGTTGCACGTCGTCCAGGGCGACAACTCCGGGAAAGCCTTTGCTGATGTTGAGAATTTCCAGCAGGTAGGGTTCGTCCAGCGGCAACGGCTGGATGCCCGGGGGCTGCGAGGCAGCGGCTTGAGCAAGCATAAGGAGGCACTCCATCTGCAGGGCGGCCGTGGCCGCCCTGCCGGCTTATTGTTGTTATGTCAGGGCTACTTGAAGTCTTTGACGTTGTCCGGGGTGATCAATTGGAATGGGATGACAATGTTCTGTTCGATCGCCTCATTCTTCGCCATCTTGCGGGCCGCCTCTAAAGAGCCAACTGCCTGGCCTTTGGCGTCCTGGAACACCGACACAGTCATTTCGCCCTTAGTGATCGCGTTCAAGCCATCCGGTGTGCCGTCGACACCCGCAATCAACACGCTGCCCGGTTTGGTTCCGGCCGACTTCAAAGCCATGGCTGCACCAATGGCCATTTCATCGTTGTTGGCGAGTACTGCATTGAACTCACGGCCCTGGGTCAGCCAATCGTTGACCAGGGTCATGCCCTTGTCACGCAACCAGATGCCGGTTTGCTCCTGCTCGATTTTTATGTCTGGGTATTGGGTCAGGATCGCCTTGATGCCCTTGGTACGGTTGGTAGTGGAGTTGTTCGCCAAGTCGCCCAACAGGATCACGATCTTGCCCTTGCCGCCGAGTTTATCGGCGACGTACTGCATCTGCAGCTTGCCGGCTTCTTCATCATCGGAAGTCACAGCTGCCACACCTTTGGGCAGGTCTTTTTGGTCGGGCCGACGGTTGACGTACACCAGAGGGATCCCGGCTTCGATCGCTGACTTGCTGATCCGCGCCGTAGACGCGGTGTCCACCGGGTTGACGATGATGGCGTCGACTTTCTGGCTGATAAAATTCTCGACCTGGCTCAGCTGCTTGACCACATCGGCGCGGGCGTCCTCGAACTGCAATTGCACCCCATCGCCCTTGGGATAGGACTTGGCTTGCTTGTCCATGTACTCACGCACGTTGGTCAGGTAGGTGTCATCGAACTGCGACATGCTCACGCCGATCTTCAGATCGGCAGCCATGGCAAAACCACTGCCCAGCAACATGCACAGGGCCAGCGCGGTAAAACGGATCGGGGTCTTCATGAACGGTCTGTCTCCACTTTCTTGTTGGTTTTTTCGACGTTGCGTTTATCAGGACTCGGCTGTCAGTCGCACCACGGGCGCGCCTGGGAGGCAGCAAACCAGCGCGCCCTGGCTTTCGACGCACAGCACGTTGAGGAAGGAGAAGTAGAACGGCCGGGCGCGGGGCAGTCCGCGTGGCGCTTGGGCGGGGCGTAAAACTCGCAGTACAGCGTTGAAGATTTTCATCTGACGGTACCTGGTTGTTTTGATCTTGTTTTTGTTGAGTCGCCCGTTGGGTCCGGAACGTACTTTATGCAACCTGGAAACGACTGTATTAGAAAATAATTTCCATATCAACCTGTTTTAGAATTTTATTCTATTTTTGTCAAAACCACCTGTTGGCGCTCGGCGCTCAGGCGCGCGGCGTCCAATATACGGGTGGTTTCCAGGGCGTCATAGGCGCTTACCGGCAGCGGTCCCTGCCCTTGCACGGCCAGTTGCAACTGGCGATAAAACTGCGTCCAGCAGCCCTTCTCCGATGGCACCCGCTCACGCTCCGCGCCTTGTTCGAACCAGCCCCAGCGCCGATGCTCCTCAAAGCCCCAGTGCTCGCCTTCGGTCTTCGGCGATTTACCGGCGATCAGCGCGTCCTCCTGGCCGTCCAACCCTTCGACGGTGTAGCACCCCAGCGTGCCGCTGACACGAAAGCGCGGCGCCTGGCTGTTCTGCAAGGCGCTGCCCCACAGGTGTGAAATGACGCCGTTGGCATGGGTCAGGGAAACAAAAAAACCATGGTCCAGCGTGGGATGTTCCTGGGTGTACTGCAATTGGGCGAACACCCGATCCACCGGCCCGAACAGTTGCAGCGCCTGATCGACCAAGTGGCTGCCCAGGTCCCGCAGCCACCCGCCGCCGCTGGCATTGCCCAGTGCCTGGGGGCTGTAGCGTTCCACACGGGATTCAAAGCGGGTGATGGTGCCCAGGGCACCGGCATCGATCAGTTTGCGCAGGGTCAGGTAATCCGAGTCCCAGCGCCGGTTCTGGTAAACGCTGAGCAGAGAGCCCTGGCGCTCGGCGGCAGTGATCAGGGCCTGGGCCTGCTCGGCGTTAGCGGCAAAAGGTTTGTCGCTGACCACAGCCACGCCGTGTTCGATGGCTTCCAGTACCAATGCCGGGCGACCTTTAAGGGTGGTGGAAATCACCAGGGCGTCAACGCCGGCTTCGACGATCTGGCCGATGGAATCGAAGGCTTTAACACCAGGAAGATCAGTACTTAATTGCTGGCGACGTTCGGGTGAACGCGTCACCACGCCGACAAAGGTAGCGCCAGGCAGGGTGGCGATCAGCGGCGCATGAAAAAAGCGCCCACCGTGGCCGTAGCCCACTAGTCCGATTCGCATGCTCAACTCCAGAATTGATTTGGGAACCCAAGCAACTGTGGGAGCTGGCTTGCCTGCGATAGCGGTGTGTCAGGCACTGAATCTGCCACTGATAGACCGCTATCGCAGGCAAGCCAGCTCCCACCATGTTAACCACATTTCTTCAGTGAGTTAGCCGTAGAAGCGCGGGCGATCCGGCAGGCTGACTTTCACAATCTGCCCACTGCCCTGCGCTTCAATGCAGGCATCCGCCGCCACCGCCGCCGCAAACCCATCCCAGGCTGACGGCCCACCGACCTGCCCGGCGCGCACACTGTCGATAAACGCCTGCAACTCGACGTCATAGGCACCGATAAAGCGATCCTTCCAATCCATCAGGATCGCATTGGACAGCTTCGCACCGCTGCGCAGTTGCACCTGAGACGGCTCCGGCAGTTTGGCGATACCGGTCTCCCCCACCACTTCGCACTGGATGTCGTAGCCGTATTGGCAGTTCACAAATACCTCCACGTCGATACGCGTGCCCTTGGCAGTTTCCAGCAGCACGATCTGCGGGTCGCGCAGGTGGGCCAGGGCCTTGCTGGTCTTGCGCGGAAACACCACCTGCACAGACACATAGTCGTCATTGAGCAACCAGCGCAGCACGTCCAGCTCGTGGATCAGGGTGTCGGTGATCGCCATGTCGGTGTTGTAGTTCTCACCCACCGTCGGGTTGCGGTGCGCGCAGTGCAGCATCAACGGCTCGCCGATCTGGCCGCTGTCGATCACAGCTTTCAAGGCCCGATAGCCTTCGTCATACGGACGCATGAAGCCCACCTGCACCAGGCGCTTACCGTAAGCCACTTCGGCCTCTACAATCTTGCGGCAGCCTTGCGCGGTGACCGCCAGGGGCTTTTCACAGAACACAGGTTTGCCGGCGGCGATGGCGGCCAGTACGAACTCTTCGTGGCTGGGGCCCCACGAGGTCACGAGGATCGCTTCGACCTCCGGCGAATTGATCAGCGTATGGCCATCCGGATACACCTCGGCGTCCAGTTTCAAGTCCGCCACCACCTGTGCGGCCTGCGCAAGGTTGATATCAGTGACCGCCACCACCTGGCTGTTGAGCAGGGTCTGGCTGCAACGACGAATATGGTCCCGGCCAATGGCGCCCGTACCGATCACTCCAAGCTTTAAAGACATGCAAACACTCCTCTTGTTATTAGTACTGCCGGGCCTTGGCCAGCTGTTCATTGAGTTTTTTTGCCGCTGCATTTGTACGTTCACTGGTGGACACCTGCGCCACACCCACCCGCCACCATGACAGGTAGCCGTGGACCATGGTCTTGGGCAGCACCTTGATATCGATCAGTGTGGATACGGTTTGCGTGCGCGCATCGGCCAGGGCCGCTTCCAGCTGATCTACCGTGCTGACCTTGTAGGTCTTGCAGCCATAGGCCGCCGCACTCATGGCGAAATCCACCGGCACCAGGCCGCCGTCGAGCTTGCCGCTCTCGGGGTTACGGAAGCGGAACTCGGTGCCGAAGCTGTCCATGCCGTTGCCGATCTGCAGGTTGTTGATGCAACCAAAGGCCATGTTATCGAGCAGCACCACGTTGATCTTGCGCCGCTCCTGGATCGAGGTGGCCAGCTCCGAGTGGAGCATCATGTAGGAGCCGTCACCGACCAGGGCATAGACCTCTTTGCTCGGCTCGGCCAGCTTCACGCCCAGGGCAGCGTTGATCTCGTAGCCCATGCACGAATAGCCGTATTCGACGTGATAGGTATTGACGCCCTTGCTGCGCCAGGCGCGCTGCAAGTCCCCGGGCAGGCTGCCGGCGGCGGCGACGATGATCGCATCGTCGGCCAGCGTCTGGTTGAGCACGCCCAATACGCGGCTTTGGGTCAGGCAGGAGCCGGTCAGTTCGATAAACTCGCGCAGTACGGCGCGGTCCAGAAGGTCGTCAACTTCCGGCACAAAGTCATCGCCTGAGTATTGCACCTGGTGCACGCGATCCACTTCGGCATCCAGTTGCGTTTTGGCGTCAGCGATCTGCTCGCCCCATCCCGAACGGTAATCGCCCAGGGCGTCGGCCAGCGCTTCAAGCGCGACTTTCGCATCCGCGAGCACTTGCACGCCGTCCAGCTTCAACGCGTCGCAAGGGTTGATATTGAGATTGAGAAAGGCCACATCGGGGTGCTTGAACAGCGATTTTGACGAGGTGGTGAAGTCGGTATACCGCGTGCCGATGCCGATGATCAGGTCCGCCTCGGGAGCCAGCAGGTTCGCCGCCAGGCAGCCGGTTTCACCGATGCCGCCGACGTTCAGCGCATGGCTGGAGACCACCGCGCTTTTACCGGCCTGGGTTTCGGCAAAGGGAATCGCAAAGCGCTCGGCAAAGGCTTGCAGTGCCGCATTGGCGCCGGAGTACTTCACCCCGCCGCCACAAATGATCAACGGTTTGCGCTTGCCGCGAAACGCTGCCAGCGCATCACCGATCATTGCGGCGGTGGCCGGGCGCCGGTCGATACGGTGCACGCGCTTTTGCAGGAAGTAATCGGGATAGTCCCAGACCTCGGCCTGCACATCCTGGGGCAACGCCAGGGTCACCGCGCCGGTTTCGGCGGGGTCGGTCAGCACGCGCATGGCGTGGATCGCTGCGGTCATCAGTTGTTCAGGGCGGTTGATACGGTCCCAGTATTTGCTCACGGCGCGAAACGCGTCGTTGGTGCTGATGCTCAGGTCGTGGAACTGCTCGATCTGCTGCAACACCGGATCGGGCTGACGGCTGGCGTAGACATCGCCGGGCAACAACAGCAACGGGATGCGGTTGGCCGTGGCGGTGGCTGCGGCGGTGAGCATATTCGCCGCACCGGGGCCCACCGAGGCCGTGCACGCATAGATCTTGCGGCGCAGGTGCTGCTTGGCAAACCCGATGGCGGCGTGGGCCATGCCTTGTTCGTTGCGGCCCTGATGCACCACCAGGTCGCCACCGTCCTGCTCAAGCGCCTGGCCAAGACCCAACACATTGCCATGCCCGAAAATAGTGAATACCCCGGCGACGAACTTGCTCTGTACGCCATCGATCTCGATGTATTGGTTATCCAGAAACTTCACCAGGGCCTGGGCCATGGTCAATCTTGTTGTGGTCATCATTTGCACCTTGTATGAATGCAATTGGAATGTTCAACACCGATCCACTGTGGGAGCTGGCTTGCCTGCGATAGCGGTCTATCCGTTGCATATGCATTGCCTGACGCACCGCTGTCGCAGGCAAGCCAGCTCCCACATTTTTGATCGCGTTATGGCAGGGGCTTTTGCAAATACGCCATGCTGCTGCCCAACGCCTGCCGGATATCCACCAACCCATGCACGCTTTCGGCAAACGGCTCGAACGACAGATAGCCGCTGTAACCGGTGCTCAACAAGGTGTCGATCTGCGCCGCATTGCCGAGGATATCGTCCTCGCCCACCAGCACGCGGTGGCCGTCGCGGATCGAGTCGAGCGGCGCCTCGCGGTCTTCCACCCCGGAGATATGCACAAGGCCGGTCAGCTCCGCAAAGAACTCATGCTCGCCGGCCAGATGATGGTGAAAGGTGTCGTGCACCACGCGGAACACATCCAGACCACCGACGGCCTTGATTGCATCCACTGCCACACGCTTGCGACGCAGGGCGGATACGGTGAAACCCAGGGGTTCGATGAAGCCGAGAATCCCGTATTCGCGCAGGATCAACGCCAGTTCGCTCAACGCGGTGCGCAAACCGGCGGCGCGCTGCGCGTCGTTGCGCGTATCGCCAGACTGATTGAACGGGCACATCACCAGGCCCTGGGCCCCGCATTCACGGGCGTAGGTGGCCAGTTCGATTGCCTGGGCCCGGCGTTCGTCGTTCCAAACATCAAAGGGGTACAGCGCGTTGATCGACAACACCTGGATGCCCTGCGCGGCGCACAACTCACGCACGCGGCTGGCGGACATGCCGTATTCGATCTCGCGGTTCTTGAGGTCGTTGCGGATCTCGATGGCATCGCACTGAAGGGCTTTGGCCAGCTGGATAAAATCCGCCAGGGGCAAATCAGGCGCGACCATACGGTTAAGGGCAAAACGTAGCGGCGACTTCATTGTTGTTGTTCTCCGTCCAAAACCGTTTAAAGGTCCAGCAGCCAACTGTGCTGCGGGTCGTTATGGAAATGCCAGGCGCGCTTGGGGCCGGCCATGACGTTGAGGTAATAAGACTCGTAGCCATACGGCACACTGACCGGGTGATACCCCTTGGGCACTACCACCAGGTCGCTGTTTTCCACGGCCATAGCCTGGTCGATGCTGCGATCGTCGGTGTACACGCGCTGGAACACAAAGCCCTGGGGCGGGTTGATCTGGTGGTAGTAGGTCTCTTCCAGAAAGCTCTGATGCGGCAGGTCGTCGGTGTCGTGCTTGTGCGGCGGATAACTTGAGGAATGCCCCGAAGGCGTGCGCACCTCCACCACCAGCAGCGAATGCGCCGGCTCACTGTCGGGCAGGATGTCGCAGACATAGCGGGTGTTGGCGCCTTTGCCGCGCACACTGCGTTTGCACTGCTCGGGACGGATCAGGCGCGGGGCAAAACCCGTAGCACCCGGCGCTGCGCAGACGGCAATTTGCACATCGCTCAGGGCCGTGACTCGGGCGTCAGTGCCCGGCGGCAAATAGGCGGCGAACGGTGACTTGTCTTCGAACACCGACTGGCGATCGCCCAGGTTCTGCCAATTGAAGCCTTCGCCTTCGATATTCACCCGACCGCTGAGCAGCACCAGGCACAGCTCCTGATCGCCCGCGCTGACCGGCAAGGTTTCGCCCAGGCTCAAGCGGTAAGCGGCGAAGCCTACGTACTCCAGGCGACCCGCCTCCAGGGCAACCATGGTTTGCCCGCGTTTACTGCTTTTGACCAACAAGCTCATCACTCAAGTCCTCTCGTCGAGCAGCGCACGCAAGGTGTCATAGCCCTTTTTCGCGTAGATATAGCTGGGCGCCACGGCCGGGTCCTGCTCGGCTTCCACCACCAGCCAGCCTTGATAGTTCGCAGCCAGCAACACGTCCAGCAACGACGCAAAGTTGATATCGCCGTCGCCGGGTACGGTGAACGTGCCGTTGACGATGCAATCGGGAAAGCTCCACATCTGGTTGCGCGCCAGTTGCACCACCGGCTTGCGCACGTCCTTGAAATGCACATGGCAAACGCGGTCGATGTGCTTGCGCAACACCTCGATGGGTTCGCCGCCTCCCATGTAGCAGTGACCCGAATCGAACAACAGACCAACTTCCGGGCCCGTGCGTGTCATCAACTGGTCAATGTCTTCGGGTGACTCAACGTAAGCGCCCATATGGTGGTGGTAGGCCAGGCGCACGCCTTGGGACAAGGTGAAACGCGCCAGCTCGGTGAGCTTGTCGGCGTACGCCTGCCACGCCTGCTCACTGTGAAAGCGCGGACGCTCGATCAGGCGAATGCGTGAACCCTGGATCGAGTCGGCGACTTCGCCGTACACCAGTACGTTGGCGCCGTTTTGTTTGAGCAGTTCGACATGCCCGGCAATAGCCTCGATTTCCTCGGCCACCGAACGACGAGCCAGGCGGCTGGAGTACCAGCCGGAGACGAGGGCCAGGTCATAGGGGCGCAGCACGTCGCCGACGCCCTTGGCATCCTTGGGGAATTTGCCATTGAGTTCAAAACCTTCGTAGCCGATGTCCTTGCCTTCGCTCAGGGCCGTGCTCAACGGGGTTTCACCGCCAAGGGCCGGGAGGTCATCGTTGCTCCAGGAGATCGGGTTGATGCCAATTCGGATTGCGGGCATGGCTGCACCTTTATTATTCAAGTCGCTTCTCAACTGTAGGAGCGAGCTTGCTCGCGAAGATCGCTAACGATTACACCGGCATTCTGACGAAGCGCGGTGCCCATGCGTTTTTCGCGAGCAAGCTCGCTCCTACAGGTATCGGTCATGTATCAGGTTCGAGCACTGCGCCAGGCATTGATGAGTTGTTCGAAGGTAGCCTGTACCTGCTGGATCAAGGTCTCATCATCGATTTCCCCCGCCATCCACGCCCGGCTCGGTTCCTGGAATATCGTGCGGCCCACGGCGAACCCGCGGCAGGTGTTGCTCTGGCTGGCCTGCTTGAAGCCATCAGCCAAAAACTCAGGGGAGGCATTCAGGCCCAGCAGCACCACGCCACGGCAGTACGGGTCACGCTCCTGGATAAGTTCGTCGAGCTTTTTCCAATCCTCGGCCGACTGTGCCTCGATCTTCCACCACGCCGGGTAGATGCCCAGGTTGTACAGGCGCTTGAGGCTGCGATACAAAACGTCGGGGTAAGTGGATGGGTGATCCTTGGGCGGGATGACTTCCAGCAGCAGTTCATGGCCGCTGACGATGGACGCCTCATACACCGCCTTGAGCTGCGCTTCCTGTTCCAGGCGCAGCATCGGCTCGTCATCGGGATGAAATTGCACCAGGCACTTGATGATCTGTTCCTGGGGCCAGGCAATCAGGTTACTGCCCACCGAACGGCCGTGTTCGAACGCCAGGGGCCGAGAGTTCTGCACTTCGACCGGGCGGGCGATCCACCAGCCACGGCCACTGGCGGCGTTGAGGGCATCCTGGCCGAAACGCTGATCGGCGAGCAGACCCACATCGGCCTCGATGCCCTGCTCGGCGAGCTTGTTCTCCACACGTTCAATGGCCTGGATAAACAGCTGCTTGATGGCGCTGATCCGCGCCAGATCCTGGCCGCCTTTTTGCGCCAGCTCCACCAGCTGCCAGCGGTGGTCGAAGGCGAACACGAACAGTTGCTTCCAGGCCTTGCGCGGCACCGTGACGCGGTGCAGGCGCTGCAAGGTTGCATCCTGGTCGGGCCGAGTGATCGGCACCGGGCTATTGAACAGGTAATCGAGTTCGGCGGGCGTGGGCATGGCCGGTGCGCAGGCGTGCCTCGAGACCACCAGGCCGCCACAGGCATTGGCCAACTGGCTGCAACGCTCGTCGCTGGCGTCATTGAGCCAGCCACTGAGAAAGCCCGACATAAAGGCATCGCCGGCGCCCAGCACATTGAGCACTTCAACGCGCACACCGGGATAGATCGCCCCGTCTTCCAAGCGCGCAGGGATTGCGCCGTGGATCACCGTGCAGCCCTGCGGGCCGAGCTTGACCACCAGGATCGCCGGGGTCAGTTCACGCACCGTGCGCAGGGCCGTGAGCAGGTCTTCACTGCCGCCGGCAATGAGAAATTCTTCTTCCGTGCCAACGATCAGGTCAAAACGCGGCAGGATTTTCTGCACATGCTGGCTGACATTCTGGTCGGCAACAAAACGGGTTTCGCCATCAGCCTTACCCGCCAGGCCCCATAGCACCGGACGGTAGTCAATATCCAGTACCCGCTGGACGTTGTGTTTGGCGGCGTATTCCAGCGCCTGGATGCTGGCCTTGTACACGCCGTCGGTGGAGAAATGCGTACCGGTGATCAGCAGCGCCTTGCTCGATGCAATAAAGGCTTCGCTGATGTCTTCGGCGCGCAGGGCCATGTCGGCGCAGTTTTCGCGGTAGAACACCAGGGGGAAAGTTTCGCGGTCCTTGAGGCCCAGCAACACCAGGGCGGTGAGGCGCTCCGGGTCGACCTTGATGCCGCTGACATCGCAGCCTTCGCGAGCCAGGGATTCGACCAGAAAACGGCCCATATGGTCGTCACCCACCCGGCTCAGCATCGCCGACTTAAGCCCCAGCCGGGCAGTGCCGAACGCAATGTTGGCGGAGGAACCACCGAGGTATTTGGCGAAGCTGGACACATCCTCAAGCCGCGCCCCCACTTGCTGCGCGTAGAGGTCGACGCCCAGGCGCCCGAGGCAAATCAGATCCAATTGACGCCCACTGGCAAAACGAGTCTGGCCCATGCTGGCTCCTGTTATTTTTATCAGCCTGCGTTGTGCCGCCGTGGTGGCGGCAAACGCTCTTGGTGGGAGCAGACTAGAACGTCCGACGGCGGCAATCAATATTTATTCCATAATTATTTTTAGTGGAATATTTTTTCCAATACGTCAGCATAGCGGCACGCCAGCGCCCGTGCATCGTTTCAGCAGGCCACGCGGGCCGTGATGTCGGGGTATTTTTTTGCGCCTACCCTGTAGACTTGCGCCAACCATCAGCGCATCAGACGAACACGCCAAAAGGATTGCCCATGTCCCGCACCGATCCCGAGACCACCCTGGAAGAAACTGTCGCCAGCCCTCCGATCAATGCCGAGCGCCTGTTGCAGCTGATCACCGACGAATACGAAAGCCTGCCGCGCCAGCTCAAGCGCATCGCCAGTTACATGAGCCAGCAGAGCGACCGCATCATGGTCGATCGCATCAGTGACATCGCCCGTGAATGCGAAGTACACCCCTCGGCCATCGTGCGGTTTTCCCAGCGTTTCGGCTTCAGCGGTTTCAGTGAAATGCAGGCGCTGTTTCGCGAGGCGTATACCCACAAGACCACGCCGGTGCAGAACTACCAGCAGCGCATCCGCAGCATGATCGCCAACAAGTCGCAGAAAGCCAGCGGCGGCGACCTGGCGCGTGAATGCGTCAACGCCACCCTCTCGGGCATCGAACGCCTGGGCCTGGAACTGGACGATGCGGCTTTCGAGAAAGCCGTGGACCTGGTGGTCAATGCCGACAACATCTACGTGGTCGGCGTGCGCCGCTCCTTTGCGGTGGCCGACTACCTGGTCTACAACCTGCAGCACACCAACAAGCGCATTCACCTGATCTCGGGCCTGGGCGGCAGTTATCGCGAGCAGATGCGCAGCGTGCGCGCCAATGACCTGGTGATTGCCATCAGCTTTACCCCCTACGGCAAGGAAACCCAGCACTGCCTGCGCATTGCCCAGCATCACCAGGCCAAGACCCTGATCATCACCGACAGCAACCTGTCGCCGCTGGCCAAGCGCGCGAATGCGGTGCTGTTGGTCAATGAAGGCTCTTCGTTTGCCTTCCGTTCGCTGAGCGCCACCTTGTGCCTGTGCCAGGCGTTGTTTATTGCGGTGGCGTATCGGTTGGAATTGAAGGTGGATGAAATTCATGAGCAGGTCGGGTTCGACGACTGACATGCGCCATCTGTAGGAGCGAGCTTGCTCGCGAAAAACTCACAGGCGCCGCGTTCATTCAGCAAGCACGCTTAATCGTTGACGATCATCGCGAGCAAGCTCGCTCCTACAGTAATTGCGCCAGGGCCCGGCCGTGGAAGCGGATCTGCGCCAGGGTCAACGCGGTGTAGCCGATGATCACCGCGGGCGGCAACGTTACCTCGACACAGAACTTGCCCAGTGGCTGCAAGCTCAGCCCGGCGTCGGCAGCGCGAGCGCAGAAATCCGCCTCTGACACCCCAGCCGGTAACCACAGCACAAAATGCAGCCCGGCCTGCTCACCACTGACCGTAACGCCCGGCGGGAGGCACGCGAGCAAGGCATCACGCCGCGCCTGATAGGCCTGGCGCGAAGCGCGCAAATGCCGCACGAACGCACCGCTGCCAAGAAAATCCACCAGGCCCGACTGATCGCTGGCGCCTACCGAATGCCCGGTCAGTTGCAAGGTGCGCAGCAGTGATGGGCGCAGGGCTTTGGGCACCACCATGAAACCCACTCGCAAGCCTGGAAACAGGTTTTTGTTGAAGCTGCCGCAGTAGAGCACGCGGTCATTCGTGTCCAGGGATTTGAGCGCGGCCAGAGGGGCGCTGTTGTAGTTGTACTCGCTGTCATAGTCGTCTTCGACCACCCAGGCATCCGCTCGATGTGCCCAATCCAGCAACGCCAGACGACGCGACACCGACAGGGTCACGCCCAGCGGCGCCTGGTGCGCGGGGGTGACATACGCCAGCCGTGCGTGCGCGGGGAGCTGAGCGGTATCGAGCCCTTCGGCGGTGACCGGAATCGACTGCACCTGTGCACCGGCCAGGTTGAACAGACGCCGCGCCGGGGTGTAGCCGGGATCTTCGACGCAGGCCAGGTCACCCGGTTGAAGCAGCGTGCGGGCGACCAGGTCAAGGCCATGACGAATGCCGGTGGTAACAATCACTTCGTCCGCCTCACAGTGCATGCCGCGATAACTGCGCAAGTAATCCGCAATGTGCTCCCGCAAGGCCGGCAGCCCCCCCGGGTGGGCGGCCTCCAGCACACCAACGCCCGCGGCCAGCAAGCCACGGGAGATGCAGCGCGCCCAGGCTTTGCGGTCGAACAGGCCGGCATCCGGGCGCCGTGCAACAAAGGGCACATGGCTCTGCACACCGGCGTGGGGTGGGTCGGCGTCAACCGGTCTGCGCAGCATGTGTTCTGATGCCGGGGCCGCAATGAATTGCTCGGGAATCACCGCGCACACCCGCGTGCCGGAGCCCGCCACACGCTGCACATAGCCTTCACTGTGCAAGCGGTCGAACACCGCCTCAAGGGTGCCACGTGAAACCTGCCAACGCTCGGCCAGGCTGCGGGTCGATGGCAAGCGGCTGTCGGCCGGCAACTGCCGATTCAGGATCGCCCCCCGTAACGCCTCATAGGCGCCCTGTTGTTTACCCGCATTCAGGTTGTCCGGGCGCGGCAGGTCAAGGTGGGAGGCGGCTTTTCCTCGGCGCATAGTGGTCCAGTCCTTCCGTGCACAAGTGGTCCTGCGGATTAAACCACAACGCCGCTAGAGTCCAGGCTCTACCCCTCGCGAAGTAACCGCCCATGACGCAACGTATTCTCGCCCCTTGGTTCTGGCTAACGCTGCTGACGATCCTGGTGGGCCTGCCGCGCCTCACCCTGGACCTGCACTTGCCCGCCCTGCCCGCTATGGCCGACTACTTCCAAACCTCGGACAGTCAACTGCAACTGGTGCTGACGCTCTACACCCTCGGTTCGGCGGTTTCCTTGCTGGTCAGCGGCCCGCTTACCGACCGCTTCGGCCGTCGCCCGGTGTTGCTGGCCGGGTTGACGATTTATGTGCTGGCGACCCTCACTTGCGCACTGGCCGACAGCCTCGGGGTGTTGATCATTGCGCGGCTGTTCCAGGCCCTCGGCGGGTGCTGCACCACGGTGATTGGTCGGGTGATTGTGCGCGACTATTTTGCCCCGCAGGAGCAGGCGCGCTTGCTGGGGTTGATCTCCATGGCGATGGCAGTCTCGCCCATGGCCGCGCCGGTGCTTGGCAGCGTGTTATTGCCCCTCTTGGGTTGGCGAGGTTTATTTGTGTTGCTGGGGGTGATTGGCAGCCTGTTGTGCCTGGTGGTGCAACGGCGTTTGCCGGAAACCCGTCCGCCGCAAGTGGCCGCTGCCCCGCCCCCGCACTTGCTGCACATCTACGGCCAACTGCTGCGCGACCGTTATTTCCTGCGTTATGCCTTGGCGATCGGCTGCGTGTACAGCACCTATTTTCCGTTTATCAGCGAGTCTTCGGCGTTGCTGCAACGCGGCTTTGGTTTGTCGCCCAGCGCCTATGCGCTGGTATTTGCCGCAACGATCAGCGGCTACATGCTCGGCGCCAACCTGTTCCGCCGCCTGGTGGGGCGGTTCGAGGCAGACCGCTTGATCAGCGTTGCCATCGGCCTGAATGTGCTGGGCAGCGTGATGCTGGCGACAGCCACAACCGTGCTGGCGCAGGATTGGCTGGCGATTGTATTGCCGATGGTGGTGATCATGGTATCGGTGGGGCTGACGATGCCTGCCAGTTGTCGGTGTTGCAGCCCCACGGCGCAATTGCCGGAACGGCGTCAGGGTTGTTCTTTTTTATTCAGATGATTGTGACGGCGCTGAGCAGTTGGGCCACCGGGCTGCTGTCGGATGGCACTGCGCAACCGCTGGTGATCATGACCTCACTGGCCAGCGCCTTGCTGGTCACCAGTTGGCTGGCACTGCGTAAAACCAAAAGTGGGAAGGAGCAAAGCCCTTCCCACCCTTTACCGAGCCAGGCCCGGGTTTAGTGCATGAAGATCGCGATCAGGATGATCACCGGAATCGGCACGCCGAGGAACCACAGCAGTAATGAGCGCATGATGCTTTCCTTTAATGAATGGACCTTGAATTAACGAACGTAGTTTTCGGTTTCGACGTACACCACAGCATCCCGGCGGCGACCGCCGAAGGTGGCAGCGAAGCTGGCGAAGAAAGCACCGATCAACAGCGCCACGAAGGTCCACAGCGAGGTGTAGGCAGCCACTTTGGCGGCGGTCTCGGCGGCTTGCTTGGCCTTGAGCTTGGCGTCTTCGATGGCTTTACGGGCATCGCCGTAGACTTTGTCGATACGCGCCTCGGCATCGGCCTGGCTGAGGTTGGTGCGCTGAGTGATCAACTGGGCCAGGTAGGCACGGTCTTCGGCAGCCAGTTGGCCGTCATTGCTCAGGGTGCGGGCAAAGATACGGCCGACCACGGCGTGCGCCGCGTCGTCGCTGACCGCGGCTGGGCGGTCATCGCGGAACAGGCTGTCGACGTAATAGCCGAAGTCGCCGCTGTCGGCACCTTTGGCTGCGCTGCCGGCCGCCTGAGTCAAACCACTGGCGGCGCCCGACGCGACGCTGGCACCGGCTTTAACACCGCCGCTGACCACACTGCTGACCGAACCGACCACCAGCATTGCCGTGATCAGGGTAGCCACGGCCCACGCCAGGAAACCATGGGCCGTATCACGAAAGTAGACTTCATCGCCGTGCATATTGGCCCACTTCACCCGCAACCGGCCAGCGATGTAGCCGCCCAGGCCCGATGCGACGATCTGAGTAAAAGCCAGCCAGACAATCGTGGAAATGCCAAGACCCTTGGCGCTGATACCGCTGTCGGCCCACGGCGACACCGCCGAAAAGCCAAGGCCGAAGCCCAGCAGCACCAGAATCAGTGACAACGCAGCCGCCGCAGCGGCCCCGGCGAAGATCGCCCCCCAGGAAACCCCGGAGAGCGTGCTTGACTCTTGCAGCGCGGATGAGGATGTGATCATTGTTGTTTTGCTCCAGGCATGAAAAATAGTGTTACAAGTCTCAAAAGGGACAGTGCAGGCACCATGCCAGTCGCCATACGTTTTAAAATTCTTATTTTTCAATAATTTAACTAAATTGAACTTCGCAAAACCATGCAAGTTGCAAGAAAGGTGGGTTAAGACCGGGCGATATGCATTCTTCCGTCGGGCACATTCCATGTAGGAGCGAGCTTGCTCGCGAAAACCCCACAGGCGCCGCGTTCATTCAGGAAACACGCGTTATCGTTGACGTTTTTCGCGAGCAAGCTCGCTCCTACAGGCATTAGCGCTTGCCCCCCTCCCACACTGGGTTGTGTCAGTCATGGTGGCAGTTTTGCCAAGATGAAGTTTTATTTAGGAAACATTCAGCAACTTCTTGGCAAAATAACCTCCACTTCTAGTGTGAACGCTCACCAGGTACTCCTATGACCCGCATTTTGACCATCGAGGATGACGCCGTAACGGCCCGCGAGATCGTCGCCGAGCTGAGTAGCCATGGACTGGACGTAGACTGGGTAGACAACGGCCGCGAGGGGCTGGTCCGCGCCGTGAGCGGCGATTACGATCTGATTACCCTCGACCGCATGTTGCCCGAACTGGATGGCCTGGCCATCGTCACCACCTTGCGCACGATTGGGGTATCGACGCCAATCCTGATGATCAGCGCCCTCTCCGATGTCGACGAGCGTGTACGCGGCCTGCGTGCCGGCGGTGATGACTACCTGACCAAGCCGTTCGCCTCCGACGAAATGGCCGCCCGTGTCGAAGTGCTGCTGCGGCGCAAAAGCACGGTCAAGGAGTTCGAAACCGCCCTGCGCGTGGCGGACCTGGAGTTGAACCTGATCAGCCGCGAAGCCAGCCGCGCCGAGCAGCCGCTGACGCTGTTGCCGACCGAATACAAACTGCTGGAATTTCTGATGCGCAACACCGGGCAGATCCTGTCGCGCATGATGATTTTCGAGGAAGTCTGGGGTTATCACTTTGACCCGGGCACCAACCTGATCGACGTGCACATCGGTCGCCTGCGCAAGAAAATCGATCCCCCGGGCCTCACGCCGCTGATCCGCACGGTACGAGGTTCCGGGTATGTCATTGCTGAACCCCTCTAAGGGCTGGCGTTCTTCCAGCAGCCGCTTGCTGGCGCTGTACAGCTCGTTGTTCGTGGCGTGGAGCTGCATCCTCATGGGGGTGCTGTATTACGAGGTGTCGGGCTACCTCAGCGACCTGTCGCGCCATTCTCTTCTGCAACGCCAGCACTTGTTCCAGCGTTTTGACGGCGAAGCCCTGGTCGAAGCGCTGACCACCAGCATGACCTTCGACATGAAGGGCGTCGACGCCTACGGCTTGTTCGACGAGCAGTTCCGGCCCCTGAGCGGCCCGATCCGCACGGTACCGGCCGACCTGCCGCTGGATGGCAAGATCCACACCCTGGCCAACTGCGTCGAATCCGATGACCCCAAGCTGCCCAAGGACAGCTGCGACGCCGTTGCCACCCACACCGACGACGGGCGCTGGCTGGTGCTGGTGCGCGCCAACGGCTCGCTGTTCGGCGTAACGCGGATCATCTGGCATGCCCTGCTGTGGGCGCTGTCGTTGACCATCATCCCCGGCGCTGCCGGCTGGCACCTGCTGCGCCGCCGCCCGTTGCGGCGCATCCGCGGGATCCAGGCCAGCGCCGAAGCCATCGTCGCCGGCGACCTGACGCACCGCTTGCCGCTGTCTGATCGGCGCGACGAACTGGACATGCTCGCGGCCATCGTCAACGCCATGCTCGAACGCATCGAGAAACTGATGAACGAGGTCAAGGGCGTGTGCGACGCCATCGCCCACGACCTGCGTACCCCCCTCACCCGCCTGCGCGCGCAGCTTTACCGCATCAAGCAGCAAGCCGAGGAAGACTCCGCCCACGCAGTGAAACTCGATGACGCCATTGCCGAAACCGACACACTGATGGCGCGCTTTCGCGGGCTGCTGCGCATTTCCGAACTGGAAGATCACCAGCGTCGGTCAGGCTTTTTGGTACTGGACCCGCTGCCGTTGCTGCGCGAACTGCATGACTTTTATCTGCCCCTCGCGGAGGAAGGTGAAATGGAGTTGGTATTGCAAACTCCCGAATCATTGCCGTGGGTGACCGGCGATCGCGCCCTGTTGTTTGAGGCCTTGGCCAACCTGTTGAGCAATTCGATCAAGTTCACTCCGCCCAATGGCAAGGTCATCCTGCGAGCGGTCAATGATATGGGCAGTACGCGCATTGAAGTGCTCGACTCGGGGCCCGGAATTCCGGCGGCTGAACGCGCGTCGGTGTTTCAGCGTTTCTATCGGGTGGATGAAAACGATCAGCAAGGTGGCTTTGGTCTGGGGCTGTCGATTGTGGCGGCGATCATCAACCTGCACGGTTTCAAGCTCGAAGTCGGCACCAGCGAACTGGGCGGCGCCCTGCTGGTGCTGGAATGCCGCCAGCAGTTGATACCGGAATAGAACGTAAGGGACATCAAGGACGGCGCTTGCCCTAACACCATGTAGGAGCGAGCTTGCTCGCGAAAAACCCATAGGCGCCGCGTTTACTCAGGAAACACGCGTTATCGTTGACGTTTTTCGCGAGCAAGCTCGCTCCTACATGGTGTTTCAAAGCCCTCCCCCATATTTTTTCTAGAGCACACTCCCCATGGCCTTGATCAACACCGGATCAAGCGCATAGATATCCGGCGCGTAGACCAGGCTCCCCTGGCGATCCACTTCCACCGTCCAATACCCCAACAGCACCGGCACCGGCGTGGTCAGCCTGAATTCATGGGTCAGGCCGGTGGCCAGCAGCTCATCGGTACGGGTGCGTTCGGCCGGGGTTACCAACAGGTCACGCAGCAGCAGCGGCTGCTCGACCCTCACACACCCCGAACTGAACGCCCGTGGACCCTTGGTAAACAGCGGCTGGCTGGGTGTGTCGTGCAGGTACACCGAGAACGGGTTAGGGAAGCGCATCACGATCTTGCCCAGCGGGTTGCGCGGGCCAGCCTGCTGGCGCAGCAGGATATTGCCGGGGCGCGCCCAGTCGACCTGCTCGGGCGTCAGCGGATGGCCTTCGGCGTCGAGCACTTGCAGGTTTTGCTGACGCAGGTATTCCGGGTTCAGACGGATGGCCGGGAGTTTGTCCTCGCGCATGATGGTCGGCGGGATGGTCCAGGTGGGGTTGAGGGTCAGCCGCGTGATGCGCGACTTGAGCAGCGGTGTCTGGCGTTCGGCGCGTCCCACTTGCAGGCGGGTTTGCCATACCGGAATGCCGCTCTGGTACACACTCAATTGCGCAGCAGCCACATTGACCACGACGCCTTCGGGCTCCAGGTCCTGGGCCAGCCAGCGGAAACGCTCCAGGTTGATGCGCAGTTGTTCGCGGCGTATCGCCGGGCTGATATTGAGTTCGGCCACGGTGCCTGCGCCGATCACACCATCGGCTTGCAACGAATGACTGAGCTGGAACGCTTTGGCCGCCTTGACCAGATCGCCCTGATATTGCTTGCCGTTGGGCAACTTGGCCAGATAGCCGCCACTGTGCAGGCGCCGCGCCAATTCCGGCACACGCGGGTCTTCCATGCCGGGGCGTAATAGCGGACCACTGCCTACCGCGTCCCAGTGCGGTAAAGGTTGCTGGCGCAGGCTGGAATAGGCATTGCGCAGGCTGCGATACAAGTCTGCACTGGGCCGCGCCTGGTCGAACCCTTTGGCCATGTCCTGCAAGCCGGTGGCGGCAAATGCCAATACTGCGGTGTTAGGGTCAATTGTGGGCGGTTGAGAATGCCAGAGCGGTTCATAGCGCGATTGCAGCAGGCGCCCGTAATGCAAGTCGTGCAGGGCTTGCAGGTATTGCTGGCTGGTCGCGATGTCGCTGCACAGCACGTTGGCCGTGGCATCTACCGCAGGCAAGCTATAGTGGGAGGGATCCAGGCCGTCGTCGGCCAGCATCTGCAACTGGGTGTGCAAGGCTTGCCGAGACTCGTCGGCCGACCATAACGGTGCATTGCCCTGCTGTTGGTAAAAGGCTTGCAGGCGCACCTGCGCGGTGGCGTCGACCCGCGAGACCAGGTGCGGGCATACGCTGGACAGTTGCGCCAGCGCCTGCTGTACCGGCGCCAGATCGACGGGCGCAGGCGTAGTGACCGGCAGCGGCTCAGGCGCCAGCGCATCGGCTGTCGCGACCAATGGTGCAACGAGCAGGCAAATGCTCAAGTAACATGCGTGTTTTTTGAACAATTGACTTAGCTCCACTCCACAGCGGGGACTCGACTGTAGATGCTGACTTTTATGCGCCACCTCGGCTTGATCACCGGGGGCCTGGCTTTATTGAGCAATTTTGCGCTCGCTGCCGCTGGCACCCCACCTTCCCTGTATAGCAGCCTGGCGCGCTCGGCTCCAGAACTCAATCCCACTGTACTCAAAAGTGCCCTGAGCGCGGTGCAGTGTGCAGTCAATAACGGCGAGGAACGCTCCGATCGCCTGGCGGTTATTGACTACTCCCAGCCCTCGACCGCCCGTCGGCTGTGGATCTTCGATTTGCGCAAACAGACCCTGGTGCTGCGTGATCTGGTGGCCCATGGCGCCAAGTCGGGGGAAAACTTCGCCACTCAGTTCTCCAATCTCGAAGGCAGCCATCAATCCAGCCTGGGCTTGTTCCGCACCCAGGAAAGCTACCTCGGCGCCCATGGCTACTCGCTGCGCATGGATGGCCTTGAGCCCGGCTTCAATGACCTGGCACGCGACCGCGCCATCGTGATCCATGCCGCCGACTACGTCAGCCCGTTATGGAGCAAGCGCGAAGGCCGAATCGGCCGCAGCCAGGGCTGCCCGGCAGTACGCCCGCAGGTCGCCCGTCAAGTGGTAGACAAGCTCAAGGATGGGCAGTTCATGTTCTCCTGGTATCCCGACCAGCGCTGGTTGAAGTCCTCGACGTACCTCAATTGCAAACCCCAACAGGTGGCGAGTAGTCGTACAATCCGTGGCGGATAGCCTGTCCCCACAGATAAAAGAGAGCTTCGAATGCTTCTACACACCAGCACCTGGATCGAAATCGGGCAGTTTCTGGAACGCAGCCGCACGGTCGTGATCCCTATCGGCTCCAACGAACAACACGGCCCCACCGGCCTGCTGGGCACCGACTGGATGTGCCCGGAGATCATCGCCCATGAGGCGCAAAAAAACGCCGACATCCTGATCGGCCCTACTTTCAATATAGGCATGGCCCAGCACCACCTGGGCTTTCCCGGCACCATCTCGCTGCGCCCTTCCACCTTTATCGCCGCGATTGGCGATTGGGTGCGTTCGCTGGCCGGGCATGGCTTCGAGAAAATCCTGTTCCTGAACGGCCATGGCGGCAATATCGCCACGATCGAGGCGGCGTTTTCCGAGCTGTACGCCGAAGCCAGCTTCGCCCGCCGCCCGGCCGGGTTCGCGCTGAAGCTGGTGAACTGGTGGGACCTGGAAGGCGTCACCGACCTGGCCCAGCGCCAGTTCCCGGTCGGCCACGGCAGCCACGCCACGCCGTCGGAGATTGCGGTGACGCAGTGGGCTTACCCGCAGTCGATCAAGTCTGCCGACTACTCACCGCAAATCGCCAACACCGGCCCGATCCGCGAGGCGCTGGACTTCCGCGCGCGCTTCCCCGATGGCCGCATGGGGTCGGATCCGGCGCTGGCGACGGTGGAAAAAGGCGGTGAGTTGGTCGCGTTGGCGGCGCTGGGGTTGATCAAGACGGTGGACAGCTTCAGCAACGAAGCAAAACCTTGAGCCAAATGCGGGAGGGGCCGTGCGACGATCCGACTTGCTCCCGATAGCAGTTCTGTAGGAGCGAGCTTGCTCGCGAAAAACTCACAGGCGCCGCGTTCATTCAGGAAGCACGCTTTATCGTTGAAGTTTTTCGCGAGCAAGCTCGCTCCTACAGAGGGCTATGTACGCTTAACTGACTGGCTCCGGTCAAGCCTCTCCCACATTATTTGCAGTCCTGGGCCGCCTGCTCAAGCCGCGATGGCTTGATTGCCGAAACCAGCGGCTTGCGCTCATACAGCGACACTTTGGTACCGTCCTGGGACTTGTAGGCTTCCAGCACATCATCGGCGGCGATCTTGCTGGTCAACAACACCTTGGCGTGACGGGAGTTCTGCGTCACGGTCGAGCTGATGCCGTGCTTTTCCAGCTTGGGCAATAGGCATTGCACATAGCCTTCGGGGGTCTTGGCGGTTTGCAGGGTCAGCGACGGGGCATTGGGAGCCGTAATACAACCAGTCAGCAACAGGGCAGCAAAGGCCACTGCCGGGGCGAAAAAAGAGCGCATACAGATTCCTGAAAATAACCAATAGGGTTCACATCCACTCGCGAATCAACCTGCGCGAACCAGGGCCTTGAGCGACACATCGAACTGCTTCAGGGCGTCTTGCTGTACATCTCGCTGCTGCTCGATCAACGCGGCAATCTCCGGCGCTGCCTTGCCGTGCACCCACACTGACGGCACTTGCCTGTCCATCGAGCCTTCGGCCTTGGCGATATATTGCAGGTTCGCGTCATAAAAACGTGCTGCAAAGCGTGCCTCAACCCGGTCGTTACGCTGGGTCAGCAACTGGTTATGGGTATCGAGCACCACCACCACATCCGGATGCGCCTGCACCATGTCATCCAGGGAGCTATAGACCGTCACCGAGAAAAAAGCGCCCTGCAGCGAGTTCATCAACCAGTCGATAGCCAGTTCCGGATCGGAGCTGTTGACGAACGCCTGGCGAATCCGCCCATCCAGGGCATCCTTGGCGCCGTTCATTGCCATGGCATGATAGCGCTCAAGGTAGATGAGGTTGTCGCGGGTGTTTTCGCTGAACAACACCCCTACTGTCTGGGTGCGTTGCAGGGATTCTACGCTAGCGGCCAGCGGCAGCAAATGGCCTGTACGCAGCTCATCAGCAATCGCCGGGGTGGTCATGACGGTGGTGCCCAACATCAGGGCCATTAAAGCAAGCTGGATAATCGTCCTCATCGCGCATTTCCTTGAGCTGCGTCTGGATGGGCAGATTTTGCGCGTTTGGCGAAAAAACAGAACTTGTGATCCTTGATGGTGACTATCATTTGAACCGATAGTGTCAGGCAGCCCATAAAACCTATAAGGACCCCGCCATGAAGCCCTACCAGAAAACCTTCGACCGCATCCGCGATGCCGTACTGCCGGAATTTCGCGAGCGGGTCGCCGATTACCTGGTCGAGTATGAAACCGTACTGCTGGACCCAAACGCCGGCGCCGAACAACGCTCGGCCAGCGCCCAGCAACTGCGTGGTTACCTGCGAGGCTTGAACACCATGCGGGTGCTGGGCATGGCCCACTGGGAGGACCTCGACCGGCGTGTCAAGGAAGAGTGGCAGCTAGAGCACCGGCCGTTGCAGGTTGACCCACTCCCGAACTGACGGGCGTTGCCACTGGCGTTGCGCGTACGCCACCAGCTCGGCCGGCACGGCGTCGCCGTTAAGGATCAGGCGATTGAGCATCACCGCCAAATCCACATCGGCGATCGACCACTGACCAAACAAATACTCGGGGTTGCCCGCCAGTAGTGCCTGAGCAGCGCTGATCAACTTGCCCGCAGCAGCCTGCGCCATCGGCGATAAAGGCGGCATCTGCTGCCCGTAGAACACCACCAGGGTTGAACGCTCCTGACGAATTGGCAGCAAGTCACTGCGTAACCATGCCTGAACCTGCCGCGCCCTCGCCCGCTGCTGCAGACCCGCCGGGTAAAGGCTGATCGGGGGATAAGCCTGGTCCAGGTACTCAGTAATTGCCGAAGATTCCGACAACGTAAAATCACCGTGCTCCAGAGTGGGTACCCGTTGGGTCAGGGAGCGCTGAGCGTAATCCGCCGACTGGTTTTGCCCAGCGTCCAGGTCCAGGGTAATCGTATCGAACGCCAGGCCTTTTTCCCGCAGGGCGACAAACACCGACATGGCGTAGGGGCTGGTGAACAGCGAATCAACGTAGAGGCGCAGCGGGGGTTGGCTCATGGGCTATCTCCGAGAATGAAACACCACGCTACGAGATCCGAGTCGATAAAGATAATGCAGGGTTTTTATGGGGGCATTCCTGGGGGGAATACAAAAGCCACCCTATGTCTGGCTGCTCCTGTTGTTTGCCAGTAAAACTGTCACCAGCGCTCCCAAGACGCCTAAACCAAGGGTTAGTAACGCCACGCCATGCATTCCAACGGCAATGAGCAGTGATGCTAATGTTGCGAATAACAGAGCGACTAACTGTTGCAAGAAACTAAACAACATCATTGCCTCAATACCAGGGTATTTTTTTACCGCCATGGACGCGACGCAGGGATAAATCATTGCCTGGGCATACCAGACTGCTAGATATGCAAAGAACATAAAGTGGCGATCCAAGTGCTTTAGGGTTGTTAATAAAAATACAGACACCGCAAAAAGCAGCACACCGCTGGCCATCATTGAAAGTGCAGAAAGGCTAACCGACCTAAGTGCACACCTTACGGATAGCGCCCCGAGCCAATAGGCACCCCCCAGCCATACGCCAAACATACCGTACTGCGCGCCATTCCACTCTAATAGCGCGTCGAAGACGTAAACACCTACACCTTGGTACACAACAAACACCCCATAACCACATCCGCCTAGTATGACCGGCAAATAAAAGCTGGGATGACTGACCATGGCTGCATACCTTGGAGGTCCGACTCGCTGCTGACTAGCAATATCCAAAGCAGACAGAGTCTCTCTTACGGGCAGCATCAGTATAGCGGTGATGACTGAGCCGCAAGCCATGACCACTGCCACCACCTCCCAGCGAAAAAAAGAAACCAATAAACCGCTTGCGACTTGTCCTGCCGCCAGCGCAAAAACAAATGAATAGGATAAAAGGGATAAATTTCTCGCCAAGTGACCCCCCGAGAAAACCTCCGATAACAATGCGCGCCCCAGCAACGCCGCCCCACCGCCACCAAAGCCTTGCATCAGCCTGGAAAGATAAAAGCTTTTATCATCACAAGCCCACACGGATAAAAAACTCCCGCTAAAGAAGATGCAGCAAAACCCCAAAAGAACTGCTGAACGACCAAATAACCGAATAAGGTGATCGGCAAAAATCAATGGAAACGCGGCACCGCTCAAATACATCAATAAGGCGTTGTAGCCTTCAGCCTCACTCATACCGAGCGCATAAATGATGTAAGGCGTGGCGGGAAGATAAAGTGTCACGCCCAGCTGGGCCATCACGGTGGTGCTGCAAGCTAAAATCAGTATCCGCACATTCGGCTGCACGTCCTGCGCCTCAGGTTAGTTATCCTGATAATGATGTTTGAGCACGCAGAAGAACTTTACAAGCAAGCAAAGTATAGGATTCAACCTAAAAATTTGTAGGCAAATTCTTCAAGTAATCACAGGTCTCCCCCAAACTAACCGATGCATCGTGATGTTGAATCAGTGAAAGGTGATTAAGCAAACACTCTTGCTCCGCCCTACCCCGCAAACCCTCCCTCATCCAAAAAAACCTGCTCCGCTGCTGTCGTAGCCCTGCCCAACACCGCATTGCGATGGGGAAACCGCCCAAACCGCTGGATAATATCGGCATGTTCCTTGGCCCAGTGGTAGGTGTTGGCATCCAACTGCTGGTTAAGCGCTAACGAGCGCTGCTGGTCTTGCGGGTCTTCGGAATGTTCAAACGGCAAATAACAAAACGCGCGTAACTGCGGATCGATCTGTTGATCCAGCCCGGCCTCCACCATCTGCTGCGCATAAAAACGCGCCAGCGGGTCGGTGGCGAACATGTGCGCCGTGCCGCGAAAAGCGTTGCGTGGGTATTGGTCGAGCAAAATCAATAACGCCAGTGCGCCATCGGCCGTGGCCAGCCAACCGTCGAGCTCGCGCCGCGCTGCTTGCATATGGGTAGTGTGGAAGGTGTCGCGAAAGGCCGTATCGAAGCCTTCGTCCTTGGCGAACCAGCGCTTGGGACCGGCCTGTGTCCAGAACTCAATCACGGCCTCGGCCGGTTGTGTGGTGGTGTGTGTCATGGGTACCTCCCCATCAGTTCGCAGATAAGATCCAGCGCGGCAATGCGCAGTTTAATGTTATAGGATAACGCTAATTTCTCGTCTTGCCTGTGATCCTTGCCCATGACCGACGCTGTTCCCCTCCGTCAACGCCTGCAATCCATCGATGCCCTGCGCGGCCTGGTGATCCTGTTCATGCTTCTCGACCATGTGCGTGAAACCTTCCTGCTGCACCGTCAGGTCAGCGACCCGATGAGCATCGACAGCATTGAGCCTGCGCTGTTTGCCAGCCGCACCCTGGCCCATCTGTGTGCGCCGGTATTTGTGTTACTCACCGGATTGTCGGCATGGCTTTACGGCCAGAAATATCAGGGACGACGCGATGTGTCGGCCTTTTTGTTCAAGCGCGGACTGTTCCTGGTGGTGCTGGAATTCACCCTGGTCAATTTCGCCTGGACCTTCCAGTTGCCGCCCAGCGTGATCTATATGCAGGTGATCTGGGCCATCGGCGTGAGCATGATCGCCCTCGCAGCGCTGGTGTGGTTGCCGCGCCCGCTGCTGATCACCTTGGCGCTGGTGATCATCGTCGGGCATAACCTGCTCGACGGGGTGCACTTTGCCCCCGGGTCGGCGTTGCAGACTGGCTGGTCAATCCTGCATGAGCGCAGTTGGATCCAGGTGTCGGAAAACCTGCGTCTGCGCGTGACTTATCCAGTGCTGCCATGGATCGGTGTGATCGCCCTGGGCTATGGACTGGGGCCATGGTTTGCCACTACCGCACTGCCAGCTGTGCGTCAGCGTCATCTGCTGATCGCGGGTGTGGCGGCATTAATGGGCTTCGTGCTGCTGCGGGCAGTCAACGGCTACGGCGAGCAGCCTTGGTATGCGTATGACAATGGCGTGCAGACCCTGATGAGCTTCTTCAACATCACCAAATACCCGCCGTCGCTGTTGTTCCTGGCGTTGACGTTGGGGGTTGGATTGTTGCTGTTGCTGGCGTTCGAACGCGCCGGGTCTAAGCGCTGGATAGGCGTGCTGGCGGTGTTTGGTGCGGCGCCGATGTTCTTTTATCTGCTGCATCTGTATGTGTTGAAGGTGCTGTATGTCGCCTGTGTGGGGTGGTTTGGGCTCAACCACGGCAATTACTTCGGCTTCGACAGCATGGGTGCGGTGTGGCTGACGGCGTTGGTGCTGCCGCTGGTGTTGTACCCGCCGGTACGTTGGTTTGCGGGGCTCAAAGCGCGCCGGCGCGATATCGCCTGGCTCAAGTACCTCTGACCGGGGCTGGGAGGCAAGCCCTAATGCCAGTCAGTTAAGCGTACATCGCCCTCTGTAGGAGCGAGCTTGCTCGCGAAGGTCGTCAACGATGACGCCGGCATCCTGAATGAACGCGGCGCCTATGAGTTTTTCGCGAGCAAGCTCGCTCCTACAAAAACCTTAACTGACTGGCATTTAGGGCAAGCCTCCTCCCACACTTGCAGACAATATCAGGCCAATTCAGCGCGTAGTTGGCGGGCGGCGGTGACCATGTGAATGAGCGCCGCCTCCGTCTCCGGCCAACCGCGGGTCTTCAAGCCGCAATCGGGGTTGACCCACAAACGCTCTGCCGGAATCCGCTTGGCAGCCTTGCGCAGCAAGTTAGCCATCTGCGATACATCGGGCACCCGTGGCGAGTGGATGTCATACACGCCGGGGCCGATGTCGTTCGGGTAGTCAAAGGCCTCAAAGGCATCAAGCAACTCCATGTCCGAACGCGAAGTTTCGATGGTGATCACGTCGGCATCCATCGCCGCGATGGACTCGATCACATCGTTGAACTCGCTGTAGCACATATGAGTGTGGATCTGGGTTTCGTCTCGCACGCCGCCGGCGCAAAGGCGAAACGCTTCGGTGGCCCAGTCGAGGTAGTGTTGCCACTGTGCCTGGCGTAACGGCAAACCTTCGCGGAACGCGGCTTCGTCGATCTGCACGATCCTGATGCCGGCGGCTTCCAGGTCCACCACTTCGTCACGAATCGCCAGGGCCAGTTGCCGAGCCTGCACTTGGCGGCTCACATCTTCCCGTGGGAACGACCACATCAGCATGGTTACCGGGCCGGTCAACATGCCCTTCAACACCTTGTCGGTCAGCCCCTGGGCATAGCGGATCCATTCCACGGTCATGGCTTTCGGGCGGCTCAGGTCACCGACGATCACCGCCGGTTTCACGCAACGGGAACCATAACTCTGCACCCAGCCGAAACGGGTGAACGCGTAGCCATCCAGTTGCTCGGCGAAGTACTCGACCATGTCGTTACGCTCGGCTTCACCGTGCACCAGCACGTCCAGGCCAAGGTTTTCCTGCACTTGGACAGCGTGCTTGATTTCGCTGTGCATGGCTTCGACGTATTCGGCTTCGCTCAACTTGCCGGCCTTGTACGATTGACGTGCCAGGCGGATCGACGCGGTTTGCGGGAAGGAACCAATGGTAGTGGTCGGGAACAGCGGCAGGTTCAGGCCGGCGCGCTGCTTCTCGATACGCTGGGCAAACGGCGACTGGCGTTGGCTGTCCTGCTCGGTGATGGCGGCGACGCGAGCCTGTACGGCAGGCTTGTGGATCCGCGTCGATGCCTCACGAGCAGCCTGTACGGCACGGCTTTCAGCCAGGGCGGCCAGTACGCCGGGCGCCTCGGGCTCGTCGACAGCCCGGGCCAGCAACGCCACTTCTTCGCACTTTTGCACGGCAAAGGCCAGCCAGCTTTTCAATTCGGCATCCAGCTTGTCTTCACGGGCGAGGTCTACCGGGCTGTGCAGTAGCGAGCAGGACGGCGCAACCCACAGGCGATCGCCCAGCTTTTCATGGGCATGCTGCAAAGTGGCCAGGGCCTTTTCCAGGTCGCAACGCCACACGTTGCGGCCATTGACCACGCCCAGGGACAACACCTTATAAGCCGGCAGGCGATCAAGGATGGTCGGGTACTGGTCCGGTGCACGCACCAGGTCGATATGCAAACCATCAACCGGCAAGTTGGCCGCCAGGCCGAGGTTTTCTTCCAGGCCACCGAAGTAGGTAGCCACGAGTTTTTTCAGCGGGTCACGCTGGATCAGGTTATAGGCACGCTCAAACGCGTTCTTCCAGTCCTGCGGCAAATCGAGCACCAGGATCGGCTCATCAATCTGCACCCACTCCACGCCCAGATCCGCCAGGCGTTGGAAGATCTGGCCGTACAGCGGCAACAAACGCTCAAGCAGATCAAGCTTGTCAAAAGCGTCGCCCTTGGCCTTGCCCAGCCACAGGTACGTCAGAGGGCCAATGACGACAGGCTTGACGGTGTGGCCCAGGTCACGGGCTTCCTTGACCTCTTCGAACAGTTGATCCCAGCCCAGGTGGAACTGCTGGTCAGCGCTGAACTCCGGCACCAGATAGTGATAGTTGGTATCGAACCACTTGGTCATCTCCTGGGCGTGAGCACCGGCGCAGCAGCTGTCACTGACGCCGCGAGCCATGGCGAACAACGTGTGCAACGTGGCGTGGCCATCGGCCGGGCGGAATCGCTCGGGGATCACGCCGAACATCAACGAATGGGTCAGCACCTGGTCGTACCAGGCGAAATCACCGACGGGTAGCAGCTCGATGCCGGCTTGTTGTTGCAGCGCCCAGTGAGTCTTGCGCAAATCACGGCCAACGGCGCGCAGGCCGGCTTCGTCGAGCTCGCCCTTCCAGAACGCTTCCTGCGCTTTTTTCAGTTCACGATCGCGTCCAATGCGTGGAAACCCGAGGGAATGAGCGACTGCCATGACTTACAACTCCGATGGTGTGATTGATGGCGGTCATTGTCGGCAGAGGGGTGTCTTGAGACAAACTCATTCTGTTCTAGATCATCACAAGATTTACTCATGTTCAGGTAAGCATGACATTCGCGGCGCTATTGTTGATGTGTGGGGTGCCAGGACGGCCGTCATCGCGGCCTCGCTTAGGCTCGAGCGCTCCCACAGGAGGCGGCATGATTCTTATGAACGGTCATACTTACGCCCTATGCTTAACGTGGCGCGCAAAATCCGCCGGCTAACCTTTCGATCTGCCCCAAGTGCGGGCACAATGCGTGTCCTTTTTTGGCAGGCACCGCCGCAGGCTCTCAAAAATGATCAAAACGCCGTATTACCTCATCGATAAACAGAAGCTTCTGGTCAACATGCAGAAGATTGCCTACGTGCGCGAGCAGTCCGGCGCCAAGGCTCTGCTGGCGCTCAAGTGCTTTGCCACCTGGTCGGTGTTCGACTTGATGCAGCAATACATGGACGGCACCACCTCGTCGTCGCTGTACGAGTTGAAGCTGGGCCGCCAGAAGTTCGAAGGTGAGGCGCACGCCTACAGCGTGGCCTGGGCCGATGATGAAATCGAAGAGATGCTGGAGAACTGCGACAAGATCATCTTCAACTCCATCAGCCAGCTGCAGCGCTTTGCCGAGCGCAGCGAAGGCAAGACCCGTGGCCTGCGCGTGAACCCACAGGTGAGCAGCTCCGACTACCTGCTGGCCGACCCGGCGCGCCCGTTCAGCCGTCTGGGCGAGTGGGACCCGGTGAAGATCGATGGCGTGATCGATCAGATCTCCGGTTTCATGTTCCACAATAACTGCGAGAACGGTGACTTCAGCCTGTTCGACAAGATGCTCGGCACCATCGAGGAACGCTTCGGTGAGCTGCTGCACAAGGTCAAGTGGGTCAGCCTCGGCGGCGGCATCCATTTCACCGGTGAAGGCTATGCGCTGGACGCGTTCTGCGCGCGCTTGAAGGCATTTTCCGAGATGTACGGCGTGCAGGTGTATCTGGAACCCGGCGAAGCGGCGATCACTAACAGCGCCTCCCTGGAAGTCACCGTGCTCGACACCCTCTACAACGGCAAAAACCTCGCCGTGGTAGACAGCTCCATCGAAGCCCACTTGCTGGACCTGCTGATCTATCGCCTCAACGCCAAGCTGGCGCCGAGCGAGGGTGAACACACCTACATGGTGTGCGGCAAATCCTGCCTGGCCGGGGACATCTTCGGCGAGTATCAATTTGATCGTCCGCTGGCCATCGGCGATCGGCTGTCGTTCATCGACACCGCAGGCTACACCATGGTCAAGAAAAACTGGTTCAACGGCCTGAAAATGCCGTCCATCGTAGTGAAACAACTCGACGGTACAGTCGAGGTGGTTCGTGAATTTGGTTACGACGACTACCTGTCCAGCCTTTCCTAAGCTGGCGGATACAGGAGAAATAAAGCAATTGAAAAAGAACGTTCTTATCATTGGTGCAGGAGGTGTCGCCAAGGTGGTGGCCCACAAGTGCGCGCAGCACAACGACGAACTCGGTCGTATTGCTATCGCGTCGCGCAACATCTCCAAATGCCAGGCCATCATCGACAGCGTCAAGGCCAAGGGTAGCCTCAAGGTTCCCGCCGAAATCCAGGCCTTTGCGCTGAACGCCCTGGACGTGGAAGCGACCAAGGCCCTGATCCGCGAGACCGAGTCGCAGATCGTTATCAACGTAGGTTCCGCGTTCCTCAACATGTCGGTGCTGCGTGCCTGCATCGACACGGGCGTTGCCTACCTCGACACCGCCATCCACGAAGAGCCGGGCAAGGTCTGCGAGACCCCGCCGTGGTACGGCAACTACGAATGGAACCACCTGGAAGAATGCAAACAGAAGAACATCACCGCCATCCTTGGCGTGGGCTTCGACCCGGGTGTCGTCAACGCGTATGCCGCGCTGGCGCAGCAACAGCATTTCGACCGCATTGATTCGATCGACATTCTCGACGTCAATGCCGGCTCCCATGGCAAATACTTCGCCACCAATTTCGATCCGGAAATCAACTTCCGCGAGTTCACCGGGCAGGTGTGGAGCTGGCAGAACAGCCAGTGGACCAGCAACACCATGTTCGAAGTCAAACGCACCGACGACCTGCCGGTAGTCGGTTCGCAAAACCTCTACCTTACCGGCCACGATGAAGTGCACTCGCTGTCGAAAAACCTCGACGTGCCCAACGTGCGGTTCTGGATGAGCTTTGGCGAGCACTACATCAACGTATTCACTGTGCTGAAAAACCTCGGCCTGCTCTCGGAAAAACCGGTCAAGACCGCCGAAGGCCTGGAAGTGGTACCGTTGAAAGTGGTCAAGGCCGTGCTGCCCGACCCGTCATCGCTTGCCCCGGGCTACACCGGCAAGACCTGCATCGGCGACCTGGTCAAAGGCACCAAAGGCGGCCAGCCACGCGAGATGTTCATCTACAACGTGGCCTGTCATGAAGAAGCCTTTGCCGAGACCGACAGCCAGGGCATCTCCTACACCGCAGGCGTACCACCGGTGGCCGCAGCACTGCTGGTTGCACGTGGCGAGTGGGATGTGAAGCACATGGCCAACGTTGAGGAACTGCCGGCTGAGCCGTTCCTCAAAGCGCTGGATGTGATGGGGTTGCCGACTCGAATCAAGGACGAGAACGGTGATCGGGCTTGGGATGCGATTGCCTGAACAGGTGATTGCTGACTGACAAAAGAATGCGCCCCCAGGGGCGCATTTTTTGTTTAGGCAAGCACACCGTTCAAACCCGGGAAATTTCATCGCCAATCCGTCTAAGCAACTGTCAATTTCCACAGGTTACGGGCCGTGCGAAAACCACTAGCCTGACTCGCTTACCCCTTCACCATGCGCGAAAGGAATCGTCCATGAACCCGTCAAAACAAACCAACAACCTGACAGTGTATCTGGCGTGGCTGCTCTACAGCATCGCCTGCTACCTGATTTTCCTGACCACGTTTTTATACCTCATAGGCTTCACAGGTGGCGTGCTGGTGCCCAAGACCATCAACGATGGGCCAGCTGTCGACTGGCCGCTTGCAGCGCTGATCAACGGGCTATTGGTGATTATGTTTGGCATCCAGCACAGCCTCATGGCGCGTAGAAGCGTCAAGAACGCAATGGCCGCGCTCATTGCCCCAGTGGCTGAACGCTCCACCTATGTGCTGCTCAGCAGCCTGGTGCTTGGGGTGATGTTCTGGTTGTGGCGACCCATTCCATACACCGTCTGGGAGATTGAAGCGGCTTGGGCCAAGGCACTGTTGTCAGGCTTGTTCTGCCTGGGTTGGGTCATCGTACTGCTGGCAACCTTCCTGATCAGCCACTTCGAACTGTTCGGATTAAAACAGGCCATTGATCATTGGCGAAACACCCCGCAGAAGGCGGCGATATTCAAAACACCGCTGTTCTACCACCTCGTGCGTCACCCGATGTACCTGGGTTTTTTGATCGCGTTCTGGGCAACGCCGCATATGACGGCAGGCCATCTGTTGTTCGCGCTGGGGATGTCGGTTTATCTGTTCATGGGCGCCCGTTTCGAAGAAAGGGACCTGGTGCGACTGTTTGGTGAGCGGTATCGACGGTACCAGCGTGACGTGGGCATGATCATGCCGCGACTCAGAAAACGACACCGTTAACCTCCGGTAGGAGCGAGCTTGCTCGCGAAGATCGCCAACGATGACGCGGGCAACCTGGATGACCGCAGGGCCTGGGCGTTTTTCGCGAGCAAGCTCGCTCCTACAGTGATCGTTGGCGCTGTGTCAGCCAGCATATCCGGCACTGAAAAACCGCTATCGCAGGCAAGCCAGCTCCCACAGAGGATTTGCGGCGTCAGGATATTTCCCACAACTGTTTCAGGTTGTCGCTCGGAATTTCGCTGACTAACCTCTGGACCGTCGCTGCCAATTCAGCGGCCGGATTTGACCGTCCGACCTTGTTAACGAACTGCTACGCCCTGCACCTCTTCAGGCGTTTTTTTTGTGCCTGAGGTATTGTGTCGCGGCAGTTGTGCGCGGGATACCTTCGGGTATGCCGGGTTCGTTGACAACCGGTCGGTCAACCCGCGTACAGCTGCCACCCTCTTCGCTTGACCGCGAACGCTGGCGGCTCCACTTGTCGACGGAGTTTTACCATGATTAAAGACACCCCAAATCCCCCAGAAACGCTCTTTACTGTGCGCCCCGGCCTGGGCATCGAAACCCTGCTGATCAACGCCTCCCAGGATCTAGCCTCCATCAGTGACATCGCTACTCATCTAGCCTTTGAAATCGACGGTACCCAACGCAACGTAGCACTGGGCATCTGCCGCATGCTCGA
The DNA here is from genome assembly GCF_016405455.1 of Pseudomonas sp. MF7453. Classification (NCBI taxonomy): domain Bacteria; kingdom Pseudomonadati; phylum Pseudomonadota; class Gammaproteobacteria; order Pseudomonadales; family Pseudomonadaceae; genus Pseudomonas; species Pseudomonas sp. MF7453. Next base: position 365,750 of record NZ_JAEKCN010000002.1, on the reverse strand, counting down.
AGGTGTGCAGTTGCTCGTAGACAAGGCACTGGATGACACCCACCCAGCCACTTGACCTGATGATCGTGCCGCGCCCTTACCTACTGTAGGAGCGAGCTTGCTCGCGAAGATCGCCAAGGAGGACGCGGTTAACCTGGATAAGCGCAGAGCCTGTGAGTTTTTCGCGAGCAAGCTCGCTCCTACAGTGTGGATGCTGGCTCGGGTTCTGGGGCGTTTCCCACAACTGTTTCAGGTTGTCGCTCGCAAGTCCTGAATGAAGCCTGCCCCGCCACGTAAAGCCAGGTCATACCCCCACCCTCCAAAGCACTGAAGATGCAAATGTGGGAGGGGGCTTGCCCCCGATGGCGGTGAATCAGTGACAGGTAAGCTGAGTGACACCGCTATCGGGAGCAAGCCCCTCCCACATTGTGTTTTATAGTGCCTGTTGCTTAGCGTCCCACCGCGCCTCTAAAACACCGACCACCCAATCCGCTCACTCAACAACTCCAACGCCTTCATCCCCGCCAACGAATTCCCCGCTGCGTTCAACTCCGGCGACCACACGCACACCGTGAACTGCCCCGGCACCACCGCGACGATCCCGCCACCTACCCCGCTCTTGCCGGGCAAGCCCACGCGGTAGGCAAAATTGCCCGCCTCGTCATACAGCCCGCTGGTGGCCATGATCGAGTTCACCTGTTTGGTCTGCCGCGCCGTCAAGATTTGCTCGCCACTGTGGGCGCTCACGCCTTCGTTGGCCAGGAAGCTGAAGGCTCGTGCCAGGTCCAGGCAGCTCATCTGCAACGCGCAGTAGTTGAAGTAGCTGTGCAGCACTGCATGCACGTCGTTATGGAAGTTGCCGAAAGATTTCATCAGATAGGCCATGGCCGCATTGCGCGCACCGTGCTGGGCTTCGGATTCGGCGACCACGCTGTTGACCAGGATTTGCGGGTTGCCCGACAGGCGCCGTACGAAATCGCGCATCGACAAAATCGGCACGGCGAAGCGCGATTGGTTAATGTCGCAGATCACCAGGGCGCCGGCATTGATAAACGGATTGCGCGGGCGGCCGCGTTCGAATTCCAGTTGCACCATGGAGTTGAATGGTTGCCCTGAGGGCTCATGGCCCAGGCGCTCCCAGATACTTTCGCCACCATGGTCGATGGCCTGTACCAGGCTGAAAACCTTGGAGATGCTCTGCACCGAGAACAGCGTGTCGGCATCACCGGCGCTGTAGGCCGTGCCGTCGTTGCCGTAGACCGCGATCCCGAGTTGGTTGGCCGGCACGTCGGCCAGCGCAGGAATATAGTCAGCCACTTTGCCGAGGCCGATCAGGGGGCGCACTTCGTCGAGAATCGACTCCAGCAGCGCCTGCATATCTTGTCCTGTCATCATTGTTTAAATCAGTGATAAGCGAGGCGCGGAGGATACGTTAATGAGCGCGGAAGCCCCACACAATCTCTACCACCCGCTCGGCAATCACCACATACACCAGGATCAATAACACTTGCAGCGCCAGGTGATAAGGCAGCTTGGCCAGTCGGCGAATGCCGTCGCTGACATTCAACAACATCAACAACGTCGACAGAATAATCAGCCCCCAACCGGCGATGTTAGAGGCGAACACCCCGATAAATAACTCACGCCGCCCCATTAACGTATCGGTGCCCGCCGCAAACAACAGCGCACACACCAACAGGTTTTTCACGTTGTCGAAAATCTGGGTGCTCAGGTCGTTTTCCAGCAACGCCAGATACCGCGTCCATAAGCTGCGCATACTTGAGTACCGAGTGGGAAGGCTCGTCACTCAAGGTAGTTCATTTACAGGCGCTGTCGAGCCAGGGCGCGGCTTAGAAATGCGCGGCATCCGACACCCGCTCATCCAGCACATCCTCAGCCAGTGCCCAGGCACGGTCGCTGGACTCCACCACCAGCAGCGGGTACCCCCAGGCCTTGCCGAACGTCACGGCAAATGGCTTGAGGGCCAGGCGCTTGGCCGCACTGGGTTCGACCTGGATCATGCCTTTGACGTACGCACGCAAGGCCGCTTTGTTTTTCTTCATCCAGATCGAAGCGTGCCTGCGCTCCTCATGGGAGTGGGCATGGTTGTTTTCATCCACGGCTTTTTCGTGCAGCAGCACAAAAGGTTGTTTGCGCGCCAGCAGCCGTTCGAAGATCAGGAAGGCATCTTGCGCCCCGCCCTCATTGGGGGCGTCAAACACGATTTTCACCACGGGGAAAGTTGAACTGTCGAGTCGCATGGCAAAGCTCCTTGGATGAGATTTATTCTCATCATAAAAGCCTGCGCGCTGGACGGCATTGCACAAAATAGCCAGAATATTTCGCAATCCAGCCAGAGCAATCATCCGCATGGTCCATCATCGCCTCGACCAGTACGACCCCAGCAGCGTGCGCGACGCCGCGGCGATCCCGCGCCCGGTGGTGGCCGTAGGTGCCTCAAGTACCTGCGAACGCTGGGAGCACACCCCGCACCATCATCAGCATGGGCAATTGATCTACACCTTGCGCGGCGTGGTGCATTGTGTGATCGAGGCCGGTATCTGGATCGTGCCGCCGCAATGCGCCTTATGGATTCCCGGCGGGGTATCCCACGCAGCAAGGGGCGCCGGGGAAGCGGATGTGTATTGCCTGTTGATCGATCCCGACGCCGCCAGTGCCCTGCCCCGACAATGTTGCACGCTGGCGGTGTCGCCCTTGCTGCACGCATTGATCGGCAAGGCTGTGGGTTTCCCGCAGCTCTACGATGAAGACGGCGCCCAGGGCCGGCTGGTGGCGACATTGCTCGATGAATTGGCCCAGGCCCCCATCGAAGCCCTGCATTTACCGATGCCCCAGGACCCACGTTTGACGCGACTGGCCAACAGCTTGCTCGCCAACCCCGGCGACAAGTCCACTTTGGGCGAGTGGGCCACGCGCATCGGCATGAGCGAACGCAGCATGACTCGCCTGCTGCTGGAAGAGATCGGTTTGAGTTTCGGTCGCTGGCGCCGGCAGCTGCATGTGATCCTGTCGTTGCAGCGCCTGGCCAACGGCGAGAGCGTACAAACCGTGGCCCTGGACCTGGGCTATGAAAACGCCAGCGGGTTTATCACCATGTTCCGCAAGGCCACGGGCCAACCGCCAGCGCGTTATCTGGCGCAGCGCATGAGTTCGCCCAGCCAGGGAGCACAACCGGGTATTGCGATGCGCGAGGGGATCGCTTGAATGCATGTTGCTGAAACGCCCTCATCGGCGGCGAGGGCCGGATAAACAACGGGTGACAACCGTCCAGTACTTTGGGGTTTTCCACGCGGCCTTGGGTGTTGACGGTGTATTCCACTGAGCAGTCGCCTTCGAGGTTCTTGTCCAAGGCGCGCTCGGGGTAGTCCGGCGCGGCCTTGCTCAAGGGTTGGTACTGGCGGCTGTCGAAAACCTCGGTGGGCGCAGGCACGGCAGCTCGGGCTTTTTCAGAGGCCGCACGTTCCTGATTCAGGCTTCAACGACGCGGCGAACTTTCGGCGCTCTTTCAAACGTTGGACCGGCAGCACGCCCACTCTGATTCGTCAGCTGTTCAGCAGCCGCTAGCCAAGCGTTCGCGCAGGAACTCCACCAGCGCCTGCACTGGCCGTGAGCTCTGCCGGTGCTGGGGATATACGGCCGACAATGTCAGGGCTTGCGGGGCGAATTCGTCCAACAGGCTAACCAGGCGACCGTCCTTCAAGGCATCCCCGACAATAAAGGTCGGCAGGTAAGTGATGCCCAGGCCGGCGATGGCGGTGTCGCGCAGCAAATCGCCGTTATTGACCCGCATACGTCCGCTCACATTGAGTGCTTGCAGCTTACCCTTGAAGCGCCATTGCACCTGGCGCCCGTGCCCGTAGGGCAGGCAGTCGTGGTCGGCAAGATCGTCAGGTTTTTGCGGCGTGCCACGCAGGGCCAGGTAATCGGGGCTGGCGCAATACACCCGCGGGATGCTGGCGATGCGGCGGGCGATCAGGGTGGAATCTTCCAGGGTGCCGATGCGCAGCACCAAATCGTAGCCTTCGCCGATCAGGTCTACCGGGCGGTCACTGAGATCAACCTCCACCGACACGTCGGGATAGCGCTGCAGGAACAGCGGCAACAGACAACCCAGATGCGCCATGGCAAACGAAAGCGGCGCACTGAGGCGGATTGTGCCGCGCGGTTCGCTGTTCTGGCCGGCAATGCCCTGCTCTACCTGCTCGACATCACTGAGCAGGCGCAAGGCGGATTCGTAGTAACTCTGGCCCAGCGGCGTAACATCCAGGCGCCGCGTGGAGCGGTTGAGCAGGCGCACGCCCAGCCGTTCTTCCAGCTGGATCAGGCGGCGGCTGACAAACTGCTTGGACAGGCCCAGTTGCTCGGCGGCGGCGGTGAAACTGCCGGACTCCATGACCTGACAGAACAGGCGCATGTCTTCGAAGGGGTTCATTGTCGCTACTCGGTGGACGATGGGCTGTTTTATAACCGGTTGGTCGCAGCACCACAAATCAAATGTGGGAGGGGGCTTGCCCCCTCCCACAAGGGATTACCGACAAATTTCGAGAACCGGTTACTTGGCAGTAAACGCCGAGTAGCTGTTCATCAGGTTGCGGTAGTTGGGGATGCGTGGCGACAGCAGGTTGGCCAGGCCTTCCATGTCGTTGCGCCAATCCACTTGCAGCTCGCAGGCTACCGAGAACCAGTTCACCAGTTGCGCACCGGCGGCGGTCATGCGTGCCCAGGCGGCTTGTTGCACGGTTTCGTTGAAGGTGCCGGAGGCATCAGTGACCACAAACACTTCGAAGCCTTCGGCCAGGGCGCACAGGGTTGGGAAGGCAACGCACACATCCGTCACCACACCGGCAATGATGATCTGCTTACGGCCGGTGGCCTTGACGGCCTTGACGAACTCTTCGTTGTCCCAGGCGTTGATCTGGCCAGGGCGAGCGATGTAAGGCGCGTCCGGGAACAGTGCCTTGAGTTCGGGCACCAATGGGCCGTTGGGGCCACTTTCGAAGCTGGTGGTCAGGATGGTCGGCAGGTTGAAGAACTTGGCTACGTCGGCCAGGGCCAGCACGTTGTTCTTGAATTCGTTGGGGGAAAAATCCTGCACCAGCGAGATCAGCCCGGTTTGGTGATCGACCAGCAGGACAACGGCGTCATCTTTGTTCAAGCGCTTGTAAGTCATGGGTTAACTCCTTCGATTTGCTGATTAAAAGGCGAAGCACGAGCAGCCGAACGCACCCCAGAAACCCTGGAAGTCGCTGACCGGCACGCTGGAAAGACGGGCTTTTTCATGGCTGTGGGCGTGTACGCCACAGGGGCCGCTGCATTGATGCACCTGCGCCTGCATCGGCGAAGTCGGGCGCCAGTGCCCCGGCACCTTGACCACCGGCGACCAGTCCGGCAGCACCGGCACGCGCGGCGGTGCGTAATCTTCGAAGTCGCCGGCGCCGTAGACGACCTTGCCGCCGACCACGGTGAGTACCGACTCGATCCACTTGATCGCTTCTTCATCGACACTGAAAAAGTCCGCCGACAGCGCTGCAACATCAGCCAACTGGCCGACCTTGATTTGGCCTTTCTTGCCCTGCTCGGACGAGAACCAGGCGCTGCCGTGGGTAAACAATTCCAGCGCGGTAAGGCGCGGCAAGCCCTCGGCGTGCAGCTCCAGGCCGCCGACCGTGCGGCCGCTGACCATCCAGTACAACGAGGTCCAGGGGTTATAGCTGGAAACCCGCGTGGCATCGGTGCCCGCCCCTACCGGCACGCCTTCGGCAAGCATGCGTTTGATCGGCGGCGTGGCTTCGGCGGCTTTGGCGCCGTAGCGCTCGACAAAGTACTCCCCCTGGAACGCCATGCGATCCTGAATCGCGATGCCGCCGCCAAGGGCGCGTACCCGTTCGATGTTTTTCGGGGTAATGGTTTCGGCGTGGTCGAAGAACCACGGCAGGCCATTGAACGGAATGTCACGGTTGACCTTCTCGAACACGTCGAGCATACGCGAGATGGATTCGTCGTAAGTGGCGTGCAGGCGGAACGGCCAGCGCTGTTCCACCAGGTGGCGCACCACCGGCTCCAGCTCCTGCTCCATGGTCAGCGGCAGGTCCGGACGTGGTTCGAGGAAGTCTTCAAAGTCGGCTGCCGAGAACACCAGCATTTCCCCGGCACCGTTGTGGCGCAGGTAGTCGTCGCCCTGATGCAGGGTGACACTGCCGGTCCAGTTCTTGAAGTCGCTGAGTTCTTCCTTGGGCTTTTGGGTGAACAGGTTGTAGGCGATGCGCACCGTCAGCTGCTGGTCCTTGGCCAGTTGCTCGATCACCGCGTAATCGTCCGGGTAGTTCTGGAAACCGCCGCCGGCATCGATAGCGCTGGTCAGCCCCAGGCGATTGAGTTCGCGCATGAATTGGCGGGTGGAGTTGACCTGGTATTCCAGCGGCAGCTTCGGGCCTTTGGCCAGGGTCGAATACAGAATCATCGCGTTGGGCCGCGCCACCAGCATACCGGTGGGGTTGCCGTTGCTGTCACGCACGATCTCGCCGCCCGGTGGGTTCGGCGTGTCTTTGGTGTAGCCGGCCACACGCAGCGCTGCACGGTTGAGCAAGGCGCGGTCGTACAGGTGCAGCACGAACACCGGGGTATCCGGCGCGGCCTGGTTGAGTTCTTCCAGAGTCGGCATACGTTTTTCGGCAAACTGGAATTCGTTCCAGCCGCCGACCACGCGCACCCATTGCGGCGTGGGCGTGCGATCTGCCTGGTCCTTGAGCATACGCAAGGCGTCGGCCAGGGACGGCACGCCTTCCCAGCGCAGTTCGAGGTTGTAGTTCAGCCCGCCACGGATCAGGTGCAGGTGCGAGTCGTTGAGGCCGGGGATGACGGTGCGGCCCTTGAGGTCGATCACCTGGGTGCCGCTGCCGCGCAGGGCCATGGCCTCGCCGTCAGTGCCCACAGCGACGAAGCGCCCGTCGTGGATGGCGACGGCGGTGGCGCGTGGGTTTTCCCGGTCCACAGTGTGGAACTGGCCATTGAACAAAATCAGATCGGCGTTCATAGGGTTTCCTTTACAGAGGCTTCAAGCCAGGGAGCGAACAGGCGGGTGGCCGCTGGCATCAGCAGGTACACCACCAACAGCACAATGGTGAGGGTGACCAGGAAGGTCGAGACCACGTAGTTGGACAAAAATGGATGCAACCGCAGGATCGGCCCCCAGATAAAGGGCAACAGCAAGGTTTGCGGCAGGATCACAAACAGGCTGACCACCGCCTGCTTCCAGCGCGGCGGCTTGGCGGCGCCATCGGCCTGGGGCGCGAACCAGAACTCATTGGCGCCGCCGATTTCAGTCTGGTCGCCGTCAGCCAGCATCGGCGCGGCTTCGTCGATCAGGGCCTGGCGTTGTGGAGAGTCAAGCCACAGCTCCAGGGCATCGGTGGAGCTGTAGCGCAATACGCAAGTGAACAGGGCCGTGCCGCTTTGCTGGCTGCGTACCACATCGACGCCCAAGTGGCCGGGACGCTCGCCGGCGATACGCACGATGCGCCGTAGCCAGGCTTCATATTCGGCTTCACGGCCGGGCTTGACCCGGTGCTTGACGACCAGCGTGACGACTTCGTCAGAGCTGGTTTTAGATGTTGGGTCCATGATTGGGTGACTCCCCCGCAGAATTAAGCGATGGGAGGAGTTTGGTGGGAATTGGAAGCGCAGAATTGGATGTATGTGCTGTTGTGGGAGGGGCCTTACCCACTGTAGGAGCGAGCTTGCTCGCTAAAACCGTCAACGAAAAAGCGCGCTTTCTAAATGAACGCAGCGCCTGTGGGTTTTTCGCGAGCAAGCTCGCTCCTACAGGGGATCACCGACAGTCAGTTCGCCGCCATATGCTCGGCAATCCGCCCGCGTAGCCAGCGCTCTGCCGGGTCATTGTCATGCACCCCACTCCACACCATCGACAGCTCTGCCGCATCAATTGCGAACGGTGGGTCTTCGGCGCGCAAACGCGTGCCCTCGGTCAGCGCACAGGCGGCATAATCCGGCACGGTGGCGATGATCTGCGTACCCGCCAGCAATGCGCGCAGGCCGCTGAACTGCGGCACCGCCAGCACCACCCGCCGCGAGCGGCCGATGCGCGCCAGGTCCAGGTCGATGTTGCCGCTAAGGTCACCCGAAAATGACACCATTGCGTGGGGCCTGGCGCAGTAGTCGTCCAGGCTCAGCGGCGCCTGCCCGTCATCGCCGCGCAGTACCTTGCAGGGAATATCCCGTAGTTTTTTGCGCTTGGCGTTGGCCGGCAGTTCGGTGGTGTAGCTCACCCCGACCGAGATTTCACCGCTGGCCAGCAGCGACGACATCAACAGGTAATTGGCCCGGCGCACCACCACGATGATGCCCGGGGCCTCTTCGCGCAGTTGGCTGAGCAACGCTGGAAACAGCCCAAACTCGGCATCATCGGACAGGCCGATACGAAACACCGCGCAACTGGTGGACGGGTCGAAATCCTTGGCGCGACTGACGGCGCCCGAGATGGTGTCCATGGCCGGTTGCAGCTCCTTGAGTATGGCCACCGCCCGTGGCGTGGGTTCCATGCCGCGACCGTTGCGCAGCAGCAACGGGTCATCGAACAAATCACGCAGACGGCCCAGCGCCGCACTGACCGCCGGCTGGCCCATAAAGAGCTTTTCGGCGACTCGAGTCAGGTTTTTCTCGAACATCAGGGCCTCGAAAATCACCAGCAGGTTCATGTCGACGCGGCGCAAGTCGTTGCGGTTCATGGCGGTATCCAGACGATTTACAGGGGGTAAGCAAAGCATGACCTCGATGTCCGGGATTGCATAGCCGTGCTGTCTTTTATGCGAGCGCACCTGGCGAAATTAACAACGATTAACTCGTCAGCCAGGCGGCCGAGCAACAAGATGAGCCACGTCTACACTGCATCCATTCACGGGAACGCTCCCATCGACTGCGGATATTTGTCATGGCCCGACTAGAGCAATATGCCCCTCGTTTGTCCGCCACCGGAGGCCTGTGCCCCCGGCGCGAGCGCATCGCCAAGCAACTGATCCTCGCCAACCTCGGTGAAAGCCTGGCCATCGCCGACCTGGCTCAGGCCTGCGCCTTGTCGCGCAGCCATTTCTCCCGCGCCTTCAAATGCAGCACCGGAGTGTCGCCCCAGGAATGGATCCGTCAACAGCGGATCCTGCGGGCCAAGGAATTGATCACGGGTTCATCCTTGAGCCTCACGCAAATCAGCCTGGAATGCGGATTCTGCGACCAGGCGCACTTCTGTCATATGTTCACGCGCAGCGAAGGCGTGAACCCGATGACCTGGCGAAATCACCACTCGCGCTCCAAGCCTGACGTGATCGCCGCCTAGTGGTCTTCGTGCAGCTGGAATATGCTGGCCCAACCCCTACTCCAGAACCAGGGCAACCATGACAGACCTGAGCGACCAGGCCGTGCACTTCGGCCCTTATTGCATCCACCCGCGCCAGCGCCTGGTGCTGGAGGCCGGTCGCCCGTTGCGTCTGGGGCGGCGGGCGGTGGACATCCTGCTGATTCTGCTGGAGCAGGCCGGCAATGTGGTAAGCAAGCAAGAGCTGATCGCGCGGGTCTGGCCCAGAAGCGTGGTGGAAGACGGCAACCTGCGGGTACACATGGCGGCATTGCGCAAGGCACTGGGTGACGGCCAGGCCGGGCAGCGCTATATCGTCACGGTCGCCCAGCGCGGCTACAGCTTTGTTGCGCCACTGAGCATCGAACCGATGACGCTACCCACCGACGGCGTTCCCCAGCGCCCGCGCCATAACCTGCCGCTGCGACGCACGCGAATGATCGGCCGCCAGGCCCTGATCGACGCCCTGGTGCAGCAACTGCCGCAGCAACGCTTCATCACCCTGACCGGCGCCGGTGGCATCGGTAAAACCACCGTGGCCCTGCGTGTCGCCGAGTTGCTGATCGGGCATTACCGCGATGGGATTCATCTGCTGGACCTGGCGCCGCTGAGCGCCGCGTCGATGATCCTGCCCAACCTCGCCGCCCTGCTGGGCCTCACGCCCGGCGAGAATGCGCCACTGGTCAGCTTCGCCCGCAGCCTGCAGGCGCGCCAGATGCTGCTGGTGATCGATAATTGCGAACACCTGCTCGACGACATTGCCCTGATCAGCGAAACCCTGTTGCGCCATGCGCCGCACCTGCACATTCTCAGCACCAGCCGCGAAGCCCTGCGCGCCGAGGGTGAACATGTACAACGCCTCGAACCGCTGGCCTGCCCGCCCGCCACCGGCAACCGGGCCCAGGCGCTGGGTTACCCGGCCATGCAATTGCTGATCGAGCGGGCGATGTCCCATCAGGAAAGCTTTGCCCTCAGCGAAGCCGAATTGCCGCTGGCCATTGATATTTGCCAGCGCCTGGACGGCATTCCCCTGGCGATCGAACTGGTCGCCGCGCAGATCGAACGCTTTGGCTTGCAGGGGCTGCTGGTACAAATGGAGGACAACTTCCGTCTGCTGACCCGCGGACGGCGCAGTGCCCTGCCCCGCCAGCAAACTCTGCGGGCCACCCTCGACTGGAGTTTTGACCTGCTCACCGAATGCGAAAAAATCTGCCTGCGCCGGCTCGCCGTGTTCCGCGGTGGCTTCAGCCTGGTCAGCGCAGCGGCGGTGATCGCCGGGGACAATATCGCACCGGCACAGGTGCTCGGTTCCATCACCCAACTGGTGGCCAAGTCACTGTTAAACGTGGAAGCCAGCGATGACGAGATGGTTTATCGCCTGCTGGATATCACCCGTACCTACGCGTTGGAAAAGCTCAGCCAGGCCGGCGAGCTGCAAACCACTCGAGAACGTCACGCCGCCAGGTGCCTGACGCTGATGGAACAGGCGCAAGGCGACTGGGAACTGATCGCCACGCAACCCTGGATCGAACGTTACGCACCGCTGCGCGAGGACGTGCGCGCCGCCCTCGATTGGGGCTTTAGCGAGACAAACGAGCACCTGTTGGCCATTCGCCTGACGGTCAGCGCGATGCCGCTGTGGCAGGAGCTGTCGTTATTACGCGAGCATGGCGGTTATGTGCATAAGGCCCTGGCGCTGATTGATCAGGTCAAGGCCCCTTGCAACCAACTGACCCTGCAATTGCAGTTGGCCCTGGGCAGTCTTTCGTACCATGCCCTGGGCCCCGCGCCCCAGACCGTTGCAGCCTTTGTGGGAGCTGCACGGCTGGCCGAAATCAATCAAGACCGGGCCGGCCAGTTGCGGGCAGTCTCAGGCCATATGGCCGTGAACCTGTGTGCCGGGCGCTATGCCGAGGCGCTGGAGCAAAGCGTACAGTTCGAACGCCTGGACCCGCGCACCGAGCCGCTGCTGGACCTCAGCGTTCAACGCTTGCGCGCGCTGGGCCAGCACTACATGGGTCATCAAGCGCTGGCCCGTCATCATGCCGAGCAGGTGCTGCAGCGCATGACCCACAGTGGCCATGTGAACCGCTTCGCCCATGGCGTTGGCGTGCAATACGATCAAAACGTCGCGTCCCTGACCATCCTGGCGAGAGTCCTGTGGCTACAGGGTTTTCCCGAGCGCGCCTGGCGTACAGCCAGCCAGGCGCTGGAGATGGCGCTGCAGATCAATCATGGCACATCGATCTGCTACACCCTGGCGTTGGCCGGCGTGGTAATCGCCCGCTACAACGGCGCCGAACAGGACGCTCAAACGCTGCAAACGCTGCTGCTGGAGCAATCCCACAAGCATTCGGTGCAACTGTTCCAGACCTGGGCCGGACATTACGCCGGCATCCTGGGTGAACAGCATTTGCAGGGGCTGGGACTGATCAAGGACACCTTGATCACACTCGGCTGCTGTGAAGCCGACGAGGCCGCCTTTGAAAGGGCACGCAGCGGTGCTGCCGGCTGGTGCGCCGCGGAAATTCTGCGGGTGCGTGCCGAACAGTGGGCGCGCCAGGGTGATAGCCGTGCGGCTGAAACGCTGTTGCTCCAGGCGCTTGGCCTGGCACAGCAGCAAGGCGCCCTCGCCTGGGAGTTGCGGTGTGCTTACTCCCTGGCGCAACTGTGGCAACAGCAAGGGCGCATTCTGGCGGCCAGGGACCTGCTGAGTCCGATCCACGCGCAATTTACCGAAGGCTTCGCCACCCGGGACCTACTGTGCGTGCGCGGCCTGCTCGATGAGTTGCAGGACAAACGGCCGGCCTGAAATCACGTCCAGGCAGTCGCCATAACCTTGCTGCAACCGCTGCACCTGAGCCGGATCACGCAGTTGCGCCAAAGCGTAGCTGCGCACGCAGTTGAGCAGCCGGTAACGCGGCAGGCCCAAGCCCGGTTCGATGACCAGCAGCGAGGTATTGACCAGACGCGCCAGCAGATAAGACAGGTCGGCGTGCTCAAGCTCGGTACCGCGCACCATCTCGCTTAAAGTGGGCAAGGTCACCGCCATCTTGAACAAGCCCAACTGCAAGAACAGCCAACACTGCGGCAGGCTCAGACGCTCGTAGCTCCACTCCAGGGCAGCGCTCATGGATCGATGGTGTTCCAGCGCTGTGCGGCGCCCGCGCGTAAGCCCCTGCAAGCCGCTGCGCAATTGCTGATGCACTGCGCCGATGCCCAGTGCATCGACTTGGGCGGCCGCCAGTTCGAGCGCCAACGGGATACCGTCCAGGCGCCGACAAATATCGCGCAACGGCGCCAGGTCCTGCGGCCGCAACACAAAATCCTGCTGGCTGGCACGGGCGCGGGCGACGAACAGTTGCACCGCGGGACACGCCATGGCCTGCTCGACACTGCGGCACACCGAAGCTGATGGCAGCGTCAGCGGGGGTACACGCGACACCCACTCGCCGGGCGCCAGCAAGGCTTCGCGACTGCTGATCAGGACAGTCACTTCGGGCGCTCGTTCGCGCAGTGCGCGCACCAGTTTTCGACAGGCACCCAGCAGCAGGTCCGCACCGTCGAGTACCACCAGCAACTGGCGCGAGGCCAACTGACGAGATACCTCATCGAGACTGTCGGTGGGTGTGAGTTGCACGACCGTGGCGAGGCTGGCGAGCAGTTCTCCAAGCGTTTGCACGCAGGCCATGTCGAGCCACCACACCCCGTCGCGATAGCGCGGCAACACGCGCTCGGCCAGAGCCAGGGCCAGCGTACTTTTGCCGACGCCGGCCACGCCGGTGAGGGTCAGCAAGCGCTGCCCGGACAAGCGCCGCGCCAACTGGCTCACCCACTCGTCTCGACCGAATACCGGGCTGAGCCGGGCAGCCAGGTTATGCGCGGCCGGCTGCGTCGGCACAGTCGCTTGCACGAGGCCGGTGAAGCAGTACCCACGCTGGGGGTGATTGAGGATCAGGCGTTGCCCGTCCAGTGCCCGACGCAACGCGGCAATATGCACGCGCAGGTTATTGTCTTCGACGATGCTGTTGGGCCAGACCCGTTCGATCAAGGTGGCCTTGCTGATGAACTGCCCCGGCGCTTCCAGCAACACCGCCAGAATATCCAGAGCACGGCCGCCCAACGGCACCGGCCAGCCAGACTTGCTGACCAGGCGCTGTTGCCGATGAAAGGTATAGGGGCCGAAGCTCAGCGTCGCAGAATCTTGCATGTCCGTAACAGCGCTGAAACACCCGTGCTTGAGTGCCTGCGCATCCTTTTCCATGGGCTCGGCCCTATCTTGCCAGCTAGCGATGACAGGACAATGCTGGCACGGGGAGCGATACGGACAATCGAGTGCCTCAGACGGACATTGTGTCGTTAACTGAACTGTTGTCGGTATTGGGTTGGGTTCAGGCCCAGTTTCTCACTGAACAAAAAGCGCATATGCCGCACGCTGCCGAAGCCTGCGTGGAACGCGACGGTCTTGAGCGGCAGGTCGGTGGTTTCCAGCAGTTGCCGGGCCCGGTCGATGCGCGCGCCCTGCAAAAACGCCATGGGCGTCATCTGCACGTCCTTGGCGAACAGCCGCGCAAAATGGCGTGCACTCATGCCAGCCAGTTCGGCCATGGACTCGATAGTAAATGGCTGATCAAGATGGGCGAGCACGTGATTCTGTACGCGGGTGATCGCGGTTTCCTGAGGCGCTACCGCAGCGGTCATGGGGCTGAACTGGGCCTGGCCACCCTGGCGTTTCATCACCACCAGCAGGACTTTGGCCACGTCCACCGCCACTTGCTTGCCATGGTCCTGGGCGACAATCGACAGGGCCAGGTCAATACCAGCAGTAACGCCCCCCGAGGTAATCAGGCGCCCGTCCTGCAAGTAGATGCGATCGGTCTCGACGATGGCGTTGGGAAAGGCCTTGATCAAGCGCTCGGTGTAGTGCCAGTGAGTCGTCACGCGGTGCGCGTCGAGCAAGCCTGCATGGCCAAGTACAAAGGCCCCGGTGCAGATCGAGCCGAAACGCCGGGCACGCGGCGCGGCTGCCTTCAGCCAGGGCAGCAACGCAGGGTGGCATTCGTTATAGGCGCCGGGCCCGCCCGGTACCAGCAGCAGGTCATAGGCCGCCTGGGCCTGGTCCAGCAGCAGATCGGTCTGGACCATCACACCGTTGGAGGCCCGCAACGGGCCTGGCTCAGTGCCAATGGTCAGTATCTGGTAGTGATCGGCAGTCGGCAGGTAACGGTTGGCAATCGAAAACACTTCGAGCGGCCCGGCCATATCGAGCAGCAGGAAGTCCGGAAACAGCGCCATGGCCACGGTTTTCATAAGCGGGAAATGTCCATCGAAAAGAAGTGCGGCGGGCATTATGGCACGACTTTTACTGTCAACCTTAAAGCGACAGTTATTGTATTTTCATCTTCTTAATCAATCATTCGTTAACCATTAACCTTCTTCTCAACGCCAGCGCCCTGCATCTCGCAGCCTGCGCTCACTTGAGGACTGGACCATGCTGACCCTTCGCAAAGCTTCCGAACGCGGCGCCGCCAATCACGGTTGGTTGAAGTCGTTCCACACCTTTTCCTTCGCCAACTACTGGAACCCCAAGGAACAGGGTTTTTCCGACCTGCTGGTGATCAACGATGACCGTGTCGCCGCAGGTAAAGGCTTCGGCCAGCACCCTCATCGCGACATGGAGATCTTCTCCTATGTGCTTGAAGGCGCCCTGGAACACAAGGACACCCTGGGCACCGGCTCGGTGATCCGCCCCGGCGATGTGCAGTTGATGAGCGCCGGCAGCGGCGTGGCTCACAGCGAGTTCAACCACAGCCAGCGGCTTGGCGTGCACTTCCTGCAAATCTGGATCGTGCCGAATAAGGCGGGTGCCAAGCCGCGCTATCAACAGGAACACTTCAGCGAAGCGCAAAAACGCGGGCGCTTGCAGTTGATCATCTCGCCGGACGGCACCGACGGCTCGCTGAAGGTTCGTCAGGATGCACGGGTGTATGCCGGGCTGTTCAACGGCGACGAAAGCACCCGCCTGGAACTGGCACCGGAGCGGTACGCCTACATCCACGTAGCGCGCGGCAGCGTTGAACTCAATGGCCAGCGCTTGCAGGAAGGCGACGGCGTGCGGGTGCGGGACGAGCGCCAGATCCGCCTGAGCCATGGCGAGGACGCCGAGGTGCTGGTGTTTGACCTGCGCCCCAACGAACTGCCGCAGATGCCATGACGGTCACGGTGATGGCCCCGCAAGCGGGACCATCGCTGGCGTCGATAGTCACCATCAGCGCAATGAAGTTCTCTTAAAAAATGCAACGCGTAACATCAAACCCATGCCAAACGGCACCCAACTAAAGCATTCGGAGCACATCATCATGAAACGCCAAATCCTGCTTAGCCTCGCTTTCTCGGTACTGGCTGCAAACGCTTTTGCCCACCCTGTAGTCGCTGAAGGCGGTGCCGATCGTCTGATAGAAACCCGTGTCGCCGAAGGTGGCGCGGATCGCTTGCAGGAACGCGGCCTGGCTGAAGGTGGTGCTGACCGCCTGCAGGAACGCGGCCTCGCCGAAGGCGGTGCCGACCGCTTGCAGGAACGCGGCCTGGCTGAAGGCGGTGCTGACCGCTTGCAGGAACGCGGCCTGGCTGAAGGTGGTGCCGACCGCTTGCAGGAACGTGGCCTGGCCGAAGGTGGTGCCGACCGCTTGCAGGAACGCGGCCTGGCTGAAGGCGGTGCTGACCGCCTGCTGAGCACCCACGTATAACCCGCACTGTTGGCGGGACACTCCAAACCGGCCTGATCAGCCGGTTTTTTTTCGTCTGCGATTTGGATAGCTATCGACACAAACTTTGTAAAGCTACCGCAATCACGATGGGTAGCGCCCCGTTAAACCGCGCGGGCTTGCGTGGGCTACCTGTTGCGATTGGTCACATTCCCCCGGCCCGCTGCAGAGGAACCCTTACGCCCTTTTCCTTCACCCAACATCGCGTCTGAAATACAGACGCACGCCTTAGGAAACCGGCCTCTCAGATATTTACCTACGAGTACCCGCCCATGCTCAGCGCCCCCCTGCACACCCAACGACATTGGTATAACACGCCATTCCATACCCCAATGCCCGCCGTGCCCCCCAGCCAGGCAGGCGTCACCGGGCAGACAAACCAACCCTCAGCCCTGGTATCCGGGCTGTCCACTTCTGCACCGACAACCTACACAGAAGGGTTCGGCGACCGACACAACCTGCAGACGCTGACCAACAACCTCACCGAAGCTGCGACACAACTGGACGCAAACGCCACGCCCCAGGCAATACGGGCCGCCTTGAGCGCGCCGCTGGATATCCACCCTGACTCATCGTTCCCTATGCGCCCCAGTGAAGGCGCGACACTGGAAAGTTTTATCAGGGCCAAGGGCTGGGCCGTACCCACCACCCTGCTTGCTCTGACTGAACTGATAAACATAGTGAAACATGCGGCCCTGACCCAACCGCTGGGTAATTTCGGCGGCGCGTTGTCATGGTCAGTGCCCTTGAGTCAGGCGGAGCAGACCCGGCTGCGCGTTATCTCCATGAGGTCAGACTTCCCGAATGCCCTGGATGCTCTGCTGGCCCAGCACCCGCTCTCCCCCGAGCTACCGAGTGACCCCGCCCAGGCGCTGGAAGCGCTGCTCAATGGCCGCGCCGGGCAAGCGCTGGGTAAACATCTGCAAGAGCAATCAAGCGGTATCGCCACGGACAATAGCGCCGCAGACTATCTGATGGCAGCCATTAACCTGCAATTGGACCCCGAATCCATCACGGCCCCTCGACATAACAAGGTGGCGGGATTGGACCTGGCAAACGAGAAACACTGGGGTAAGCCCGCTGCTACGGTGGTGGAGGCATTGAGCAAGCATTTGAGCGACAGCGGCAGGATCAGCCCGGCACTGTCCAAGGTGGGCGCGTACGCTCTACTGGCGAAGAAAGCCCCCGTTTATCTGATCAAGGACATTCCGCCCACCGTGAACTATGGCAGCGCGGCTTGGCTGAACCTGGTCATCGCGGCGACGGCCATCGAAGCCGGTACGCCGGGAAAAGTCCCGAATATGACTTACGCTCAAGTGATGCTGGAGGGCGAGCGCGCCCGGCTGGAGCAACCCGATGCCGCTCGGCACGCCCAGATGACGGCCTTGGTAGACTGGGGAATCTGCCAGCACCTGATCGCCCCCAGGGACGACAGGCAATACACACAGCAAGAGTTGGAAACCCTCATAACCACCTTCAATGCCCGACAACAAATCATGCTCAGCGCCTCCCGGGCGATGGACCTGGAACTGCCCACGCGTGAAAAAATGGCCCTGGAGATGCTGGTGGAACGGTACGGCGATCTGGGCGACCTGTTTAAACAGAAACTCATCAAGACCGGTACCGCTACGCGCACAGGGCAGACTAAGGAGCATACCTGGTTATACGGTCGTCATTCGATGCTGGACTTCGCAATGATGGATCTGGAGTTGCCCTATGTCTTCGAAGCATTGGACAAACGCATTCCCATCCAGGATATGAATGCCCGTTATCGATTTGGGATACGCGGTACCTTCGAACAACGATTCGAAGACACGATCAAGCAAAAAAAGGTCGCCCTGAATACAACGGTCAAGCATTTGATTGCCCAACTGCCACTCGAAGACCGCAAGCACTTTGAGTACGGCGAGATTACTTATTATCGAGAGTCGTCTACTCGGTTGGGTTTCTGGAGCAAGTCCGATCCCGTCTATAAAAAGGACCTGTTGGTAAAAATTGAACGCAACGGCCAATCCACCGGCTATCGGATCGACCTCGCCCGAGGCACGATCGTGCCGGCTGCCAGGTGGGAGGTGAGAGAGCATACATCCAGGGATGCGGGAGACGTAGAGTTGGGTACCCGCGTGTTCATACCCAAAAACGTCAGCAGTCATCACGCAAAAGAACGCGCCGGTGCGGCGGGCGCGATTGATAGTTTTTCCACGCCCCGCACACAGGACATTGCTGATGTTTTCGTTGAGCACTACAACCTCGACGACCCGGACATCGAACGATACGCCAGAGGGCAGACGACCCAGGACCTGGCTAACGCAAAAGCTCATCAAATCGACGAATTCTTCATGAATTTGATTCCTTTCCGCTCGGCGATTGAAAACTTTAAAAAGGGTAACAACGTCGAGGGCGGATTTGACTTGGCCCTGGATGTATTTGGTTTTCTGACAGCCGGCGCGGCCAACATCGGCAAACTGACCAGGGTCGCCGGCAGTGTCGCGTCCCTCGCATCCAAAATCGCACGGACAGGCAAAATGGTCGGCATGGTCACCCTGAGCAACCTGAATCCCATGGACGGTTTGGCTGACCTGGCCGTCGGAGGAGCAAACCTGCTCAGCAAAGGAGTGACCAAAACTACAGCGTGGCTGGCTAACCTACAAAAAACGGGTCACAGCCACGAGTGGCTCAAGGCTCTCAGTCAGGAGCATGGCAGCGCGTTGCTCGGTTCAACCAAGTCCGGCGAACACTCCGTTGAGGGGGTTGCGGTACTCAAAAACGATCAGTGGCACCACTACGATCCCGTCACCCGCCAACCCTACGGTGCGCCAATCAAGGACTTCACCCCGAAAGTGCTGGCAACCCAAGGTGAAATCAACGGCATCATCAGCGACTGGATCACCGGATGGCTCAATCCGGCGAAAAGCGATATTCCTTTAGCAGAGGCCTTCAACGACGCGGTTGCAGCAGCAACCGCAACTACAACAGGCCAGGCTGCGTTCCATCAAGGGTACAGCACGGTCGCCGCGTCCAGCCTTTCTGGCTACTCAGCGGCACTGGGCATCAGCCAGCTGAAAAAACTGGCCATGGACTCCATCGACTCACCCGCAATACTGGGTAGCCTGTCCAAGCGTATCGACGAGTTGGAGGCCCTGCCAGAAAAAGTCAGAGCACACTACGAGACGCTCATTACGCCACAAAACCCCGTGCCCGGCCTCCACCCGACACCGCAACAAATACAGTTTGAAGAGGGGTTCGCAAGGGGTATTCCAGACGCAATCGCGGGCTTCTCGCCGACGATGAAAATGCATCAATTGCGCGAGCTGATATTGACCCCAGCGCTGTCACCTGCAGAAGTGGGTGCCCTGTTCCGGCATATGCAAAATCGACTGCTTGAAACAAGCTTGGCAACGAGCAGAAAATTCACGGATGACATCACGGCCGCCGGCGGCACAGTGATCGCCATGCCGCAGGGCTATTATCTGAGTCAGGTGAATATTCCGTCCTCGGGCGACTGCGCAGCCTTGTCGAACACCATGGCGTTGGCCATTCTCGACGACGCCGAAGACACACTGATAAAGAATTTCTTTCTCAGTATGGCGCACCCCAAACACCCTAATACTGAACGATTCCGCAACAGCCTGGAGAGGTTCCAGACCATCCTCAGAGATGACTTTCATTCCGGGCAGCTCACCCGCAAAGCCACGTACGACATGATCATCTCGGACCTGGCAACGGCCACCACCTCCAAAGCCTTGCTCATCGGCAATCCAAAGCATGGCGTAACAGCCGCCGTCAGGATTCTGAATGGTAAAAAAACCTGGTTCTATTACGACCCCAATTTCGGGCTCGCCAAATTCACCACTGAGGCGTCCATGCGCAGCGGCATCGAACGCGTGCTTAACAGTGGGCAAACCAGCCATCTGTTCCAGCCACTCAAACGGGCCGAGGGCTATACCGTGTCTGAATTCAACGAGTTGTATCTGATCAATAAAATGAGAGACCCGCGAAGTGTCAGTGGCCTGTATTCGGCAGCCATATCGGTAACCTAGATAGCCGCCAATGGCGCTTAACGTTCGCGTTTGACCTTCAAGTGCCGCGCATACCAGGGCCGCCTGGGCACGCGCTTGAACAGGCCCTTGAGCAGCTCCTCATCGGCACCGAAGGTGATGCGCAGGGCCAGCTTCATGATTTCCGGGTCCATTTCCATCGAACGCCCCTGTTGCAGCCCCGGTGTGGTGCTGCAGCCGTGGGTGTCCGGGCCCAGCCAGGGGTCGTCCACTTCAACCCAGCGGCCCGGCGCAAACCAGGCCACGCCGTTGACTTGCAGGCGGCGTACTTCGCCCGGGTTGAAGCGCTCGTGGGCGCGGAACCAGTCTTCGATGCGGTCATCGATCCAGCCATGGAAGTGCCAGAACACCGGGTTGACGTGGGATGAAAACGGATCGCCGAGGAAGTCATTCTCCGGCGCATACCAACGTGCCGCAAAATCTGCCGGGTCGCGGGCGAACGGCACCGGTGCGCCGTTGGACGGGTCACGCGGCACCGAGGCCCAGCGCATGTGCAGCCAATCATGCAGGCCCAACTCCATCTCCGAGCCCAGCTGGCCCAGGGTGAGCTTGGCCAGGTAGCGCGGGTCGCGGTACTGGGATTCCCACACCTGGAAATTACTGTGATAGGTCTCGGCCGCCTTGATGTCGCTGACCCACTGGGTGTAGTCGGCGTCGTCCGGCGCCGACCAACAGGGCGGCAGCGCGAAGCCGTCGTGGTTGTCGAAGTAGCGCACAAACCCCAGGCGGTCCCGCTCCAGCGCCGGTTGCGGCGCGGGGAATTGCGGCCACGACGGCAGGTCTTGCATGGAGCGCGCAGTACCGAGCATATGCCGGTGCATGAAGAAGAAGTCGATGCCCGAGCCATTACGGTCCTTGTGTTTGCCGCGGGCATCGCGCTCCTGACCACGGGGCCCGGGTTGCCAGCCGATACCGCGCAAGGCCTCGCGCTTTTCTTCGGAGAGCTTGTGCCACTGGTCTCGCGTGGCGTGCCACAGCTGGTGAAACAGGCGGTGTTCGGGCGAAACCAGCCAGGCCAGCAAGGTGGGATTCAGACCGATGCGCTGGCGTGCCTCGGGGAACAGCTGTTTGTGCGCAATAAAACGGTTATCGCGCTCAATCAACGCCAGGGGGCGCTCAAGATCGAGGATTTGCCCACTGAGCGTGGCGCTGCCGGCATTGCCGAAGGCGGCCCAGACTTCATCAAGGGTCATCTTGAATTCATAGGTCGGCACGCCGCCAACCGAGTCGCGGTCGATCAACCGCCAATAGAGCACGGCGCCCTCGCCCGTCAGCAGATCGCCCAGTACGCGATAGCGCGGCTCGCCGTCGGCGCGCAGGTTCTCGGCGGTATCCAGGTAACCACGCAGGCCACGGCCACGAGGGGCGATGTCGAGCAGCAGCTCCAGGCCGTGCAGCGGCAAGCCTTTGAGGCCGGCATCGCGCCCTGCCAGGCGCAGGCTCCAGACGCCGCGCAGGGTGTTGGCCAGGTGCTGGCCCTGGGTGTCGGCCAGGTCAACCGTGGCTTCGCCGGGGGTGATGGGAAATTCTTCTTCCCGCGTCAGCTCGCGATGGGCATAAAAGGCCGCCGGCACGGCCGCGCCGGTCAGCGCCAGGCCTGCGATGAACCCTCGTCGAGAGATTGTCATTGTCTACCTTAGGAAACGGCTTGATCAGAGCTAGAACGTTTGCAGCCCACCGAAATTTACCGTCGCACCCGCACGGCCTAAATTTCCCCCGCCAGCGCTCGTTCTTCCCTGATAGCAAAGGCCGCAACTGACTGAGATGGCAATGACAAAATCACGTTCGAAAAAGGCGTTGTATATCGGCCTGCCGTTGGCCCTGGCTATCGGCGCCGGGGTCGGCTTTCTGGTCTGGGACCGTTGGTTCAAGGGCAACGCCGGCTACCCGCTGGAGGTGATCAAGCAGGCCAATGAAATGCAGGATCGCCTGTTGTCGTTCGACAGCCATATCACCCTGCCCCTGGACTTCGGCACGGCAGGCAATGAGGCCGACAAGGATGGCAGCGGCCAGTTCGACCTGGCCAAGGCATCGCGAGGCAGATTGTCGGGGGCCGCATTGACGATCTTCGGCTGGCCGGAAATCTGGAACGGCGATAACGCCCCACACAAACCCACCGATGGTTTTGTCGAAGAGGCCCGCCACGAGCAGGAGGTGCGCTACAAGATCATCTCCGGCATGGTGCGCGACTTTCCCAACCAGGTGGGCATCGCCTACACCCCGGACGATATGCGGCGCCTGCACGGCGAAGGCAAGTTCGCGATCTTTATCAGCATGCTCAACGCCTACCCGCTGGGCAACGACCTGAACCAACTGGACCTGTGGACCGCACGCGGTATGCGCATGTTCGGGTTCAGCTACATCGGCAATAACGCCTGGTCCGACTCGTCGCGCCCGCTGCCGTTTTTCAATGACTCCCCCGACGCCCTTGATGGCCTGTCGCCGATCGGCCAGCAGGCGGTGCATCGTCTCAATGACCTGGGCGTGATCATCGATGTGTCGCAGATGTCGACCAAGGCCCTGGAGCAGGTCGCGCAGTTGAGCCGCACGCCGATGGTGGCGTCCCATTCGGCGCCTCGGGCGTCAGTGGATATCCCGCGCAACCTCAGCGACAAGGAACTGCAACTGATCAAAAACAGTGGCGGCGTGGTGCAAGTGGTCGGCTTCCCCGCGTACCTGCGCCCTTTGAGCCAGGCGACTCAGGACAAGCTCAACGTTCTGCGCGCACGCTTTGACCTGCCGCCACTGCCCAACCTGGCCATGGCCTTGATGCCCGGCGATGCAATCATTGCCGCCTGGCCCGAGCAACGCTTCGGCGAGTACGCCGGCGCGCTGTACGCCATCCTTGAGGAAGAACCCAAGGCCACCCTCAAGGACCTGGGCGATGCGATTGACTACACCGTGCGCAAGATCGGCATCGATCACGTCGGCATCGCCTCGGACTTCAACGACGGCGGCGGCCTCCAGGGTTGGGAAAACGTCGGCGAAGTGCGCAACGTCACCGCCGAATTGATCCAGCGCGGCTACTCCGAAGCCGATATCGCCAAGCTGTGGGGAGGCAATTTCCTGCGGGTGTGGGACCAGGTACAAAAAGCCGCCAAGCCATTGGCCAATCGCTAACCACCACGAAGTAAGTCCATGACCGACCGCCGTACATTTCTCAAGCAGGCCGGCGTCTTTGCCGCGAGCCTGCCGCTGGGCACCGCACTGCTGCCCAAGGCACTGGCAACCACTACCAACGACCCATGGACGGGGCTCAAACAGCTGTTCAACCAGGATCCGGACTATCTGCACTTTTCCAACTTCCTGGTGGCCTCGCACCCCAAGCCTGTGCGCGAGGCCATCGAGCGCTACCGCCAACAGATCGACCGCAACCCCGGACTGGCAATGGACTGGGACCTTCAGGAAACCTGGAAGCGTGAAGGCCAGGTACGCGAATGGGCCGGCCGCTACTTGAAGGCCGCGCCGGCGCAGATCGCCCTCACCGGCAGCACGTCCGAAGGGCTGGCGATGATTTATGGCGGGATCAAGGTGCGCGCCGACCAGGAAATTCTTACCACCGTGCACGAACACTATGCGACCGGGTTCAGCCTGGATTTCAGAGTGCGCAAGGAGCAAACCCAGGTTCGTAAAATACGCCTGTTCGAAAACGCCAATCGGGTATCGACCGATGAAGTGCTGGGCAATATCCAGCGCAATATCCGTCCCAACACTCGCGTGCTGGGCATGACGTGGGTGCAGTCGGGCAGCGGCGTGAAATTGCCGATTGGTGAAATCGGCAAGCTGGTGGCCGAACATAACCGCAACCGCGACGAGCAGGACCGCCTGCTCTATATCGTCGACGGCGTGCATGGCTTTGGCGTGGAAAACCTCGATTTCCCGGACATGCATTGCGATTTCTTTATCGCTGGCACCCACAAATGGATGTTCGGGCCGCGCGGCACCGGCCTGGTGTGCGCCCGCGAGAGCCAAAACAAATACATCACACCGATGATACCGACCTTCTCCGAAGACAAGGACTTTGCCACGACCATGACGCCCGGTGGCTACCACGCCTTCGAGCATCGCTGGGCCGCCGATGAAGCCTTCAAGCTGCACCTCAAGTTGGGCAAGGCGCCGGTGCAGGCGCGTATCCATGCGCTCAATACCGAACTCAAAGACCAGTTGCTGGCTCACTCGCAGATCGAATTAGTCACCCCGCGCAGCCCCGAGCTGTCGGCGGGTTTCACCTTCTTCCGGGTCAAGGGCCAGGACAGCGATGCGGTCGCGGCCTACTTGATGAAAAACCGTGTGGTGGTGGACGCGGTGGACCGTGACGTCGGCCCGGTGATTCGAACCTCGCCCGGCCTGCTCAACAGCTCGGATGAGATCCAGCGCTTCATGACCTTGCTGAGCCAGCGGTTATGACATTTTTCCCTTTGAACGAGATGCCCACATGACTCCATCCCGACTCAAACCCCTGACCGCCCTGGCGCTCACCGCCCTGTGCGGCGCCCTGCTGCCCAACCTGGCCCAGGCCGCCGCCCCGCAACCGGGCAAAGTCTTCAAGGACTGCAAGGACTGCCCGGAGATGGTGGTACTGCCCGCAGGCACTTTCACCATGGGCACCCCGGAAGATGAAGTGGGACGCGAGCCCGATGAAGGCCCGATGCATGAAGTGACCTTCGCCAAACCATTCGCCATGAGCCGTTTCCACATCACCGCCGGCGAATGGGACAGTTACGTGCGTCAGAGCGGCGTGAAGATCGCCAACGGCGACGACCGCCCCGGTCGCGAATGCATCGCCAGCAAGCCGCGCTACCCCCAGGGCCCACGCCAGCCGGCCGTGTGCATGGACATGGACGACATCAAGCAATACGTAAGTTGGCTGTCGAAGAAGACCGGGCACACGTACCACATGGTCAGCGAAGCCCAGCGTGAATACGCCGCCCGCGCCGGTACCACCGGACCGTTCCCCTTCCCGTTCGACGAGGGCAAGGGCTACAGCATCGCCAGGCACGCCAACACCTACGGCCCGGCGGACGGCTACAGCTATTCGTCGCCCGTGGGCAGCTACCCGCCGAATGCGTTCGGGATGTATGACATGCACGGCAATGTGTACGAGCGGGTAGCCGATTGCGAGCACCCCAACTACGTCGGCGCGCCGACTGATGGCAGTGCGTGGATGGAGCCCAATTGTGAGGCCTACCAGATTCGCGGCAATGACTGGGGCGAGGCACCGGTATTTTCACGCTCGGGCAATCGCAACAACATCTACCCGCAGACACGCGGGGACTGGATTGGCTTTCGGGTAGTACGCGAGCTCTAATACCTTGTAGGAGCGAGCTTGCTCGCGAAAAACTCATAGACGCCGCATTTACTCAGGAAGCACGCGTCATCGTTGACGTTTTTCGCGAGCAAGCTCGCTCCTACAAGGTTCGTGCCCGCCTTTGGAGTGTTTTCAGCCTTGTTTGGCCAACAGCTCCAAGCCTTCATGCAGCGCCGGGAACAGGCTGTTGTTGAAGTTGTTCCAGCGCAGTTCAAGGATGGTGTCCTCGGGCGAAATCTCGGTCTTGAGCACGTCGTGGAACACCTCACCCGAATCGATACCGTTATCCACGTAGTGGAACGACGCGCCGGTCCAATACAACGGCTCGCACGCCTGAGTCGCTTTGGTCGCCCAGTCGGTAATCGCCTGCCCACGCGCACCGTACAGTGCATTCCAGGTGGCATAGGCCCCACGGCGTTCGTAAGGCGATTCGATACGGGTGATGCCCGGATGAATGTTCATGATGCGCCGCGCAAACGGCGCGCCCGGACGCACCAGTTCATCGAGGATCACCAGCAAACCGTCAAGCACCACGATGTCGGCCTTCAACTCCACCAGGGTGTCATGCAGGCGCCGCTCGAAATCCTGCTTGCCAGCGATATGTTCGGCGCTGCCCCGTGGCAGCCGGCGATAGGTGGATGGCACGCTCAGCAGCAGGTCATTGACCAACTTGCCCTGCACGCGCAAATCCGCCGGGTACAACCACTGGCGGCCAGGCGTGTAGGCGAAGCCATAGTCCGCTACCAACTGCTGGTCGCGCGGGTTTTGCTCATCGTCGTCATACACCACGCCCACCAGGTTGTAGACCTCGCCCAGCGGCGTGTCATTGAGCGAGCCCACCAGAAACTCCAGCACCGACTTCATGTAGCGCTCGTGGTCCTTGTAGGCCACCGGCTGCCCGGCCTTGTCGGCAGCGGCATTTCTCAGGGACCAGACATACACCAGGTTCTTTTTCGTCATTTGTTTCGCTCTCGCTCAAAGGGCCACGCACAGCGTCGATACGCGTGCGCCTACACAACAAGAACGAACCAGGCCCCAGGCAATTTATCGCTCACTGCCACCGCCTGGCGCACCGAGCTAAATAGTCACGCCGATGCTTCGTTTGTCATGGGTAAGGGTCTGTGTGCCCAGCCCCCACTTTTTCATTTTCCGGGAAGTATTTATGACCGACCCCAAGCGCGGCGCCTTCAAAGGTTTGCTCGCATTGCTCAGGCCCTTTCGCACCATTGTGACGGTCTCCGTCGCCCTCGGTATGGCGGGTGGCCTGGCCATCACGTTGCTGTTGGCGACCATCAATACTGCCTTGCACTCATCCACCGGTATGACACAGGGAGTGATCCTGACCTTCGCCGCCCTTTGCCTATTGGCCCTGACCAGCTCAATCGTCTCCGATATCGGCACCAATTATGTGGGCCAGCGGATCATCGCCGCCCTGCGCAAGGATCTCGGCGAAAAAGTGCTGTCAGCGCCCATCGAACAGATCGAACAGTATCGCTCTCACCGTCTTATCCCGGTACTGACCCATGACGTCGACACTATCAGCGATTTCTCCTTCGCCTTCACCCCGCTGGCCATCGCAACAACCGTGACGCTGGGTTGCCTTGGCTACCTGGCTTACCTGTCGGTGCCGATGTTCCTGATGATGGTGGTGGCAATCATCATTGGCAGCAGCGTGCAGTTCATTGCCGGCGCAAAAGGCATTCGTGGCTTCGACGAGGCCCGTGATCAGGAAGACGAGCTGCAACGCTACTATTCGGCAATCGCCTCAGGCGCCAAGGAGCTGCGCATCCATCGACCGCGCCGCTACCGCATGAACACTCACCGCATCCAGGAAACCGCCGACCGCATCAGCGACATCCAAGTGCGCTCGGTGAACATCTATATTGTCGCCAAGACCTTCGGCTCGATGCTCTTTTTCGTCGTCATCGGCCTGGCCCTGGCGATGCAAGCCTACAACCCAAACCCGGACCCGGCGGTGATCACAGGTTTCGTGCTGGTGCTGCTGTACATGAAGGGCCCGCTGGAACATGTGGTGGGTTACCTGCCGATCATCGGCAAGGCACGCATCGCGTTTGCACGCATTACCGAACTGTCCGAACGCTTCTCCTCCCCCGAGCCGCACTTGCTGATGGACGGCAGCGAAGCGCCCACACCCGTGGTGCACAGCCTGGAATTGCGCGGCGTGAGCTACAGCCCGCCGCCAGTACAAGGCAGCCAGCCGTTCCACTTGGGGCCGATCAACCTGAGCATCAAGCAGGGCGATATCGTGTTTATCGTCGGCGAGAACGGTTGCGGCAAGACCACGCTGATCAAGCTGTTGCTGGGCCTGTATCAACCCCACGCCGGCGAAATTCGTCTCAACGGCGAAACCGTGACCGACCCGGCACGCGACGACTACCGCCAATTGTTCACTACGGTATTCGCCGACTACTACTTGTTCGATGACCTGGTCCAAGGCAGTGCCACTCAATCGCTGGACAGCGCCGCCAAGTACCTGGAACGCCTGGAAATCGCGCACAAGGTCAGCGTCAAGGACGGCGTGTTCAGCACCACCGACCTCTCTACCGGGCAGCGCAAACGCCTGGCCCTGGTGAATGCCTGGCTGGAAGAACGCCCGGTGCTGGTGTTCGACGAATGGGCCGCCGACCAGGACCCGGCCTTCCGCCGCGTCTTCTATACCGAGCTGCTGCCAGACCTCAAGCGTCTGGGCAAGACCATCATTGTGATCAGTCATGACGACCGTTATTTCGATATTGCCGACCAGTTGGTGCGCTTAAGTGCGGGCCAGGTGGTGCATGAAATGGAACCCGCGTGAATTTCTTTTCCGGTTTCTGCAGGTAGGAACGTCTCACTAGTGGTAATGAGAATTGACCTCAATAAGCACCTATAAACTGTCAACCTAAAAACACAGAAGAGAACGCATCCATGTCAGTACGACTCGGTCTCAGCCCCCTGAGCAAAGCGCTATCCATGCGACGGGCACTGAACTTCGACCTCAAGCCTTGCGCACTTGCCCTCGCGGTGTCCCTGCCCATGGCGAGTTATGTGCAGGCCCAGGAGATCGAGATCGACATTCCCGCACAGCCGTTGGGGACGGCGCTGCAGGAGTTTGGTCGCCAGACCAACCTGCAGGTGCTATACAGCCCGACTGATGTGCAAGGCAAGAACAGCACCGCGGTCAAGGGCAAGCAGGAGCCCAACAAGGCCATCGCCACCCTGCTCACTGGCGCCGGCGTCAGTTATGGCCTGCAAGGCAACACGATCACCATCAGCGCGATCGCGTCTTCGGGGCTGGAGCTGGGGACAACGCAGGTCACGGCCAACCAGCTGGGCACCGTGACAGAAGGCACCGGTTCGTATACTCCGGGGACCATCGCCACGGCGACACGCCTGGTGCTGACGCCACGGGAAACGCCGCAGTCGATTTCGGTGGTGACGCGTCAGGTGATGGATGATTTCGGGCTTAACGCTATCGATGACGTGATGCGCCATACCCCGGGCATCACCGTGTCGACCTATGACACCGAGCGCACCAACTACTATTCCCGTGGTTTCTCTATCGTCAACTTCCAGTACGACGGTATTCCGACCTTGCGCGACGCCCAATACTCGGCCGGCCAGACCCTGACCGACATGGCGATCTACGACCGCGTCGAGGTGCTCAAGGGCGCCACCGGCCTGCTCACCGGCGCCGGCGGCCCGGGCGGTACGATCAACCTGATTCGCAAAAAGCCGACCTCGGAATTCAAGAGCAGTATCGAGTTAGGCGCCGGCTCCTGGGATAACTATCGCTCCCAGGTCGACGTCAGCGGCCCACTGACCGAAACCGGTAACGTGCGTGGCCGTGCCGTTGCGGCCTATCAGGACAAACACTCGTTCCTTGACCACTATTCACGCAAGACCGGTGTGCTTTACGGCATCCTCGAATTCGACCTGGACGAAAACACCCTGCTGACCGTTGGCGCCGACTACCAGGACAGCGACCCGAAAGGCTCCAGCTGGACGGGCACACGCACCATCTTCGATGCTACCGGCAACAAGCTGGACCTGCCGCGTTCGTTCAACAACGGCCCAAAATGGGGCTCATGGGAGCAGTACAGCCGCACTGCGTTCGCCACCCTGGAACATACGTTCGACAATGGCTGGGTCACCAAAGGCCAGTACAACCACCAGATCAACGGCTATAACGCGCCCCTGGGTTACATTTCCCAGGATTCCGCCACGGCCAGCTCCATTTATGCGCGCAAATACGTCGGCGACACCACCAGCGACAGCCTCGATGTGTACGCCTCGGGGCCATTCGAGCTGTTCGGCCGCGAACACGAACTGGTGATCGGCCAGTCCCTTTCCATCTCCAAATGGAAAGCCAAGGACTACACGGCGTCCACCTACTTCAACAACTCCTATGACTTCTACAACTGGCACGGCCAGGCCATAGAGCCGCTGTGGACTGCCACCAAGATCAATGACGAAACCACCCGCCAGACCGGTACCTATGTGACTGGCCGCTTCAGCCTGACGGATGAGCTGCACCTGTTACTCGGCTCACGTATCGCCAACTATCAGGTCACCGGTACCAGCGACACCCAGGAAAGCGGCAAGGTAGTGCCCTACGCCGGCTTGACGTTTGACCTGAACGACAACTTCACCGCGTATGCCAGCTACACCGAAATCTTCCAGCCACAAACCCAGTACCGCACACGTACCCGTACCATGCTCGACCCGAACGAAGGCAAGAACTATGAGCTGGGCCTCAAGGGTGAATTTTTCGAAGGCCGCCTGAACTCCAGCCTCGCTTACTTCGAAGTGCACGAAGAAAACCGTCCGCTTGCCGATACGGCCTGGAACTCCCAGCCAGGCGTCGACTTCTCGTACATCGGCACCAAGACCAAGACCAAGGGCTACGAAGCGGAAATCTCCGGCGAACTCGCCCGAGGCTGGCAACTGCAAGCGGGTTACACCCACAAGATCGCCCGCGATGACGATGGCAAGAAGGTTGCCACCTGGGAACCGGAAGATCAGGTGAGCTTCTATACCACCTACAAACTGCAGGGCAACCTGGACAAGCTCACCATTGGTGGCGGCGCACGCTGGCAGAGCGCCGGCTGGCAGACCGTCAACAACTGGGGCTACCCAGGTGGTGGCCGCTCCGAGAAGTTCACCCAGGACCCGTACTGGATAGTTGACTTGATGACCCGCTACCAAGTGACTGAAAACCTTTCGGCCACCCTCAACGTCAACAACCTGTTCGACAAGCACTACTACACCAACATCGGTTTCTATGACTCGGCCTACCCTGGCGACCCACGCAACGTAATGGTCACCACACGCTGGGACTTCTAAGCCCGCCCCCCCCAAAAAAGCCCCTGATCACCACGTGAGCAGGGGCTTTTTTGTACCCTTTGTCCATGCCTGAGTGAATGCGGTGCCTGGGCGTTTTTCGCCGGCAAGCCGGCGCCTACGGAAAATGCGTATACCCAAAGGAGCCGGCGTGAGGCACATCAGATAGCAAAACGCCCCTGGTCATCACTGACCAGGGGCGTCTGTTACCGCAGCCGCTTACTCCATTGCCGAGACAAAACTGCTGATGAACTCGGCGTTGTCCACGATCCGGTGGTGTGTCGTGTCGATCACCACCGAGCGCTGGATGCCTGACTCGCCAATCACTTCGCGCATGCCGGTCTCAATCAGCGCCTGGTGAATACCGCCTTCGCTCAGGGCGGCCCACCAGCAATTGACCGGAGCCTTGATCGCACGGTAGTCGGCGTCTTGCAGGCGCTCGTCCAGCACCTGCTTGAGCGCCCAGGAACGCTCCGTCTCGCCGCCGCCTTGCAACTCATCCTTGAGTATGCGGAAGCTGTCGCCCAGGGTCAGTTCGGCCCACTCGGACACACGTTGCCACTGCTCGTCCTGCTCGCCGGCAGCCATCTGCCAGACGTTCTGGATCTGCTCGGCATACGCCGGGAACATCACAGCCAACAATTGCACGCGGCGCTCGGAGGCGGAAATCGCTCGCTCGGCCACCCCAGCGCCCTCCTGCCAGAATGCAGTAAAGCGTGCAGGCGGCGGCGCGTCGATCCAGCCCAGCAATTCCACGGTCCGGCCAGCTTGCTCCAGGCGGTACGCCACCTCCATCGCCAGGTTGCCGCCCAGTGACCAGCCGCCCAGACGGAAGGCGCCGTGGGGCTGGGCCAGCAACAGCTGTTGGGTGTAGTCCTCGACCATCTGCGCCCAGGTCGGCACCTCAACGCCCTCTTCCACCAGGGTCCGACAAATCACACCCAACACCGGACGCTGCTCACGCAATGCCAGGGCGATAGCCTTGTAACAATGCACCGAGCCAAAGCTTGGGTGAAACAGGTACAGCGGCGTGCCCTGGGTCTGGCTGTTGAGCCTGACGATCAACGAGCCACCGACATCCCCCTCGATACAGCGCGCCTGGCCTGCGATCGTCGGGTGCAGCATCAGCTGATTGACGGCGAGCATGGCACCGCAGGCCTTTTGGATGCGGTCCTTGAGCAACAACACCAGCAACGAGTGGCCGCCCAGTTCGAAGAAGTTGTCGTGCAACCCCACACGCTCCACCTCCAGCACCTGCGCCCACACCGCGGCAAGCTGATGCTCCAGTCCGGTCTGTGGCGCAACGTAATCGCGGCCGCTCACTTGCGGTTTGGGCAGGGCCTTGCGATCCAGCTTGCCGTTGGGGCTCAGGGGCATGTGTTCCAGCAATACCCACTGCGCCGGGACCATATAGTCCGGCACGTGACTGGCCAGATAGGCGCTCAACCGCTCGCGCCAATCGTCGCCGGCCTGTTGCAGCACCAGGTAACCCACCAGATGCTTGCCATCGACTGCCAGCACGGTGGCCTCACGCACAATCGGGAGTTCAAGCAGACGTGCTTCGATTTCTCCCAGCTCGATACGCAAACCGCGCAGCTTGACCTGATGATCGAGACGGCCCAGGTATTCAATAATGCCATTTGCACGCTGGCGCACGCGATCACCAGTGCGATACAGGCGCGCGCCGTTGTGGAACGGACAAGGAACGAAACGTTCGGCGGTCAGCGCCGGACGGCGGTGATAACTGCGTGCCAGGCCCGCGCCGCCGAGGTACAGCTCCCCGGCGGCGCCGGCCGGCACGGGTGCCAATTCAGCGTCCAACACATAAGTGCGCAGGTTGGCGATGGGCTCACCAATCGGCACCGTGTCGCGACCTTCGTCGCGGCAGGTCCAGTGGGTCACGTCGATGGCTGCTTCGGTCGGGCCATACAGGTTGTACAGGTCGGCCTGCGGCAATTTGGCGAAGACTTGCTGCTGGGCATCCACGGGCAGCGCCTCGCCGCTGCACACAATGCGCTGCAGGCTGTGACAGCTGGCAACCGCCGAATCCTGAAGGAACGCTTGCAACATCGAGGGCACGAAGTGCAACGTGGTGATGCGCTGCGCATTGATCAGCGTGACCAGCTTTTGCGGATCGCGGTGATCCCCCGGCGCGGCGACGACAAGCCGCGAGCCGGTCATCAGTGGCCAGAAGAACTCCCACACCGACACGTCGAAACTGAACGGCGTTTTTTGCAGCACGCTGTCGCGGGCATTCAGACCATAGGCTTCCTGCATCCAGCACAGCCGGTTGGTCAGTGACGAATGACGGTTTCCGGCGCCTTTGGGCTGACCGGTGGAACCGGAGGTGTAGATCACGTAGGCGAGGTTTTCGCCGTACAAAACGATGCCCGGGTTTTCCTCGCTATAGCGTTCGAACACAGATCCGCCCAGCACCAGGGTCTCCAAACCGGTTGGAATCGGTAACTGTTCAAGCAAATGCGCCTGGGTCAGCAACAGTTTCACACCGCTGTCTTCCAGCATATAAGCCAGCCGCTCGCGCGGGTATTCAGGGTCCAGCGGCACATAAGCACCGCCAGCCTTGAGTACTGCCAACAAGCCGATGACCATTTCGATGGAGCGCTCAACCGCCAGCCCCACCAGCACATCCGGGCCCACACCGGCTTCCATCAAGCGATGGGCGAGTCGGTTGGCGCGCTGGTTCAACTCGGCGTAGTCCAGGCACTGTTGACCAAACACCAGTGCAGGTGCATCCGGTGTGCGGACGACCTGTTCTTCGATCAACTGATGCACGCAACGTTGCAACGGGTATTCTCGCGCGGTGGAATTCCAATCGTGGACGGCTGCTTGCTGCTCCTGAGGGTCGAGCAACGGTAACTGGCCGATACGCTGCTGGGCATCACGGGCCATGCCATTGAGCAGGTTCAGCCAATGGGCCGCCATGCGCGCCAATGTGGCGAGCTCGAACAGGTCCGTGGCGTAAGTCAGCGAGGCGGCAAGCCCTTCGGCGGACTCGTGGGTGTTGAGGCTCAGATCAAACTGGGCGGTATGATTGTCCCACTCCAGGCCACTGACGTGCAGGCCGGGTAATTGCTCACCTTCGTCGCGGCCACTGGTTTGGGTCTGATGATTGAACAGCACCTGGAACAATGGGTTGAAACTCAGGTTGCGCTCAGGCTGCAAGGCTTCCACCAACTGCTCGAAGGGCAAGTCCTGATGGGCCTGGGCGTCCAGCGCACGCTGTTTGACCTGGGCGAGCAACTGAGCAACCGTCTGTTGGCCATCGATATCGGCCTTGAGCACCTGGGTGTTGACAAAAAAGCCGATCAGCCGTTCAGTTTCCACGCGGTTGCGGTTGGCCACGGGCACGCCCACGCGGATATCCGACTGACCGCTGTAACGATGCAACAGGGTCTGGAACGACGCCAGCAGTAACATGAACAAGGTCACGTCCTCGCGCTGGGCAAGCGCGCGCAGCGCCGTCACCAGCGCAGGCGGCACTTGGATGTCCAGGCTCGCGCCGCGATGGCTTTGCTGACTCGGGCGGGCGTGATCCAGCGGCAGCTCCAGTACCGGTTGTTCACCGCCCAGAAGGCCGCACCAGTACTCCAGCTGGCGGGCTTTCTCGCCCGCCTCCATCCACTGGCGCTGCCACACGGCATAGTCAGCATACTGGATCGGCAACGCCGGCAATTGCGGCGCCTGGCCCAGGCTGAAGGCGGCGTACAGCCGCACCAACTCATCGACCATGACCTGCATCGACCAGCCATCGGAAACGATGTGATGCAGCACCAGCACCAGCACATGATCGTCTTCGGCCACACGCAGAAGGCTCGCCCGCATCAGCGGCCCCTGAGTCAGGTCGAAAGGCTGCGCGATCTGCGACTCCACTTCGGTACGGATCGCTGATGCGCCGATGTCGACCCGGGCGACCTCGACGCTGGCCTGCACGGCGATCACCTGCACAACACGCTCACCGTCCTGCTGAAGGTAAGTTCGCAGGCTTTCGTGACGCGCTACCAGGGTGTCAAAACTGCGCTGCAGTGCCGGCAGGTCAAGGCGCCCTTTCAGGCGCAGAGCGCTCGGCACATGATAGGCCGCGCTGTGCGGGTCCAGTTGCCAGAGGAACCATTGGCGCTCCTGGGCATAGGACAGCGGCAAGGGCTGATCGCGCCCGACCGCAACCAACGCCGGTGCCAGTGGCCTGCCTCTGTCGGTCGAAAGCGCGGCGACAAACCCTTGCAGTCGCGGCTGTTCGAACAAATTTCGCAGCGCCACTTCCCGGCCCAACAGGTTGCGCAGGCGTGAGATGACCTGCATCGCCAGCAGCGAGTGGCCGCCCATCTCAAAGAAGTGATCGGTCAACCCGACCCGCTCGGCGCCAAGGATATCGGCCCATACCGCTGCAACCTGTTGCTCCAGTTTAGTCACTGGGGCAACCCAGGCCTGCTGCGATTGGCTGGCGTCGGGTTTTGGCAATGCGTGGCGATCCATCTTGCCGTTGGGGTTCAGCGGCATGCGGTCGAGGAAGATCAGGTGCGCCGGCACCATGTAATCCGGCAGTTGTTCACGCAGGACATTTTTGAGTGCTTCACCGTCTTGCTGCTCGGTGACCACATAAGCGACCAGTTGATTATCGGCGGCCAACACCAGCGTTTCACGTACGCCGTCCTGGGCCAGCAGCAATGCTTCGATTTCCCCCAATTCAATGCGAAAACCGCGGATTTTCACTTGATGATCCACGCGGCCGACGCACTCGATCACGCCGTCGGCGCGGTAACGCGCCAGATCGCCGGTGCGATACAGACGCCCGCTGGTTTCACCAAACGGGTCCGGCACAAAACGCTCGGCGGTGAGCAATGCGCGGTTCAGGTAAGCGCGCGCAAGACCGCAGTGGCTGCCAATATACAACTCGCCCACGGCGCCCAGCGGCGCCAGGTTCAAGTCGCGGTCCAGCACATACAGGGCACGGCCCGGCAGCGAGCGGCCAATCGGGCTGGCAGTGGCACCGATGGTTTCAGTTCCAGACGTGCAATCCAGCACGCTCGACACCACCGTGGCTTCGGTCGGGCCGTAAGTGTTGAGCAAACGCACACGACCGAGACCGACTTTCAACCATTGTGCCGGGCCATCTAGCGGCATGGCTTCGCCGCCAATATGAATTTGACGCAATGCACCATAAGAGCGAGGGCCTGCGGCCAGGCAGTCAAGCAAAAACAGATTCCAGTAGGCGGTTGGCAAGTCGGCCAGGGTGATGCCCTGGGCAATAATTTCGTCGTATAGCCGCGCGCTGTCCCACAGTTCGGGGCCACGTAGCACAACCCTGGCGCCATGGGTCAGCGCCGGGTACAGCTGCTCGACGAAACCATCGAAATTCAGCGTGGCGAATTGCAGTACGCAATCATCCGGAGTGAGTCGCGAGTAACCTGCCGCAATACTCGAGAATTCGGTGAGTGCTGCGTGGTTGATTGCCACGCCTTTGGGCTTGCCGGTGGAACCGGAGGTGTAGATCACATAGGCGAGGTTTTGCGGATCGACCGTTACCTGCGGATTGGTCTGCGCGTATGGGGCCAGATCCGCGTCACTCAGGTCCAGCGTCGCCATACTTTCGGGTAACGGCATGTCGATAAGTGACTGGGTCAGCACCAGCCGCACGCCGCTGTCTTCGAGCATATGCAACAGGCGATCGCGTGGGTATTGCGGGTCCAGCGGCACATAGGCGCCGCCTGCCTTGAGCACGGCCAGCAGGCTGACCACCATCTCAAGCGAGCGCTCCACCGCGACGCCCACCAGCACTTCCGGGCCGACACCCCGGGCGATCAGCGCATGGGCCAAACGGTTGGCCTGAAGATTCAACTCGCCATAACGCATGGACCGCGCACCCAGGCACAGCGCCACCGCATCCGGGCGCCGTTGAGCCTGATGCTCGAACAGGTGCTGCACGCCCTGTTGAATCGCACATGCAGGGGCGGCGCTGTTCCATTCCTGCAGTAAGTGCAACTGCTCCTGGTGATTGAGCAGCGCCAGTTCGCCGATAGGCTGCACGGCATCCCGCGCCACATCTTCCAGCAGGTTCTGCCAATGCTGCGCCAGACGCGCAATGGTGGCGGCCTCAAACAGATCGGTGGCATAGGTCAGCGACGCCCAAAGACCGTCACTCGACTCCTGGGTATCCAGGCTCAAGTCGAAATGCGCGGTATGGCTGTCCCACGCCAGCCCTTCCACCCGTAAGCCGGGCAGTTGTTCGCCACGCGGTACACGTGCCTCGGACTGGTGGTTGAACATCACCTGGAACAGCGGATTGTGGCTGAGGCTGCGTTCAGGCTGCAGCGCTTCCACCAGTTGCTCGAACGGCAAATCCTGATTGGCCTGGGCATCGAGGGCGCGACGCTTGACCTGCTGCAACAGCTGGGCAAAGGTCATCTGCCCGTCGATATCAACTTTGAGTACCTGGGTGTTGACGAAGAAACCGATCAGCCGCTCGATTTCTGCACGATTGCGGTTGGCAATCGGCACGCCGACGCGGATATCCGACTGGCCGCTGTAGCGATGCAGCAAGGTCTGGAACGACGCCAGCAACAGCATGAACAACGTCACGCCCTCGCGCTGTGCCAACGCTTTGAGGCCCGTAACAAGACCGCTATCCAAACCGACTTCCAGCAAAGCACCCCGGTAGCTCTGCACCGCCGGGCGCGGATGATCCAGCGGCAACTCCAGCACCGGCTGTTCGCCGCCCAACAGTTCACGCCAGTAGTCCAATTGGCGCTGCTGCTCACCGGCGTCCATCCAACCACGCTGCCACGCCGCGTAATCGGCGTATTGCAGCGCGATCGTCGGTAGTTGCGCCGGCCTGCTTTGGCTGAACCCCGCGTACAGTTGCACCAGCTCATCGACCATAACTTGCATCGACCAGCCATCGGACACGATATGATGCTGGACCAGTACCAGCACATGTTCCTGCTCACTCAGTTGCAGCAACGTCACCCGCAGCAACGGGCCCTGGCGCAAGTTGAAAGGCCGGGCGATTTCCGCTTCAACCCGCGCCTGTACCTGTTGTGCAGACGCATCTTCCAACCGGGCAAAATCCAGCTGCAATGTGGCGATTGGCAGGATGTGCTGCAGCGTGCGCTCACCGTCCGTGACAAACACAGTGCGCAACGCTTCATGGCGCGCGAGCAAAGCGTCAAAACTGCGCTGCAGGGCCGGGCGATCCAGCTGCCCGCTCAGGCGCAACGCATTGGGCACATGGTAGGCCGCGCTCTCGGGTTCCAATTGCCAGAGGAACCACTGACGTTCCTGGGCATAGGACAACACCAGCGGTCGGGCACGGGAGACTGCCACCATCGACGGTACCAGCATGGTGTTATCCAGCGCTTGCAATGCCGTTACAAAGCCTTCCAGCTGCGGCTGTTCGAATAGTGTGCGCAGGGCGACTTCCCGCGCTAGTAAATGACGCAGTCGGGAAATGACCTGCATGGCCAGCAGTGAATGCCCACCCAGTTCAAAGAAGTGATCGGTGAGGCCGATCCGCTGGACACCGAGGACGTCGGCCCAGATGGCCGCTACCTGCTGCTGCAAAGAGGTAACCGGCTCGACAAATACACCTTGGGACTGGGTCACGTCCGGCTGCGGCAAGCCTTTTCGGTCGAGCTTGCCGTTGGGGGTCAGCGGCATCTGGGCAAGAAGCATGAAATGCGCCGGCACCATGTAGTCCGGCAGGCAGGTTTTCAGGGCGCGGCGCAGGCTGTCGCGGAACTCGGCCTGATCGACCAGGTTGGCATCTGCCGGAACCACATAGGCCACCAGTTGTTTGCCAGTCGGGCCGTCCTGGGCGACTACGACGGTTTCACCGACGTTGTCCTGTTCACGCAAGCGCGCTTCGATTTCGCCCAATTCGATCCGGAAACCACGGATTTTCACCTGATGGTCTACACGACCGAGGTAGTCCACCACCCCATCCGGGCGGCCACGGGTCAAGTCGCCGCTGCGATACACGCGGCTACCCGGTTTGCCGAACGGGTCCGGTACGAAACGCTCGGCGGTCAGTGCCGGGCGCTCAAGATACCCACGGGCCACGCCTTCACCGCCCAGGTACAGCTCACCTGCTACGCCGATCGGTTGCAGGTTGAGTTGCGAGTCCAGCACGTAGCCACTGCGGTTGCCCAACAGCGTGCCAATCGGTGCGTAGACGGCGCCGCACGGGTTGTCCTTGCGCGCCTTCCACAGCAGTGGCGTGACCACAGTTTCGGTCGGGCCGTAGCCGTTGAACAGGTAGGTCGGCTTGAGTGCGCGCCAGGCCAGGTCATAGCTGGCCTGGGCGACGGCGTCACCGCCGAAGCAGTACACACGAACCTTCGGCGGGTTGCCGTCACGCTCGGCATGTTCGGCCAGCTGTTGCAGGTACACCGGCGGGAACACCGCCATGGTTACGTTGTGACGGTGCATCTGCTCGTAGGTGTATTCCGGCAGCCACAGGCTGTCGTCACGAATCAGCACGCTGGCGCCGTTGATCAACGGGTGCATCCAGCCTTCGTGGGAGCCGTCGAAAGCGAACGACATGAAATGCAGTTCGCAGTCGGCTGGCGAGGTTTCATAGCGCTCGCCGGTGGCGATGATATGGGCCACCAACGGGCCGTGGGATACCGCCACGCCTTTGGGCATGCCGGTGGAGCCGGAGGTGTAGATCACGTAGGCCAGGTTGTCGCCGTCCAGCTTCACCTGAGGGGCAGTGTCGCTGAATCCTGACCATTGCTCGGTGCGATCAATCGCCAGGCTATCGAGGCCGTCCGGGATCGGCAGTTGCTGCAAAGCGCTGGTGTGGGTCAGCAGCAACTGCGCGCGGCTGTCCTGCATCATGTACAGCAGGCGATCACGTGGGTATTCGATGTCCAGCGGCACGTAGACGCCACCGGCTTTCATCACCGCCAGGAACGCCACCATGCTCTCGGCACTGCGCGGCATGGCGATCGCAACGCGCACTTCCGGGCCGATGCCACGGGCGATTAGCGCATGGGCCAGACGGTTGGCCTGGCGGTCCAGCTCGCCATAGATCAGGGTTTGTGCGTCGAATTTCACCGCCACCGCGTGCGGATTTTCCCGGGCGCGGTCGGCCACCAACTCGTGAACAAAGCGCTCGGCCGAGAAGCCGGCATCGGTCTGGTTCCACAGCTGCAGGATATGTTGTTGCTCAACCTGGCCCAGCAGACTCAATTGGCTGATAGGTTGCCGTTGGTCGGTAACCATTGCCTGCAACAGGTTCT
Organism: Pseudomonas sp. MF7453; assembly: GCF_016405455.1. Classification (NCBI taxonomy): domain Bacteria; kingdom Pseudomonadati; phylum Pseudomonadota; class Gammaproteobacteria; order Pseudomonadales; family Pseudomonadaceae; genus Pseudomonas; species Pseudomonas sp. MF7453. Next base: position 325,656 of record NZ_JAEKCN010000002.1, on the reverse strand, counting down.
GCCAGTGGCCGGCCATGCGCTCGATGGTAGAAACCTCGAACAGATCGGTGGCATACCCCAGTGACGCCCAGAGCCCGTCCGCTCCCTCCTGAACATCCAGGTCCAGATCGAAATGTGCGGTACGCCGGTCCCACACCAGTCCTTCGATGCGCAAATGGGCCAGTGACTGTGGCCCTTCACCTGGACGCCCTTCGGCCTGGTGATTGAACATCACCTGGAACAATGGGTTGAGGCTCAGGCTACGCTCGGGCTGCAAGGCTTCTACCAGTTGTTCGAAGGGCAGCTCCTGGTACGATTGGGCATCCAGCGCACGCTGTTTAACCTGGGCCAGCAACTGGGCAACGGTAGTTTGCTCGTCGATCTCGGCCTTGAGCACCTGGGTGTTGATGAAAAAGCCGATCAGCCGTTCGGTCTCGACACGATTGCGGTTAGCGATCGGCACACCGACGCGAATATCCTGCTGGCCGCTGTAGCGGTGCAACAAAATCTGGAACGACGCCAACAGCAACATGAACAGGGTCACGCCCTGTGCCTGGGCCAAGGCCTTGAGTTCGGCAGCCAGGGCGGTTGGCAGCGGCACATCAAGCCGCGCACCGCGATGGCTCTGTTGCGCCGGACGCTGATGATCGAACGGAAGTTCCAACACCGGCTGCTCACCGCCGAGCAGGTCACGCCAGTAATCCAGCTGTCGGGCCTTTTCGCCGGCCTCCATCCAAGCACGCTGCCACACGGCATAGTCGGCATACTGGATCGGCATATCCGGCAGTTGCGGCGCCTGGCCTTGGCTGAACGCGGCATACAACTTCACCAGTTCTTCGACCATCACCTGCATCGACCAACCATCGGACACGATGTGATGCTGCACCAGCACCAGCACATGATCATCCTCGGCCAGGCGCAGCAAGGTCACGCGCAGCAACGGCCCTTGCTGCAAATCAAATGGACGGGCGATCTCGGCTTCGACCTGCTCCTGCAAATCAGCCTCTGCGACCTGGTCCAGCCTGATCGGCAAAGCAGCGTCAGGCCGAATCACCTGCAGCGCTCCGTTCGGTTGTTCCTGCACACAGGTGCGCAGGCTTTCGTGACGGGCCACCAAGGCATCGAAACTGCGTTGCAGTGCCGAAATATCCAAAGCGCCCTTGAGGCGCAAGGCACTGGGGATATGGTACGCGGCACTGGAAGGGTCCAGTTGCCAGAGAAACCACTGGCGCTCCTGCGCGTAAGAGAGGGGTAGCAGTTGTTCGCGACCGACCGCGAGCAACGGGGGGGCCTGCTCGCCCTCATGGGCCTCCAAGGCTTGCAGAGCGGTGGCGAAACCTTCCAGACGCGGTTGCTCAAAAACCAGTTTCAATGGAACTTCACGGCACAATACATGGCGCAGGCGCGAGACCACCTGCATTGCCAAAAGCGAGTGCCCGCCCATTTCAAAGAAGTGATCGGCCAGCCCTACCCGTTCAGCCCCAAGAATGTCTGCCCAGACGGCGGCGACCTGTTGCTCCAGCTCCGTGACCGGGGCAACCCACACCTGTTGTGAATGACTGGCATCCGGTTTCGGCAGTGCCTGCCGATCCAGCTTGCCATTCGGGTTCAGCGGCATGCGTTCAAGGAAAATCAGGTGCGCAGGCATCATGTAGTCCGGCAGCTGTTCACGCAGGATCGACTTAAGTGCATCGGGATCGTGCTGTTCGGCTACCAGATAAGCCACAAGCTGATTATCGACAGCCCGTACCAAGGTTTCACGCACGCCCGCCTGGGCCAGTAGCAGCGCTTCGATTTCCCCCAGTTCAATGCGAAAGCCGCGAATTTTCACCTGATGGTCAACCCGGCCGACGTACTCGATCACGCCGTCGGCGCGGTAGCGCGCAAGGTCTGCGGTGCGGTACAGGCGCTCGCCGGGTTCACCGAAAGGATCCGGTACAAAACGCTCGGCTGTCAGCACTGCGCGATTCAGATAGGCGCGCGCCAAGCCGCAGCTGCTGCCGATATACAGCTCGCCCACGGCGCCCAACGGCGCCAGGTTCAAGTCGCGGTCCAGCACATACAGGGCGCGGCCCGGCAGCGAGCGACCAATCGGGCTGGCAGTGGCGCCGATGGTTTCAGTACCGGAGGTGCAATCCAGCACGCTCGATACCACCGTGGCTTCGGTCGGACCGTAAGTGTTGAGCAAACGCACATGGCCAAGACCGGCTTTCAACCATTGCGCTGGGCCGTCTAGCGGCATGGCTTCGCCGCCAATATGAACTTGACGCAATGCACCGTAGGAGCGAGGGCCAGCGGCCAGGCAGTCAAGCAGAAACAGGTTCCAATAGGCGGTTGGCAAGTCGGCCAGGGTGATGCCCTGTGCAATAATTTCGTCGTATAGCCGCGCGCTGTCCCACAGTTCGGGGCCACGTAGTACAACTGTGGCGCCATGGGTCAGCGCCGGGTACAACTGCTCGACGAACCCATCGAAGTTCAGGGTAGCGAATTGAAGCACGCGGTCTTCGGCGGTCAACTGCGAGTAACCGGCGGCAATACTGGAGAATTCGGTCAGCGCCCCATGGTGGATAGCCACGCCCTTGGGCTTGCCAGTGGAACCCGAGGTGTAGATCACGTAGGCCAGGTTTTGCGCGGTAACGGCCACCTGCGGATCGTTTTCAGGGCACAGCGCCAGGCGTGCATCCGCCAGATCGACCGTCGCCATGCCTTCGGGCAATGGCATCGCCATATGGGCTTGGGTCAACACCAGGCGTACGCCGCTGTCTTCAAGCATATGCATCAGCCGCTCACGCGGGTATTGCGGGTCCAGCGGTACATAGGCGCCGCCGGCCTTGAGCACCGCCAACAGGCTGACCACCATATCGAACGAACGCTCGACTGCCACCCCCACCAGCACTTCCGGACCAATACCCTGGTCGATCAGGTGATGGGCCAAACGGTTGGCCTGACGGTTCAGCTCGGCATAGCTGATGGACTGATTGCCCAAGCACAGGGCAATCGTATCAGGCCGTTGCCGGACCTGGGCCTGGAACAAGCCGTGCACGCCCACGACGTCTTCAAACGCCGCAGCGCTGCGGTTCCAGTCTTGCAATAGCCTGCGTTGTTCGTCATCAATCAGCATCCCGAGCTGTGCAATACGATTGCCAACGCGCCCCACCACCGCCCGCAACAACATTTGCCAGTGCTCGGCCATACGCCGCACCGTCGCAGCCTCGAACAGGTCGGTCGCATAGCTCAGCGAGGCCCAGATCCCTTCCGGAGATTCCTGGGTATCCAGGCTCAGGTCGAACTGCGCACTCTGGCTGCCCAACTCCAGAGCCTCCACGCCCAGGCCTGGCAACTGCTGCTCGCCACGTGGCCCGCGGCCTTCGGTCTGGTGGTTGAACATCACCTGGAACAACGGGTTATGGCTCAGGCTACGCTCGGGCTGCAAGGCCTCCACCAACTGTTCGAACGGCAGGTCCTGATGACTTTGGGCCTCCAATGCACGTTGCTTGACCTGGGCCAGCAATTGACTGAAGGTCATCTGCCCGTCGATGTCTGCCTTGAGCACCTGGGTATTGACGAAAAAGCCGATCAGCCGCTCGGTTTCCGTACGATTGCGGTTGGCAATCGGCACACCAACACGGATATCCGACTGCCCGCTGTAGCGATACAACAAGGTCTGGAAGGACGCCAGCAACAACATGAACAGCGTCACGCCTTCGCGCTGGGCCAACGTCTTGAGTCCGGCGACCAATGCCGCGTCCAGGCCCATATCGAGCCGGTCACCGCGATAGCTCTGCACGGCCGGGCGCGGGTGATCCAGCGGGAGTTCCAGCACCGGTTGCTCACCGCCCAACTGCTCGCACCAATAGCCCAGCTGACGCTCTTTTTCGCCGGCCTCCATCCAGCTGCGCTGCCACAAGGCATAGTCCGGGTATTGGATCGACAAATCCGGCAGGCGAAAATCATGGCCTTGGCTGTACGCGACGTACGATTGCACCAACTCGTCGACCATCACCTGCATCGACCAGCCATCGGAGACGATGTGGTGCAACACCAACACCAGCACGTGCTCATCGGCTGCCAATTGCAACAACTTGACCCGCAACAGCGGGCCTTGTAGCAGATCAAAGGGCTTGGCGATCTCTGCTTGCACCAGCCGTTCAAGCTGTGCGGCATCAGCGCTTTCAAAGGCGATTTCAAGCGACAACTCGGGCCTGACCACCTGCAGCACTTGGTCGACATCCTGCTGCAAGTAAGTACGCAGGCTATCGTGACGGGCGATAAGGCTATCGAAGCTGCGCTGCAAGGCCGCCCGGTCAAGGCGACCTTTCAAGCGCAAGGCGCGCGGCAGGTGGTAAGCCGGACTCTGCGGCTCCAACTGCCACAAGAACCACTGCCGCTCCTGAGCATAAGAGAGCCGAAGAGGCTCACCTTCCTGGCGTTTGAAAACCGGGGCGATCTCAAACAGGTTGATGCCTTGCTGTTTGAGCATAACCGCCAACGCTTTCTTTTGTTGCGCCGAAAGTGAACCTACCGACTCGATTAATGCTTGCACGCCACGCCCCTCAGGAAATCAATTTATCCAAATCTTCTGCTGATAGACGTTTGAGGGCCTCCAAGGATTTAGCCAATGCGTCCTGCACCGGCGAATTATTTGTCTGCTGGGCCGCCACATGGGCGCTGAAATCAGCCAGGGTCGGGGTGGTAAAGATCGATTTGATGTCGAATTCAGCGTGCAACTGCTCGCGCAGGCGCACCACCACCTGGGTGGCCAGCAGGGAATGCCCGCCCAGTTCAAAGAAGTTGTCGTGCATGCCCACCCGTTCAACGTCCAGCACCTCGGCCCAGATCGCAGCGATCTGCTGTTCAAGCTCGCTTTGCGGGGCGACGTATTCCCGGGCTTGCAGGTTGGCGTCGACCTTCGGCAGGGCTTTGCGGTCCAGTTTGCCGTTGGGGCTCAGCGGCATTTGGTCCAGCAGCATCCACTGCGCCGGGACCATGTACTCCGGCAGATGCTGGGTCAGGTGGGCACTCAACACATCGCGCCAATCATCACCGGCGTTGTGCAGCACCAGGTAACCCACCAGGTATTTGCCCTCGACCGCCAGCACGGCGGCCTCGCGGACCCATTGGTGCTCCAGCAGGCGCGCTTCGATTTCACCCAGCTCGATACGCAGGCCGCGCAGCTTGACCTGGTGGTCGATGCGCCCGGCGTATTCAATCACGCCGTTTTCGCGGTAGCGCGCCAGGTCACCGGTGCGGTAAAGGCGCTCGCCTTTGACAAACGGGTGCGCGATAAAACGCTCGGCCGTCAGGGAGGGACGGCGGTGATAACCACGGGCCAGGCCAACGCCGCCCAGGTACAGCTCGCCCAGCACACCGACCGGCACCGGTTCGAAGTTGCCGTCGAGGATGTAGCACCCAAGGTTGGCAATCGGGCGACCGATCGGCACGGCATCGCGGCCTTCGTCGATGCAGGTCCAGTGGGTCACGTCGATGGCGGCTTCGGTCGGGCCATAGAGGTTGTAGAGCCCGGCCCGCGGCAGCTTGGCGAAGACCTGCTGCTGAGCGTCCACCGGTAGGGCTTCACCACTGCAAACAATGTGTTGCAGGCTTTGGCAGCTCGATGCCGCCGGGTCCTGCAGGAACGCCTGCAACATCGAGGGCACAAAGTGCAGCGTGGTGACCTGCTGCTGATTGATCAGGTTGATCAATTTGGCCGGATCACGGTGATCACCCGGTGCGGCGACCACCAGGCGCGAACCAGTCATCAGCGGCCAGAAGAACTCCCACACCGACACGTCGAAGCTGAACGGCGTTTTCTGCAGCACGGTGTCGCTGGGGTCCAGGCCATAGGCTTCCTGCATCCATTGCAGGCGGTTCAGCAACGCCGAATGACGGTTGCCTGCGCCTTTGGGTTGGCCCGTGGAACCAGAGGTGTAGATCACGTAGGCAAGGTTTTCGCCGTCCAGCGCGATGCCAGGGTTGGTATCGCTGTAGGCTTCAAAGGCCGACTCGCCCAGCACCAGGCAGTCCAGGCCATCCGGGATCGGCAACTGTTCAAGCAAATGCGCCTGGGTCAGCAGCAGTTTCACGCCACTGTCGTCGAGCATGTAGGCCAGGCGCTCACGCGGGTATTCCGGGTCCAGCGGCACGTAGGCACCACCGGCCTTGAGCACCGCCAGCAGACCCACGACCATCTCGACAGAGCGCTCCACCGCCAGCCCCACCAACACATCCGGGCCCACGCCGGCCTCGATCAGGCGATGGGCCAGGCGGTTGGCACGACGGTTCAGCTCGGCATAGCTCAAGCGCTGCTCGGCAAATACCAGCGCCGCAGCGTCTGGCGTGCGCGCCACCTGTTCTTCAATCAGGTGATGCACGCAGTGTTGCAACGGGTAGTCCCGCGCTGTGGCGTTCCAATCGTGGATCACCTGTTGACGCTCAGCCGCATCGAGCATCGCCAGGTCGCCCAAACGCTGCTGGCCACCCTCAAGCATGGCGTGCAGCAGGTTGGCCAGATGGCGACCATAGGTGTGCACTGTGCCTGCACCGAAGTGTGCACGCGCAAAGCTGAACTGCACCGACAGCGTGTCACCGACGTCCACCAGCACGGTCAACGGGAAGCTGGTTTGCTCACGGGAGTCCGGCAGACCAAAACGGATACCGCTGCCACCACTCTGCTCCAGGGCCTTGGACACCGGGTAGTTCTCGAACACCAGGATGTTGTCGAACAAGGCTTCACCGCCCTGTCCGGCCCAGCGCTGGATATCGTACAGCCCGGTGTGTTCATGCTCGCGCAAGGCCAGGTTCTGCGCCTGCACCGCCTGCAACCAGTCGGCTACGCTTTGCTGGCCATCCACTGCGCAGATCACCGGCAGGGTATTGATAAACAGGCCGATCTGCTGCTCTACACCCACAAGATCCGCAGGGCGTCCAGCCACGGTGGCACCAAAAGACACCACCGGTTGCCCGCTATGGCGCTGCAACAGCACCAGCCACGCCGCCTGGATCAGGGTATTGAGCGTGACCTTGTTGCTGCGTGCGAAGGCCTCGAGGCGTTCGGTCAGCAGGCGATCCAGGCTCAATTGATGTTCGCCATGCCCGTCTGCCGTCATCGGCTGGCTGCTGCCCAGGCGAGTCGGTGACTGCAGTGCGCTCAACTGCTCGCGCCAAAAGGTTTCGGTCGCACCCGCATCACGCTGCTGCAACCAACCGATGTAGTCGCGATAACGCCCGGCCGCCTCCGGCACGGCCACGCCGGCGTAGCGCTGCAGCACTTCACCGAACAGCCGCGAATTGCTCCAGCCGTCCATCAGGATATGGTGGTGGGTGTAGATCAATTCATGGCGTTGCTCGTCGGTGCGCACCAGCACCATACGCACCAGGGGTGCCTTGGCCAGGTCAAAGCCCTGGCGACGCTGGGCTTCCTGCAGGTTTTGCAACGCCAGCTCACGCCCCGGCATCGCACGCCAATCGAGGTGTTCGATCGGCAACCGGGCCTCGCGATACACCACCTGGCAAGGCCATTCCAGCTGGCCTTCCCAGAAGAACCCACTGCGCAACACGTCATGGGCGCGCACGGTGGCATCCCAGGCCTGCTGGAATCGCGCCACATCCAGACCCTCGGCGGTCACGCGGATCTGGTTGATGTAGTCACCGGCCGACTGTTCGTACAGGGTGTGGAACAGCATGCCCTGCTGCATAGGCGACAAGGTGTAGATGTCTTCAATGGCATCGGCAGCCAGCGGCAAGGACTCCAGTTGCTGTTGATTCAAGCCTGACAACGGGAAATCGGAAGCCGTCACGCCACGGTTGCCGGGGGTGCAGCAATGCTCGACCAACGCCGTGAGTTCGCGGGTAAACGCCTGGCTCAACGCGTCGATCTGCGACGCCTCGAACATCAACGGGCTGAAGGTCCAGCCCATATGCAGTTCACCGCCGAACACCTGGCCGTTGAGCGTCAACCAGTTGCTCAGCGGCGCCTCCGGGCTTTGCTCGGCACCCGCGTTTTCTGGCGCCGGCACGAACAAACCTTGCGGCTGATCAAAGCTACCGTCGAGCTGGCCCAGGTAGTTGAAGGTAATACGCGGTACCGGCAACTCACTGAACGCCTTTCGCGTGGCGTCGTCGCCAAGGTAGCGCAGTGCGCCAAAACCCAGGCCTTTGTCAGGCACGGAGCGCAGTTGTTCCTTGATCTGCTTGATCGAGCTGCCAAGGGATTCGGCTGGGGTCAGGCGCACCGGGAACAGGCTGGTGAACCAGCCAAGGGTGCGGGTCAGGTCGATGTCGTCGAACACGTCTTCGCGGCCATGGCCTTCCAGTTGGATCAGGCTCGAAGCCTGTCCGGTCCACTGGCAGATGACACGCGCCAGGGCGGTCAGCAACAGGTCGTTGATCTGGGTACGATAGGCAGTGGGCGCCTGTTGCAGCAATTGCCGGGTGTGTTCGGCGTCCAGTTGGCTGACCACGGTCTGCGCCATGCGAGCGGGACGTGCGCCGTGTGGATCCCGGCACGGCAGGTCGATCGGCACCCCCTGGAGTTGTTGCAACCAGAAGTGTTTTTCCGGCTCCACGACTTCGCTGCGGGCATGGGCCCGCAGGCGCTCGGCCCAGGCCTTGAACGAGGTGGTCTTGGCCGGCAACTGTTGCTGGCGATACAAGCTTTGCAGGTCTTCGAGGAACACCCGCCAGGACACGCCGTCTACCACCAGGTGGTGCATGACCAGCAACAGGCGCTGGGAACCGTCGGCCATCTCAGCAAGCACCGCACGCAGCAGTGGGCCTTGCTGCAGGTCGAGACTGCGTTGGGCGCGTTCGCACAGGATGTGCAGTTCGGCGGCGTCGTGCACGTGCGCCTGCCATAGCACGGTGGCAGCTTGCGCATCATGCCGTGCGGTCCAGGTCCCGGCCTGCCGGCTGAAGCTCAGGCGCAGCACATCGTGGTGTTGGGTGAGTGCTTGCAGCGCCGCTTCCAACGGCTCGGCCTCAAGGCGCTGGCGTGGCGTCAGCAGCAATGACTGGTTCCAGTGGTGACGGTCCGGCAGGTCCATCTCGAAGAACAATTGCTGGAACGGCAGCAACGGCGTCTCGCCTTGCACCGGGCCCTGGTCGATCACTTGAGCTGTCTGCAACTGCGCCACGCGGGCCAGGCTGCGCACCGTTTGGTGCTGGAACAATGCCTTGGCAGTGAAATGGATACCGGCGGCACGGGCGCGGCTGACCACTTGAATGGAGATGATCGAATCACCGCCACGCTCGAAGAAGTTGTCGTTCAAACCCACTTGCTCGACGCCCAGCACCTCGGCCCAAATTGCGGCGATCTGCTGCTCCAGCCCACTCTGCGGCGCTTCGTAGTGGTGGGTGGCCTCGGGCTTGGGCAGGGCCTTGCGGTCCAGTTTGCCGTTGGGGCTCAGGGGCATGTGTTCCAGCAGCATCCACTGGGCCGGGACCATGTACTCCGGCAGGTGTTGGCCCAGGTGAGCGCTCAACACATCGCGCCAGTCATCGCCAGCGTTGTGCAGCACCAGGTAACCCACCAGGTATTTGCCCTCGACCGCCAGCACGGCGGCCTCGCGGACCCATTGGTGCTCCAGCAGGCGCGCTTCGATTTCACCCAGCTCGATACGCAGGCCGCGCAGCTTGACCTGATGGTCGATGCGCCCGGCGTATTCAATCACGCCGTTTTCGCGGTAGCGCGCCAGGTCACCGGTGCGGTACAGGCGCTCGCCGTTGACAAACGGGTGCGCGATAAAACGCTCGGCCGTCAGGGAGGGACGGCGGTGATAACCACGGGCCAGGCCCACGCCGCCCAGGTACAGCTCGCCCAGCACACCGACCGGCACCGGTTCGAAGTTGCCGTCGAGGATGTAGCACCCAAGGTTGGCAATCGGGCGACCGATCGGCACGGCATCGCGGCCTTCGTCGATGCAGGTCCAGTGGGTCACGTCGATGGCGGCTTCGGTCGGGCCGTACAGGTTGTAGAGCCCGACTTGGGGCAGCTTCGCGAAGACCTGCTGCTGGGCGTCCACCGGCAGGGCCTCGCCACTGCAGACAATGCGTTGCAGGCTTTGGCAGCTCGATGCCGCCGGGTCCTGCAGGAACGCCTGCAACATCGAGGGCACAAAGTGCAGCGTGGTGACCTGCTGCTGATTGATCAGGTTGATCAATTTGGCCGGATCACGGTGATCACCCGGTGCGGCGACCACCAGGCGCGAACCAGTCATCAGCGGCCAGAAGAACTCCCACACCGACACGTCGAAGCTGAACGGCGTTTTCTGCAGCACGGTGTCGCTGGGGTCCAGGCCATAGGTTTCCTGCATCCATTGCAGGCGGTTCAGCAACGCCGAATGACGGTTGCCTGCGCCTTTGGGTTGGCCGGTGGAACCAGAGGTGTAGATCACGTAGGCAAGGTTTTCGCCGTCCAGCGCGATGCCAGGGTTGGTATCGCTGTAGGCTTCAAAGGCCGACTCGCCCAGCACCAGAGTTTTCAGACCTTGGGGAATCGGCAGCTGTTCACGCAGATGCGCCTGGGTCAGCAGCAGTTTCACGCCACTGTCGTCGAGCATGTAGGCCAGGCGCTCACGCGGGTATTCCGGGTCCAACGGCACATAAGCACCACCCGCCTTCAACACCGCCAGCAGGCACACGACCATTTCGACGGAGCGCTCTGCCGCCAGGCCCACCAGCACGTCCGGCCCCACGCCGGCCTCGATCAGGCGATGAGCCAAGCGGTTGGCGCGACGGTTCAGTTCGGCATAGCTCAGGGACAGTTCGTTGAAGCGCAAGGCCTGCGCATCCGGCTGTGCCTGCGCCTGAGCCTCGAACAGCTGGTGCACCCACTGCCCTTGCGGATAGCCGCGCTCGGTGGCGTTCCACTCAGAGAGAATCTGCTCGCGCTCATGGGCGTTGAGTGTCGCCAGCTCCTGCAAAGGCAACGCAGTATTCGCCACGGCGGCACGCAACAGGCTCAACCAGTGCTCGGCCATGCGCGCCACCGTGGCGGCATTGAACAGGTCGGTGGCATAGGTCAGGGAGGCCCAGATCGCGTCGCCGCTCTCTTGGGTATCCAGGCTCAGGTCGAACTGGGCGCTGTGGCTGTCCCATTCGAGGTTGGCCACGCGCAAGCCCGGCAGCGGATGTGCCGCTACTTGAGTGCTGGCCTGGTGATTGAACATCACCTGGAACAGTGGGTTGTGGCTCAGGCTACGTTCCGGTTGCAGCGCTTCCACCAGTTGCTCAAAGGGCAAGTCCTGATGGGCCTGGGCCTCCAGCGCACGGCGCTTGGTGTGTTGCAGCAACTGGGCGAAACTCATCTGGCCGTCGAGGTCGGCCTTGAGCACTTGGGTATTGACGAAGAAACCAATCAGCGACTCGGTCTCGACGCGGTTGCGGTTGGCAATCGGCACGCCGACGCGAATATCCGGCTGGCCGCTGTAGCGATAAAGAAAAGCCTGGAACGAGGCCAGCAGCAGCATGAACATCGTCACGCCTTCACGCTGGGCCAGGGCTTTCAACCCCGCAACCAATGCCGGCTCCAGCGCGATGTCCTGGCGCGCGCCGCGGAAGCTCTGTTGGGCCGGGCGCGGCTGGTCGAAGGGCAACTCCAGCACCGGCTGCGCGCCGCTGAGCAGTTCGCGCCAGTACGCCAATTGACGGGCCTTCTCCCCCGCTTCCATCCAGCTACGTTGCCACAGCGCATAGTCGGCGTACTGGATCGGCAGCGGCGCCAAGGCACAGTCCTGGCCCTGGCTGTAGGCGGCGTAGAGTTGCATCAGCTCCTGCACCATCACACCCATCGACCAACCATCGGAAACGATATGGTGCTGCACCAGCACCAGCACGTGTTCTTCTGCATTCACTGCGAGCAAGCTGACCCGCAACAACGGACCTTGCTGCAAGTCGAAGGGACGGGCGATTTCCGCTTCGACGCGGGCCTTGAGGTGTGCCTCATCGACGGCGCTTTCGGCGATCTCGATCACGCTGTGGGCCAGCACCTCTTGGGCACGCTCATCGGCGTCCAGATGCAGGCGCGTGCGCAGGCTTTCATGGCGTGCCACCAGGGTGTCGAAACTGCGTTGCAGGGCGGCCTTATCCAACTGGCCGCTCAGGCGCAGGGCGCCGGGGACGTGATAGGCATCGCTGTCCGGGTCCAACTGCCAGAGAAACCACTGGCGCTCCTGGGCGTAGGACAGCGGCAGCTTCTGGCCGTCCTCGCGGATCGAGGCAATCGGTAGCTGGGCGAAGCTCATGCCCCGGCTTTGCAGGCGCTGGTAAAACTGCTGGCGCTGTTCCAAAGGCAGGCGAAGAAAGCGCGAAACCAGATCGATATTAGGGTTGGAAAGCATGGTTCAAATCGCCTCTAGTTCGCTCAGAAAGTCACGAAGATCATCAAAATCTTCCGCGCTGCCGGCGCGGAAGGTGGCGGCGACCTGGACATAGGCGCGCAGCGTTTCGGCCTGGAACACTTCCACCAATGGTACTTCCAGCCCCAGTTCGGCCTGGACCCGCGAGGTGATCTGGATCGCCAACAGCGAATGACCGCCCACTTCAAAGAAGTTGTCGTTGAGGCCCACTTGCGGCAAGCGCAGCACGTCAGCCCAGATCGCGGCGACCTGCTGTTCAAGCTCGGTTTCGGGGGCCACATAGGCCTGTTGCAACAGGCTGGCGTCCGGCTCGGGCAAGCCCTTGCGGTCGAGTTTGCCGTTGGGAGTCAGCGGCATCTGCGCCAGGAACACGAAGTGCACTGGCACCATATAGTCCGGCAGGCGTGTTTTCAGAGCGCGGCGCAGGGCGTCGCGCCATACGGCTTCATCACCCACCGACTCTGCCGGTACAACATAAGCCACCAATTGCTTACCGGTCGGGCCGTCCTGGGCGACCACCACGGTTTCACCGACATTGTCCTGTTCACGCAGACGCGCCTCGATTTCCCCCAGTTCGATACGGAAACCGCGGATCTTCACCTGATGGTCCACACGCCCCAGGTAATCCACCACACCGTCCGGACGCCCACGGGTCAGGTCGCCGCTGCGATACACACGGCTGCCGCGCTTGCCGAACGGGTCCGGCACGAAGCGCTCGGCGGTTAACGCCGGACGCTCCAGATAACCCCGGGCCACGCCCTCGCCGCCCAGGTACAACTCGCCGGCTACGCCGATGGGTTGCAGGTTCAGTTGCGCGTCCAATACATAACCGCTGCGGTTGCCCAGCAAGGTGCCGATGGGCGCGTAAACGGCTCCGCAGGGGTCGCCTTTACGTGCCTTCCATAGCAACGGCGTAACCACGGTTTCCGTCGGGCCGTAGCCGTTGAACAGGTATTTGGGTTTCAGCGCGCGCCACGCCAGGTCATAGCTGGCTTGAGCAACGGCATCACCGCCAAAGCAGTACACCCGCACCGCTGGCGGGTTGCCATCGCGCTCGGCATGTTCGGCCAACTGTTGCAGGTACACCGGCGGGAACACCGCCATGGTTACGTTGTGACGGTGCATCTGCTCGTAGGTGTATTCCGGCAGCCACAGGCTGTCGTCACGAATCAGCACGCTGGCGCCGTTGATCAACGGGTGCATCCAGCCTTCGTGGGAGCCGTCGAAAGCGAACGACATGAAATGCAGTTCGCAGTCGGCTGGCGAGGTTTCATAGCGCTCGCCGGTGGCGATGATATGGGCCACCAACGGGCCGTGGGATACCGCCACGCCTTTGGGCATGCCGGTGGAGCCGGAGGTGTAGATCACGTAGGCCAGGTTGTCGCCGTCCAGCTTCACCTGAGGGGCAGTGTCGCTGAATCCTGACCATTGCTCGGTGCGATCAATCGCCAGGCTATCAAGGCCGTCCGGGATCGGCAGTTGCTGCAAAGCGCTGGTGTGGGTCAGCAGCAACTGCGCGCGGCTGTCCTGCATCATGTACAGCAGGCGATCACGTGGGTATTCGATGTCCAGCGGCACGTAGACGCCACCGGCTTTCATCACCGCCAGGAACGCCACCATGCTCTCGGCACTGCGCGGCATGGCGATCGCAACGCGCACTTCCGGGCCGATGCCACGGGCGTTTAGCGCATGGGCCAGACGGTTGGCCTGGCGGTCCAGCTCGCCATAGGTCAGGGTTTGTGCGTCGAATTTCACCGCCACCGCGTGCGGATTTTCCCGGGCGCGGTCGGCCACCAACTCGTGAACAAAGCGCTCGGCCGAGAAGCCGGCATCGGTCTGGTTCCACAGCTGGATAATATGTTGCTGCTCTTCGCCGTCCAACAACTGTAACTGCCCAATGCTCTGCTGCTGATCGGCAACCATCGCCTGCAACAGGTTCCGCCAATGGCGCGCCATACGCTTGATGGTCGCGGCCTCGAACAGGTCAGTGGCATAACTCAACGAGGCACTTAAGCGTCCCTGGGATTCTTCGATGTCCAAGGTCAGGTCGAATTGCGCGACCGCCTCGTCCCAGCTCACAGGACTGACTTCAAGCTGGCCCAGGCGTTGCAAATGCTGGCCGGCCAGGCTGATATGGTGGTTGAACGCTACCTGGAACAGCGGGCTCAGGCTGAGACTGCGCTCGGGCTGCAGCACCTCGACCAGTTGTTCGAAGGGCAAGTCCTGATGGGCCTGGGCTTCGAGCGCGCGCCGCTTGACCTGGGCCAGCAACTGGCTGACGGTGGTGTGCCCATCAATTTCGGCCTTGAGCACCTGGGTGTTGACGAAAAAGCCGATCAGCCGCTCGGTCTCGACCCGGTTGCGGTTGGCAATCGGCACGCCGACGCGAATATCCGGCTGGCCGCTGTAGCGATGCAGCAACATCTGATAGGACGCCAACAACAGCATGAACAGCGTCACACCCTCGCGCTGGGCCAGAGCCTTGAGGCTGTCGAGCAACAGTATTGGCAACGGGATGTTCAAGCGTGCACCGCGATGGGTTGGCACTGCCGGGCGCTGATGATCGAATGGCAGTTCCAGCACCGGTTGCTCGCCACCCAACACTTCACGCCAGTAATCGAGTTGGCGAGTTTTCTCGCCTGCTTCCATCCAACTGCGCTGCCACAGTGCGTAATCGACGTACTGGATCGGCAGCGCCGGCAGTTGCAGCCCTTCGCCCCGGCTGTAGGCGGCATACAGCTGGACCAGCTCATCGACCATCACCTGCATCGACCAACCATCGGAAATAATGTGGTGCTGCACCAGCACCAGCACATGTTCGTCTTGCGCCAGGCGCAACAGGCTGACACGCATAAGCGGGCCCTGACGCAGGTCGAATGGCTGGGTGATGCTCGCTTCTATCTGGGCTTTCAGACTCGCTTCATCGGCGTTCGCCAAGGCGAGCTCGATCCTTGCTGGCGGGCTGATCACTTGCACGGTGCGGCCGGCATCTTGCTGCAAGTGTGTACGCAAGCTTTCGTGGCGCGCGACCAATGTATCGAAGGCGCGCTGCAGGGCGTCGCGGTCGAGTTGCCCTTTGAGGCGCAACGCGCGGGGTACATGGTAGGCCGCGCTGCGGGGGTCCAGTTGCCACAGGAACCATTGGCGCTCCTGCGCATAGGACAGCCCCAGCGGCTGCTCACGTTCGACGCGCTCCATACGGCTGCTTTCAACGTGTGCCTGGGTCAGGCTATGGACAAAAAGGCCCAGCACCGGCTGATCGAACAGGGCTTTCAAGCCCACATCGAGGCCCAGGCCATGGCGGATGCGCGAGACGGCCTGGGTGGCCATCAGCGAATGCCCGCCGCGTTCGAAGAAGTGGTCATTGAGGCCTACACGTTCGACACCGAGCACTTCGGCCCAGATCGCAGCGATCTGTTGCTCCCGTTCAGTCAGTGGCGCGATGTACTCACCACCCGCTGCCTCGGGCTTGGGCAGGGCCTTGCGGTCCAGTTTGCCGTTGGGGCTCAGGGGCATGTGTTCCAGCAGCATCCACTGGGCCGGGACCATGTACTCCGGCAGGTGTTGGCCCAGGTGAGCGCTCAACACATCGCGCCAGTCATCGCCAGCGTTGTGCAGCACCAGGTAACCCACCAGGTATTTGCCCTCGACCGCCAGCACGGCGGCCTCGCGGACCCATTGGTGCTCCAGCAGGCGCGCTTCGATTTCACCCAGCTCGATACGCAGGCCGCGCAGCTTGACCTGGTGGTCGATGCGCCCGGCGTATTCAATCACGCCGTTTTCGCGGTAGCGCGCCAGGTCGCCGGTACGGTACAGGCGCTCGCCTTTGACAAACGGGTGCGCGATAAAACGCTCGGCCGTCAGGGAGGGACGGCGGTGATAACCACGGGCCAGGCCCACGCCGCCCAGGTACAGCTCGCCCAGCACACCGACCGGCACCGGTTCGAAGTTGCCGTCGAGGATGTAGCACCCAAGGTTGGCAATCGGGCGGCCGATCGGCACGGCATCGCGGCCTTCGTCGATGCAGGTCCAGTGGGTCACGTCGATGGCGGCTTCGGTCGGGCCATAGAGGTTGTAGAGCCCGGCCCGCGGCAGCTTGGCGAAGACCTGCTGCTGAGCGTCCACCGGTAGGGCTTCACCACTGCAAACAATGTGTTGCAGGCTTTGGCAGCTCGATGCCGCCGGGTCCTGCAGGAACGCCTGCAACATCGAGGGCACAAAGTGCAGCGTGGTGACCTGCTGCTGATTGATCAGGTTGATCAATTTGGCCGGATCACGGTGATCACCCGGTGCGGCGACCACCAGGCGCGAACCAGTCATCAGCGGCCAGAAGAACTCCCACACCGACACGTCGAAGCTGAACGGCGTTTTCTGCAGCACGGTGTCGCTGGGGTCCAGGCCATAGGTTTCCTGCATCCATTGCAGGCGGTTCAGCAACGCCGAATGACGGTTGCCCGCGCCTTTGGGTTGGCCGGTGGAACCAGAGGTGTAGATCACGTAGGCAAGGTTTTCGCCGTCCAGCGCGATGCCAGGGTTGGTATCGCTGTAGGCTTCAAAGGCCGACTCGCCCAGCTCCAGGCAGTCCAGGCCATCCGGGATCGGCAACTGTTCAAGCAAATGCGCCTGGGTCAGCAGCAGTTTCACGCCACTGTCGTCGAGCATGTAGGCCAGGCGCTCACGCGGGTATTCCGGGTCCAGCGGCACGTAGGCACCCCCGGCCTTGAGCACCGCCAGCAGACCCACGACCATCTCGACAGAACGCTCCACCGCCAGCCCCACCAGCACGTCCGGCCCCACGCCGGCTTCGATCAGGCGATGAGCCAGGCGGTTGGCGCGACGGTTCAGTTCGGCATAGCTCAGGGACAGTTCGTTGAAGCGCAACGCCTGCGCATCCGGCTGTGCCTTCACCTGAGCCTCGAACAGCTGGTGCACCCACTGCCCTTGCGGATAGCCGCGCTCGGTGGCGTTCCACCCCTCCACCACCTGCCGGCGCACTGCGTCCGTCAGCGACGGCAACTCGCCGACACGACGCGGCGTGACACTGGTCAAGCCGTGAAGCAGGTGCTGGAAAGACTCGGCCAACTGCCGAATCTCGTCGTTGCCGAACGACTGCACGTCAAAGCTGAACTCGAACTCCAGAGCCCTCCCGGCGCCAAGCAGCACCGTCAACGGATAATGGGTTTGCTCGAAATTCTGCACATTACTGAAGGTCAGCCCGGCTGGTGCACCTTCGGCCAGCGCTGTGGACACCGGGTAGTTTTCAAACACCAGCAGCGTGTCGAACAACGCGGCGCCGCTCGCACCCGCCCAGCGCTGGATTTCGAACAACGGCGTATATTCGTGTTCACGCAGGCTGAGGTTCAGTGCCTGCACCTGCTGCAACCATTCCCCCACCCACAACATCGGACTCGGGGTGGCGATAACCGGCAAGGTGTTGATAAACAGACCGACCTGCTGCTCCACACCCGGCAACCCTGCTGGTCGACCGGATACCGTGGCGCCAAACACCACTGTGTCCTGGCCGGTCTGGCGTTGCAGCAACAACAGCCAGGCGGCTTGCACAAGGGTGTTCAGAGTGATTTTGTGGGTCTGGGCAAACCCCTTGAGCTGGTCAGTCTGGGCGATGCTCAGGGCCAGTGCGTAGCTGCCTTTGGCGGACGAAGGATCAGACCCGGCGCCGCGCGACAGGCGTGTTGGCCCCTGCATCGTGGCCAATTGGTCCTTCCAGAAGGCTTCGCTGGCAGCCGGTTCCTGAGCTTGCAACCAACCGATATAGTCACGGTAGTGCCCTTGCAGCGTCGGTAACGGCCGGCCGGCGTAATACTCCAGGACCTCGCCGAACAACTGCGCTCGGCTCCAACCATCCAGGAGAATGTGATGATTGGTGTAGATCAAATGGAAGCGGTCGACACCGGTGCGTACCAGTTTCAGGCTCAGCAGCGGCGCCTGCTCCAGCACAAAACCTTGTACCCGCGTCGACTCGCTCAACTCATCCAGCGCGGCGTGCTGATCCGGCAGGGCCTGCCAGTCGTATTCGGCGAACGGCAGGCCCGCTACGCGATACACCGCTTGCAAAGGCTGCGCCTGGTCTTGTTGCCAGACAAACCCGGTGCGCAGCATGTCATGCCGCCCCAGCACCTGCTCCCAAGCGCGCCGGAACCGAGGCACATCGAGGCCGTGGATATCGGCACGCAGCTGGCTGACATAAATATCGTCAAGGCCCTGCTGGTACAGACTGTGGAACAGCATGCCCTGTTGCATCGGCGACAGCGGATACAGGTCCTGTACCTCGCGCGATGGGAGTGCCAGATGATCCAGTTGTTCTTGCGTCAGCTGAGCCAGGATCACATCGGCCGGGGTGAACGCACCGTGTTTCGGGTCGACGCAATGTTCGATCAGCGCCAGCAGTTCCTGCTGGAAATCATCCGCCAGGCGCTGGATTGTCGACGCCTCAAACATCTCACGGCTGAAGCCCCACTGCAGCGCCAGTTCACCGCCATACACCTGCCCTTCCACCGTCAACCAATTGGCCAGCGGCGCCTGGGGATCCTGGGCTTGGCCGCTGCCTTCACTGGCCGGTACGAAGAGTGCCGACTCATTGAACTGACGGTCGAACTGGCCCAGGTAGTTGAACGTAATGCGTGGCGCAGCGAGGTTCGCCAGGCTTTCACGGGCCTGCGGCGATCCCAGGTAACGCAGCAGACCGTAGCCCAGGCCCTTGTCGGGCACGGCGCGCAGTTGCTCCTTGACCGACTTTATTGCTTCGGACAACTCGCCTTCGGCGTGCAAGCACACCGGGAACAGACTGGTAAACCAGCCGACGGTGCGGCTCAGGTCGATGTCGTCGAACAGGTCCTCGCGACCATGCCCCTCCAGTTGGATCAACGCGGCAGGTTGTTCACTCCAGCGGCTGATCACCCGCGCCAGGGCGGTCAGCAATAGGTCATTGACCTGGGTGCGGTACGCCGCTGGCGCCTCTTGCAGGAGGCGGCGGGTCTGTTCGGCGTCGAGGCGCGTTTCCAGCTTGATGCCCAAGCGATTTTGCAGGCCTCCCTCGGGATGGTCGCAGGGCAACTCGGCGTCGATGGATTGCGCTTGCCAGTACGGCAGTTGCGCGTCCAGGGTTTGTGCGTGGCTCTGCAACTGTTGCGCCCAGTGCTGGTAGGCAGTGGTTTTCGCCGGCAGCGGCTGTTCGCGGTAAGCCTGTTGCAGGTCTTCGAGCAGGATGCGCCAGGACACGCCATCGACGACCAAGTGGTGGATCACCAGTAGCAAGCGTTGGCTACCATCGGCCATATTCACCAACGCGGCGCGCAGCAGCGGGCCTTGTTCCAGGTCAAGGCTGCGCTGGGCCTCTTCACAGAGCGCGGCCAATTCGGTGTCGGTGTTGGCTTGGGACTGCCACAGCAGCGGCTCGGCGGGCAGCGCTGCATGGCTCTGATGCCAGCCATCTGCCTGCTGCACAAAGCGCAAGCGCAAGGCGTCGTGATGCTGGATCAACTGGTTCAAGGCCGCTTCCAGCCGCGGGGGCTGCAACGTCTCGCGCGCGGTCAGCAGCAACGACTGGTTCCAGTGCTGACGCGCCGGGATCGCCTGGGTGAAAAAGTGCTGTTGCACAGGGGTCAGAATCACCTCGCCGCTGACCGGGCCCTGGTCGATCAGGCTGACTTGGTCGAAGCTGGCCACCCGCGAAAGGCTGCGGATGCTTTGGTACTGGAACAGGTCCCGTGGGCTGAGTCGGATACCGGCTCGGCGGGCGCGACTGACCACCTGGATAGAAATGATCGAGTCGCCACCCAGCTCGAAGAAGTTATCGTCCTGGCCAACCTGTTCAACGCCGAGCACATCGCTCCAGATCGCGGCCAGGACTGTCTGCAGGTCCCCTTGAGGGGCGATAAACGCCTGTTGCAGCGCTGCATCCGGCAATGGCAATGCCTTGCGGTCAAGCTTGCCGTTGGCGGTCACCGGCAGCTTGGCCAGGGTGACGAAGTGGGTCGGCACCATGTATTCCGGCAGGCTGCCGAGCAGCCAGGGCTTGAGGTCGGTCGGTTCCTCGCCTTCATACACCAGGTACGCGACCAATTGTTTGCCACCTTGCACCAACACCACTGCTTCGCGCACTTGCGGATGCTGCAGCAGGCGGGTTTCGATTTCGCCCAGTTCGATACGCAAGCCGCGCAACTTGACCTGGTGATCGAGGCGACCGAGGTATTCGATCACCCCATCGGCGCGCTGGCGCACACGGTCACCGGTGCGATACAGGCGTTCGCCTGTCACAAACGGGCTGGGTACAAAACGCTCGGCGGTGAGCGCCGGACGCCGGTGGTAACTGCGCGCCAGGCCAACGCCGCCCAGGTAGAGTTCGCCGCTGACGCCAGCCGGCACCGGGTTGAGTTGCGCATCCAGCACGTAGGTGCCGAGGTTGGCGATGGGGCGGCCGATGGGCACGCTGTCGGCGCCTTCGTCGATGCAGGTCCAGTGCGTGACGTCGATGGCCGCCTCGGTCGGGCCATAGAGGTTGTACAGCGCCGCAGTCGGCAACTTGGCGAACACTTGCTGTTGCGCATCCAGGGGCAAGGCTTCGCCGCTGCAGATGATACGCGCGAGGCTTGCGCACGCCTGTACGCCCGGCTCATGGATAAACGCCTGCAACATCGACGGCACGAAGTGCAACGTGGTAATGGCGTGTCGGCCGATGGTTTCGATCAAACGCGCAGGCTCTCGGTGTTCGCCAGGCGCTGCAACCACCAGGCGTGCGCCGGTCATCAGCGGCCAAAAGAACTCCCACACCGACACATCGAAGCTGAACGGGGTTTTCTGTAACACCGCATCACTGGCATCCAGGCCATACGACTGCTGCATCCAGCTCAAGCGGTTGACCAGTGCGCGATGGCTGTTGCCGGCGCCCTTGGGCTTGCCGGTGGAGCCGGAGGTGTAGATCACATAGGCGAGATTGAGCGCATCAGTAGCGACGGTCGGCGCTTGGTGACTGTAGCCGTCGAGCCACAGCGCGGGCTGATCCAGGGCAATCACCTGGATACCGGCGGCCGGCAGCACGGCCAGCAGGCTTTGCTGGCTGAGCAATAGTTGAATGCCGCTGTCCTGGATCATGTAGGCCAGGCGTTCCTGCGGATACTCGGGGTCGAGGGGCACGTAGGCGCCACCGGCCTTGAGAATCGCCAGCAGGCCAATCACCATTTCGATAGAACGCTCGACGCAGATTCCCACTAGTACGTCGGGGCCTACGCCCTGCTCGCCCAAGGCGTGGGCCAGCTGGTTGGCACGCGTATCAAGTTGGGCGTAGGTCAAGGTGGTGCTGCCAAACACCAGTGCCGGTGCATCCGGCGTGCGTTGCACCTGCTCTTGGATGAGGTGATGGATACCGCGTTCCGTCGGATATGGCTCGGCGGTCTGGTTCCAGGTGTGGACCAGCCGTTGCTGTTCATGCGCATCGAGCATCGGCAACTCGCCGATACGCAGGTCACCTTCCGTCACCATCGCCTGTAACAGGCTGATCCAGTGGCGGGCCATGCGCTCGATGGTAGGCGCGTCAAACAGGTCATTGGCGTAGGTCAGCGCGGCGTGCAGGGTGCCGGATTTTTCATAGGTGTCCAGGGTCAGATCAAACTGCGTGGTGCGACCTTGCCATTGCACCAGGGCCAGCTCCAGGCCGGACGCGGTACTGACCGAAGCGATGTCGGCAACGACCGGCTGGTGGTTGTACATCACCTGGAACAGCGGCGTATGACTCAGGTTGCGCTCGATTTTCAGCGCCTCTACCAACCGCTCGAAGGGCAATTCCTGATGGGCCTGGGCACCCAGGGCGTGTTCCTTTATGCCTTGCAACAGCTCGGTGACGCGGGTTTGCCCGCTCAGCTCAGTGCGCAACACCTGGGTGTTGACGAAGAAACCGATCAGCCCTTCGACTTCAGTGCGGTTGCGGTTGGCAATCGGCACACCGACGCGAATATCACCCTGGCCGGTGTAGCGATGCAGCAAAACATTGAACGCGCCCAACAGCAGCATGAACAGCGTGACGTTGTGTTGTTGCGCGCAACTGCGCAGTTGCGCGCAACAACACAACGTCACGCTGTTCATGCTGCTGTTGGGCGCGTTCAATGTTTTGCTGCATCGCTACACCGGCCAGGGTGATATTCGCGTCGGTGTGCCGATTGCCAACCGCAACCGCACTGAAGTCGAAGGGCTGATCGGTTTCTTCGTCAACACCCAGGTGTTGCGCACTGAGCTGAGCGGGCAAACCCGCGTCACCGAGCTGTTGCAAGGCATAAAGGAACACGCCCTGGGTGCCCAGGCCCATCAGGAATTGCCCTTCGAGCGGTTGGTAGAGGCGCTGAAAATCGAGCGCAACCTGAGTCATACGCCGCTGTTCCAGGTGATGTACAACCACCAGCCGGTCGTTGCCGACATCGCTTCGGTCAGTACCGCGTCCGGCCTGGAGCTGGCCCTGGTGCAATGGCAAGGTCGCACCACGCAGTTTGATCTGACCCTGGACACCTATGAAAAATCCGGCACCCTGCACGCCGCGCTGACCTACGCCAATGACCTGTTTGACGCGCCTACCATCGAGCGCATGGCCCGCCACTGGATCAGCCTGTTACAGGCGATGGTGACGGAAGGTGACCTGCGTATCGGCGAGTTGCCGATGCTCGATGCGCATGAACAGCAACGGCTGGTCCACACCTGGAACCAGACCGCCGAGCCATATCCGACGGAACGCGGTATCCATCACCTCATCCAAGAGCAGGTGCAACGCACGCCGGATGCACCGGCACTGGTGTTTGGCAGCACCACCTTGACCTACGCCCAACTTGATACGCGTGCCAACCAGCTGGCCCACGCCTTGGGCGAGCAGGGCGTAGGCCCCGACGTACTAGTGGGAATCTGCGTCGAGCGTTCTATCGAAATGGTGATTGGCCTGCTGGCGATTCTCAAGGCCGGTGGCGCCTACGTGCCCCTCGACCCCGAGTATCCGCAGGAACGCCTGGCCTACATGATCCAGGACAGCGGCATTCAACTATTGCTCAGCCAGCAAAGCCTGCTGGCCGTGCTGCCGGCCGCCGGTATCCAGGTGATTGCCCTGGATCAGCCCGCGCTGTGGCTCGACGGCTACAGTCACCAAGCGCCGACCGTCGCTACTGATGCGCTCAATCTCGCCTATGTGATCTACACCTCCGGCTCCACCGGCAAGCCCAAGGGCGCCGGCAACAGCCATCGCGCACTGGTCAACCGCTTGAGCTGGATGCAGCAGTCGTATGGCCTGGATGCCAGTGATGCGGTGTTACAGAAAACCCCGTTCAGCTTCGATGTGTCGGTGTGGGAGTTCTTTTGGCCGCTGATGACCGGCGCACGCCTGGTGGTTGCAGCGCCTGGCGAACACCGAGAGCCTGCGCGTTTGATCGAAACCATCGGCCGACACGCCATTACCACGTTGCACTTCGTGCCGTCGATGTTGCAGGCGTTTATCCATGAGCCGGGCGTACAGGCGTGCGCAAGCCTCGCGCGTATCATCTGCAGCGGCGAAGCCTTGCCCCTGGATGCGCAACAGCAAGTGTTCGCCAAGTTGCCGACTGCGGCGCTGTACAACCTCTATGGCCCGACCGAGGCGGCCATCGACGTCACGCACTGGACCTGCATCGACGAAGGCGCCGACAGCGTGCCCATCGGCCGCCCCATCGCCAACCTCGGCACCTACGTGCTGGATGCGCAACTCAACCCGGTGCCGGCTGGCGTCAGCGGCGAACTCTACCTGGGCGGCGTTGGCCTGGCGCGCAGTTACCACCGGCGTCCGGCGCTCACCGCCGAGCGTTTTGTACCCAGCCCGTTTGTGACAGGCGAACGCCTGTATCGCACCGGTGACCGTGTGCGCCAGCGCGCCGATGGGGTGATCGAATACCTCGGTCGCCTCGATCACCAGGTCAAGTTGCGCGGCTTGCGTATCGAACTGGGCGAAATCGAAACCCGCCTGCTGCAGCATCCGCAAGTGCGCGAAGCAGTGGTGTTGGTGCAAGGTGGCAAACAATTGGTCGCGTACCTGGTGTATGAAGGCGAGGAACCGACCGACCTCAAGCCCTGGCTGCTCGGCAGCCTGCCGGAATACATGGTGCCGACCCACTTCGTCACCCTGGCCAAGCTGCCGGTGACCGCCAACGGCAAGCTTGACCGCAAGGCATTGCCATTGCCGGATGCAGCGCTGCAACAGGCGTTTATCGCCCCTCAAGGGGACCTGCAGACAGTCCTGGCCGCGATCTGGAGCGATGTGCTCGGCGTTGAACAGGTTGGCCAGGACGATAACTTCTTCGAGCTGGGTGGCGACTCGATCATTTCTATCCAGGTGGTCAGTCGCGCCCGCCGAGCCGGTATCCGACTCAGCCCACGGGACCTGTTCCAGTACCAAAGCATCCGCAGCCTTTCGCGGGTGGCCAGCTTCGACCAAGTCAGCCTGATCGACCAGGGCCCGGTCAGCGGCGAGGTGATTCTGACCCCTGTGCAACAGCACTTTTTCACCCAGGCGATCCCGGCGCGTCAGCACTGGAACCAGTCGTTGCTGCTGACCGCGCGCGAGACGTTGCAGCCCCCGCGGCTGGAAGCGGCCTTGAACCAGTTGATCCAGCATCACGACGCCTTGCGCTTGCGCTTTGTGCAGCAGGCAGATGGCTGGCATCAGAGCCATGCAGCGCTGCCCGCCGAGCCGCTGCTGTGGCAGTCCCAAGCCAACACCGACACCGAATTGGCCGCGCTCTGTGAAGAGGCCCAGCGCAGCCTTGACCTGGAACAAGGCCCGCTGCTGCGCGCCGCGTTGGTGAATATGGCCGATGGTAGCCAACGCTTGCTACTGGTGATCCACCACTTGGTCGTCGATGGCGTGTCCTGGCGCATCCTGCTCGAAGACCTGCAACAGGCTTACCGCGAACAGCCGCTGCCGGCGAAAACCACTGCCTACCAGCACTGGGCGCAACAGTTGCAGAGCCACGCACAAACCCTGGACGCGCAACTGCCGTACTGGCAAGCGCAATCCATCGACGCCGAGTTGCCCTGCGACCATCCCGAGGGAGGCCTGCAAAATCGCTTGGGCATCAAGCTGGAAACGCGCCTCGACGCCGAACAGACCCGCCGCCTCCTGCAAGAGGCGCCAGCGGCGTACCGCACCCAGGTCAATGACCTATTGCTGACCGCCCTGGCGCGGGTGATCAGCCGCTGGAGTGAACAACCTGCCGCGTTGATCCAACTGGAGGGGCATGGTCGCGAGGACCTGTTCGACGACATCGACCTGAGCCGCACCGTCGGCTGGTTTACCAGTCTGTTCCCGGTGTGCTTGCACGCCGAAGGCGAGTTGTCCGAAGCAATAAAGTCGGTCAAGGAGCAACTGCGCGCCGTGCCCGACAAGGGCCTGGGCTACGGTCTGCTGCGTTACCTGGGATCGCCGCAGGCCCGTGAAAGCCTGGCGAACCTCGCTGCGCCACGCATTACGTTCAACTACCTGGGCCAGTTCGACCGTCAGTTCAATGAGTCGGCACTCTTCGTACCGGCCAGTGAAGGCAGCGGCCAAGCCCAGGATCCCCAGGCGCCGCTGGCCAATTGGTTGACGGTGGAAGGGCAGGTGTATGGCGGTGAACTGGCGCTGCAGTGGGGCTTCAGCCGTGAGATGTTTGAGGCGTCGACAATCCAGCGCCTGGCGGATGATTTCCAGCAGGAACTGCTGGCGCTGATCGAACATTGCGTCGACCCGAAACACGGTGCGTTCACCCCGGCCGATGTGATCCTGGCTCAGCTGACGCAAGAACAACTGGATCATCTGGCACTCCCATCGCGCGAGGTACAGGACCTGTATCCGCTGTCGCCGATGCAACAGGGCATGCTGTTCCACAGTCTGTACCAGCAGGGCCTTGACGATATTTATGTCAGCCAGCTGCGTGCCGATATCCACGGCCTCGATGTGCCTCGGTTCCGGCGCGCTTGGGAGCAGGTGCTGGGGCGGCATGACATGCTGCGCACCGGGTTTGTCTGGCAACAAGACCAGGCGCAGCCTTTGCAAGCGGTGTATCGCGTAGCGGGCCTGCCGTTCGCCGAATACGACTGGCAGGCCCTGCCGGATCAGCACGCCGCGCTGGATGAGTTGAGCGAGTCGACGCGGGTACAAGGTTTTGTGCTGGAGCAGGCGCCGCTGCTGAGCCTGAAACTGGTACGCACCGGTGTCGACCGCTTCCATTTGATCTACACCAATCATCACATTCTCCTGGATGGTTGGAGCCGAGCGCAGTTGTTCGGCGAGGTCCTGGAGTATTACGCCGGCCGGCCGTTACCGACGCTGCAAGGGCACTACCGTGACTATATCGGTTGGTTGCAAGCTCAGGAACCGGCTGCCAGCGAAGCCTTCTGGAAGGACCAATTGGCCACGATGCAGGGGCCAACACGCCTGTCGCGCGGCGCCGGGTCTGATCCTTCGTCCGCCAAAGGCAGCTACGCACTGGCCCTGAGCATCGCCCAGACTGACCAGCTCAAGGGGTTTGCCCAGACCCACAAAATCACTCTGAACACCCTTGTGCAAGCCGCCTGGCTGTTGTTGCTGCAACGCCAGACCGGCCAGGACACAGTGGTGTTTGGCGCCACGGTATCCGGTCGACCAGCAGGGTTGCCGGGTGTGGAGCAGCAGGTCGGTCTGTTTATCAACACCTTGCCGGTTATCGCCACCCCGAGTCCGATGTTGTGGGTGGGGGAATGGTTGCAGCAGGTGCAGGCACTGAACCTCAGCCTGCGTGAACACGAATATACGCCGTTGTTCGAAATCCAGCGCTGGGCGGGTGCGAGCGGCGCCGCGTTGTTCGACACGCTGCTGGTGTTTGAAAACTACCCGGTGTCCACAGCGCTGGCCGAAGGTGCACCAGCCGGGCTGACCTTCAGTAATGTGCAGAATTTCGAGCAAACCCATTATCCGTTGACGGTGCTGCTTGGCGCCGGGAGGGCTCTGGAGTTCGAGTTCAGCTTTGACGTGCAGTCGTTCGGCAACGACGAGATTCGGCAGTTGGCCGAGTCTTTCCAGCACCTGCTTCACGGCTTGACCAGTGTCACGCCGCGTCGTGTCGGCGAGTTGCCGTCGCTGACGGACGCAGTGCGCCGGCAGGTGGTGGAGGGGTGGAACGCCACCGAGCGCGGCTATCCGCAAGGGCAGTGGGTGCACCAGCTGTTCGAGGCTCAGGTGAAGGCACAGCCGGATGCGCAGGCGTTGCGCTTCAACGAACTGTCCCTGAGCTATGCCGAACTGAACCGTCGCGCCAACCGCCTGGCTCATCGCCTGATCGAAGCCGGCGTGGGGCCGGACGTGCTGGTGGGGCTGGCGGTGGAGCGTTCTGTCGAGATGGTCGTGGGTCTGCTGGCGGTGCTCAAGGCCGGGGGTGCCTACGTGCCGCTGGACCCGGAATACCCGCGTGAGCGCCTGGCCTACATGCTCGACGACAGTGGCGTGAAACTGCTGCTGACCCAGGCGCATTTGCTTGAACAGTTGCCGATCCCGGATGGCCTGGACTGCCTGGAGCTGGGCGAGTCGGCCTTTGAAGCCTACAGCGATACCAACCCTGGCATCGCGCTGGACGGCGAAAACCTTGCCTACGTGATCTACACCTCTGGTTCCACCGGCCAACCCAAAGGCGCGGGCAACCGTCATTCGGCGTTGCTGAACCGCCTGCAATGGATGCAGGAAACCTATGGCCTGGACCCCAGCGACACCGTGCTGCAGAAAACGCCGTTCAGCTTCGACGTGTCGGTGTGGGAGTTCTTCTGGCCGCTGATGACTGGTTCGCGCCTGGTGGTCGCCGCACCGGGTGATCACCGTGATCCGGCCAAATTGATCAACCTGATCAATCAGCAGCAGGTCACCACGCTGCACTTTGTGCCCTCGATGTTGCAGGCGTTCCTGCAGGACCCGGCGGCATCGAGCTGCCAAAGCCTGCAACACATTGTTTGCAGTGGTGAAGCCCTACCGGTGGACGCTCAGCAGCAGGTCTTCGCCAAGCTGCCGCGGGCCGGGCTCTACAACCTCTATGGCCCGACCGAAGCCGCCATCGACGTGACCCACTGGACCTGCATCGACGAAGGCCGCGATGCCGTGCCGATCGGCCGCCCGATTGCCAACCTTGGGTGCTACATCCTCGACGGCAACTTCGAACCGGTGCCGGTCGGTGTGCTGGGCGAGCTGTACCTGGGCGGCGTGGGCCTGGCCCGTGGTTATCACCGCCGTCCCTCCCTGACGGCCGAGCGTTTTATCGCGCACCCGTTTGTCAAAGGCGAGCGCCTGTACCGTACCGGCGACCTGGCGCGCTACCGCGAAAACGGCGTGATTGAATACGCCGGGCGCATCGACCACCAGGTCAAGCTGCGCGGCCTGCGTATCGAGCTGGGTGAAATCGAAGCGCGCCTGCTGGAGCACCAATGGGTCCGCGAGGCCGCCGTGCTGGCGGTCGAGGGCAAATACCTGGTGGGTTACCTGGTGCTGCACAACGCTGGCGATGACTGGCGCGATGTGTTGAGCGCTCACCTGGGCCAACACCTGCCGGAGTACATGGTCCCGGCCCAGTGGATGCTGCTGGAACACATGCCCCTGAGCCCCAACGGCAAACTGGACCGCAAGGCCCTGCCCAAGCCCGAGGCAGCGGGTGGTGAGTACATCGCGCCACTGACTGAACGGGAGCAACAGATCGCTGCGATCTGGGCCGAAGTGCTCGGTGTCGAACGTGTAGGCCTCAATGACCACTTCTTCGAACGCGGCGGGCATTCGCTGATGGCCACCCAGGCCGTCTCGCGCATCCGCCATGGCCTGGGCCTCGATGTGGGCTTGAAAGCCCTGTTCGATCAGCCGGTGCTGGGCCTTTTTGTCCATAGCCTGACCCAGGCACACGTTGAAAGCAGCCGTATGGAGCGCGTCGAACGTGAGCAGCCGCTGGGGCTGTCCTATGCGCAGGAGCGCCAATGGTTCCTGTGGCAACTGGACCCCCGCAGCGCGGCCTACCATGTACCCCGCGCGTTGCGCCTCAAAGGGCAACTCGACCGCGACGCCCTGCAGCGCGCCTTCGATACATTGGTCGCGCGCCACGAAAGCTTGCGTACACACTTGCAGCAAGATGCCGGCCGCACCGTGCAAGTGATCAGCCCGCCAGCAAGGATCGAGCTCGCCTTGGCGAACGCCGATGAAGCGAGTCTGAAAGCCCAGATAGAAGCGAGCATCACCCAGCCATTCGACCTGCGTCAGGGCCCGCTTATGCGTGTCAGCCTGTTGCGCCTGGCGCAAGACGAACATGTGCTGGTGCTGGTGCAGCACCACATTATTTCCGATGGTTGGTCGATGCAGGTGATGGTCGATGAGCTGGTCCAGCTGTATGCCGCCTACAGCCGGGGCGAAGGGCTGCAACTGCCGGCGCTGCCGATCCAGTACGTCGATTACGCACTGTGGCAGCGCAGTTGGATGGAAGCAGGCGAGAAAACTCGCCAACTCGATTACTGGCGTGAAGTGTTGGGTGGCGAGCAACCGGTGCTGGAACTGCCATTCGATCATCAGCGCCCGGCAGTGCCAACCCATCGCGGTGCACGCTTGAACATCCCGTTGCCAATACTGTTGCTCGACAGCCTCAAGGCTCTGGCCCAGCGCGAGGGTGTGACGCTGTTCATGCTGTTGTTGGCGTCCTATCAGATGTTGCTGCATCGCTACAGCGGCCAGCCGGATATTCGCGTCGGCGTGCCGATTGCCAACCGCAACCGGGTCGAGACCGAGCGGCTGATCGGCTTTTTCGTCAACACCCAGGTGCTCAAGGCCGAAATTGATGGGCACACCACCGTCAGCCAGTTGCTGGCCCAGGTCAAGCGGCGCGCGCTCGAAGCCCAGGCCCATCAGGACTTGCCCTTCGAACAACTGGTCGAGGTGCTGCAGCCCGAGCGCAGTCTCAGCCTGAGCCCGCTGTTCCAGGTAGCGTTCAACCACCATATCAGCCTGGCCGGCCAGCATTTGCAACGCCTGGGCCAGCTTGAAGTCAGTCCTGTGAGCTGGGACGAGGCGGTCGCGCAATTCGACCTGACCTTGGACATCGAAGAATCCCAGGGACGCTTAAGTGCCTCGTTGAGTTATGCCACTGACCTGTTCGAGGCCGCGACCATCAAGCGTATGGCGCGCCATTGGCGGAACCTGTTGCAGGCGATGGTTGCCGATCAGCAGCAGAGCATTGGGCAGTTACAGTTGTTGGACGGCGAAGAGCAGCAACATATTATCCAGCTGTGGAACCAGACCGATGCCGGCTTCTCGGCCGAGCGCTTTGTTCACGAGTTGGTGGCCGACCGCGCCCGGGAAAATCCGCACGCGGTGGCGGTGAAATTCGACGCACAAACCCTGACCTATGGCGAGCTGGACCGCCAGGCCAACCGTCTGGCCCATGCGCTAAACGCCCGTGGCATCGGCCCGGAAGTGCGCGTTGCGATCGCCATGCCGCGCAGTGCCGAGAGCATGGTGGCGTTCCTGGCGGTGATGAAAGCCGGTGGCGTCTACGTGCCGCTGGACATCGAATACCCACGTGATCGCCTGCTGTACATGATGCAGGACAGCCGCGCGCAGTTGCTGCTGACCCACACCAGCGCTTTGCAGCAACTGCCGATCCCGGACGGCCTTGATAGCCTGGCGATTGATCGCACCGAGCAATGGTCAGGATTCAGCGACACTGCCCCTCAGGTGAAGCTGGACGGCGACAACCTGGCCTACGTGATCTACACCTCCGGCTCCACCGGCATGCCCAAAGGCGTGGCGGTATCCCACGGCCCGTTGGTGGCCCATATCATCGCCACCGGCGAGCGCTATGAAACCTCGCCAGCCGACTGCGAACTGCATTTCATGTCGTTCGCTTTCGACGGCTCCCACGAAGGCTGGATGCACCCGTTGATCAACGGCGCCAGCGTGCTGATTCGTGACGACAGCCTGTGGCTGCCGGAATACACCTACGAGCAGATGCACCGTCACAACGTAACCATGGCGGTGTTCCCGCCGGTGTACCTGCAACAGTTGGCCGAACATGCCGAGCGCGATGGCAACCCGCCAGCGGTGCGGGTGTACTGCTTTGGCGGTGATGCCGTTGCTCAAGCCAGCTATGACCTGGCGTGGCGCGCGCTGAAACCCAAATACCTGTTCAACGGCTACGGCCCGACGGAAACCGTGGTTACGCCGTTGCTATGGAAGGCACGTAAAGGCGACCCCTGCGGAGCCGTTTACGCGCCCATCGGCACCTTGCTGGGCAACCGCAGCGGTTATGTATTGGACGCGCAACTGAACCTGCAACCCATCGGCGTAGCCGGCGAGTTGTACCTGGGCGGCGAGGGCGTGGCCCGGGGTTATCTGGAGCGTCCGGCGTTAACCGCCGAGCGCTTCGTGCCGGACCCGTTCGGCAAGCGCGGCAGCCGTGTGTATCGCAGCGGCGACCTGACCCGTGGGCGTCCGGACGGTGTGGTGGATTACCTGGGGCGTGTGGACCATCAGGTGAAGATCCGCGGTTTCCGTATCGAACTGGGGGAAATCGAGGCGCGTCTGCGTGAACAGGACAATGTCGGTGAAACCGTGGTGGTCGCCCAGGACGGCCCGACCGGTAAGCAATTGGTGGCTTATGTTGTACCGGCAGAGTCGGTGGGTGATGAAGCCGTATGGCGCGACGCCCTGCGCCGCGCTCTGAAAACACGCCTGCCGGACTATATGGTGCCAGTGCACTTCGTGTTCCTGGCGCAGATGCCGCTGACTCCCAACGGCAAACTCGACCGCAAGGGCTTGCCCGAGCCGGACGCCAGCCTGTTGCAACAGGCCTATGTGGCCCCCGAAACCGAGCTTGAACAGCAGGTCGCCGCGATCTGGGCTGACGTGCTGCGCTTGCCGCAAGTGGGCCTCAACGACAACTTCTTTGAAGTGGGCGGTCATTCGCTGTTGGCGATCCAGATCACCTCGCGGGTCCAGGCCGAACTGGGGCTGGAAGTACCATTGGTGGAAGTGTTCCAGGCCGAAACGCTGCGCGCCTATGTCCAGGTCGCCGCCACCTTCCGCGCCGGCAGCGCGGAAGATTTTGATGATCTTCGTGACTTTCTGAGCGAACTAGAGGCGATTTGAACCATGCTTTCCAACCCTAATATCGATCTGGTTTCGCGCTTTCTTCGCCTGCCTTTGGAACAGCGCCAGCAGTTTTACCAGCGCCTGCAAAGCCGGGGCATGAGCTTCGCCCAGCTACCGATTGCCTCGATCCGCGAGGACGGCCAGAAGCTGCCGCTGTCCTACGCCCAGGAGCGCCAGTGGTTTCTCTGGCAGTTGGACCCGGACAGCGATGCCTATCACGTCCCCGGCGCCCTGCGCCTGAGCGGCCAGTTGGATAAGGCCGCCCTGCAACGCAGTTTCGACACCCTGGTGGCACGCCATGAAAGCCTGCGCACGCGCCTGCATCTGGACGCCGATGAGCGTGCCCAAGAGGTGCTGGCCCACAGCGTGATCGAGATCGCCGAAAGCGCCGTCGATGAGGCACACCTCAAGGCCCGCGTCGAAGCGGAAATCGCCCGTCCCTTCGACTTGCAGCAAGGTCCGTTGTTGCGGGTCAGCTTGCTCGCAGTGAATGCAGAAGAACACGTGCTGGTGCTGGTGCAGCACCATATCGTTTCCGATGGTTGGTCGATGGGTGTGATGGTGCAGGAGCTGATGCAACTCTACGCCGCCTACAGCCAGGGCCAGGACTGTGCCTTGGCGCCGCTGCCGATCCAGTACGCCGACTATGCGCTGTGGCAACGTAGCTGGATGGAAGCGGGGGAGAAGGCCCGTCAATTGGCGTACTGGCGCGAACTGCTCAGCGGCGCGCAGCCGGTGCTGGAGTTGCCCTTCGACCAGCCGCGCCCGGCCCAACAGAGCTTCCGCGGCGCGCGCCAGGACATCGCGCTGGAGCCGGCATTGGTTGCGGGGTTGAAAGCCCTGGCCCAGCGTGAAGGCGTGACGATGTTCATGCTGCTGCTGGCCTCGTTCCAGGCTTTTCTTTATCGCTACAGCGGCCAGCCGGATATTCGCGTCGGCGTGCCGATTGCCAACCGCAACCGCGTCGAGACCGAGTCGCTGATTGGTTTCTTCGTCAATACCCAAGTGCTCAAGGCCGACCTCGACGGCCAGATGAGTTTCGCCCAGTTGCTGCAACACACCAAGCGCCGTGCGCTGGAGGCCCAGGCCCATCAGGACTTGCCCTTTGAGCAACTGGTGGAAGCGCTGCAACCGGAACGTAGCCTGAGCCACAACCCACTGTTCCAGGTGATGTTCAATCACCAGGCCAGCACTCAAGTAGCGGCACATCCGCTGCCGGGCTTGCGCGTGGCCAACCTCGAATGGGACAGCCACAGCGCCCAGTTCGACCTGAGCCTGGATACCCAAGAGAGCGGCGACGCGATCTGGGCCTCCCTGACCTATGCCACCGACCTGTTCAATGCCGCCACGGTGGCGCGCATGGCCGAGCACTGGTTGAGCCTGTTGCGTGCCGCCGTGGCGAATACTGCGTTGCCTTTGCAGGAGCTGGCGACACTCAACGCCCATGAGCGCGAGCAGATTCTCTCTGAGTGGAACGCCACCGAGCGCGGCTATCCGCAAGGGCAGTGGGTGCACCAGCTGTTCGAGGCTCAGGCGCAGGCACAGCCGGATGCGCAGGCCTTGCGCTTCAACGAACTGTCCCTGAGCTATGCCGAACTGAACCGTCGCGCCAACCGCTTGGCTCATCGCCTGATCGAGGCCGGCGTGGGGCCGGACGTGCTGGTGGGCCTGGCGGCAGAGCGCTCCGTCGAAATGGTCGTGTGCCTGCTGGCGGTGTTGAAGGCGGGTGGTGCTTATGTGCCGTTGGACCCGGAATACCCGCGTGAGCGCCTGGCCTACATGCTCGACGACAGTGGCGTGAAACTGCTGCTGACCCAGGCGCATCTGCGTGAACAGCTGCCGATTCCCCAAGGTCTGAAAACTCTGGTGCTGGGCGAGTCGGCCTTTGAAGCCTACAGCGATACCAACCCTGGCATCGCGCTGGACGGCGAAAACCTTGCCTACGTGATCTACACCTCTGGTTCCACCGGCCAACCCAAAGGCGCAGGCAACCGTCATTCGGCGTTGCTGAACCGCCTGCAATGGATGCAGGAAACCTATGGCCTGGACCCCAGCGACACCGTGCTGCAGAAAACGCCGTTCAGCTTCGACGTGTCGGTGTGGGAGTTCTTCTGGCCGCTGATGACTGGTTCGCGCCTGGTGGTCGCCGCACCGGGTGATCACCGTGATCCGGCCAAATTGATCAACCTGATCAATCAGCAGCAGGTCACCACGCTGCACTTTGTGCCCTCGATGTTGCAGGCGTTCCTGCAGGACCCGGCGGCATCGAGCTGCCAAAGCCTGCAACGCATTGTCTGCAGTGGCGAGGCCCTGCCGGTGGACGCCCAGCAGCAGGTCTTCGCGAAGCTGCCCCAAGTCGGGCTCTACAACCTGTACGGCCCGACCGAAGCCGCCATCGACGTGACCCACTGGACCTGCATCGACGAAGGCCGCGATGCCGTGCCGATCGGTCGCCCGATTGCCAACCTTGGGTGCTACATCCTCGACGGCAACTTCGAACCGGTGCCGGTCGGTGTGCTGGGCGAGCTGTACCTGGGCGGCGTGGGCCTGGCCCGTGGTTATCACCGCCGTCCCTCCCTGACGGCCGAGCGTTTTATCGCGCACCCGTTTGTCAACGGCGAGCGCCTGTACCGCACCGGTGACCTGGCGCGCTACCGCGAAAACGGCGTGATTGAATACGCCGGGCGCATCGACCATCAGGTCAAGCTGCGCGGCCTGCGTATCGAGCTGGGTGAAATCGAAGCGCGCCTGCTGGAGCACCAATGGGTCCGCGAGGCCGCCGTGCTGGCGGTCGAGGGCAAATACCTGGTGGGTTACCTGGTGCTGCACAACGCTGGCGATGACTGGCGCGATGTGTTGAGCGCTCACCTGGGCCAACACCTGCCGGAGTACATGGTCCCGGCCCAGTGGATGCTGCTGGAACACATGCCCCTGAGCCCCAACGGCAAACTGGACCGCAAGGCCCTGCCCAAGCCCGAGGCCACCCACCACTACGAAGCGCCGCAGAGTGGGCTGGAGCAGCAGATCGCCGCAATTTGGGCCGAGGTGCTGGGCGTCGAGCAAGTGGGTTTGAACGACAACTTCTTCGAGCGTGGCGGTGATTCGATCATCTCCATTCAAGTGGTCAGCCGCGCCCGTGCCGCCGGTATCCATTTCACTGCCAAGGCATTGTTCCAGCACCAAACGGTGCGCAGCCTGGCCCGCGTGGCGCAGTTGCAGACAGCTCAAGTGATCGACCAGGGCCCGGTGCAAGGCGAGACGCCGTTGCTGCCGTTCCAGCAATTGTTCTTCGAGATGGACCTGCCGGACCGTCACCACTGGAACCAGTCATTGCTGCTGACGCCACGCCAGCGCCTTGAGGCCGAGCCGTTGGAAGCGGCGCTGCAAGCACTCACCCAACACCACGATGTGCTGCGCCTGAGCTTCAGCCGGCAGGCCGGGACCTGGACCGCACGGCATGATGCGCAAGCTGCCACCGTGCTATGGCAGGCGCACGTGCACGACGCCGCCGAACTGCACATCCTGTGCGAACGCGCCCAACGCAGTCTCGACCTGCAGCAAGGCCCACTGCTGCGTGCGGTGCTTGCTGAGATGGCCGACGGTTCCCAGCGCCTGTTGCTGGTCATGCACCACCTGGTGGTAGACGGCGTGTCCTGGCGGGTGTTCCTCGAAGACCTGCAAAGCTTGTATCGCCAGCAACAGTTGCCGGCCAAGACCACCTCGTTCAAGGCCTGGGCCGAGCGCCTGCGGGCCCATGCCCGCAGCGAAGTCGTGGAGCCGGAAAAACACTTCTGGTTGCAACAACTCCAGGGGGTGCCGATCGACCTGCCGTGCCGGGATCCACACGGCGCACGTCCCGCTCGCATGGCGCAGACCGTGGTCAGCCAACTGGACGCCGAACACACCCGGCAATTGCTGCAACAGGCGCCCACTGCCTATCGTACCCAGATCAACGACCTGTTGCTGACCGCCCTGGCGCGTGTCATCTGCCAGTGGACCGGACAGGCTTCGAGCCTGATCCAACTGGAAGGCCATGGCCGCGAAGACGTGTTCGACGACATCGACCTGACCCGCACCCTTGGCTGGTTCACCAGCCTGTTCCCGGTGCGCCTGACCCCAGCCGAATCCCTTGGCAGCTCGATCAAGCAGATCAAGGAACAACTGCGCTCCGTGCCTGACAAAGGCCTGGGTTTTGGCGCACTGCGCTACCTTGGCGACGACGCCACGCGAAAGGCGTTCAGTGAGTTGCCGGTACCGCGTATTACCTTCAACTACCTGGGCCAGCTCGACGGTAGCTTTGATCAGCCGCAAGGTTTGTTCGTGCCGGCGCCAGAAAACGCGGGTGCCGAGCAAAGCCCGGAGGCGCCGCTGAGCAACTGGTTGACGCTCAACGGCCAGGTGTTCGGCGGTGAACTGCATATGGGCTGGACCTTCAGCCCGTTGATGTTCGAGGCGTCGCAGATCGACGCGTTGAGCCAGGCGTTTACCCGCGAACTCACGGCGTTGGTCGAGCATTGCTGCACCCCCGGCAACCGTGGCGTGACGGCTTCCGATTTCCCGTTGTCAGGCTTGAATCAACAGCAACTGGAGTCCTTGCCGCTGGCTGCCGATGCCATTGAAGACATCTACACC
The DNA here is from genome assembly GCF_016405455.1 of Pseudomonas sp. MF7453. NCBI lineage: Bacteria > Pseudomonadati > Pseudomonadota > Gammaproteobacteria > Pseudomonadales > Pseudomonadaceae > Pseudomonas > Pseudomonas sp. MF7453. Next base: position 288,552 of record NZ_JAEKCN010000002.1, on the reverse strand, counting down.
TTGTCGCCTATGCAGCAGGGCATGCTGTTCCACACCCTGTACGAACAGTCGGCCGGTGACTACATCAACCAGATCCGCGTGACCGCCGAGGGTCTGGATGTGGCGCGATTCCAGCAGGCCTGGGATGCCACCGTGCGCGCCCATGACGTGTTGCGCAGTGGGTTCTTCTGGGAAGGCCAGCTGGAATGGCCTTGCCAGGTGGTGTATCGCGAGGCCCGGTTGCCGATCGAACACCTCGATTGGCGTGCGATGCCGGGGCGTGAGCTGGCGTTGCAAAACCTGCAGGAAGCCCAGCGTCGCCAGGGCTTTGACCTGGCCAAGGCACCCCTGGTGCGTATGGTGCTGGTGCGCACCGACGAGCAACGCCATGAATTGATCTACACCCACCACCATATCCTGATGGACGGCTGGAGCAATTCGCGGCTGTTCGGTGAAGTGCTGCAGCGCTACGCCGGCGTGGCCGTGCCGGAGGCGGCCGGGCGTTATCGCGACTACATCGGTTGGTTGCAGCAGCGTGATGCGGGTGCGACCGAAACCTTTTGGCGCGAGCAGTTGAGCGCACTGCAGTCACCGACTCGCCTGGGCAGCAGCCAGCCGATGACGGCAGACGGGCATGGCGAACATCAATTGAGCCTGGATCGCCTGCTGACCGAACGCCTCGAGGCCTTCGCACGCAGCAACAAGGTCACGCTCAATACCCTGATCCAGGCGGCGTGGCTGGTGCTGTTGCAGCGCCATAGCGGGCAACCGGTGGTGTCTTTTGGTGCCACCGTGGCTGGACGCCCTGCGGATCTTGTGGGTGTAGAGCAGCAGATCGGCCTGTTTATCAATACCCTGCCGGTGATCTGCGCAGTGGATGGCCAGCAAAGCGTAGCCGACTGGTTGCAGGCGGTGCAGGCGCAGAACCTGGCCTTGCGCGAGCATGAACACACCGGGCTGTACGATATCCAGCGCTGGGCCGGACAGGGCGGTGAAGCCTTGTTCGACAACATCCTGGTGTTCGAGAACTACCCGGTGTCCAAGGCCCTGGAGCAGAGTGGTGGCAGCGGTATCCGTTTTGGTCTGCCGGACTCCCGTGAGCAAACCAGCTTCCCGTTGACCGTGCTGGTGGACGTCGGTGACACGCTGTCGGTGCAGTTCAGCTTTGCGCGTGCACACTTCGGTGCAGGCACAGTGCACACCTATGGTCGCCATCTGGCCAACCTGCTGCACGCCATGCTTGAGGGTGGCCAGCAGCGTTTGGGCGACCTGGCGATGCTCGATGCGGCTGAGCGTCAACAGGTGATCCACGATTGGAACGCCACAGCGCGGGACTACCCGTTGCAACACTGCGTGCATCACCTGATTGAAGAACAGGTGGCGCGCACGCCAGACGCTGCGGCGCTGGTATTTGCCGAGCAGCGCTTGAGCTATGCCGAGCTGAACCGTCGTGCCAACCGCCTGGCCCATCGCCTGATCGAGGCCGGCGTGGGCCCGGATGTGTTGGTGGGGCTGGCGGTGGAGCGCTCTGTCGAGATGGTCGTGGGTCTGCTGGCGGTGCTCAAGGCCGGTGGTGCCTACGTGCCGCTGGACCCGGAATACCCGCGTGAGCGCCTGGCCTACATGCTCGACGACAGTGGCGTGAAACTGCTGCTGACCCAGGCGCATTTGCTTGAACAGTTGCCGATCCCGGATGGCCTGGACTGCCTGGTGCTGGGCGAGTCGGCCTTTGAAGCCTACAGCGATACCAACCCTGGCATCGCGCTGGACGGCGAAAACCTTGCCTACGTGATCTACACCTCTGGTTCCACGGGCCAACCCAAAGGCGCAGGCAACCGTCATTCGGCGTTGCTGAACCGCCTGCAATGGATGCAGGAAGCCTATGGCCTGGACCCCAGCGACACCGTGCTGCAGAAAACGCCGTTCAGCTTCGACGTGTCGGTGTGGGAGTTCTTCTGGCCGCTGATGACTGGTTCGCGCCTGGTGGTCGCCGCACCGGGTGATCACCGTGATCCGGCCAAATTGATCAACCTGATCAATCAGCAGCAGGTCACCACGCTGCACTTTGTGCCCTCGATGTTGCAGGCGTTCCTGCAGGACCCGGCGGCATCGAGCTGCCAAAGCCTGCAACACATTGTTTGCAGTGGTGAAGCCCTACCGGTGGACGCTCAGCAGCAGGTCTTCGCCAAGCTGCCGCGGGCCGGGCTCTACAACCTCTATGGCCCGACCGAAGCCGCCATCGACGTGACCCACTGGACCTGCATCGACGAAGGCCGCGATGCCGTGCCGATCGGTCGCCCGATTGCCAACCTTGGGTGCTACATCCTCGACGGCAACTTCGAACCGGTGCCGGTCGGTGTGCTGGGCGAGCTGTACCTGGGCGGCGTTGGCCTGGCCCGTGGTTATCACCGCCGTCCCTCCCTGACGGCCGAGCGTTTTATCGCGCACCCGTTTGTCAAAGGCGAGCGCCTTTACCGCACCGGTGACCTGGCGCGCTACCGCGAAAACGGCGTGATTGAATACGCCGGGCGCATCGACCACCAGGTCAAGCTGCGCGGCCTGCGTATCGAGCTGGGTGAAATCGAAGCGCGCCTGCTGGAGCACCAATGGGTCCGCGAGGCCGCCGTGCTGGCGGTCGAGGGCAAATACCTGGTGGGTTACCTGGTGCTGCACAACGCCGGTGATGATTGGCGCGATGTGTTGAGTGCCCACCTGACCCAGCATCTGCCGGAGTACATGGTCCCGGCGCAGTGGATGCTGCTGGACCAAATGCCGCTGAGCCCCAACGGCAAACTGGACCGCAAAGCCCTGCCGAAGGTCGACGCCAACCTGCAAGCCCGGGAATACGTCGCCCCGCAAAGCGAGCTTGAACAGCAGATCGCTGCGATCTGGGCCGAGGTGCTGGACGTTGAACGGGTGGGCATGCACGACAACTTCTTTGAACTGGGCGGGCATTCCCTGCTGGCCACCCAGGTGGTGGTGCGCCTGCGCGAGCAGTTGCACGCTGAATTCGACATCAAATCGATCTTTACCACCCCGACCCTGGCTGATTTCAGCGCCCATGTGGCGGCCCAGCAGACAAATAATTCGCCGGTGCAGGACGCATTGGCTAAATCCTTGGAGGCCCTCAAACGTCTATCAGCAGAAGATTTGGATAAATTGATTTCCTGAGGGGCGTGGCGTGCAAGCATTAATCGAGTCGGTAGGTTCACTTTCGGCGCAACAAAAGAAAGCGTTGGCGGTTATGCTCAAACAGCAAGGCATCAACCTGTTTGAGATCGCCCCGGTTTTCAAACGCCAGGAAGGTGAGCCTCTTCGGCTCTCTTATGCTCAGGAGCGGCAGTGGTTCTTGTGGCAGTTGGAGCCGCAGAGTCCGGCTTACCACCTGCCGCGCGCCTTGCGCTTGAAAGGTCGCCTTGACCGGGCGGCCTTGCAGCGCAGCTTCGATAGCCTTATCGCCCGTCACGATAGCCTGCGTACTTACTTGCAGCAGGATGTCGACCAAGTGCTGCAGGTGGTCAGGCCCGAGTTGTCGCTTGAAATCGCCTTTGAAAGCGCTGATGCCGCACAGCTTGAACGGCTGGTGCAAGCAGAGATCGCCAAGCCCTTTGATCTGCTACAAGGCCCGCTGTTGCGGGTCAAGTTGTTGCAATTGGCAGCCGATGAGCACGTGCTGGTGTTGGTGTTGCACCACATCGTCTCCGATGGCTGGTCGATGCAGGTGATGGTCGACGAGTTGGTGCAATCGTACGTCGCGTACAGCCAAGGCCATGATTTTCGCCTGCCGGATTTGTCGATCCAATACCCGGACTATGCCTTGTGGCAGCGCAGCTGGATGGAGGCCGGCGAAAAAGAGCGTCAGCTGGGCTATTGGTGCGAGCAGTTGGGCGGTGAGCAACCGGTGCTGGAACTCCCGCTGGATCACCCGCGCCCGGCCGTGCAGAGCTATCGCGGTGACCGGCTCGATATGGGCCTGGACGCGGCATTGGTCGCCGGACTCAAGACGTTGGCCCAGCGCGAAGGCGTGACGCTGTTCATGTTGTTGCTGGCGTCCTTCCAGACCTTGTTGTATCGCTACAGCGGGCAGTCGGATATCCGTGTTGGTGTGCCGATTGCCAACCGCAATCGTACGGAAACCGAGCGGCTGATCGGCTTTTTCGTCAATACCCAGGTGCTCAAGGCAGACATCGACGGGCAGATGACCTTCAGTCAATTGCTGGCCCAGGTCAAGCAACGTGCATTGGAGGCCCAAAGTCATCAGGACCTGCCGTTCGAACAGTTGGTGGAGGCCTTGCAGCCCGAGCGTAGCCTGAGCCATAACCCGTTGTTCCAGGTGATGTTCAACCACCAGACCGAAGGCCGCGGGCCACGTGGCGAGCAGCAGTTGCCAGGCCTGGGCGTGGAGGCTCTGGAGTTGGGCAGCCAGAGTGCGCAGTTCGACCTGAGCCTGGATACCCAGGAATCTCCGGAAGGGATCTGGGCCTCGCTGAGCTATGCGACCGACCTGTTCGAGGCTGCGACGGTGCGGCGTATGGCCGAGCACTGGCAAATGTTGTTGCGGGCGGTGGTGGGGCGCGTTGGCAATCGTATTGCACAGCTCGGGATGCTGATTGATGACGAACAACGCAGGCTATTGCAAGACTGGAACCGCAGCGCTGCGGCGTTTGAAGACGTCGTGGGCGTGCACGGCTTGTTCCAGGCCCAGGTCCGGCAACGGCCTGATACGATTGCCCTGTGCTTGGGCAATCAGTCCATCAGCTATGCCGAGCTGAACCGTCAGGCCAACCGTTTGGCCCATCACCTGATCGACCAGGGTATTGGTCCGGAAGTGCTGGTGGGGGTGGCAGTCGAGCGTTCGTTCGATATGGTGGTCAGCCTGTTGGCGGTGCTCAAGGCCGGCGGCGCCTATGTACCGCTGGACCCGCAATACCCGCGTGAGCGGCTGATGCATATGCTTGAAGACAGCGGCGTACGCCTGGTGTTGACCCAAGCCCATATGGCGATGCCATTGCCCGAAGGCATGGCGACGGTCGATCTGGCGGATGCACGCCTGGCGCTGTGCCCTGAAAACGATCCGCAGGTGGCCGTTACCGCGCAAAACCTGGCCTACGTGATCTACACCTCGGGTTCCACTGGCAAGCCCAAGGGCGTGGCTATCCACCATGGGGCGCTGACCGAATTCTCCAGTATTGCCGCCGGTTACTCGCAGTTGACCGCCGAAGACCGCGTGCTTCAATTCGCTACCCTGAACTTCGATGGGTTCGTCGAGCAGTTGTACCCGGCGCTGACCCATGGCGCCACAGTTGTACTACGTGGCCCCGAACTGTGGGACAGCGCGCGGCTATACGACGAAATTATTGCACAGGGCATCACCCTGGCCGACTTGCCAACCGCCTATTGGAACCTGTTTCTGCTTGACTGCCTGGCCGCTGGCCCTCGCTCCTACGGTGCATTGCGTCAAGTTCATATTGGCGGCGAAGCCATGCCGCTAGACGGCCCAGCGCAATGGTTGAAAGCCGGTCTTGGCCATGTGCGTTTGCTCAACACTTACGGTCCGACCGAAGCCACGGTGGTATCGAGCGTGCTGGATTGCACCTCCGGTACTGAAACCATCGGCGCCACTGCCAGCCCGATTGGTCGCTCGCTGCCGGGCCGCGCCCTGTATGTGCTGGACCGCGACTTGAACCTGGCGCCGTTGGGCGCCGTGGGCGAGCTGTATATCGGCAGCAGCTGCGGCTTGGCGCGCGCCTATCTGAATCGCGCAGTGCTGACAGCCGAGCGTTTTGTACCGGATCCTTTCGGTGAACCCGGCGAGCGCCTGTACCGCACCGCAGACCTTGCGCGCTACCGCGCCGACGGCGTGATCGAGTACGTCGGCCGGGTTGACCATCAGGTGAAAATTCGCGGCTTTCGCATTGAACTGGGGGAAATCGAAGCGCTGCTACTGGCCCAGGCGGGCGTGCGTGAAACCTTGGTACGGGCTGTCGATAATCAGCTTGTGGCTTATCTGGTAGCCGAACAGCACGATCCCGATGCACTTAAGTCGATCCTGCGTGAACAGCTGCCGGACTACATGATGCCTGCGCACCTGATTTTCCTTGAACGCATGCCGCTGAACCCGAATGGCAAGCTGGATCGGCAGGCACTGCCGAAACCGGATGCCAGTCATTCACAACAGGTGTGGGTTGCCCCGGTCACGGAGCTGGAGCAACAGGTCGCCGCCGTCTGGGCAGACATTCTTGGGGCTGAACGGGTAGGGCTGGCCGATCACTTCTTTGAAATGGGCGGGCACTCGCTTTTGGCAATGCAGGTGGTCTCGCGCCTGCGCCATGTATTGTGCCGTGAAGTTCCATTGAAACTGGTTTTTGAGCAACCGCGTCTGGAAGGTTTCGCCACCGCTCTGCAAGCCTTGGAGGCCCATGAGGGCGAGCAGGCCCCCCCGTTGCTCGCGGTCGGTCGCGAACAACTGCTACCCCTCTCTTACGCGCAGGAGCGCCAGTGGTTTCTCTGGCAACTGGACCCTTCCAGTGCCGCGTACCATATCCCCAGTGCCTTGCGCCTCAAGGGCGCTTTGGATATTTCGGCACTGCAACGCAGTTTCGATGCCTTGGTGGCCCGTCACGAAAGCCTGCGCACCTGTGTGCAGGAACAACCGAACGGAGCGCTGCAGGTGATTCGGCCTGACGCTGCTTTGCCGATCAGGCTGGACCAGGTCGCAGAGGCTGATTTGCAGGAGCAGGTCGAAGCCGAGATCGCCCGTCCATTTGATTTGCAGCAAGGGCCGTTGCTGCGCGTGACCTTGCTGCGCCTGGCCGAGGATGATCATGTGCTGGTGCTGGTGCAGCATCACATCGTGTCCGATGGTTGGTCGATGCAGGTGATGGTCGAAGAACTGGTGAAGTTGTATGCCGCGTTCAGCCAAGGCCAGGCGCCGCAACTGCCGGATATGCCGATCCAGTATGCCGACTATGCCGTGTGGCAGCGTGCTTGGATGGAGGCCGGCGAAAAGGCCCGACAGCTGGATTACTGGCGTGACCTGCTCGGCGGTGAGCAGCCGGTGTTGGAACTTCCGTTCGATCATCAGCGTCCGGCGCAACAGAGCCATCGCGGTGCGCGGCTTGATGTGCCGCTGCCAACCGCCCTGGCTGCCGAACTCAAGGCCTTGGCCCAGGCACAGGGCGTGACCCTGTTCATGTTGCTGTTGGCGTCGTTCCAGATTTTGTTGCACCGCTACAGCGGCCAGCAGGATATTCGCGTCGGTGTGCCGATCGCTAACCGCAATCGTGTCGAGACCGAACGGCTGATCGGCTTTTTCATCAACACCCAGGTGCTCAAGGCCGAGATCGACGAGCAAACTACCGTTGCCCAGTTGCTGGCCCAGGTTAAACAGCGTGCGCTGGATGCCCAATCGTACCAGGAGCTGCCCTTCGAACAACTGGTAGAAGCCTTGCAGCCCGAGCGTAGCCTGAGCCTCAACCCATTGTTCCAGGTGATGTTCAATCACCAGGCCGAAGGGCGTCCAGGTGAAGGGCCACAGTCACTGGCCCATTTGCGCATCGAAGGACTGGTGTGGGACCGGCGTACCGCACATTTCGATCTGGACCTGGATGTTCAGGAGGGAGCGGACGGGCTCTGGGCGTCACTGGGGTATGCCACCGATCTGTTCGAGGTTTCTACCATCGAGCGCATGGCCGGCCACTGGCAGAACCTGTTGCAGGCAATGGTTACCGACCAACGGCAACCTATCAGCCAATTGAGTCTGCTGGGCCAGGTTGAGCAACAACATATCCTGCAGCTGTGGAACCAGACCGATGCCGGCTTCTCGGCCGAGCGCTTTGTTCACGAGTTGGTGGCCGACCGCGCCCGGGAAAATCCGCACGCGGTGGCGGTGAAATTCGACGCACAAACCCTGATCTATGGCGAGCTGGACCGCCAGGCCAACCGTCTGGCCCATGCGCTAATCGCCCGTGGCATCGGCCCGGAAGTGCGCGTTGCGATCGCCATGCCGCGCAGTGCCGAGAGCATGGTGGCGTTCCTGGCGGTGATGAAAGCCGGTGGCGTCTACGTGCCGCTGGACATCGAATACCCACGTGATCGCCTGCTGTACATGATGCAGGACAGCCGCGCGCAGTTGCTGCTGACCCACACCAGCGCTTTGCAGCAACTGCCGATCCCGGACGGCCTCGATAGCCTGGCGATTGATCGCACCGAGCAATGGTCAGGATTCAGCGACACTGCCCCTCAGGTGAAGCTGGACGGCGACAACCTGGCCTACGTGATCTACACCTCCGGCTCCACCGGCATGCCCAAAGGCGTGGCGGTATCCCACGGCCCGTTGGTGGCCCATATCATCGCCACCGGCGAGCGCTATGAAACCTCGCCAGCCGACTGCGAACTGCATTTCATGTCGTTCGCTTTCGACGGCTCCCACGAAGGCTGGATGCACCCGTTGATCAACGGCGCCAGCGTGCTGATTCGTGACGACAGCCTGTGGCTGCCGGAATACACCTACGAGCAGATGCACCGTCACAACGTAACCATGGCGGTGTTCCCGCCGGTGTACCTGCAACAGCTGGCCGAACATGCCGAGCGTGACGGCAACCCGCCGAAGGTTCGTGTGTACTGCTTCGGCGGTGACGCCGTCGCCCAGGCCAGCTATGACCTGGCCTGGCGCGCACTCAAGCCGACCTACCTGTTCAACGGCTACGGCCCGACCGAAACTGTGGTCACGCCACTGCTGTGGAAGGCGCGCAAGGACAACCCGTGCGGCGCCGTCTACGCACCGATTGGCACGCTGTTGGGCAACCGCAGTGGCTACGTGCTGGACTCGCAACTCAACCTGCAACCGATCGGCGTAGCAGGTGAGCTGTACCTGGGCGGTGAAGGCGTGGCCCGTGGGTATCTTGAGCGCCCGGCACTGACCGCCGAGCGTTTCGTACCGGACCCGTTCGGCAAACCGGGTAGCCGCGTGTATCGCAGCGGCGACTTGACCCGTGGCCGCCCGGATGGGGTGGTGGACTACCTCGGTCGTGTAGACCATCAGGTGAAAATCCGTGGTTTCCGGATCGAATTGGGCGAAATCGAAGCGCGCTTGCGTGAACAGGACAACGTCGGTGAAACCGTCGTAGTCGCCCAGGACGGCCCGACTGGCAAACAACTGGTGGCCTATGTGGTTCCGGCAGATGCCAACCTGGTCGATCAGGCCGAGTTCCGCGACAGCCTGCGCCGCGCCCTGAAAACCTGCCTGCCGGACTACATGGTGCCGGCGCATTTCATGCTTCTTGCCCAGATGCCGCTGACCCCCAACGGCAAGCTCGACCGAAAAGGCTTGCCGCAGCCGGACGTGACCCAGTCCCAAGGTGTATTTGTCGAGCCGGTTACCTCTTTGCAGCAGCAGGTAGCGGCCATCTGGGCCGACGTCCTCGGTGTCCAGCGGATCGGCCTCACCGATCACTTCTTTGAACTGGGTGGGCATTCACTGCTGGCCATGCAGGTCATTTCCCGACTGCGTCATTTACTAGCGCGGGAAGTCGCCCTGCGCACACTATTCGAACAGCCGCAGCTGGAAGGCTTTGTAACGGCATTGCAAGCGCTGGATAACACCATGCTGGTACCGTCGATGGTGGCAGTCTCCCGTGCCCGACCGCTGGTGTTGTCCTATGCCCAGGAACGTCAGTGGTTCCTCTGGCAATTGGAACCCGAGAGCGCGGCCTACCATGTGCCCAATGCGTTGCGCCTGAGCGGGCAGCTGGATCGCCCGGCCCTGCAGCGCAGTTTTGACGCTTTGCTCGCGCGCCATGAAGCGTTGCGCACTGTGTTTGTCACGGACGGTGAGCGCACGCTGCAGCACATCCTGCCAATCGCCACATTGCAGCTGGATTTTGCCCGGTTGGAAGATGCGTCTGCACAACAGGTACAGGCGCGGGTTGAAGCGGAAATCGCCCGGCCTTTCAACTTGCGCCAGGGCCCGTTGCTGCGGGTGACGTTGCTGCAACTGAGTGAGCAGGAACATGTGCTGGTACTGGTCCAGCATCATATCGTGTCCGATGGCTGGTCGATGCAAGTTATGGTCGATGAGCTGGTGCAACTGTACGCGGGGTTCAGCCAAAGCAGGCCGGCGCAACTACCGACGATCGCGCTGCAATACGCCGATTACGCGGCGTGGCAGCGTGGTTGGATGGACGCCGGTGAGCAGCAGCGCCAATTGGACTACTGGCGTGAACTGTTGGGCGGCGAACAGCCGGTGCTGGAGTTGCCGCTGGATCATCCGCGCCCGGCGGTGCAGAGCTACCGGGGTGCTTTGCTGGAAGTCGGTTTGGATAGCGGTCTTGTTACGGGCCTCAAAGCGTTGGCACAGCGCGAGGGCGTGACGTTGTTCATGCTGTTGCTGGCGTCGTTCCAGACCTTGCTGCATCGCTACAGCGGCCAGTCGGATATCCGCGTCGGCGTGCCGATTGCCAACCGCAATCGTGCAGAAATCGAGCGGCTGATCGGTTTCTTCGTCAACACCCAGGTACTCAAAGTTGATATCGACGGGCAGATGACCTTTGCCCAGCTGTTGCAGCAGGTCAAGCGTCGCGCCCTCGATGCCCAGGCCAATCAGGATTTGCCGTTCGAGCAACTGGTGGAAGCGCTGCAGCCTGAACGCAGCCTCAGCCACAATCCGCTGTTCCAGGTGATGTTCAACCACCAGTCCGAGGCACGTGTACCGCGTGGCGAACAACTGCCCGGCTTACGGGTGGAAGGGCTGGCGTGGGACAGCCATACCGCGCATTTCGACTTGAGCCTGGATACCCAGGAGTCGAGTGACGGTCTTTGGGCGTCGCTGACCTATGCCACCGATCTGTTTGAGGCCGCCACCATTGCGCGTCTGGCGCAGCATTGGCAGAACCTGCTGGAAGATGTGGCGCGGGATGCCGTGCAGCCTATCGGCGAACTGGCGCTGCTCAATCACCAGGAGCAGTTGCACTTACTGCAGGAATGGAACAGCGCCGCCCCTGCATGTGCGATTCAACAGGGCGTGCAGCACCTGTTCGAGCATCAGGCTCAACGGCGCCCGGATGCGGTGGCGCTGTGCCTGGGTGCGCGGTCCATGCGTTATGGCGAGTTGAATCTTCAGGCCAACCGTTTGGCCCATGCGCTGATCGCCCGGGGTGTCGGCCCGGAAGTGCTGGTGGGCGTCGCGGTGGAGCGCTCGCTTGAGATGGTGGTCAGCCTGCTGGCCGTGCTCAAGGCAGGCGGCGCCTATGTGCCGCTGGACCCGCAATACCCACGCGATCGCCTGTTGCATATGCTCGAAGACAGCGGCGTGCGGCTGGTGCTGACCCAGTCACTTATCGACATGCCGTTACCCGAAAGTATGGCGACGCTGGACCTGAGTGACGCGGATCTGGCCCCATACGCGCAGACCAATCCGCAGGTAACGGTCGATCCGCAAAACCTCGCCTATGTGATCTACACCTCCGGTTCCACCGGCAAGCCCAAAGGCGTGGCAATCAACCACGCAGCACTCACCGAATTCTCGAGTATTGCGGCAGGTTACTCGCGACTCACTCCGGATGATTGCGTACTGCAATTCGCCACGCTGAATTTCGATGGTTTCGTCGAGCAGCTGTACCCGGCGCTGACCCATGGCGCCAGGGTTGTGCTACGTGGCCCCGAACTGTGGGACAGCGCGCGGCTATACGACGAAATTATTGCCCAGGGCATCACCCTGGCCGACTTGCCAACCGCCTACTGGAATCTGTTTTTGCTTGACTGCCTGGCCGCAGGCCCTCGCTCTTATGGTGCATTGCGTCAAATTCATATTGGCGGCGAAGCCATGCCGCTAGATGGCCCGGCACAATGGTTGAAAGTCGGTCTCGGTCGTGTGCGTTTGCTCAACACTTACGGCCCGACCGAAGCCACGGTGGTGTCGAGCGTGCTGGATTGCACGTCTGGAACTGAAACCATCGGTGCCACTGCCAGCCCGATTGGCCGCTCGCTGCCGGGCCGTGCCCTGTATGTGCTGGACCGCGACTTGAACCTGGCGCCGCTGGGCGCCGTGGGCGAGTTGTATATTGGCAGCCACTGCGGTCTTGCGCGCGCTTACCTGAACCGCGCATTGCTCACCGCCGAGCGTTTTGTGCCGGACCCGTTTGGTGAAACCAGCGGGCGTCTGTATCGCACCGGCGATCTGGCGCGTTACCGCGCCGACGGCGTGATCGAGTGCGTCGGCCGCGTGGATCATCAAGTGAAAATCCGCGGTTTTCGCATTGAATTGGGGGAAATCGAAGCATTGCTGCTGGCCCAGGACGGCGTACGTGAAACGCTGGTGTTGGCCGCCGATAATCAACTGGTCGCTTATGTGGTCACCGAGCAGCAAGACGGTGAAGCACTCAAAAATGTCCTGCGTGAACAACTGCCGGATTACATGGTGCCGGCGCACCTGATCTTCCTCGACCGCATGCCGCTGAACCCCAACGGCAAGATGGATCGCCACGCATTGCCAAAACCCGACGCCAGCCAATCGCAGCAGGCCTGGGTTGCCCCAGTGACTAAACTGGAGCAACAGGTTGCAGCGGTATGGGCCGATATCCTTGGCGCCGAGCGGGTCGGGTTGACCGATCACTTCTTTGAGATGGGCGGCCACTCGCTGCTGGCGATGCAGGTCATCTCACGCCTGCGCAACCTGTTGGGCCGGGAAGTGGCGCTGCGAAATTTGTTCGAACAGCCGCGACTGCAAGGGTTTGTCGCCGCGCTTTCGACCGACAGAGGCAGGCCACTGGCACCGGCGTTGGTTGCGGTCGGGCGCGATCAGCCCTTGCCGCTGTCCTATGCCCAGGAGCGCCAATGGTTCCTCTGGCAACTGGACCCGCACAGCGCGGCCTATCATGTGCCGAGCGCTCTGCGCCTGAAAGGGCGCCTTGACCTGCCGGCACTGCAGCGCAGTTTTGACACCCTGGTAGCGCGTCACGAAAGCCTGCGAACTTACCTTCAGCAGGACGGTGAGCGTGTTGTGCAGGTGATCGCCGTGCAGGCCAGCGTCGAGGTCGCCCGGGTCGACATCGGCGCATCAGCGATCCGTACCGAAGTGGAGTCGCAGATCGCGCAGCCTTTCGACCTGACTCAGGGGCCGCTGATGCGGGCGAGCCTTCTGCGTGTGGCCGAAGACGATCATGTGCTGGTGCTGGTGCTGCATCACATCGTTTCCGATGGCTGGTCGATGCAGGTCATGGTCGATGAGTTGGTGCGGCTGTACGCCGCCTTCAGCCTGGGCCAGGCGCCGCAATTGCCGGCGTTGCCGATCCAGTATGCTGACTATGCCGTGTGGCAGCGCCAGTGGATGGAGGCGGGCGAGAAAGCCCGCCAGCTGGAGTACTGGTGCGGCCTTCTGGGCGGTGAACAACCGGTACTGGAGCTGCCGCTGGATCACGCCCGCCCGAGTCAGCAAAGCCATCGCGGCGCGAGCCTGGACATCCAAGTGCCGCCTGCGCTGGTGACGGCGCTGCGCGCGCTTGCCCAGCGCGAGGACGTGACCTTGTTCATGTTACTGCTGGCGTCGTTCCAGACCCTGTTGCATCGTTACAGCGGTCAGTCGGATATCCGCGTGGGCGTGCCCGTGGCCAACCGCAACCGCGTGGAAACTGAACGGCTGATCGGCTTTTTTGTCAACACCCAGGTGCTCAAGGCCGATATCGATGGCCAACAGACGGTTGCTCAGTTGCTCGCCCAGGTCAAACAGCGTGCGCTGGACGCCCAGGCCCATCAGGACTTGCCCTTCGAGCAGTTGGTGGAAGCCTTGCAGCCTGAGCGCAACCTGAGTTTCAACCCATTGTTCCAGGTGCTGTTCAATCATCAGACCCAAACCAGTGGCCGCGACGAAGGTGAGCAATTACCCGGCCTGCACGTCAGTGGCCTGGAGTGGGACAATCATACCGCCCAGTTTGATCTGAGCCTCAACACCCACGAGTCCGCCGAAGGGCTTGCCGCCTCGCTGACTTACGCCACGGACCTGTTCGAGCTCGCCACATTGGCGCGCATGGCGGCCCATTGGCTGAACCTGCTCAATGGCATGGCCCGTGATGCCCAGCAGCGTATCGGCCAGTTACCGTTGCTCGACCCTCAGGAGCAGCAAGCAGCCGTCCACGATTGGAATTCCACCGCGCGAGAATACCCGTTGCAACGTTGCGTGCATCAGTTGATCGAAGAACAGGTCGTCCGCACACCGGATGCACCTGCACTGGTGTTTGGTCAACAGTGCCTGGACTACGCCGAGTTGAACCAGCGCGCCAACCGACTCGCCCATCGCTTGATGGAAGCCGGTGTGGGCCCGGATGTGCTGGTGGGGCTGGCGGTTGAGCGCTCCATCGAAATGGTCATCGGCTTGTTGGCAGTACTCAAGGCTGGCGGTGCTTATGTGCCGCTGGACCCTGAATACCCGCGCGAGCGGCTGGCTTATATGCTGGAAGACAGCGGTGTGAAACTGTTGCTGACCCAGGCGCATTTGCTTGAACAGTTACCGATTCCAACCGGTTTGGAGACCCTGGTGCTGGGCGGATCTGTGTTCGAACGCTATAGCGAGGAAAACCCGGGCATCGTTTTGTACGGCGAAAACCTCGCCTACGTGATCTACACCTCCGGTTCCACCGGTCAGCCCAAAGGCGCCGGAAACCGTCATTCGTCACTGACCAACCGGCTGTGCTGGATGCAGGAAGCCTATGGTCTGAATGCCCGCGACAGCGTGCTGCAAAAAACGCCGTTCAGTTTCGACGTGTCGGTGTGGGAGTTCTTCTGGCCACTGATGACCGGCTCGCGGCTTGTCGTCGCCGCGCCGGGGGATCACCGCGATCCGCAAAAGCTGGTCACGCTGATCAATGCGCAGCGCATCACCACGTTGCACTTCGTGCCCTCGATGTTGCAAGCGTTCCTTCAGGATTCGGCGGTTGCCAGCTGTCACAGCCTGCAGCGCATTGTGTGCAGCGGCGAGGCGCTGCCCGTGGATGCCCAGCAGCAAGTCTTCGCCAAATTGCCGCAGGCCGACCTGTACAACCTGTATGGCCCGACCGAAGCAGCCATCGACGTGACCCACTGGACCTGCCGCGACGAAGGTCGCGACACGGTGCCGATTGGTGAGCCCATCGCCAACCTGCGCACTTATGTGTTGGACGCTGAATTGGCACCCGTGCCGGCCGGCGCCGCCGGGGAGCTGTACCTCGGCGGCGCGGGCCTGGCACGCAGTTATCACCGCCGTCCGGCGCTGACCGCCGAACGTTTCGTTCCTTGTCCGTTCCACAACGGCGCGCGCCTGTATCGCACTGGTGATCGCGTGCGCCAGCGTGCAAATGGCATTATTGAATACCTGGGCCGTCTCGATCATCAGGTCAAGCTGCGCGGTTTGCGTATCGAGCTGGGAGAAATCGAAGCACGTCTGCTTGAACTCCCGATTGTGCGTGAGGCCACCGTGCTGGCAGTCGATGGCAAGCATCTGGTGGGTTACCTGGTGCTGCAACAGGCCGGCGACGATTGGCGCGAGCGGTTGAGCGCCTATCTGGCCAGTCACGTGCCGGACTATATGGTCCCGGCGCAGTGGGTATTGCTGGAACACATGCCCCTGAGCCCCAACGGCAAGCTGGATCGCAAGGCCCTGCCCAAACCGCAAGTGAGCGGCCGCGATTACGTTGCGCCACAGACCGGACTGGAGCATCAGCTTGCCGCGGTGTGGGCGCAGGTGCTGGAGGTGGAGCGTGTGGGGTTGCACGACAACTTCTTCGAACTGGGCGGCCACTCGTTGCTGGTGTTGTTGCTCAAGGACCGCATCCAAAAGGCCTGCGGTGCCATGCTCGCCGTCAATCAGCTGATGCTGCACCCGACGATCGCAGGCCAGGCGCGCTGTATCGAGGGGGATGTCGGTGGCTCGTTGATCGTCAGGCTCAACAGCCAGACCCAGGGCACGCCGCTGTACCTGTTTCACCCAAGCTTTGGCTCGGTGCATTGTTACAAGGCTATCGCCCTGGCATTGCGTGAGCAGCGTCCGGTGTTGGGTGTGATTTGTCGGACCCTGGTGGAAGAGGGCGTTGAGGTGCCGACCTGGGCGCAGATGGTCGAGGACTACACCCAACAGCTGTTGCTGGCCCAGCCCCACGGCGCCTTCCGTCTGGGCGGCTGGTCACTGGGCGGCAACCTGGCGATGGAGGTGGCGTACCGCCTGGAGCAAGCTGGCCGGACCGTGGAATTGCTGGGCTGGATCGACGCGCCGCCGCCTGCACGCTTTACTGCATTCTGGCAGGAGGGCGCTGGGGTGGCCGAGCGAGCGATTTCCGCCTCCGAGCGCCGCGTGCAATTGTTGGCTGTGATGTTCCCGGCGTATGCCGAGCAGATCCAGAACGTCTGGCAGATGGCTGCCGGCGAGCAGGACGAGCAGTGGCAACGTGTGTCCGAGTGGGCCGAACTGACCCTGGGCGACAGCTTCCGCATACTCAAGGATGAGTTGCAAGGCGGCGGCGAGACGGAGCGTTCCTGGGCGCTCAAGCAGGTGCTGGACGAGCGCCTGCAAGACGCCGACTACCGTGCGATCAAGGCTCCGGTCAATTGCTGGTGGGCCGCCCTGAGCGAAGGCGGTATTCACCAGGCGCTGATTGAGACCGGCATGCGCGAAGTGATTGGCGAGTCAGGCATCCAGCGCTCGGTGGTGATCGACACGACACACCACCGGATCGTGGACAACGCCGAGTTCATCAGCAGTTTTGTCTCGGCAATGGAGTAAGCGGCTGCGGTAACAGACGCCCCTGGTCAGTGATGACCAGGGGCGTTTTGCTATCTGATGTGCCTCACGCCGGCTCCTTTGGGTATACGCATTTTCCGTAGGCGCCGGCTTGCCGGCGAAAAACGCCCAGGCACCGCATTCACTCAGGCATGGACAAAGGGTACAAAAAAGCCCCTGCTCACGTGGTGATCAGGGGCTTTTTTGGGGGGGGCGGGCTTAGAAGTCCCAGCGTGTGGTGACCATTACGTTGCGTGGGTCGCCAGGGTAGGCCGAGTCATAGAAACCGATGTTGGTGTAGTAGTGCTTGTCGAACAGGTTGTTGACGTTGAGGGTGGCCGAAAGGTTTTCAGTCACTTGGTAGCGGGTCATCAAGTCAACTATCCAGTACGGGTCCTGGGTGAACTTCTCGGAGCGGCCACCACCTGGGTAGCCCCAGTTGTTGACGGTCTGCCAGCCGGCGCTCTGCCAGCGTGCGCCGCCACCAATGGTGAGCTTGTCCAGGTTGCCCTGCAGTTTGTAGGTGGTATAGAAGCTCACCTGATCTTCCGGTTCCCAGGTGGCAACCTTCTTGCCATCGTCATCGCGGGCGATCTTGTGGGTGTAACCCGCTTGCAGTTGCCAGCCTCGGGCGAGTTCGCCGGAGATTTCCGCTTCGTAGCCCTTGGTCTTGGTCTTGGTGCCGATGTACGAGAAGTCGACGCCTGGCTGGGAGTTCCAGGCCGTATCGGCAAGCGGACGGTTTTCTTCGTGCACTTCGAAGTAAGCGAGGCTGGAGTTCAGGCGGCCTTCGAAAAATTCACCCTTGAGGCCCAGCTCATAGTTCTTGCCTTCGTTCGGGTCGAGCATGGTACGGGTACGTGTGCGGTACTGGGTTTGTGGCTGGAAGATTTCGGTGTAGCTGGCATACGCGGTGAAGTTGTCGTTCAGGTCAAACGTCAAGCCGGCGTAGGGCACTACCTTGCCGCTTTCCTGGGTGTCGCTGGTACCGGTGACCTGATAGTTGGCGATACGTGAGCCGAGTAACAGGTGCAGCTCATCCGTCAGGCTGAAGCGGCCAGTCACATAGGTACCGGTCTGGCGGGTGGTTTCGTCATTGATCTTGGTGGCAGTCCACAGCGGCTCTATGGCCTGGCCGTGCCAGTTGTAGAAGTCATAGGAGTTGTTGAAGTAGGTGGACGCCGTGTAGTCCTTGGCTTTCCATTTGGAGATGGAAAGGGACTGGCCGATCACCAGTTCGTGTTCGCGGCCGAACAGCTCGAATGGCCCCGAGGCGTACACATCGAGGCTGTCGCTGGTGGTGTCGCCGACGTATTTGCGCGCATAAATGGAGCTGGCCGTGGCGGAATCCTGGGAAATGTAACCCAGGGGCGCGTTATAGCCGTTGATCTGGTGGTTGTACTGGCCTTTGGTGACCCAGCCATTGTCGAACGTATGTTCCAGGGTGGCGAACGCAGTGCGGCTGTACTGCTCCCATGAGCCCCATTTTGGGCCGTTGTTGAACGAACGCGGCAGGTCCAGCTTGTTGCCGGTAGCATCGAAGATGGTGCGTGTGCCCGTCCAGCTGGAGCCTTTCGGGTCGCTGTCCTGGTAGTCGGCGCCAACGGTCAGCAGGGTGTTTTCGTCCAGGTCGAATTCGAGGATGCCGTAAAGCACACCGGTCTTGCGTGAATAGTGGTCAAGGAACGAGTGTTTGTCCTGATAGGCCGCAACGGCACGGCCACGCACGTTACCGGTTTCGGTCAGTGGGCCGCTGACGTCGACCTGGGAGCGATAGTTATCCCAGGAGCCGGCGCCTAACTCGATACTGCTCTTGAATTCCGAGGTCGGCTTTTTGCGAATCAGGTTGATCGTACCGCCCGGGCCGCCGGCGCCGGTGAGCAGGCCGGTGGCGCCCTTGAGCACCTCGACGCGGTCGTAGATCGCCATGTCGGTCAGGGTCTGGCCGGCCGAGTATTGGGCGTCGCGCAAGGTCGGAATACCGTCGTACTGGAAGTTGACGATAGAGAAACCACGGGAATAGTAGTTGGTGCGCTCGGTGTCATAGGTCGACACGGTGATGCCCGGGGTATGGCGCATCACGTCATCGATAGCGTTAAGCCCGAAATCATCCATCACCTGACGCGTCACCACCGAAATCGACTGCGGCGTTTCCCGTGGCGTCAGCACCAGGCGTGTCGCCGTGGCGATGGTCCCCGGAGTATACGAACCGGTGCCTTCTGTCACGGTGCCCAGCTGGTTGGCCGTGACCTGCGTTGTCCCCAGCTCCAGCCCCGAAGACGCGATCGCGCTGATGGTGATCGTGTTGCCTTGCAGGCCATAACTGACGCCGGCGCCAGTGAGCAGGGTGGCGATGGCCTTGTTGGGCTCCTGCTTGCCCTTGACCGCGGTGCTGTTCTTGCCTTGCACATCAGTCGGGCTGTATAGCACCTGCAGGTTGGTCTGGCGACCAAACTCCTGCAGCGCCGTCCCCAACGGCTGTGCGGGAATGTCGATCTCGATCTCCTGGGCCTGCACATAACTCGCCATGGGCAGGGACACCGCGAGGGCAAGTGCGCAAGGCTTGAGGTCGAAGTTCAGTGCCCGTCGCATGGATAGCGCTTTGCTCAGGGGGCTGAGACCGAGTCGTACTGACATGGATGCGTTCTCTTCTGTGTTTTTAGGTTGACAGTTTATAGGTGCTTATTGAGGTCAATTCTCATTACCACTAGTGAGACGTTCCTACCTGCAGAAACCGGAAAAGAAATTCACGCGGGTTCCATTTCATGCACCACCTGGCCCGCACTTAAGCGCACCAACTGGTCGGCAATATCGAAATAACGGTCGTCATGACTGATCACAATGATGGTCTTGCCCAGACGCTTGAGGTCTGGCAGCAGCTCGGTATAGAAGACGCGGCGGAAGGCCGGGTCCTGGTCGGCGGCCCATTCGTCGAACACCAGCACCGGGCGTTCTTCCAGCCAGGCATTCACCAGGGCCAGGCGTTTGCGCTGCCCGGTAGAGAGGTCGGTGGTGCTGAACACGCCGTCCTTGACGCTGACCTTGTGCGCGATTTCCAGGCGTTCCAGGTACTTGGCGGCGCTGTCCAGCGATTGAGTGGCACTGCCTTGGACCAGGTCATCGAACAAGTAGTAGTCGGCGAATACCGTAGTGAACAATTGGCGGTAGTCGTCGCGTGCCGGGTCGGTCACGGTTTCGCCGTTGAGACGAATTTCGCCGGCGTGGGGTTGATACAGGCCCAGCAACAGCTTGATCAGCGTGGTCTTGCCGCAACCGTTCTCGCCGACGATAAACACGATATCGCCCTGCTTGATGCTCAGGTTGATCGGCCCCAAGTGGAACGGCTGGCTGCCTTGTACTGGCGGCGGGCTGTAGCTCACGCCGCGCAATTCCAGGCTGTGCACCACGGGTGTGGGCGCTTCGCTGCCGTCCATCAGCAAGTGCGGCTCGGGGGAGGAGAAGCGTTCGGACAGTTCGGTAATGCG
The DNA here is from genome assembly GCF_016405455.1 of Pseudomonas sp. MF7453. Classification (NCBI taxonomy): domain Bacteria; kingdom Pseudomonadati; phylum Pseudomonadota; class Gammaproteobacteria; order Pseudomonadales; family Pseudomonadaceae; genus Pseudomonas; species Pseudomonas sp. MF7453. Next base: position 268,347 of record NZ_JAEKCN010000002.1, on the reverse strand, counting down.
TGCAAACGCGATGCGTGCCTTGCCGATGATCGGCAGGTAACCCACCACATGTTCCAGCGGGCCCTTCATGTACAGCAGCACCAGCACGAAACCTGTGATCACCGCCGGGTCCGGGTTTGGGTTGTAGGCTTGCATCGCCAGGGCCAGGCCGATGACGACGAAAAAGAGCATCGAGCCGAAGGTCTTGGCGACAATATAGATGTTCACCGAGCGCACTTGGATGTCGCTGATGCGGTCGGCGGTTTCCTGGATGCGGTGAGTGTTCATGCGGTAGCGGCGCGGTCGATGGATGCGCAGCTCCTTGGCGCCTGAGGCGATTGCCGAATAGTAGCGTTGCAGCTCGTCTTCCTGATCACGGGCCTCGTCGAAGCCACGAATGCCTTTTGCGCCGGCAATGAACTGCACGCTGCTGCCAATGATGATTGCCACCACCATCATCAGGAACATCGGCACCGACAGGTAAGCCAGGTAGCCAAGGCAACCCAGCGTCACGGTTGTTGCGATGGCCAGCGGGGTGAAGGCGAAGGAGAAATCGCTGATAGTGTCGACGTCATGGGTCAGTACCGGGATAAGACGGTGAGAGCGATACTGTTCGATCTGTTCGATGGGCGCTGACAGCACTTTTTCGCCGAGATCCTTGCGCAGGGCGGCGATGATCCGCTGGCCCACATAATTGGTGCCGATATCGGAGACGATTGAGCTGGTCAGGGCCAATAGGCAAAGGGCGGCGAAGGTCAGGATCACTCCCTGTGTCATACCGGTGGATGAGTGCAAGGCAGTATTGATGGTCGCCAACAGCAACGTGATGGCCAGGCCACCCGCCATACCGAGGGCGACGGAGACCGTCACAATGGTGCGAAAGGGCCTGAGCAATGCGAGCAAACCTTTGAAGGCGCCGCGCTTGGGGTCGGTCATAAATACTTCCCGGAAAATGAAAAAGTGGGGGCTGGGCACACAGACCCTTACCCATGACAAACGAAGCATCGGCGTGACTATTTAGCTCGGTGCGCCAGGCGGTGGCAGTGAGCGATAAATTGCCTGGGGCCTGGTTCGTTCTTGTTGTGTAGGCGCACGCGTATCGACGCTGTGCGTGGCCCTTTGAGCGAGAGCGAAACAAATGACGAAAAAGAACCTGGTGTATGTCTGGTCCCTGAGAAATGCCGCTGCCGACAAGGCCGGGCAGCCGGTGGCCTACAAGGACCACGAGCGCTACATGAAGTCGGTGCTGGAGTTTCTGGTGGGCTCGCTCAATGACACGCCGCTGGGCGAGGTCTACAACCTGGTGGGCGTGGTGTATGACGACGATGAGCAAAACCCGCGCGACCAGCAGTTGGTAGCGGACTATGGCTTCGCCTACACGCCTGGCCGCCAGTGGTTGTACCCGGCGGATTTGCGCGTGCAGGGCAAGTTGGTCAATGACCTGCTGCTGAGCGTGCCATCCACCTATCGCCGGCTGCCACGGGGCAGCGCCGAACATATCGCTGGCAAGCAGGATTTCGAGCGGCGCCTGCATGACACCCTGGTGGAGTTGAAGGCCGACATCGTGGTGCTTGACGGTTTGCTGGTGATCCTCGATGAACTGGTGCGTCCGGGCGCGCCGTTTGCGCGGCGCATCATGAACATTCATCCGGGCATCACCCGTATCGAATCGCCTTACGAACGCCGTGGGGCCTATGCCACCTGGAATGCACTGTACGGTGCGCGTGGGCAGGCGATTACCGACTGGGCGACCAAAGCGACTCAGGCGTGCGAGCCGTTGTATTGGACCGGCGCGTCGTTCCACTACGTGGATAACGGTATCGATTCGGGTGAGGTGTTCCACGACGTGCTCAAGACCGAGATTTCGCCCGAGGACACCATCCTTGAACTGCGCTGGAACAACTTCAACAACAGCCTGTTCCCGGCGCTGCATGAAGGCTTGGAGCTGTTGGCCAAACAAGGCTGAAAACACTCCAAAGGCGGGCACGAACCTTGTAGGAGCGAGCTTGCTCGCGAAAAACGTCAACGATGACGCGTGCTTCCTGAGTAAATGCGGCGTCTATGAGTTTTTCGCGAGCAAGCTCGCTCCTACAAGGTATTAGAGCTCGCGTACTACCCGAAAGCCAATCCAGTCCCCGCGTGTCTGCGGGTAGATGTTGTTGCGATTGCCCGAGCGTGAAAATACCGGTGCCTCGCCCCAGTCATTGCCGCGAATCTGGTAGGCCTCACAATTGGGCTCCATCCACGCACTGCCATCAGTCGGCGCGCCGACGTAGTTGGGGTGCTCGCAATCGGCTACCCGCTCGTACACATTGCCGTGCATGTCATACATCCCGAACGCATTCGGCGGGTAGCTGCCCACGGGCGACGAATAGCTGTAGCCGTCCGCCGGGCCGTAGGTGTTGGCGTGCCTGGCGATGCTGTAGCCCTTGCCCTCGTCGAACGGGAAGGGGAACGGTCCGGTGGTACCGGCGCGGGCGGCGTATTCACGCTGGGCTTCGCTGACCATGTGGTACGTGTGCCCGGTCTTCTTCGACAGCCAACTTACGTATTGCTTGATGTCGTCCATGTCCATGCACACGGCCGGCTGGCGTGGGCCCTGGGGGTAGCGCGGCTTGCTGGCGATGCATTCGCGACCGGGGCGGTCGTCGCCGTTGGCGATCTTCACGCCGCTCTGACGCACGTAACTGTCCCATTCGCCGGCGGTGATGTGGAAACGGCTCATGGCGAATGGTTTGGCGAAGGTCACTTCATGCATCGGGCCTTCATCGGGCTCGCGTCCCACTTCATCTTCCGGGGTGCCCATGGTGAAAGTGCCTGCGGGCAGTACCACCATCTCCGGGCAGTCCTTGCAGTCCTTGAAGACTTTGCCCGGTTGCGGGGCGGCGGCCTGGGCCAGGTTGGGCAGCAGGGCGCCGCACAGGGCGGTGAGCGCCAGGGCGGTCAGGGGTTTGAGTCGGGATGGAGTCATGTGGGCATCTCGTTCAAAGGGAAAAATGTCATAACCGCTGGCTCAGCAAGGTCATGAAGCGCTGGATCTCATCCGAGCTGTTGAGCAGGCCGGGCGAGGTTCGAATCACCGGGCCGACGTCACGGTCCACCGCGTCCACCACCACACGGTTTTTCATCAAGTAGGCCGCGACCGCATCGCTGTCCTGGCCCTTGACCCGGAAGAAGGTGAAACCCGCCGACAGCTCGGGGCTGCGCGGGGTGACTAATTCGATCTGCGAGTGAGCCAGCAACTGGTCTTTGAGTTCGGTATTGAGCGCATGGATACGCGCCTGCACCGGCGCCTTGCCCAACTTGAGGTGCAGCTTGAAGGCTTCATCGGCGGCCCAGCGATGCTCGAAGGCGTGGTAGCCACCGGGCGTCATGGTCGTGGCAAAGTCCTTGTCTTCGGAGAAGGTCGGTATCATCGGTGTGATGTATTTGTTTTGGCTCTCGCGGGCGCACACCAGGCCGGTGCCGCGCGGCCCGAACATCCATTTGTGGGTGCCAGCGATAAAGAAATCGCAATGCATGTCCGGGAAATCGAGGTTTTCCACGCCAAAGCCATGCACGCCGTCGACGATATAGAGCAGGCGGTCCTGCTCGTCGCGGTTGCGGTTATGTTCGGCCACCAGCTTGCCGATTTCACCAATCGGCAATTTCACGCCGCTGCCCGACTGCACCCACGTCATGCCCAGCACGCGAGTGTTGGGACGGATATTGCGCTGGATATTGCCCAGCACTTCATCGGTCGATACCCGATTGGCGTTTTCGAACAGGCGTATTTTACGAACCTGGGTTTGCTCCTTGCGCACTCTGAAATCCAGGCTGAACCCGGTCGCATAGTGTTCGTGCACGGTGGTAAGAATTTCCTGGTCGGCGCGCACCTTGATCCCGCCATAAATCATCGCCAGCCCTTCGGACGTGCTGCCGGTGAGGGCGATCTGCGCCGGCGCGGCCTTCAAGTAGCGGCCGGCCCATTCGCGTACCTGGCCTTCACGCTTCCAGGTTTCCTGAAGGTCCCAGTCCATTGCCAGTCCGGGGTTGCGGTCGATCTGTTGGCGGTAGCGCTCGATGGCCTCGCGCACAGGCTTGGGGTGCGAGGCCACCAGGAAGTTGGAAAAGTGCAGATAGTCCGGATCCTGGTTGAACAGCTGTTTGAGCCCCGTCCATGGGTCGTTGGTAGTGGTTGCCAGTGCCTTGGGCAGCAGTGCGGTGCCCAGCGGCAGGCTCGCGGCAAAGACGCCGGCCTGCTTGAGAAATGTACGGCGGTCGGTCATGGACTTACTTCGTGGTGGTTAGCGATTGGCCAATGGCTTGGCGGCTTTTTGTACCTGGTCCCACACCCGCAGGAAATTGCCTCCCCACAGCTTGGCGATATCGGCTTCGGAGTAGCCGCGCTGGATCAATTCGGCGGTGACGTTGCGCACTTCGCCGACGTTTTCCCAACCCTGGAGGCCGCCGCCGTCGTTGAAGTCCGAGGCGATGCCGACGTGATCGATGCCGATCTTGCGCACGGTGTAGTCAATCGCATCGCCCAGGTCCTTGAGGGTGGCCTTGGGTTCTTCCTCAAGGATGGCGTACAGCGCGCCGGCGTACTCGCCGAAGCGTTGCTCGGGCCAGGCGGCAATGATTGCATCGCCGGGCATCAAGGCCATGGCCAGGTTGGGCAGTGGCGGCAGGTCAAAGCGTGCGCGCAGAACGTTGAGCTTGTCCTGAGTCGCCTGGCTCAAAGGGCGCAGGTACGCGGGGAAGCCGACCACTTGCACCACGCCGCCACTGTTTTTGATCAGTTGCAGTTCCTTGTCGCTGAGGTTGCGCGGGATATCCACTGACGCCCGAGGCGCCGAATGGGACGCCACCATCGGCGTGCGGCTCAACTGCGCGACCTGCTCCAGGGCCTTGGTCGACATCTGCGACACATCGATGATCACGCCCAGGTCATTGAGACGATGCACCGCCTGCTGGCCGATCGGCGACAGGCCATCAAGGGCGTCGGGGGAGTCATTGAAAAACGGCAGCGGGCGCGACGAGTCGGACCAGGCGTTATTGCCGATGTAGCTGAACCCGAACATGCGCATACCGCGTGCGGTCCACAGGTCCAGTTGGTTCAGGTCGTTGCCCAGCGGGTAGGCGTTGAGCATGCTGATAAAGATCGCGAACTTGCCTTCGCCGTGCAGGCGCCGCATATCGTCCGGGGTGTAGGCGATGCCCACCTGGTTGGGAAAGTCGCGCACCATGCCGGAGATGATCTTGTAGCGCACCTCCTGCTCGTGGCGGGCCTCTTCGACAAAACCATCGGTGGGTTTGTGTGGGGCGTTATCGCCGTTCCAGATTTCCGGCCAGCCGAAGATCGTCAATGCGGCCCCCGACAATCTGCCTCGCGATGCCTTGGCCAGGTCGAACTGGCCGCTGCCATCCTTGTCGGCCTCATTGCCTGCCGTGCCGAAGTCCAGGGGCAGGGTGATATGGCTGTCGAACGACAACAGGCGATCCTGCATTTCATTGGCCTGCTTGATCACCTCCAGCGGGTAGCCGGCGTTGCCCTTGAACCAACGGTCCCAGACCAGAAAGCCGACCCCGGCGCCGATAGCCAGGGCCAACGGCAGGCCGATATACAACGCCTTTTTCGAACGTGATTTTGTCATTGCCATCTCAGTCAGTTGCGGCCTTTGCTATCAGGGAAGAACGAGCGCTGGCGGGGGAAATTTAGGCCGTGCGGGTGCGACGGTAAATTTCGGTGGGCTGCAAACGTTCTAGCTCTGATCAAGCCGTTTCCTAAGGTAGACAATGACAATCTCTCGACGAGGGTTCATCGCAGGCCTGGCGCTGACCGGCGCGGCCGTGCCGGCGGCCTTTTATGCCCATCGCGAGCTGACGCGGGAAGAAGAATTTCCCATCACCCCCGGCGAAGCCACGGTTGACCTGGCCGACACCCAGGGCCAGCACCTGGCCAACACCCTGCGCGGCGTCTGGAGCCTGCGCCTGGCAGGGCGCGATGCCGGCCTCAAAGGCTTGCCGCTGCACGGCCTGGAGCTGCTGCTCGACATCGCCCCTCGTGGCCGTGGCCTGCGTGGTTACCTGGATACCGCCGAGAACCTGCGCGCCGACGGCGAGCCGCGCTATCGCGTACTGGGCGATCTGCTGACGGGCGAGGGCGCCGTGCTCTATTGGCGGTTGATCGACCGCGACTCGGTTGGCGGCGTGCCGACCTATGAATTCAAGATGACCCTTGATGAAGTCTGGGCCGCCTTCGGCAATGCCGGCAGCGCCACGCTCAGTGGGCAAATCCTCGATCTTGAGCGCCCCCTGGCGTTGATTGAGCGCGATAACCGTTTTATTGCGCACAAACAGCTGTTCCCCGAGGCACGCCAGCGCATCGGTCTGAATCCCACCTTGCTGGCCTGGCTGGTTTCGCCCGAACACCGCCTGTTTCACCAGCTGTGGCACGCCACGCGAGACCAGTGGCACAAGCTCTCCGAAGAAAAGCGCGAGGCCTTGCGCGGTATCGGCTGGCAACCCGGGCCCCGTGGTCAGGAGCGCGATGCCCGCGGCAAACACAAGGACCGTAATGGCTCGGGCATCGACTTCTTCTTCATGCACCGGCATATGCTCGGTACTGCGCGCTCCATGCAAGACCTGCCGTCGTGGCCGCAATTCCCCGCGCCGCAACCGGCGCTGGAGCGGGACCGCCTGGGGTTTGTGCGCTACTTCGACAACCACGACGGCTTCGCGCTGCCGCCCTGTTGGTCGGCGCCGGACGACGCCGACTACACCCAGTGGGTCAGCGACATCAAGGCGGCCGAGACCTATCACAGTAATTTCCAGGTGTGGGAATCCCAGTACCGCGACCCGCGCTACCTGGCCAAGCTCACCCTGGGCCAGCTGGGCTCGGAGATGGAGTTGGGCCTGCATGATTGGCTGCACATGCGCTGGGCCTCGGTGCCGCGTGACCCGTCCAACGGCGCACCGGTGCCGTTCGCCCGCGACCCGGCAGATTTTGCGGCACGTTGGTATGCGCCGGAGAATGACTTCCTCGGCGATCCGTTTTCATCCCACGTCAACCCGGTGTTCTGGCACTTCCATGGCTGGATCGATGACCGCATCGAAGACTGGTTCCGCGCCCACGAGCGCTTCAACCCGGGCGAAGTACGCCGCCTGCAAGTCAACGGCGTGGCCTGGTTTGCGCCGGGCCGCTGGGTTGAAGTGGACGACCCCTGGCTGGGCCCGGACACCCACGGCTGCAGCACCACACCGGGGCTGCAACAGGGGCGTTCGATGGAAATGGACCCGGAAATCATGAAGCTGGCCCTGCGCATCACCTTCGGTGCCGATGAGGAGCTGCTCAAGGGCCTGTTCAAGCGCGTGCCCAGGCGGCCCTGGTATGCGCGGCACTTGAAGGTCAAACGCGAACGTTAAGCGCCATTGGCGGCTATCTAGGTTACCGATATGGCTGCCGAATACAGGCCACTGACACTTCGCGGGTCTCTCATTTTATTGATCAGATACAACTCGTTGAATTCAGACACGGTATAGCCCTCGGCCCGTTTGAGTGGCTGGAACAGATGGCTGGTTTGCCCACTGTTAAGCACGCGTTCGATGCCGCTGCGCATGGACGCCTCAGTGGTGAATTTGGCGAGCCCGAAATTGGGGTCGTAATAGAACCAGGTTTTTTTACCATTCAGAATCCTGACGGCGGCTGTTACGCCATGCTTTGGATTGCCGATGAGCAAGGCTTTGGAGGTGGTGGCCGTTGCCAGGTCCGAGATGATCATGTCGTACGTGGCTTTGCGGGTGAGCTGCCCGGAATGAAAGTCATCTCTGAGGATGGTCTGGAACCTCTCCAGGCTGTTGCGGAATCGTTCAGTATTAGGGTGTTTGGGGTGCGCCATACTGAGAAAGAAATTCTTTATCAGTGTGTCTTCGGCGTCGTCGAGAATGGCCAACGCCATGGTGTTCGACAAGGCTGCGCAGTCGCCCGAGGACGGAATATTCACCTGACTCAGATAATAGCCCTGCGGCATGGCGATCACTGTGCCGCCGGCGGCCGTGATGTCATCCGTGAATTTTCTGCTCGTTGCCAAGCTTGTTTCAAGCAGTCGATTTTGCATATGCCGGAACAGGGCACCCACTTCTGCAGGTGACAGCGCTGGGGTCAATATCAGCTCGCGCAATTGATGCATTTTCATCGTCGGCGAGAAGCCCGCGATTGCGTCTGGAATACCCCTTGCGAACCCCTCTTCAAACTGTATTTGTTGCGGTGTCGGGTGGAGGCCGGGCACGGGGTTTTGTGGCGTAATGAGCGTCTCGTAGTGTGCTCTGACTTTTTCTGGCAGGGCCTCCAACTCGTCGATACGCTTGGACAGGCTACCCAGTATTGCGGGTGAGTCGATGGAGTCCATGGCCAGTTTTTTCAGCTGGCTGATGCCCAGTGCCGCTGAGTAGCCAGAAAGGCTGGACGCGGCGACCGTGCTGTACCCTTGATGGAACGCAGCCTGGCCTGTTGTAGTTGCGGTTGCTGCTGCAACCGCGTCGTTGAAGGCCTCTGCTAAAGGAATATCGCTTTTCGCCGGATTGAGCCATCCGGTGATCCAGTCGCTGATGATGCCGTTGATTTCACCTTGGGTTGCCAGCACTTTCGGGGTGAAGTCCTTGATTGGCGCACCGTAGGGTTGGCGGGTGACGGGATCGTAGTGGTGCCACTGATCGTTTTTGAGTACCGCAACCCCCTCAACGGAGTGTTCGCCGGACTTGGTTGAACCGAGCAACGCGCTGCCATGCTCCTGACTGAGAGCCTTGAGCCACTCGTGGCTGTGACCCGTTTTTTGTAGGTTAGCCAGCCACGCTGTAGTTTTGGTCACTCCTTTGCTGAGCAGGTTTGCTCCTCCGACGGCCAGGTCAGCCAAACCGTCCATGGGATTCAGGTTGCTCAGGGTGACCATGCCGACCATTTTGCCTGTCCGTGCGATTTTGGATGCGAGGGACGCGACACTGCCGGCGACCCTGGTCAGTTTGCCGATGTTGGCCGCGCCGGCTGTCAGAAAACCAAATACATCCAGGGCCAAGTCAAATCCGCCCTCGACGTTGTTACCCTTTTTAAAGTTTTCAATCGCCGAGCGGAAAGGAATCAAATTCATGAAGAATTCGTCGATTTGATGAGCTTTTGCGTTAGCCAGGTCCTGGGTCGTCTGCCCTCTGGCGTATCGTTCGATGTCCGGGTCGTCGAGGTTGTAGTGCTCAACGAAAACATCAGCAATGTCCTGTGTGCGGGGCGTGGAAAAACTATCAATCGCGCCCGCCGCACCGGCGCGTTCTTTTGCGTGATGACTGCTGACGTTTTTGGGTATGAACACGCGGGTACCCAACTCTACGTCTCCCGCATCCCTGGATGTATGCTCTCTCACCTCCCACCTGGCAGCCGGCACGATCGTGCCTCGGGCGAGGTCGATCCGATAGCCGGTGGATTGGCCGTTGCGTTCAATTTTTACCAACAGGTCCTTTTTATAGACGGGATCGGACTTGCTCCAGAAACCCAACCGAGTAGACGACTCTCGATAATAAGTAATCTCGCCGTACTCAAAGTGCTTGCGGTCTTCGAGTGGCAGTTGGGCAATCAAATGCTTGACCGTTGTATTCAGGGCGACCTTTTTTTGCTTGATCGTGTCTTCGAATCGTTGTTCGAAGGTACCGCGTATCCCAAATCGATAACGGGCATTCATATCCTGGATGGGAATGCGTTTGTCCAATGCTTCGAAGACATAGGGCAACTCCAGATCCATCATTGCGAAGTCCAGCATCGAATGACGACCGTATAACCAGGTATGCTCCTTAGTCTGCCCTGTGCGCGTAGCGGTACCGGTCTTGATGAGTTTCTGTTTAAACAGGTCGCCCAGATCGCCGTACCGTTCCACCAGCATCTCCAGGGCCATTTTTTCACGCGTGGGCAGTTCCAGGTCCATCGCCCGGGAGGCGCTGAGCATGATTTGTTGTCGGGCATTGAAGGTGGTTATGAGGGTTTCCAACTCTTGCTGTGTGTATTGCCTGTCGTCCCTGGGGGCGATCAGGTGCTGGCAGATTCCCCAGTCTACCAAGGCCGTCATCTGGGCGTGCCGAGCGGCATCGGGTTGCTCCAGCCGGGCGCGCTCGCCCTCCAGCATCACTTGAGCGTAAGTCATATTCGGGACTTTTCCCGGCGTACCGGCTTCGATGGCCGTCGCCGCGATGACCAGGTTCAGCCAAGCCGCGCTGCCATAGTTCACGGTGGGCGGAATGTCCTTGATCAGATAAACGGGGGCTTTCTTCGCCAGTAGAGCGTACGCGCCCACCTTGGACAGTGCCGGGCTGATCCTGCCGCTGTCGCTCAAATGCTTGCTCAATGCCTCCACCACCGTAGCAGCGGGCTTACCCCAGTGTTTCTCGTTTGCCAGGTCCAATCCCGCCACCTTGTTATGTCGAGGGGCCGTGATGGATTCGGGGTCCAATTGCAGGTTAATGGCTGCCATCAGATAGTCTGCGGCGCTATTGTCCGTGGCGATACCGCTTGATTGCTCTTGCAGATGTTTACCCAGCGCTTGCCCGGCGCGGCCATTGAGCAGCGCTTCCAGCGCCTGGGCGGGGTCACTCGGTAGCTCGGGGGAGAGCGGGTGCTGGGCCAGCAGAGCATCCAGGGCATTCGGGAAGTCTGACCTCATGGAGATAACGCGCAGCCGGGTCTGCTCCGCCTGACTCAAGGGCACTGACCATGACAACGCGCCGCCGAAATTACCCAGCGGTTGGGTCAGGGCCGCATGTTTCACTATGTTTATCAGTTCAGTCAGAGCAAGCAGGGTGGTGGGTACGGCCCAGCCCTTGGCCCTGATAAAACTTTCCAGTGTCGCGCCTTCACTGGGGCGCATAGGGAACGATGAGTCAGGGTGGATATCCAGCGGCGCGCTCAAGGCGGCCCGTATTGCCTGGGGCGTGGCGTTTGCGTCCAGTTGTGTCGCAGCTTCGGTGAGGTTGTTGGTCAGCGTCTGCAGGTTGTGTCGGTCGCCGAACCCTTCTGTGTAGGTTGTCGGTGCAGAAGTGGACAGCCCGGATACCAGGGCTGAGGGTTGGTTTGTCTGCCCGGTGACGCCTGCCTGGCTGGGGGGCACGGCGGGCATTGGGGTATGGAATGGCGTGTTATACCAATGTCGTTGGGTGTGCAGGGGGGCGCTGAGCATGGGCGGGTACTCGTAGGTAAATATCTGAGAGGCCGGTTTCCTAAGGCGTGCGTCTGTATTTCAGACGCGATGTTGGGTGAAGGAAAAGGGCGTAAGGGTTCCTCTGCAGCGGGCCGGGGGAATGTGACCAATCGCAACAGGTAGCCCACGCAAGCCCGCGCGGTTTAACGGGGCGCTACCCATCGTGATTGCGGTAGCTTTACAAAGTTTGTGTCGATAGCTATCCAAATCGCAGACGAAAAAAAACCGGCTGATCAGGCCGGTTTGGAGTGTCCCGCCAACAGTGCGGGTTATACGTGGGTGCTCAGCAGGCGGTCAGCACCGCCTTCAGCCAGGCCGCGTTCCTGCAAGCGGTCGGCACCACCTTCGGCCAGGCCACGTTCCTGCAAGCGGTCGGCACCACCTTCAGCCAGGCCGCGTTCCTGCAAGCGGTCAGCACCGCCTTCAGCCAGGCCGCGTTCCTGCAAGCGGTCGGCACCGCCTTCGGCGAGGCCGCGTTCCTGCAGGCGGTCAGCACCACCTTCAGCCAGGCCGCGTTCCTGCAAGCGATCCGCGCCACCTTCGGCGACACGGGTTTCTATCAGACGATCGGCACCGCCTTCAGCGACTACAGGGTGGGCAAAAGCGTTTGCAGCCAGTACCGAGAAAGCGAGGCTAAGCAGGATTTGGCGTTTCATGATGATGTGCTCCGAATGCTTTAGTTGGGTGCCGTTTGGCATGGGTTTGATGTTACGCGTTGCATTTTTTAAGAGAACTTCATTGCGCTGATGGTGACTATCGACGCCAGCGATGGTCCCGCTTGCGGGGCCATCACCGTGACCGTCATGGCATCTGCGGCAGTTCGTTGGGGCGCAGGTCAAACACCAGCACCTCGGCGTCCTCGCCATGGCTCAGGCGGATCTGGCGCTCGTCCCGCACCCGCACGCCGTCGCCTTCCTGCAAGCGCTGGCCATTGAGTTCAACGCTGCCGCGCGCTACGTGGATGTAGGCGTACCGCTCCGGTGCCAGTTCCAGGCGGGTGCTTTCGTCGCCGTTGAACAGCCCGGCATACACCCGTGCATCCTGACGAACCTTCAGCGAGCCGTCGGTGCCGTCCGGCGAGATGATCAACTGCAAGCGCCCGCGTTTTTGCGCTTCGCTGAAGTGTTCCTGTTGATAGCGCGGCTTGGCACCCGCCTTATTCGGCACGATCCAGATTTGCAGGAAGTGCACGCCAAGCCGCTGGCTGTGGTTGAACTCGCTGTGAGCCACGCCGCTGCCGGCGCTCATCAACTGCACATCGCCGGGGCGGATCACCGAGCCGGTGCCCAGGGTGTCCTTGTGTTCCAGGGCGCCTTCAAGCACATAGGAGAAGATCTCCATGTCGCGATGAGGGTGCTGGCCGAAGCCTTTACCTGCGGCGACACGGTCATCGTTGATCACCAGCAGGTCGGAAAAACCCTGTTCCTTGGGGTTCCAGTAGTTGGCGAAGGAAAAGGTGTGGAACGACTTCAACCAACCGTGATTGGCGGCGCCGCGTTCGGAAGCTTTGCGAAGGGTCAGCATGGTCCAGTCCTCAAGTGAGCGCAGGCTGCGAGATGCAGGGCGCTGGCGTTGAGAAGAAGGTTAATGGTTAACGAATGATTGATTAAGAAGATGAAAATACAATAACTGTCGCTTTAAGGTTGACAGTAAAAGTCGTGCCATAATGCCCGCCGCACTTCTTTTCGATGGACATTTCCCGCTTATGAAAACCGTGGCCATGGCGCTGTTTCCGGACTTCCTGCTGCTCGATATGGCCGGGCCGCTCGAAGTGTTTTCGATTGCCAACCGTTACCTGCCGACTGCCGATCACTACCAGATACTGACCATTGGCACTGAGCCAGGCCCGTTGCGGGCCTCCAACGGTGTGATGGTCCAGACCGATCTGCTGCTGGACCAGGCCCAGGCGGCCTATGACCTGCTGCTGGTACCGGGCGGGCCCGGCGCCTATAACGAATGCCACCCTGCGTTGCTGCCCTGGCTGAAGGCAGCCGCGCCGCGTGCCCGGCGTTTCGGCTCGATCTGCACCGGGGCCTTTGTACTTGGCCATGCAGGCTTGCTCGACGCGCACCGCGTGACGACTCACTGGCACTACACCGAGCGCTTGATCAAGGCCTTTCCCAACGCCATCGTCGAGACCGATCGCATCTACTTGCAGGACGGGCGCCTGATTACCTCGGGGGGCGTTACTGCTGGTATTGACCTGGCCCTGTCGATTGTCGCCCAGGACCATGGCAAGCAAGTGGCGGTGGACGTGGCCAAAGTCCTGCTGGTGGTGATGAAACGCCAGGGTGGCCAGGCCCAGTTCAGCCCCATGACCGCTGCGGTAGCGCCTCAGGAAACCGCGATCACCCGCGTACAGAATCACGTGCTCGCCCATCTTGATCAGCCATTTACTATCGAGTCCATGGCCGAACTGGCTGGCATGAGTGCACGCCATTTTGCGCGGCTGTTCGCCAAGGACGTGCAGATGACGCCCATGGCGTTTTTGCAGGGCGCGCGCATCGACCGGGCCCGGCAACTGCTGGAAACCACCGACCTGCCGCTCAAGACCGTCGCGTTCCACGCAGGCTTCGGCAGCGTGCGGCATATGCGCTTTTTGTTCAGTGAGAAACTGGGCCTGAACCCAACCCAATACCGACAACAGTTCAGTTAACGACACAATGTCCGTCTGAGGCACTCGATTGTCCGTATCGCTCCCCGTGCCAGCATTGTCCTGTCATCGCTAGCTGGCAAGATAGGGCCGAGCCCATGGAAAAGGATGCGCAGGCACTCAAGCACGGGTGTTTCAGCGCTGTTACGGACATGCAAGATTCTGCGACGCTGAGCTTCGGCCCCTATACCTTTCATCGGCAACAGCGCCTGGTCAGCAAGTCTGGCTGGCCGGTGCCGTTGGGCGGCCGTGCTCTGGATATTCTGGCGGTGTTGCTGGAAGCGCCGGGGCAGTTCATCAGCAAGGCCACCTTGATCGAACGGGTCTGGCCCAACAGCATCGTCGAAGACAATAACCTGCGCGTGCATATTGCCGCGTTGCGTCGGGCACTGGACGGGCAACGCCTGATCCTCAATCACCCCCAGCGTGGGTACTGCTTCACCGGCCTCGTGCAAGCGACTGTGCCGACGCAGCCGGCCGCGCATAACCTGGCTGCCCGGCTCAGCCCGGTATTCGGTCGAGACGAGTGGGTGAGCCAGTTGGCGCGGCGCTTGTCCGGGCAGCGCTTGCTGACCCTCACCGGCGTGGCCGGCGTCGGCAAAAGTACGCTGGCCCTGGCTCTGGCCGAGCGCGTGTTGCCGCGCTATCGCGACGGGGTGTGGTGGCTCGACATGGCCTGCGTGCAAACGCTTGGAGAACTGCTCGCCAGCCTCGCCACGGTCGTGCAACTCACACCCACCGACAGTCTCGATGAGGTATCTCGTCAGTTGGCCTCGCGCCAGTTGCTGGTGGTACTCGACGGTGCGGACCTGCTGCTGGGTGCCTGTCGAAAACTGGTGCGCGCACTGCGCGAACGAGCGCCCGAAGTGACTGTCCTGATCAGCAGTCGCGAAGCCTTGCTGGCGCCCGGCGAGTGGGTGTCGCGTGTACCCCCGCTGACGCTGCCATCAGCTTCGGTGTGCCGCAGTGTCGAGCAGGCCATGGCGTGTCCCGCGGTGCAACTGTTCGTCGCCCGCGCCCGTGCCAGCCAGCAGGATTTTGTGTTGCGGCCGCAGGACCTGGCGCCGTTGCGCGATATTTGTCGGCGCCTGGACGGTATCCCGTTGGCGCTCGAACTGGCGGCCGCCCAAGTCGATGCACTGGGCATCGGCGCAGTGCATCAGCAATTGCGCAGCGGCTTGCAGGGGCTTACGCGCGGGCGCCGCACAGCGCTGGAACACCATCGATCCATGAGCGCTGCCCTGGAGTGGAGCTACGAGCGTCTGAGCCTGCCGCAGTGTTGGCTGTTCTTGCAGTTGGGCTTGTTCAAGATGGCGGTGACCTTGCCCACTTTAAGCGAGATGGTGCGCGGTACCGAGCTTGAGCACGCCGACCTGTCTTATCTGCTGGCGCGTCTGGTCAATACCTCGCTGCTGGTCATCGAACCGGGCTTGGGCCTGCCGCGTTACCGGCTGCTCAACTGCGTGCGCAGCTACGCTTTGGCGCAACTGCGTGATCCGGCTCAGGTGCAGCGGTTGCAGCAAGGTTATGGCGACTGCCTGGACGTGATTTCAGGCCGGCCGTTTGTCCTGCAACTCATCGAGCAGGCCGCGCACGCACAGTAGGTCCCGGGTGGCGAAGCCTTCGGTAAATTGCGCGTGGATCGGACTCAGCAGGTCCCTGGCCGCCAGAATGCGCCCTTGCTGTTGCCACAGTTGCGCCAGGGAGTAAGCACACCGCAACTCCCAGGCGAGGGCGCCTTGCTGCTGTGCCAGGCCAAGCGCCTGGAGCAACAGCGTTTCAGCCGCACGGCTATCACCCTGGCGCGCCCACTGTTCGGCACGCACCCGCAGAATTTCCGCGGCGCACCAGCCGGCAGCACCGCTGCGTGCCCTTTCAAAGGCGGCCTCGTCGGCTTCACAGCAGCCGAGTGTGATCAAGGTGTCCTTGATCAGTCCCAGCCCCTGCAAATGCTGTTCACCCAGGATGCCGGCGTAATGTCCGGCCCAGGTCTGGAACAGTTGCACCGAATGCTTGTGGGATTGCTCCAGCAGCAGCGTTTGCAGCGTTTGAGCGTCCTGTTCGGCGCCGTTGTAGCGGGCGATTACCACGCCGGCCAACGCCAGGGTGTAGCAGATCGATGTGCCATGATTGATCTGCAGCGCCATCTCCAGCGCCTGGCTGGCTGTACGCCAGGCGCGCTCGGGAAAACCCTGTAGCCACAGGACTCTCGCCAGGATGGTCAGGGACGCGACGTTTTGATCGTATTGCACGCCAACGCCATGGGCGAAGCGGTTCACATGGCCACTGTGGGTCATGCGCTGCAGCACCTGCTCGGCATGATGACGGGCCAGCGCTTGATGACCCATGTAGTGCTGGCCCAGCGCGCGCAAGCGTTGAACGCTGAGGTCCAGCAGCGGCTCGGTGCGCGGGTCCAGGCGTTCGAACTGTACGCTTTGCTCCAGCGCCTCGGCATAGCGCCCGGCACACAGGTTCACGGCCATATGGCCTGAGACTGCCCGCAACTGGCCGGCCCGGTCTTGATTGATTTCGGCCAGCCGTGCAGCTCCCACAAAGGCTGCAACGGTCTGGGGCGCGGGGCCCAGGGCATGGTACGAAAGACTGCCCAGGGCCAACTGCAATTGCAGGGTCAGTTGGTTGCAAGGGGCCTTGACCTGATCAATCAGCGCCAGGGCCTTATGCACATAACCGCCATGCTCGCGTAATAACGACAGCTCCTGCCACAGCGGCATCGCGCTGACCGTCAGGCGAATGGCCAACAGGTGCTCGTTTGTCTCGCTAAAGCCCCAATCGAGGGCGGCGCGCACGTCCTCGCGCAGCGGTGCGTAACGTTCGATCCAGGGTTGCGTGGCGATCAGTTCCCAGTCGCCTTGCGCCTGTTCCATCAGCGTCAGGCACCTGGCGGCGTGACGTTCTCGAGTGGTTTGCAGCTCGCCGGCCTGGCTGAGCTTTTCCAACGCGTAGGTACGGGTGATATCCAGCAGGCGATAAACCATCTCGTCATCGCTGGCTTCCACGTTTAACAGTGACTTGGCCACCAGTTGGGTGATGGAACCGAGCACCTGTGCCGGTGCGATATTGTCCCCGGCGATCACCGCCGCTGCGCTGACCAGGCTGAAGCCACCGCGGAACACGGCGAGCCGGCGCAGGCAGATTTTTTCGCATTCGGTGAGCAGGTCAAAACTCCAGTCGAGGGTGGCCCGCAGAGTTTGCTGGCGGGGCAGGGCACTGCGCCGTCCGCGGGTCAGCAGACGGAAGTTGTCCTCCATTTGTACCAGCAGCCCCTGCAAGCCAAAGCGTTCGATCTGCGCGGCGACCAGTTCGATCGCCAGGGGAATGCCGTCCAGGCGCTGGCAAATATCAATGGCCAGCGGCAATTCGGCTTCGCTGAGGGCAAAGCTTTCCTGATGGGACATCGCCCGCTCGATCAGCAATTGCATGGCCGGGTAACCCAGCGCCTGGGCCCGGTTGCCGGTGGCGGGCGGGCAGGCCAGCGGTTCGAGGCGTTGTACATGTTCACCCTCGGCGCGCAGGGCTTCGCGGCTGGTGCTGAGAATGTGCAGGTGCGGCGCATGGCGCAACAGGGTTTCGCTGATCAGGGCAATGTCGTCGAGCAGGTGTTCGCAATTATCGATCACCAGCAGCATCTGGCGCGCCTGCAGGCTGCGGGCGAAGCTGACCAGTGGCGCATTCTCGCCGGGCGTGAGGCCCAGCAGGGCGGCGAGGTTGGGCAGGATCATCGACGCGGCGCTCAGCGGCGCCAGGTCCAGCAGATGAATCCCATCGCGGTAATGCCCGATCAGCAACTCGGCGACACGCAGGGCCACGGTGGTTTTACCGATGCCACCGGCGCCGGTCAGGGTGATGAAGCGTTGCTGCGGCAGTTGCTGCACCAGGGCGTCGATCAGGGCCTGGCGGCCGATCATTCGCGTGCGTCGCAGCGGCAGGTTATGGCGCGGGCGCTGGGGAACGCCGTCGGTGGGTAGCGTCATCGGTTCGATGCTCAGTGGCGCAACAAAGCTGTAGCCGCGCTGGGCGACCGTGACGATATAGCGCTGCCCGGCCTGGCCGTCACCCAGTGCCTTGCGCAATGCCGCCATGTGTACCCGCAGGTTGCCGTCTTCCACCACGCTTCTGGGCCAGACCCGCGCGATCAGCTCTTGCTTGCTTACCACATTGCCGGCCTGCTCCAGCAGAATCAGCAGGATGTCCACCGCCCGCCGCCCCAGACGCAACGGGCGACCGGCCTCCAGCACCAGGCGCTGGCGCGGGTGGATGCAATAAGGGCCGAAGTGCACGGCCTGGTCGCTCAGGTCTGTCATGGTTGCCCTGGTTCTGGAGTAGGGGTTGGGCCAGCATATTCCAGCTGCACGAAGACCACTAGGCGGCGATCACGTCAGGCTTGGAGCGCGAGTGGTGATTTCGCCAGGTCATCGGGTTCACGCCTTCGCTGCGCGTGAACATATGACAGAAGTGCGCCTGGTCGCAGAATCCGCATTCCAGGCTGATTTGCGTGAGGCTCAAGGATGAACCCGTGATCAATTCCTTGGCCCGCAGGATCCGCTGTTGACGGATCCATTCCTGGGGCGACACTCCGGTGCTGCATTTGAAGGCGCGGGAGAAATGGCTGCGCGACAAGGCGCAGGCCTGAGCCAGGTCGGCGATGGCCAGGCTTTCACCGAGGTTGGCGAGGATCAGTTGCTTGGCGATGCGCTCGCGCCGGGGGCACAGGCCTCCGGTGGCGGACAAACGAGGGGCATATTGCTCTAGTCGGGCCATGACAAATATCCGCAGTCGATGGGAGCGTTCCCGTGAATGGATGCAGTGTAGACGTGGCTCATCTTGTTGCTCGGCCGCCTGGCTGACGAGTTAATCGTTGTTAATTTCGCCAGGTGCGCTCGCATAAAAGACAGCACGGCTATGCAATCCCGGACATCGAGGTCATGCTTTGCTTACCCCCTGTAAATCGTCTGGATACCGCCATGAACCGCAACGACTTGCGCCGCGTCGACATGAACCTGCTGGTGATTTTCGAGGCCCTGATGTTCGAGAAAAACCTGACTCGAGTCGCCGAAAAGCTCTTTATGGGCCAGCCGGCGGTCAGTGCGGCGCTGGGCCGTCTGCGTGATTTGTTCGATGACCCGTTGCTGCTGCGCAACGGTCGCGGCATGGAACCCACGCCACGGGCGGTGGCCATACTCAAGGAGCTGCAACCGGCCATGGACACCATCTCGGGCGCCGTCAGTCGCGCCAAGGATTTCGACCCGTCCACCAGTTGCGCGGTGTTTCGTATCGGCCTGTCCGATGATGCCGAGTTTGGGCTGTTTCCAGCGTTGCTCAGCCAACTGCGCGAAGAGGCCCCGGGCATCATCGTGGTGGTGCGCCGGGCCAATTACCTGTTGATGTCGTCGCTGCTGGCCAGCGGTGAAATCTCGGTCGGGGTGAGCTACACCACCGAACTGCCGGCCAACGCCAAGCGCAAAAAACTACGGGATATTCCCTGCAAGGTACTGCGCGGCGATGACGGGCAGGCGCCGCTGAGCCTGGACGACTACTGCGCCAGGCCCCACGCAATGGTGTCATTTTCGGGTGACCTTAGCGGCAACATCGACCTGGACCTGGCGCGCATCGGCCGCTCGCGGCGGGTGGTGCTGGCGGTGCCGCAGTTCAGCGGCCTGCGCGCATTGCTGGCGGGTACGCAGATCATCGCCACCGTGCCGGATTATGCCGCCTGTGCGCTGACCGAGGGCACGCGTTTGCGCGCCGAAGACCCACCGTTCGCAATTGATGCGGCAGAGCTGTCGATGGTGTGGAGTGGGGTGCATGACAATGACCCGGCAGAGCGCTGGCTACGCGGGCGGATTGCCGAGCATATGGCGGCGAACTGACTGTCGGTGATCCCCTGTAGGAGCGAGCTTGCTCGCGAAAAACCCACAGGCGCTGCGTTCATTTAGAAAGCGCGCTTTTTCGTTGACGGTTTTAGCGAGCAAGCTCGCTCCTACAGTGGGTAAGGCCCCTCCCACAACAGCACATACATCCAATTCTGCGCTTCCAATTCCCACCAAACTCCTCCCATCGCTTAATTCTGCGGGGGAGTCACCCAATCATGGACCCAACATCTAAAACCAGCTCTGACGAAGTCGTCACGCTGGTCGTCAAGCACCGGGTCAAGCCCGGCCGTGAAGCCGAATATGAAGCCTGGCTACGGCGCATCGTGCGTATCGCCGGCGAGCGTCCCGGCCACTTGGGCGTCGATGTGGTACGCAGCCAGCAAAGCGGCACGGCCCTGTTCACTTGCGTATTGCGCTACAGCTCCACCGATGCCCTGGAGCTGTGGCTTGACTCTCCACAACGCCAGGCCCTGATCGACGAAGCCGCGCCGATGCTGGCTGACGGCGACCAGACTGAAATCGGCGGCGCCAATGAGTTCTGGTTCGCGCCCCAGGCCGATGGCGCCGCCAAGCCGCCGCGCTGGAAGCAGGCGGTGGTCAGCCTGTTTGTGATCCTGCCGCAAACCTTGCTGTTGCCCTTTATCTGGGGGCCGATCCTGCGGTTGCATCCATTTTTGTCCAACTACGTGGTCTCGACCTTCCTGGTCACCCTCACCATTGTGCTGTTGGTGGTGTACCTGCTGATGCCAGCGGCCACCCGCCTGTTCGCTCCCTGGCTTGAAGCCTCTGTAAAGGAAACCCTATGAACGCCGATCTGATTTTGTTCAATGGCCAGTTCCACACTGTGGACCGGGAAAACCCACGCGCCACCGCCGTCGCCATCCACGACGGGCGCTTCGTCGCTGTGGGCACTGACGGCGAGGCCATGGCCCTGCGCGGCAGCGGCACCCAGGTGATCGACCTCAAGGGCCGCACCGTCATCCCCGGCCTCAACGACTCGCACCTGCACCTGATCCGTGGCGGGCTGAACTACAACCTCGAACTGCGCTGGGAAGGCGTGCCGTCCCTGGCCGACGCCTTGCGTATGCTCAAGGACCAGGCAGATCGCACGCCCACGCCGCAATGGGTGCGCGTGGTCGGCGGCTGGAACGAATTCCAGTTTGCCGAAAAACGTATGCCGACTCTGGAAGAACTCAACCAGGCCGCGCCGGATACCCCGGTGTTCGTGCTGCACCTGTACGACCGCGCCTTGCTCAACCGTGCAGCGCTGCGTGTGGCCGGCTACACCAAAGACACGCCGAACCCACCGGGCGGCGAGATCGTGCGTGACAGCAACGGCAACCCCACCGGTATGCTGGTGGCGCGGCCCAACGCGATGATTCTGTATTCGACCCTGGCCAAAGGCCCGAAGCTGCCGCTGGAATACCAGGTCAACTCCACCCGCCAATTCATGCGCGAACTCAATCGCCTGGGGCTGACCAGCGCTATCGATGCCGGCGGCGGTTTCCAGAACTACCCGGACGATTACGCGGTGATCGAGCAACTGGCCAAGGACCAGCAGCTGACGGTGCGCATCGCCTACAACCTGTTCACCCAAAAGCCCAAGGAAGAACTCAGCGACTTCAAGAACTGGACCGGCAGTGTCACCCTGCATCAGGGCGACGACTACCTGCGCCACAACGGTGCCGGGGAAATGCTGGTGTTCTCGGCAGCCGACTTTGAAGACTTCCTCGAACCACGTCCGGACCTGCCGCTGACCATGGAGCAGGAGCTGGAGCCGGTGGTGCGCCACCTGGTGGAACAGCGCTGGCCGTTCC
Source organism: Pseudomonas sp. MF7453 (assembly GCF_016405455.1). NCBI lineage: Bacteria > Pseudomonadati > Pseudomonadota > Gammaproteobacteria > Pseudomonadales > Pseudomonadaceae > Pseudomonas > Pseudomonas sp. MF7453. Next base: position 246,794 of record NZ_JAEKCN010000002.1, on the reverse strand, counting down.
GCCTGCACGCCACTTACGACGAATCCATCTCGCGTATGCTCGACGTGTTCGAGAAGGTCAACCGTGACATTCCGTTCAATGGCCTGCCGTGGTTCTTCGACCACGCCGAAACCATTACCCCGAAAAACATCGAACGGGTACGCGCCCTTGGCGGCGGCATCGCGATTCAGGATCGCATGGCGTTCCAGGGGGAGTACTTTGTCGAGCGCTACGGCGCCAAAGCCGCCGAAGCCACGCCGCCGATCAAACGCATGCTTGCCGAAGGCGTGCCGGTAGGGGCGGGCACCGATGCCACGCGGGTTTCCAGCTATAACCCCTGGACCTCGTTGTACTGGATGGTCAGCGGCCGCACGGTCGGCGGCCTGGAGCTGCACGCCGAGGGCTTGCCGCGCCTTACCGCGCTGGAATTGTTTACCCACGGCAGCGCCTGGTTCTCGTCCGAGCAGGGCAAGAAAGGCCAAATCAAGGTCGGCCAGTTGGCTGATGTTGCAGCGCTGTCGGCGGACTTTTTCAGTGTCGATGAAGAAGCGATCAAGTGGATCGAGTCGGTACTCACCGTGGTCGGCGGCAAGGTCGTCTACGGCGCCGGCGACTTCGAAGATTACGCACCGCCGCGCGTGCCGGTGCTGCCGGACTGGTCGCCGGTGGTCAAGGTGCCGGGGCACTGGCGCCCGACTTCGCCGATGCAGGCGCAGGTGCATCAATGCAGCGGCCCCTGTGGCGTACACGCCCACAGCCATGAAAAAGCCCGTCTTTCCAGCGTGCCGGTCAGCGACTTCCAGGGTTTCTGGGGTGCGTTCGGCTGCTCGTGCTTCGCCTTTTAATCAGCAAATCGAAGGAGTTAACCCATGACTTACAAGCGCTTGAACAAAGATGACGCCGTTGTCCTGCTGGTCGATCACCAAACCGGGCTGATCTCGCTGGTGCAGGATTTTTCCCCCAACGAATTCAAGAACAACGTGCTGGCCCTGGCCGACGTAGCCAAGTTCTTCAACCTGCCGACCATCCTGACCACCAGCTTCGAAAGTGGCCCCAACGGCCCATTGGTGCCCGAACTCAAGGCACTGTTCCCGGACGCGCCTTACATCGCTCGCCCTGGCCAGATCAACGCCTGGGACAACGAAGAGTTCGTCAAGGCCGTCAAGGCCACCGGCCGTAAGCAGATCATCATTGCCGGTGTGGTGACGGATGTGTGCGTTGCCTTCCCAACCCTGTGCGCCCTGGCCGAAGGCTTCGAAGTGTTTGTGGTCACTGATGCCTCCGGCACCTTCAACGAAACCGTGCAACAAGCCGCCTGGGCACGCATGACCGCCGCCGGTGCGCAACTGGTGAACTGGTTCTCGGTAGCCTGCGAGCTGCAAGTGGATTGGCGCAACGACATGGAAGGCCTGGCCAACCTGCTGTCGCCACGCATCCCCAACTACCGCAACCTGATGAACAGCTACTCGGCGTTTACTGCCAAGTAACCGGTTCTCGAAATTTGTCGGTAATCCCTTGTGGGAGGGGGCAAGCCCCCTCCCACATTTGATTTGTGGTGCTGCGACCAACCGGTTATAAAACAGCCCATCGTCCACCGAGTAGCGACAATGAACCCCTTCGAAGACATGCGCCTGTTCTGTCAGGTCATGGAGTCCGGCAGTTTCACCGCCGCCGCCGAGCAACTGGGCCTGTCCAAGCAGTTTGTCAGCCGCCGCCTGATCCAGCTGGAAGAACGGCTGGGCGTGCGCCTGCTCAACCGCTCCACGCGGCGCCTGGATGTTACGCCGCTGGGCCAGAGTTACTACGAATCCGCCTTGCGCCTGCTCAGTGATGTCGAGCAGGTAGAGCAGGGCATTGCCGGCCAGAACAGCGAACCGCGCGGCACAATCCGCCTCAGTGCGCCGCTTTCGTTTGCCATGGCGCATCTGGGTTGTCTGTTGCCGCTGTTCCTGCAGCGCTATCCCGACGTGTCGGTGGAGGTTGATCTCAGTGACCGCCCGGTAGACCTGATCGGCGAAGGCTACGATTTGGTGCTGCGCATCGGCACCCTGGAAGATTCCACCCTGATCGCCCGCCGCATCGCCAGCATCCCGCGGGTGTATTGCGCCAGCCCCGATTACCTGGCCCTGCGTGGCACGCCGCAAAAACCTGACGATCTTGCCGACCACGACTGCCTGCCCTACGGGCACGGGCGCCAGGTGCAATGGCGCTTCAAGGGTAAGCTGCAAGCACTCAATGTGAGCGGACGTATGCGGGTCAATAACGGCGATTTGCTGCGCGACACCGCCATCGCCGGCCTGGGCATCACTTACCTGCCGACCTTTATTGTCGGGGATGCCTTGAAGGACGGTCGCCTGGTTAGCCTGTTGGACGAATTCGCCCCGCAAGCCCTGACATTGTCGGCCGTATATCCCCAGCACCGGCAGAGCTCACGGCCAGTGCAGGCGCTGGTGGAGTTCCTGCGCGAACGCTTGGCTAGCGGCTGCTGAACAGCTGACGAATCAGAGTGGGCGTGCTGCCGGTCCAACGTTTGAAAGAGCGCCGAAAGTTCGCCGCGTCGTTGAAGCCTGAATCAGGAACGTGCGGCCTCTGAAAAAGCCCGAGCTGCCGTGCCTGCGCCCACCGAGGTTTTCGACAGCCGCCAGTACCAACCCTTGAGCAAGGCCGCGCCGGACTACCCCGAGCGCGCCTTGGACAAGAACCTCGAAGGCGACTGCTCAGTGGAATACACCGTCAACACCCAAGGCCGCGTGGAAAACCCCAAAGTACTGGACGGTTGTCACCCGTTGTTTATCCGGCCCTCGCCGCCGATGAGGGCGTTTCAGCAACATGCATTCAAGCGATCCCCTCGCGCATCGCAATACCCGGTTGTGCTCCCTGGCTGGGCGAACTCATGCGCTGCGCCAGATAACGCGCTGGCGGTTGGCCCGTGGCCTTGCGGAACATGGTGATAAACCCGCTGGCGTTTTCATAGCCCAGGTCCAGGGCCACGGTTTGTACGCTCTCGCCGTTGGCCAGGCGCTGCAACGACAGGATCACATGCAGCTGCCGGCGCCAGCGACCGAAACTCAAACCGATCTCTTCCAGCAGCAGGCGAGTCATGCTGCGTTCGCTCATGCCGATGCGCGTGGCCCACTCGCCCAAAGTGGACTTGTCGCCGGGGTTGGCGAGCAAGCTGTTGGCCAGTCGCGTCAAACGTGGGTCCTGGGGCATCGGTAAATGCAGGGCTTCGATGGGGGCCTGGGCCAATTCATCGAGCAATGTCGCCACCAGCCGGCCCTGGGCGCCGTCTTCATCGTAGAGCTGCGGGAAACCCACAGCCTTGCCGATCAATGCGTGCAGCAAGGGCGACACCGCCAGCGTGCAACATTGTCGGGGCAGGGCACTGGCGGCGTCGGGATCGATCAACAGGCAATACACATCCGCTTCCCCGGCGCCCCTTGCTGCGTGGGATACCCCGCCGGGAATCCATAAGGCGCATTGCGGCGGCACGATCCAGATACCGGCCTCGATCACACAATGCACCACGCCGCGCAAGGTGTAGATCAATTGCCCATGCTGATGATGGTGCGGGGTGTGCTCCCAGCGTTCGCAGGTACTTGAGGCACCTACGGCCACCACCGGGCGCGGGATCGCCGCGGCGTCGCGCACGCTGCTGGGGTCGTACTGGTCGAGGCGATGATGGACCATGCGGATGATTGCTCTGGCTGGATTGCGAAATATTCTGGCTATTTTGTGCAATGCCGTCCAGCGCGCAGGCTTTTATGATGAGAATAAATCTCATCCAAGGAGCTTTGCCATGCGACTCGACAGTTCAACTTTCCCCGTGGTGAAAATCGTGTTTGACGCCCCCAATGAGGGCGGGGCGCAAGATGCCTTCCTGATCTTCGAACGGCTGCTGGCGCGCAAACAACCTTTTGTGCTGCTGCACGAAAAAGCCGTGGATGAAAACAACCATGCCCACTCCCATGAGGAGCGCAGGCACGCTTCGATCTGGATGAAGAAAAACAAAGCGGCCTTGCGTGCGTACGTCAAAGGCATGATCCAGGTCGAACCCAGTGCGGCCAAGCGCCTGGCCCTCAAGCCATTTGCCGTGACGTTCGGCAAGGCCTGGGGGTACCCGCTGCTGGTGGTGGAGTCCAGCGACCGTGCCTGGGCACTGGCTGAGGATGTGCTGGATGAGCGGGTGTCGGATGCCGCGCATTTCTAAGCCGCGCCCTGGCTCGACAGCGCCTGTAAATGAACTACCTTGAGTGACGAGCCTTCCCACTCGGTACTCAAGTATGCGCAGCTTATGGACGCGGTATCTGGCGTTGCTGGAAAACGACCTGAGCACCCAGATTTTCGACAACGTGAAAAACCTGTTGGTGTGTGCGCTGTTGTTTGCGGCGGGCACCGATACGTTAATGGGGCGGCGTGAGTTATTTATCGGGGTGTTCGCCTCTAACATCGCCGGTTGGGGGCTGATTATTCTGTCGACGTTGTTGATGTTGTTGAATGTCAGCGACGGCATTCGCCGACTGGCCAAGCTGCCTTATCACCTGGCGCTGCAAGTGTTATTGATCCTGGTGTATGTGGTGATTGCCGAGCGGGTGGTAGAGATTGTGTGGGGCTTCCGCGCTCATTAACGTATCCTCCGCGCCTCGCTTATCACTGATTTAAACAATGATGACAGGACAAGATATGCAGGCGCTGCTGGAGTCGATTCTCGACGAAGTGCGCCCCCTGATCGGCCTCGGCAAAGTGGCTGACTATATTCCTGCGCTGGCCGACGTGCCGGCCAACCAACTCGGGATCGCGGTCTACGGCAACGACGGCACGGCCTACAGCGCCGGTGATGCCGACACGCTGTTCTCGGTGCAGAGCATCTCCAAGGTTTTCAGCCTGGTACAGGCCATCGACCATGGTGGCGAAAGTATCTGGGAGCGCCTGGGCCATGAGCCCTCAGGGCAACCATTCAACTCCATGGTGCAACTGGAATTCGAACGCGGCCGCCCGCGCAATCCGTTTATCAATGCCGGCGCCCTGGTGATCTGCGACATTAACCAATCGCGCTTCGCCGTGCCGATTTTGTCGATGCGCGATTTCGTACGGCGCCTGTCGGGCAACCCGCAAATCCTGGTCAACAGCGTGGTCGCCGAATCCGAAGCCCAGCACGGTGCGCGCAATGCGGCCATGGCCTATCTGATGAAATCTTTCGGCAACTTCCATAACGACGTGCATGCAGTGCTGCACAGCTACTTCAACTACTGCGCGTTGCAGATGAGCTGCCTGGACCTGGCACGAGCCTTCAGCTTCCTGGCCAACGAAGGCGTGAGCGCCCACAGTGGCGAGCAAATCTTGACGGCGCGGCAGACCAAACAGGTGAACTCGATCATGGCCACCAGCGGGCTGTATGACGAGGCGGGCAATTTTGCCTACCGCGTGGGCTTGCCCGGCAAGAGCGGGGTAGGTGGCGGGATCGTCGCGGTGGTGCCGGGGCAGTTCACGGTGTGCGTGTGGTCGCCGGAGTTGAACGCAGCGGGGAATTCGTTGGCGGGGATGAAGGCGTTGGAGTTGTTGAGTGAGCGGATTGGGTGGTCGGTGTTTTAGAGGCGCGGTGGGACGCTAAGCAACAGGCACTATAAAACACAATGTGGGAGGGGCTTGCTCCCGATAGCGGTGTCACTCAGCTTACCTGTCACTGATTCACCGCCATCGGGGGCAAGCCCCCTCCCACATTTGCATCTTCAGTGCTTTGGAGGGTGGGGGTATGACCTGGCTTTACGTGGCGGGGCAGGCTTCATTCAGGACTTGCGAGCGACAACCTGAAACAGTTGTGGGAAACGCCCCAGAACCCGAGCCAGCATCCACACTGTAGGAGCGAGCTTGCTCGCGAAAAACTCACAGGCTCTGCGCTTATCCAGGTTAACCGCGTCCTCCTTGGCGATCTTCGCGAGCAAGCTCGCTCCTACAGTAGGTAAGGGCGCGGCACGATCATCAGGTCAAGTGGCTGGGTGGGTGTCATCCAGTGCCTTGTCTACGAGCAACTGCACACCTTCGAGCATGCGGCAGATGCCCAGTGCTACGTTGCGTTGGGTACCGTCGATTTCAAAGGCTAGATGAGTAGCGATGTCACTGATGGAGGCTAGATCCTGGGAGGCGTTGATCAGCAGGGTTTCGATGCCCAGGCCGGGGCGCACAGTAAAGAGCGTTTCTGGGGGATTTGGGGTGTCTTTAATCATGGTAAAACTCCGTCGACAAGTGGAGCCGCCAGCGTTCGCGGTCAAGCGAAGAGGGTGGCAGCTGTACGCGGGTTGACCGACCGGTTGTCAACGAACCCGGCATACCCGAAGGTATCCCGCGCACAACTGCCGCGACACAATACCTCAGGCACAAAAAAAACGCCTGAAGAGGTGCAGGGCGTAGCAGTTCGTTAACAAGGTCGGACGGTCAAATCCGGCCGCTGAATTGGCAGCGACGGTCCAGAGGTTAGTCAGCGAAATTCCGAGCGACAACCTGAAACAGTTGTGGGAAATATCCTGACGCCGCAAATCCTCTGTGGGAGCTGGCTTGCCTGCGATAGCGGTTTTTCAGTGCCGGATATGCTGGCTGACACAGCGCCAACGATCACTGTAGGAGCGAGCTTGCTCGCGAAAAACGCCCAGGCCCTGCGGTCATCCAGGTTGCCCGCGTCATCGTTGGCGATCTTCGCGAGCAAGCTCGCTCCTACCGGAGGTTAACGGTGTCGTTTTCTGAGTCGCGGCATGATCATGCCCACGTCACGCTGGTACCGTCGATACCGCTCACCAAACAGTCGCACCAGGTCCCTTTCTTCGAAACGGGCGCCCATGAACAGATAAACCGACATCCCCAGCGCGAACAACAGATGGCCTGCCGTCATATGCGGCGTTGCCCAGAACGCGATCAAAAAACCCAGGTACATCGGGTGACGCACGAGGTGGTAGAACAGCGGTGTTTTGAATATCGCCGCCTTCTGCGGGGTGTTTCGCCAATGATCAATGGCCTGTTTTAATCCGAACAGTTCGAAGTGGCTGATCAGGAAGGTTGCCAGCAGTACGATGACCCAACCCAGGCAGAACAAGCCTGACAACAGTGCCTTGGCCCAAGCCGCTTCAATCTCCCAGACGGTGTATGGAATGGGTCGCCACAACCAGAACATCACCCCAAGCACCAGGCTGCTGAGCAGCACATAGGTGGAGCGTTCAGCCACTGGGGCAATGAGCGCGGCCATTGCGTTCTTGACGCTTCTACGCGCCATGAGGCTGTGCTGGATGCCAAACATAATCACCAATAGCCCGTTGATCAGCGCTGCAAGCGGCCAGTCGACAGCTGGCCCATCGTTGATGGTCTTGGGCACCAGCACGCCACCTGTGAAGCCTATGAGGTATAAAAACGTGGTCAGGAAAATCAGGTAGCAGGCGATGCTGTAGAGCAGCCACGCCAGATACACTGTCAGGTTGTTGGTTTGTTTTGACGGGTTCATGGACGATTCCTTTCGCGCATGGTGAAGGGGTAAGCGAGTCAGGCTAGTGGTTTTCGCACGGCCCGTAACCTGTGGAAATTGACAGTTGCTTAGACGGATTGGCGATGAAATTTCCCGGGTTTGAACGGTGTGCTTGCCTAAACAAAAAATGCGCCCCTGGGGGCGCATTCTTTTGTCAGTCAGCAATCACCTGTTCAGGCAATCGCATCCCAAGCCCGATCACCGTTCTCGTCCTTGATTCGAGTCGGCAACCCCATCACATCCAGCGCTTTGAGGAACGGCTCAGCCGGCAGTTCCTCAACGTTGGCCATGTGCTTCACATCCCACTCGCCACGTGCAACCAGCAGTGCTGCGGCCACCGGTGGTACGCCTGCGGTGTAGGAGATGCCCTGGCTGTCGGTCTCGGCAAAGGCTTCTTCATGACAGGCCACGTTGTAGATGAACATCTCGCGTGGCTGGCCGCCTTTGGTGCCTTTGACCAGGTCGCCGATGCAGGTCTTGCCGGTGTAGCCCGGGGCAAGCGATGACGGGTCGGGCAGCACGGCCTTGACCACTTTCAACGGTACCACTTCCAGGCCTTCGGCGGTCTTGACCGGTTTTTCCGAGAGCAGGCCGAGGTTTTTCAGCACAGTGAATACGTTGATGTAGTGCTCGCCAAAGCTCATCCAGAACCGCACGTTGGGCACGTCGAGGTTTTTCGACAGCGAGTGCACTTCATCGTGGCCGGTAAGGTAGAGGTTTTGCGAACCGACTACCGGCAGGTCGTCGGTGCGTTTGACTTCGAACATGGTGTTGCTGGTCCACTGGCTGTTCTGCCAGCTCCACACCTGCCCGGTGAACTCGCGGAAGTTGATTTCCGGATCGAAATTGGTGGCGAAGTATTTGCCATGGGAGCCGGCATTGACGTCGAGAATGTCGATCGAATCAATGCGGTCGAAATGCTGTTGCTGCGCCAGCGCGGCATACGCGTTGACGACACCCGGGTCGAAGCCCACGCCAAGGATGGCGGTGATGTTCTTCTGTTTGCATTCTTCCAGGTGGTTCCATTCGTAGTTGCCGTACCACGGCGGGGTCTCGCAGACCTTGCCCGGCTCTTCGTGGATGGCGGTGTCGAGGTAGGCAACGCCCGTGTCGATGCAGGCACGCAGCACCGACATGTTGAGGAACGCGGAACCTACGTTGATAACGATCTGCGACTCGGTCTCGCGGATCAGGGCCTTGGTCGCTTCCACGTCCAGGGCGTTCAGCGCAAAGGCCTGGATTTCGGCGGGAACCTTGAGGCTACCCTTGGCCTTGACGCTGTCGATGATGGCCTGGCATTTGGAGATGTTGCGCGACGCGATAGCAATACGACCGAGTTCGTCGTTGTGCTGCGCGCACTTGTGGGCCACCACCTTGGCGACACCTCCTGCACCAATGATAAGAACGTTCTTTTTCAATTGCTTTATTTCTCCTGTATCCGCCAGCTTAGGAAAGGCTGGACAGGTAGTCGTCGTAACCAAATTCACGAACCACCTCGACTGTACCGTCGAGTTGTTTCACTACGATGGACGGCATTTTCAGGCCGTTGAACCAGTTTTTCTTGACCATGGTGTAGCCTGCGGTGTCGATGAACGACAGCCGATCGCCGATGGCCAGCGGACGATCAAATTGATACTCGCCGAAGATGTCCCCGGCCAGGCAGGATTTGCCGCACACCATGTAGGTGTGTTCACCCTCGCTCGGCGCCAGCTTGGCGTTGAGGCGATAGATCAGCAGGTCCAGCAAGTGGGCTTCGATGGAGCTGTCTACCACGGCGAGGTTTTTGCCGTTGTAGAGGGTGTCGAGCACGGTGACTTCCAGGGAGGCGCTGTTAGTGATCGCCGCTTCGCCGGGTTCCAGATACACCTGCACGCCGTACATCTCGGAAAATGCCTTCAAGCGCGCGCAGAACGCGTCCAGCGCATAGCCTTCACCGGTGAAATGGATGCCGCCGCCGAGGCTGACCCACTTGACCTTGTGCAGCAGCTCACCGAAGCGTTCCTCGATGGTGCCGAGCATCTTGTCGAACAGGCTGAAGTCACCGTTCTCGCAGTTATTGTGGAACATGAAACCGGAGATCTGATCGATCACGCCATCGATCTTCACCGGGTCCCACTCGCCCAGACGGCTGAACGGGCGCGCCGGGTCGGCCAGCAGGTAGTCGGAGCTGCTCACCTGTGGGTTCACGCGCAGGCCACGGGTCTTGCCTTCGCTGCGCTCGGCAAAGCGCTGCAGCTGGCTGATGGAGTTGAAGATGATCTTGTCGCAGTTCTCCAGCATCTCTTCGATTTCATCATCGGCCCAGGCCACGCTGTAGGCGTGCGCCTCACCTTCGAACTTCTGGCGGCCCAGCTTCAACTCGTACAGCGACGACGAGGTGGTGCCGTCCATGTATTGCTGCATCAAGTCGAACACCGACCAGGTGGCAAAGCACTTGAGCGCCAGCAGAGCCTTGGCGCCGGACTGCTCGCGCACGTAGGCAATCTTCTGCATGTTGACCAGAAGCTTCTGTTTATCGATGAGGTAATACGGCGTTTTGATCATTTTTGAGAGCCTGCGGCGGTGCCTGCCAAAAAAGGACACGCATTGTGCCCGCACTTGGGGCAGATCGAAAGGTTAGCCGGCGGATTTTGCGCGCCACGTTAAGCATAGGGCGTAAGTATGACCGTTCATAAGAATCATGCCGCCTCCTGTGGGAGCGCTCGAGCCTAAGCGAGGCCGCGATGACGGCCGTCCTGGCACCCCACACATCAACAATAGCGCCGCGAATGTCATGCTTACCTGAACATGAGTAAATCTTGTGATGATCTAGAACAGAATGAGTTTGTCTCAAGACACCCCTCTGCCGACAATGACCGCCATCAATCACACCATCGGAGTTGTAAGTCATGGCAGTCGCTCATTCCCTCGGGTTTCCACGCATTGGACGCGATCGTGAACTGAAAAAAGCGCAGGAAGCGTTCTGGAAGGGCGAGCTCGACGAAGCCGGCCTGCGCGCCGTTGGCCGTGATTTGCGCAAGACTCACTGGGCGCTGCAACAACAAGCCGGCATCGAGCTGCTACCCGTCGGTGATTTCGCCTGGTACGACCAGGTGCTGACCCATTCGTTGATGTTCGGCGTGATCCCCGAGCGATTCCGCCCGGCCGATGGCCACGCCACGTTGCACACGTTGTTCGCCATGGCTCGCGGCGTCAGTGACAGCTGCTGCGCCGGTGCTCACGCCCAGGAGATGACCAAGTGGTTCGATACCAACTATCACTATCTGGTGCCGGAGTTCAGCGCTGACCAGCAGTTCCACCTGGGCTGGGATCAACTGTTCGAAGAGGTCAAGGAAGCCCGTGACCTGGGCCACACCGTCAAGCCTGTCGTCATTGGCCCTCTGACGTACCTGTGGCTGGGCAAGGCCAAGGGCGACGCTTTTGACAAGCTTGATCTGCTTGAGCGTTTGTTGCCGCTGTACGGCCAGATCTTCCAACGCCTGGCGGATCTGGGCGTGGAGTGGGTGCAGATTGATGAGCCGATCCTGGTGCTCGATTTGCCGCAGGACTGGAAGAACGCGTTTGAGCGTGCCTATAACCTGATCCAGCGTGACCCGCTGAAAAAACTCGTGGCTACCTACTTCGGTGGCCTGGAAGAAAACCTCGGCCTGGCGGCCAACTTGCCGGTTGATGGTTTGCATATCGACCTGGTGCGTGCACCGGACCAGTACCCGACCATCCTTGATCGCCTGCCGGCTTATAAGGTGTTGTCCCTGGGCGTGGTCAATGGCCGCAACGTGTGGCGTTGCGACCTGGAAAAGGCCCTGGCCACTTTGCAGCATGCCCATGAAAAGCTGGGCGATCGCCTGTGGGTTGCGCCGTCCTGCTCGCTACTGCACAGCCCGGTAGACCTCGCCCGTGAAGACAAGCTGGATGCCGAATTGAAAAGCTGGCTGGCCTTTGCCGTGCAAAAGTGCGAAGAAGTGGCGTTGCTGGCCCGGGCTGTCGACGAGCCCGAGGCGCCCGGCGTACTGGCCGCCCTGGCTGAAAGCCGTGCCGTACAGGCTGCTCGTGAGGCATCGACGCGGATCCACAAGCCTGCCGTACAGGCTCGCGTCGCCGCCATCACCGAGCAGGACAGCCAACGCCAGTCGCCGTTTGCCCAGCGTATCGAGAAGCAGCGCGCCGGCCTGAACCTGCCGCTGTTCCCGACCACTACCATTGGTTCCTTCCCGCAAACCGCGTCGATCCGCCTGGCACGTCAATCGTACAAGGCCGGCAAGTTGAGCGAAGCCGAATACGTCGAAGCCATGCACAGCGAAATCAAGCACGCTGTCCAAGTGCAGGAAAACCTTGGCCTGGACGTGCTGGTGCACGGTGAAGCCGAGCGTAACGACATGGTCGAGTACTTCGCCGAGCAACTGGATGGCTACGCGTTCACCCGTTTCGGCTGGGTGCAGAGTTATGGTTCCCGTTGCGTGAAACCGGCGGTGATCGTCGGTGACCTGAGCCGCCCGAAAGCCATGACCGTGGAATGGATCCGCTATGCCCAGGGGCTGACCGACAAGGTGTTGAAGGGCATGTTGACCGGCCCGGTAACCATGCTGATGTGGTCGTTCCCACGGGAAGATGTGAGCCGCCAAGTGCAGGCTCGGCAACTGGCCCTGGCGATTCGTGACGAAGTGGTGGACCTGGAAGCCGCCGGCATCAGGATCGTGCAGATCGACGAAGCCGCGTTCCGCGAAGGTTTGCCGTTACGCCAGGCACAGTGGCAACACTACCTCGACTGGGCCACCGAAGCGTTTCGCCTTTGCGCCGGCGGCGTGCGAGACGAAACCCAGATCCACACTCATATGTGCTACAGCGAGTTCAACGATGTGATCGAGTCCATCGCGGCGATGGATGCCGACGTGATCACCATCGAAACTTCGCGTTCGGACATGGAGTTGCTTGATGCCTTTGAGGCCTTTGACTACCCGAACGACATCGGCCCCGGCGTGTATGACATCCACTCGCCACGGGTGCCCGATGTATCGCAGATGGCTAACTTGCTGCGCAAGGCTGCCAAGCGGATTCCGGCAGAGCGTTTGTGGGTCAACCCCGATTGCGGCTTGAAGACCCGCGGTTGGCCGGAGACGGAGGCGGCGCTCATTCACATGGTCACCGCCGCCCGCCAACTACGCGCTGAATTGGCCTGATATTGTCTGCAAGTGTGGGAGGAGGCTTGCCCTAAATGCCAGTCAGTTAAGGTTTTTGTAGGAGCGAGCTTGCTCGCGAAAAACTCATAGGCGCCGCGTTCATTCAGGATGCCGGCGTCATCGTTGACGACCTTCGCGAGCAAGCTCGCTCCTACAGAGGGCGATGTACGCTTAACTGACTGGCATTAGGGCTTGCCTCCCAGCCCCGGTCAGAGGTACTTGAGCCAGGCGATATCGCGCCGGCGCGCTTTGAGCCCCGCAAACCAACGTACCGGCGGGTACAACACCAGCGGCAGCACCAACGCCGTCAGCCACACCGCACCCATGCTGTCGAAGCCGAAGTAATTGCCGTGGTTGAGCCCAAACCACCCCACACAGGCGACATACAGCACCTTCAACACATACAGATGCAGCAGATAAAAGAACATCGGCGCCGCACCAAACACCGCCAGCACGCCTATCCAGCGCTTAGACCCGGCGCGTTCGAACGCCAGCAACAGCAACAATCCAACCCCCAACGTCAACGCCAGGAACAACAGCGACGGCGGGTATTTGGTGATGTTGAAGAAGCTCATCAGGGTCTGCACGCCATTGTCATACGCATACCAAGGCTGCTCGCCGTAGCCGTTGACTGCCCGCAGCAGCACGAAGCCCATTAATGCCGCCACACCCGCGATCAGCAGATGACGCTGACGCACAGCTGGCAGTGCGGTAGTGGCAAACCATGGCCCCAGTCCATAGCCCAGGGCGATCACACCGATCCATGGCAGCACTGGATAAGTCACGCGCAGACGCAGGTTTTCCGACACCTGGATCCAACTGCGCTCATGCAGGATTGACCAGCCAGTCTGCAACGCCGACCCGGGGGCAAAGTGCACCCCGTCGAGCAGGTTATGCCCGACGATGATCACCAGCGCCAAGGTGATCAGCAGCGGGCGCGGCAACCACACCAGCGCTGCGAGGGCGATCATGCTCACGCCGATGGCCCAGATCACCTGCATATAGATCACGCTGGGCGGCAACTGGAAGGTCCAGGCGAAATTGACCAGGGTGAATTCCAGCACCACCAGGAACAGTCCGCGCTTGAACAAAAAGGCCGACACATCGCGTCGTCCCTGATATTTCTGGCCGTAAAGCCATGCCGACAATCCGGTGAGTAACACAAATACCGGCGCACACAGATGGGCCAGGGTGCGGCTGGCAAACAGCGCAGGCTCAATGCTGTCGATGCTCATCGGGTCGCTGACCTGACGGTGCAGCAGGAAGGTTTCACGCACATGGTCGAGAAGCATGAACAGGATCACCAGGCCGCGCAGGGCATCGATGGATTGCAGGCGTTGACGGAGGGGAACAGCGTCGGTCATGGGCAAGGATCACAGGCAAGACGAGAAATTAGCGTTATCCTATAACATTAAACTGCGCATTGCCGCGCTGGATCTTATCTGCGAACTGATGGGGAGGTACCCATGACACACACCACCACACAACCGGCCGAGGCCGTGATTGAGTTCTGGACACAGGCCGGTCCCAAGCGCTGGTTCGCCAAGGACGAAGGCTTCGATACGGCCTTTCGCGACACCTTCCACACTACCCATATGCAAGCAGCGCGGCGCGAGCTCGACGGTTGGCTGGCCACGGCCGATGGCGCACTGGCGTTATTGATTTTGCTCGACCAATACCCACGCAACGCTTTTCGCGGCACGGCGCACATGTTCGCCACCGACCCGCTGGCGCGTTTTTATGCGCAGCAGATGGTGGAGGCCGGGCTGGATCAACAGATCGATCCGCAGTTACGCGCGTTTTGTTATTTGCCGTTTGAACATTCCGAAGACCCGCAAGACCAGCAGCGCTCGTTAGCGCTTAACCAGCAGTTGGATGCCAACACCTACCACTGGGCCAAGGAACATGCCGATATTATCCAGCGGTTTGGGCGGTTTCCCCATCGCAATGCGGTGTTGGGCAGGGCTACGACAGCAGCGGAGCAGGTTTTTTTGGATGAGGGAGGGTTTGCGGGGTAGGGCGGAGCAAGAGTGTTTGCTTAATCACCTTTCACTGATTCAACATCACGATGCATCGGTTAGTTTGGGGGAGACCTGTGATTACTTGAAGAATTTGCCTACAAATTTTTAGGTTGAATCCTATACTTTGCTTGCTTGTAAAGTTCTTCTGCGTGCTCAAACATCATTATCAGGATAACTAACCTGAGGCGCAGGACGTGCAGCCGAATGTGCGGATACTGATTTTAGCTTGCAGCACCACCGTGATGGCCCAGCTGGGCGTGACACTTTATCTTCCCGCCACGCCTTACATCATTTATGCGCTCGGTATGAGTGAGGCTGAAGGCTACAACGCCTTATTGATGTATTTGAGCGGTGCCGCGTTTCCATTGATTTTTGCCGATCACCTTATTCGGTTATTTGGTCGTTCAGCAGTTCTTTTGGGGTTTTGCTGCATCTTCTTTAGCGGGAGTTTTTTATCCGTGTGGGCTTGTGATGATAAAAGCTTTTATCTTTCCAGGCTGATGCAAGGCTTTGGTGGCGGTGGGGCGGCGTTGCTGGGGCGCGCATTGTTATCGGAGGTTTTCTCGGGGGGTCACTTGGCGAGAAATTTATCCCTTTTATCCTATTCATTTGTTTTTGCGCTGGCGGCAGGACAAGTCGCAAGCGGTTTATTGGTTTCTTTTTTTCGCTGGGAGGTGGTGGCAGTGGTCATGGCTTGCGGCTCAGTCATCACCGCTATACTGATGCTGCCCGTAAGAGAGACTCTGTCTGCTTTGGATATTGCTAGTCAGCAGCGAGTCGGACCTCCAAGGTATGCAGCCATGGTCAGTCATCCCAGCTTTTATTTGCCGGTCATACTAGGCGGATGTGGTTATGGGGTGTTTGTTGTGTACCAAGGTGTAGGTGTTTACGTCTTCGACGCGCTATTAGAGTGGAATGGCGCGCAGTACGGTATGTTTGGCGTATGGCTGGGGGGTGCCTATTGGCTCGGGGCGCTATCCGTAAGGTGTGCACTTAGGTCGGTTAGCCTTTCTGCACTTTCAATGATGGCCAGCGGTGTGCTGCTTTTTGCGGTGTCTGTATTTTTATTAACAACCCTAAAGCACTTGGATCGCCACTTTATGTTCTTTGCATATCTAGCAGTCTGGTATGCCCAGGCAATGATTTATCCCTGCGTCGCGTCCATGGCGGTAAAAAAATACCCTGGTATTGAGGCAATGATGTTGTTTAGTTTCTTGCAACAGTTAGTCGCTCTGTTATTCGCAACATTAGCATCACTGCTCATTGCCGTTGGAATGCATGGCGTGGCGTTACTAACCCTTGGTTTAGGCGTCTTGGGAGCGCTGGTGACAGTTTTACTGGCAAACAACAGGAGCAGCCAGACATAGGGTGGCTTTTGTATTCCCCCCAGGAATGCCCCCATAAAAACCCTGCATTATCTTTATCGACTCGGATCTCGTAGCGTGGTGTTTCATTCTCGGAGATAGCCCATGAGCCAACCCCCGCTGCGCCTCTACGTTGATTCGCTGTTCACCAGCCCCTACGCCATGTCGGTGTTTGTCGCCCTGCGGGAAAAAGGCCTGGCGTTCGATACGATTACCCTGGACCTGGACGCTGGGCAAAACCAGTCGGCGGATTACGCTCAGCGCTCCCTGACCCAACGGGTACCCACTCTGGAGCACGGTGATTTTACGTTGTCGGAATCTTCGGCAATTACTGAGTACCTGGACCAGGCTTATCCCCCGATCAGCCTTTACCCGGCGGGTCTGCAGCAGCGGGCGAGGGCGCGGCAGGTTCAGGCATGGTTACGCAGTGACTTGCTGCCAATTCGTCAGGAGCGTTCAACCCTGGTGGTGTTCTACGGGCAGCAGATGCCGCCTTTATCGCCGATGGCGCAGGCTGCTGCGGGCAAGTTGATCAGCGCTGCTCAGGCACTACTGGCGGGCAACCCCGAGTATTTGTTTGGTCAGTGGTCGATCGCCGATGTGGATTTGGCGGTGATGCTCAATCGCCTGATCCTTAACGGCGACGCCGTGCCGGCCGAGCTGGTGGCGTACGCGCAACGCCAGTGGCAACGCCCGTCAGTTCGGGAGTGGGTCAACCTGCAACGGCCGGTGCTCTAGCTGCCACTCTTCCTTGACACGCCGGTCGAGGTCCTCCCAGTGGGCCATGCCCAGCACCCGCATGGTGTTCAAGCCTCGCAGGTAACCACGCAGTTGCTGGGCGCTGGCCGAGCGTTGTTCGGCGCCGGCGTTTGGGTCCAGCAGTACGGTTTCATACTCGACCAGGTAATCGGCGACCCGCTCGCGAAATTCCGGCAGTACGGCATCGCGGATGCGGTCGAAGGTTTTCTGGTAGGGCTTCATGGCGGGGTCCTTATAGGTTTTATGGGCTGCCTGACACTATCGGTTCAAATGATAGTCACCATCAAGGATCACAAGTTCTGTTTTTTCGCCAAACGCGCAAAATCTGCCCATCCAGACGCAGCTCAAGGAAATGCGCGATGAGGACGATTATCCAGCTTGCTTTAATGGCCCTGATGTTGGGCACCACCGTCATGACCACCCCGGCGATTGCTGATGAGCTGCGTACAGGCCATTTGCTGCCGCTGGCCGCTAGCGTAGAATCCCTGCAACGCACCCAGACAGTAGGGGTGTTGTTCAGCGAAAACACCCGCGACAACCTCATCTACCTTGAGCGCTATCATGCCATGGCAATGAACGGCGCCAAGGATGCCCTGGATGGGCGGATTCGCCAGGCGTTCGTCAACAGCTCCGATCCGGAACTGGCTATCGACTGGTTGATGAACTCGCTGCAGGGCGCTTTTTTCTCGGTGACGGTCTATAGCTCCCTGGATGACATGGTGCAGGCGCATCCGGATGTGGTGGTGGTGCTCGATACCCATAACCAGTTGCTGACCCAGCGTAACGACCGGGTTGAGGCACGCTTTGCAGCACGTTTTTATGACGCGAACCTGCAATATATCGCCAAGGCCGAAGGCTCGATGGACAGGCAAGTGCCGTCAGTGTGGGTGCACGGCAAGGCAGCGCCGGAGATTGCCGCGTTGATCGAGCAGCAGCGAGATGTACAGCAAGACGCCCTGAAGCAGTTCGATGTGTCGCTCAAGGCCCTGGTTCGCGCAGGTTGATTCGCGAGTGGATGTGAACCCTATTGGTTATTTTCAGGAATCTGTATGCGCTCTTTTTTCGCCCCGGCAGTGGCCTTTGCTGCCCTGTTGCTGACTGGTTGTATTACGGCTCCCAATGCCCCGTCGCTGACCCTGCAAACCGCCAAGACCCCCGAAGGCTATGTGCAATGCCTATTGCCCAAGCTGGAAAAGCACGGCATCAGCTCGACCGTGACGCAGAACTCCCGTCACGCCAAGGTGTTGTTGACCAGCAAGATCGCCGCCGATGATGTGCTGGAAGCCTACAAGTCCCAGGACGGTACCAAAGTGTCGCTGTATGAGCGCAAGCCGCTGGTTTCGGCAATCAAGCCATCGCGGCTTGAGCAGGCGGCCCAGGACTGCAAATAATGTGGGAGAGGCTTGACCGGAGCCAGTCAGTTAAGCGTACATAGCCCTCTGTAGGAGCGAGCTTGCTCGCGAAAAACTTCAACGATAAAGCGTGCTTCCTGAATGAACGCGGCGCCTGTGAGTTTTTCGCGAGCAAGCTCGCTCCTACAGAACTGCTATCGGGAGCAAGTCGGATCGTCGCACGGCCCCTCCCGCATTTGGCTCAAGGTTTTGCTTCGTTGCTGAAGCTGTCCACCGTCTTGATCAACCCCAGCGCCGCCAACGCGACCAACTCACCGCCTTTTTCCACCGTCGCCAGCGCCGGATCCGACCCCATGCGGCCATCGGGGAAGCGCGCGCGGAAGTCCAGCGCCTCGCGGATCGGGCCGGTGTTGGCGATTTGCGGTGAGTAGTCGGCAGACTTGATCGACTGCGGGTAAGCCCACTGCGTCACCGCAATCTCCGACGGCGTGGCGTGGCTGCCGTGGCCGACCGGGAACTGGCGCTGGGCCAGGTCGGTGACGCCTTCCAGGTCCCACCAGTTCACCAGCTTCAGCGCGAACCCGGCCGGGCGGCGGGCGAAGCTGGCTTCGGCGTACAGCTCGGAAAACGCCGCCTCGATCGTGGCGATATTGCCGCCATGGCCGTTCAGGAACAGGATTTTCTCGAAGCCATGCCCGGCCAGCGAACGCACCCAATCGCCAATCGCGGCGATAAAGGTGGAAGGGCGCAGCGAGATGGTGCCGGGAAAGCCCAGGTGGTGCTGGGCCATGCCTATATTGAAAGTAGGGCCGATCAGGATGTCGGCGTTTTTTTGCGCCTCATGGGCGATGATCTCCGGGCACATCCAGTCGGTGCCCAGCAGGCCGGTGGGGCCGTGTTGTTCGTTGGAGCCGATAGGGATCACGACCGTGCGGCTGCGTTCCAGAAACTGCCCGATTTCGATCCAGGTGCTGGTGTGTAGAAGCATTCGAAGCTCTCTTTTATCTGTGGGGACAGGCTATCCGCCACGGATTGTACGACTACTCGCCACCTGTTGGGGTTTGCAATTGAGGTACGTCGAGGACTTCAACCAGCGCTGGTCGGGATACCAGGAGAACATGAACTGCCCATCCTTGAGCTTGTCTACCACTTGACGGGCGACCTGCGGGCGTACTGCCGGGCAGCCCTGGCTGCGGCCGATTCGGCCTTCGCGCTTGCTCCATAACGGGCTGACGTAGTCGGCGGCATGGATCACGATGGCGCGGTCGCGTGCCAGGTCATTGAAGCCGGGCTCAAGGCCATCCATGCGCAGCGAGTAGCCATGGGCGCCGAGGTAGCTTTCCTGGGTGCGGAACAAGCCCAGGCTGGATTGATGGCTGCCTTCGAGATTGGAGAACTGAGTGGCGAAGTTTTCCCCCGACTTGGCGCCATGGGCCACCAGATCACGCAGCACCAGGGTCTGTTTGCGCAAATCGAAGATCCACAGCCGACGGGCGGTCGAGGGCTGGGAGTAGTCAATAACCGCCAGGCGATCGGAGCGTTCCTCGCCGTTATTGACTGCACACTGCACCGCGCTCAGGGCACTTTTGAGTACAGTGGGATTGAGTTCTGGAGCCGAGCGCGCCAGGCTGCTATACAGGGAAGGTGGGGTGCCAGCGGCAGCGAGCGCAAAATTGCTCAATAAAGCCAGGCCCCCGGTGATCAAGCCGAGGTGGCGCATAAAAGTCAGCATCTACAGTCGAGTCCCCGCTGTGGAGTGGAGCTAAGTCAATTGTTCAAAAAACACGCATGTTACTTGAGCATTTGCCTGCTCGTTGCACCATTGGTCGCGACAGCCGATGCGCTGGCGCCTGAGCCGCTGCCGGTCACTACGCCTGCGCCCGTCGATCTGGCGCCGGTACAGCAGGCGCTGGCGCAACTGTCCAGCGTATGCCCGCACCTGGTCTCGCGGGTCGACGCCACCGCGCAGGTGCGCCTGCAAGCCTTTTACCAACAGCAGGGCAATGCACCGTTATGGTCGGCCGACGAGTCTCGGCAAGCCTTGCACACCCAGTTGCAGATGCTGGCCGACGACGGCCTGGATCCCTCCCACTATAGCTTGCCTGCGGTAGATGCCACGGCCAACGTGCTGTGCAGCGACATCGCGACCAGCCAGCAATACCTGCAAGCCCTGCACGACTTGCATTACGGGCGCCTGCTGCAATCGCGCTATGAACCGCTCTGGCATTCTCAACCGCCCACAATTGACCCTAACACCGCAGTATTGGCATTTGCCGCCACCGGCTTGCAGGACATGGCCAAAGGGTTCGACCAGGCGCGGCCCAGTGCAGACTTGTATCGCAGCCTGCGCAATGCCTATTCCAGCCTGCGCCAGCAACCTTTACCGCACTGGGACGCGGTAGGCAGTGGTCCGCTATTACGCCCCGGCATGGAAGACCCGCGTGTGCCGGAATTGGCGCGGCGCCTGCACAGTGGCGGCTATCTGGCCAAGTTGCCCAACGGCAAGCAATATCAGGGCGATCTGGTCAAGGCGGCCAAAGCGTTCCAGCTCAGTCATTCGTTGCAAGCCGATGGTGTGATCGGCGCAGGCACCGTGGCCGAACTCAATATCAGCCCGGCGATACGCCGCGAACAACTGCGCATCAACCTGGAGCGTTTCCGCTGGCTGGCCCAGGACCTGGAGCCCGAAGGCGTCGTGGTCAATGTGGCTGCTGCGCAATTGAGTGTGTACCAGAGCGGCATTCCGGTATGGCAAACCCGCCTGCAAGTGGGACGCGCCGAACGCCAGACACCGCTGCTCAAGTCGCGCATCACGCGGCTGACCCTCAACCCCACCTGGACCATCCCGCCGACCATCATGCGCGAGGACAAACTCCCGGCCATCCGTCTGAACCCGGAATACCTGCGTCAGCAAAACCTGCAAGTGCTCGACGCCGAAGGCCATCCGCTGACGCCCGAGCAGGTCGACTGGGCGCGCCCCGGCAATATCCTGCTGCGCCAGCAGGCTGGCCCGCGCAACCCGCTGGGCAAGATCGTGATGCGCTTCCCTAACCCGTTCTCGGTGTACCTGCACGACACACCCAGCCAGCCGCTGTTTACCAAGGGTCCACGGGCGTTCAGTTCGGGGTGTGTGAGGGTCGAGCAGCCGCTGCTGCTGCGTGACCTGTTGGTAACCCCGGCCGAACGCACCCGTACCGATGAGCTGCTGGCCACCGGCCTGACCCATGAATTCAGGCTGACCACGCCGGTGCCGGTGCTGTTGGGGTATTGGACGGTGGAAGTGGATCGCCAGGGGAGCCTGGTCTACGCGCCGGATATCTATGCGCTTGATCCGGTGTTGATCAAGGCCATGGGGAGTGTGCTCTAGAAAAAATATGGGGGAGGGCTTTGAAACACCATGTAGGAGCGAGCTTGCTCGCGAAAAACGTCAACGATAACGCGTGTTTCCTGAGTAAACGCGGCGCCTATGGGTTTTTCGCGAGCAAGCTCGCTCCTACATGGTGTTAGGGCAAGCGCCGTCCTTGATGTCCCTTACGTTCTATTCCGGTATCAACTGCTGGCGGCATTCCAGCACCAGCAGGGCGCCGCCCAGTTCGCTGGTGCCGACTTCGAGCTTGAAACCGTGCAGGTTGATGATCGCCGCCACAATCGACAGCCCCAGACCAAAGCCACCTTGCTGATCGTTTTCATCCACCCGATAGAAACGCTGAAACACCGACGCGCGTTCAGCCGCCGGAATTCCGGGCCCCGAGTCGAGCACTTCAATGCGCGTACTGCCCATATCATTGACCGCTCGCAGGATGACCTTGCCATTGGGCGGAGTGAACTTGATCGAATTGCTCAACAGGTTGGCCAAGGCCTCAAACAACAGGGCGCGATCGCCGGTCACCCACGGCAATGATTCGGGAGTTTGCAATACCAACTCCATTTCACCTTCCTCCGCGAGGGGCAGATAAAAGTCATGCAGTTCGCGCAGCAACGGCAGCGGGTCCAGTACCAAAAAGCCTGACCGACGCTGGTGATCTTCCAGTTCGGAAATGCGCAGCAGCCCGCGAAAGCGCGCCATCAGTGTGTCGGTTTCGGCAATGGCGTCATCGAGTTTCACTGCGTGGGCGGAGTCTTCCTCGGCTTGCTGCTTGATGCGGTAAAGCTGCGCGCGCAGGCGGGTGAGGGGGGTACGCAGGTCGTGGGCGATGGCGTCGCACACGCCCTTGACCTCGTTCATCAGTTTCTCGATGCGTTCGAGCATGGCGTTGACGATGGCCGCGAGCATGTCCAGTTCGTCGCGCCGATCAGACAGCGGCAAGCGGTGCGTCAGGTCGCCGGCGACGATGGCTTCGGCGCTGGCCTGGATCCCGCGGATGCGCCGCAACGGGCGGCGGCGCAGCAGGTGCCAGCCGGCAGCGCCGGGGATGATGGTCAACGACAGCGCCCACAGCAGGGCATGCCAGATGATCCGCGTTACGCCGAACAGCGAGCCGTTGGCGCGCACCAGCACCAGCCAGCGCCCGTCGTCGGTGTGGGTGGCAACGGCGTCGCAGCTGTCCTTGGGCAGCTTGGGGTCATCGGATTCGACGCAGTTGGCCAGGGTGTGGATCTTGCCATCCAGCGGCAGGTCGGCCGGTACCGTGCGGATCGGGCCGCTCAGGGGCCGGAACTGCTCGTCGAACAAGCCGTAGGCGTCGACGCCCTTCATGTCGAAGGTCATGCTGGTGGTCAGCGCTTCGACCAGGGCTTCGCCGTCAAAACGCTGGAACAAGTGCTGGCGTTGCAGAAGAGAATGGCGCGACAGGTCGCTGAGGTAGCCCGACACCTCGTAATACAGCACCCCCATGAGGATGCAGCTCCACGCCACGAACAACGAGCTGTACAGCGCCAGCAAGCGGCTGCTGGAAGAACGCCAGCCCTTAGAGGGGTTCAGCAATGACATACCCGGAACCTCGTACCGTGCGGATCAGCGGCGTGAGGCCCGGGGGATCGATTTTCTTGCGCAGGCGACCGATGTGCACGTCGATCAGGTTGGTGCCCGGGTCAAAGTGATAACCCCAGACTTCCTCGAAAATCATCATGCGCGACAGGATCTGCCCGGTGTTGCGCATCAGAAATTCCAGCAGTTTGTATTCGGTCGGCAACAGCGTCAGCGGCTGCTCGGCGCGGCTGGCTTCGCGGCTGATCAGGTTCAACTCCAGGTCCGCCACGCGCAGGGCGGTTTCGAACTCCTTGACCGTGCTTTTGCGCCGCAGCAGCACTTCGACACGGGCGGCCATTTCGTCGGAGGCGAACGGCTTGGTCAGGTAGTCATCACCGCCGGCACGCAGGCCGCGTACACGCTCGTCGACATCGGAGAGGGCGCTGATCATCAGGATTGGCGTCGATACCCCAATCGTGCGCAAGGTGGTGACGATGGCCAGGCCATCCAGTTCGGGCAACATGCGGTCGAGGGTAATCAGATCGTAATCGCCGCTCACGGCGCGGACCAGCCCCTCGCGGCCGTTGTCTACCCAGTCTACGTCCAGTCCATGGCTACTCAGCTCGGCGACGATCTCGCGGGCCGTTACGGCGTCATCCTCGATGGTCAAAATGCGGGTCATAGGAGTACCTGGTGAGCGTTCACACTAGAAGTGGAGGTTATTTTGCCAAGAAGTTGCTGAATGTTTCCTAAATAAAACTTCATCTTGGCAAAACTGCCACCATGACTGACACAACCCAGTGTGGGAGGGGGGCAAGCGCTAATGCCTGTAGGAGCGAGCTTGCTCGCGAAAAACGTCAACGATAACGCGTGTTTCCTGAATGAACGCGGCGCCTGTGGGGTTTTCGCGAGCAAGCTCGCTCCTACATGGAATGTGCCCGACGGAAGAATGCATATCGCCCGGTCTTAACCCACCTTTCTTGCAACTTGCATGGTTTTGCGAAGTTCAATTTAGTTAAATTATTGAAAAATAAGAATTTTAAAACGTATGGCGACTGGCATGGTGCCTGCACTGTCCCTTTTGAGACTTGTAACACTATTTTTCATGCCTGGAGCAAAACAACAATGATCACATCCTCATCCGCGCTGCAAGAGTCAAGCACGCTCTCCGGGGTTTCCTGGGGGGCGATCTTCGCCGGGGCCGCTGCGGCGGCTGCGTTGTCACTGATTCTGGTGCTGCTGGGCTTCGGCCTTGGCTTTTCGGCGGTGTCGCCGTGGGCCGACAGCGGTATCAGCGCCAAGGGTCTTGGCATTTCCACGATTGTCTGGCTGGCTTTTACTCAGATCGTCGCATCGGGCCTGGGCGGCTACATCGCTGGCCGGTTGCGGGTGAAGTGGGCCAATATGCACGGCGATGAAGTCTACTTTCGTGATACGGCCCATGGTTTCCTGGCGTGGGCCGTGGCTACCCTGATCACGGCAATGCTGGTGGTCGGTTCGGTCAGCAGTGTGGTCAGCGGCGGTGTTAAAGCCGGTGCCAGCGTCGCGTCGGGCGCCGCCAGTGGTTTGACTCAGGCGGCCGGCAGCGCAGCCAAAGGTGCCGACAGCGGCGACTTCGGCTATTACGTCGACAGCCTGTTCCGCGATGACCGCCCAGCCGCGGTCAGCGACGACGCGGCGCACGCCGTGGTCGGCCGTATCTTTGCCCGCACCCTGAGCAATGACGGCCAACTGGCTGCCGAAGACCGTGCCTACCTGGCCCAGTTGATCACTCAGCGCACCAACCTCAGCCAGGCCGATGCCGAGGCGCGTATCGACAAAGTCTACGGCGATGCCCGTAAAGCCATCGAAGACGCCAAGCTCAAGGCCAAGCAAGCCGCCGAGACCGCCGCCAAAGTGGCTGCCTACACCTCGCTGTGGACCTTCGTGGCGCTGTTGATCGGTGCTTTCTTCGCCAGCTTCGCTGCCACCTTCGGCGGTCGCCGCCGGGATGCTGTGGTGTACGTCGAAACCGAAAACTACGTTCGTTAATTCAAGGTCCATTCATTAAAGGAAAGCATCATGCGCTCATTACTGCTGTGGTTCCTCGGCGTGCCGATTCCGGTGATCATCCTGATCGCGATCTTCATGCACTAAACCCGGGCCTGGCTCGGTAAAGGGTGGGAAGGGCTTTGCTCCTTCCCACTTTTGGTTTTACGCAGTGCCAGCCAACTGGTGACCAGCAAGGCGCTGGCCAGTGAGGTCATGATCACCAGCGGTTGCGCAGTGCCATCCGACAGCAGCCCGGTGGCCCAACTGCTCAGCGCCGTCACAATCATCTGAATAAAAAAGAACAACCCTGACGCCGTTCCGGCAATTGCGCCGTGGGGCTGCAACACCGACAACTGGCAGGCATCGTCAGCCCCACCGATACCATGATCACCACCATCGGCAATACAATCGCCAGCCAATCCTGCGCCAGCACGGTTGTGGCTGTCGCCAGCATCACGCTGCCCAGCACATTCAGGCCGATGGCAACGCTGATCAAGCGGTCTGCCTCGAACCGCCCCACCAGGCGGCGGAACAGGTTGGCGCCGAGCATGTAGCCGCTGATCGTTGCGGCAAATACCAGCGCATAGGCGCTGGGCGACAAACCAAAGCCGCGTTGCAGCAACGCCGAAGACTCGCTGATAAACGGAAAATAGGTGCTGTACACGCAGCCGATCGCCAAGGCATAACGCAGGAAATAACGGTCGCGCAGCAGTTGGCCGTAGATGTGCAGCAAGTGCGGGGGCGGGGCAGCGGCCACTTGCGGCGGACGGGTTTCCGGCAAACGCCGTTGCACCACCAGGCACAACAGGCTGCCAATCACCCCCAGCAACACAAATAAACCTCGCCAACCCAAGAGGGGCAATAACACGCTGCCAAGCACCGGCGCGGCCATGGGCGAGACTGCCATCGCCATGGAGATCAACCCCAGCAAGCGCGCCTGCTCCTGCGGGGCAAAATAGTCGCGCACAATCACCCGACCAATCACCGTGGTGCAGCACCCGCCGAGGGCCTGGAACAGCCGCGCAATGATCAACACCCCGAGGCTGTCGGCCAGTGCGCAAGTGAGGGTCGCCAGCACATAAATCGTCAACCCGGCCAGCAACACCGGGCGACGGCCGAAGCGGTCGGTAAGCGGGCCGCTGACCAGCAAGGAAACCGCCGAACCGAGGGTGTAGAGCGTCAGCACCAGTTGCAGTTGACTGTCCGAGGTTTGGAAGTAGTCGGCCATAGCGGGCAGGGCGGGCAAGTGCAGGTCCAGGGTGAGGCGCGGCAGGCCCACCAGGATCGTCAGCAGCGTTAGCCAGAACCAAGGGGCGAGAATACGTTGCGTCATGGGCGGTTACTTCGCGAGGGGTAGAGCCTGGACTCTAGCGGCGTTGTGGTTTAATCCGCAGGACCACTTGTGCACGGAAGGACTGGACCACTATGCGCCGAGGAAAAGCCGCCTCCCACCTTGACCTGCCGCGCCCGGACAACCTGAATGCGGGTAAACAACAGGGCGCCTATGAGGCGTTACGGGGGGCGATCCTGAATCGGCAGTTGCCGGCCGACAGCCGCTTGCCATCGACCCGCAGCCTGGCCGAGCGTTGGCAGGTTTCACGTGGCACCCTTGAGGCGGTGTTCGACCGCTTGCACAGTGAAGGCTATGTGCAGCGTGTGGCGGGCTCCGGCACGCGGGTGTGCGCGGTGATTCCCGAGCAATTCATTGCGGCCCCGGCATCAGAACACATGCTGCGCAGACCGGTTGACGCCGACCCACCCCACGCCGGTGTGCAGAGCCATGTGCCCTTTGTTGCACGGCGCCCGGATGCCGGCCTGTTCGACCGCAAAGCCTGGGCGCGCTGCATCTCCCGTGGCTTGCTGGCCGCGGGCGTTGGTGTGCTGGAGGCCGCCCACCCGGGGGGGCTGCCGGCCTTGCGGGAGCACATTGCGGATTACTTGCGCAGTTATCGCGGCATGCACTGTGAGGCGGACGAAGTGATTGTTACCACCGGCATTCGTCATGGCCTTGACCTGGTCGCCCGCACGCTGCTTCAACCGGGTGACCTGGCCTGCGTCGAAGATCCCGGCTACACCCCGGCGCGGCGTCTGTTCAACCTGGCCGGTGCACAGGTGCAGTCGATTCCGGTCACCGCCGAAGGGCTCGATACCGCTCAGCTCCCCGCGCACGCACGGCTGGCGTATGTCACCCCCGCGCACCAGGCGCCGCTGGGCGTGACCCTGTCGGTGTCGCGTCGTCTGGCGTTGCTGGATTGGGCACATCGAGCGGATGCCTGGGTGGTCGAAGACGACTATGACAGCGAGTACAACTACAACAGCGCCCCTCTGGCCGCGCTCAAATCCCTGGACACGAATGACCGCGTGCTCTACTGCGGCAGCTTCAACAAAAACCTGTTTCCAGGCTTGCGAGTGGGTTTCATGGTGGTGCCCAAAGCCCTGCGCCCATCACTGCTGCGCACCTTGCAACTGACCGGGCATTCGGTAGGCGCCAGCGATCAGTCGGGCCTGGTGGATTTTCTTGGCAGCGGTGCGTTCGTGCGGCATTTGCGCGCTTCGCGCCAGGCCTATCAGGCGCGGCGTGATGCCTTGCTCGCGTGCCTCCCGCCGGGCGTTACGGTCAGTGGTGAGCAGGCCGGGCTGCATTTTGTGCTGTGGTTACCGGCTGGGGTGTCAGAGGCGGATTTCTGCGCTCGCGCTGCCGACGCCGGGCTGAGCTTGCAGCCACTGGGCAAGTTCTGTGTCGAGGTAACGTTGCCGCCCGCGGTGATCATCGGCTACACCGCGTTGACCCTGGCGCAGATCCGCTTCCACGGCCGGGCCCTGGCGCAATTACTGTAGGAGCGAGCTTGCTCGCGATGATCGTCAACGATTAAGCGTGCTTGCTGAATGAACGCGGCGCCTGTGAGTTTTTCGCGAGCAAGCTCGCTCCTACAGATGGCGCATGTCAGTCGTCGAACCCGACCTGCTCATGAATTTCATCCACCTTCAATTCCAACCGATACGCCACCGCAATAAACAACGCCTGGCACAGGCACAAGGTGGCGCTCAGCGAACGGAAGGCAAACGAAGAGCCTTCATTGACCAACAGCACCGCATTCGCGCGCTTGGCCAGCGGCGACAGGTTGCTGTCGGTGATGATCAGGGTCTTGGCCTGGTGATGCTGGGCAATGCGCAGGCAGTGCTGGGTTTCCTTGCCGTAGGGGGTAAAGCTGATGGCAATCACCAGGTCATTGGCGCGCACGCTGCGCATCTGCTCGCGATAACTGCCGCCCAGGCCCGAGATCAGGTGAATGCGCTTGTTGGTGTGCTGCAGGTTGTAGACCAGGTAGTCGGCCACCGCAAAGGAGCGGCGCACGCCGACCACGTAGATGTTGTCGGCATTGACCACCAGGTCCACGGCTTTCTCGAAAGCCGCATCGTCCAGTTCCAGGCCCAGGCGTTCGATGCCCGAGAGGGTGGCGTTGACGCATTCACGCGCCAGGTCGCCGCCGCTGGCTTTCTGCGACTTGTTGGCGATCATGCTGCGGATGCGCTGCTGGTAGTTCTGCACCGGCGTGGTCTTGTGGGTATACGCCTCGCGAAACAGCGCCTGCATTTCACTGAAACCGCTGAAGCCGAAACGCTGGGAAAACCGCACGATGGCCGAGGGGTGTACTTCGCATTCACGGGCGATGTCACTGATGCGATCGACCATGATGCGGTCGCTCTGCTGGCTCATGTAACTGGCGATGCGCTTGAGCTGGCGCGGCAGGCTTTCGTATTCGTCGGTGATCAGCTGCAACAGGCGCTCGGCATTGATCGGAGGGCTGGCGACAGTTTCTTCCAGGGTGGTCTCGGGATCGGTGCGGGACATGGGCAATCCTTTTGGCGTGTTCGTCTGATGCGCTGATGGTTGGCGCAAGTCTACAGGGTAGGCGCAAAAAAATACCCCGACATCACGGCCCGCGTGGCCTGCTGAAACGATGCACGGGCGCTGGCGTGCCGCTATGCTGACGTATTGGAAAAAATATTCCACTAAAAATAATTATGGAATAAATATTGATTGCCGCCGTCGGACGTTCTAGTCTGCTCCCACCAAGAGCGTTTGCCGCCACCACGGCGGCACAACGCAGGCTGATAAAAATAACAGGAGCCAGCATGGGCCAGACTCGTTTTGCCAGTGGGCGTCAATTGGATCTGATTTGCCTCGGGCGCCTGGGCGTCGACCTCTACGCGCAGCAAGTGGGGGCGCGGCTTGAGGATGTGTCCAGCTTCGCCAAATACCTCGGTGGTTCCTCCGCCAACATTGCGTTCGGCACTGCCCGGCTGGGGCTTAAGTCGGCGATGCTGAGCCGGGTGGGTGACGACCATATGGGCCGTTTTCTGGTCGAATCCCTGGCTCGCGAAGGCTGCGATGTCAGCGGCATCAAGGTCGACCCGGAGCGCCTCACCGCCCTGGTGTTGCTGGGCCTCAAGGACCGCGAAACTTTCCCCCTGGTGTTCTACCGCGAAAACTGCGCCGACATGGCCCTGCGCGCCGAAGACATCAGCGAAGCCTTTATTGCATCGAGCAAGGCGCTGCTGATCACCGGTACGCATTTCTCCACCGACGGCGTGTACAAGGCCAGCATCCAGGCGCTGGAATACGCCGCCAAACACAACGTCCAGCGGGTACTGGATATTGACTACCGTCCGGTGCTATGGGGCCTGGCGGGTAAGGCTGATGGCGAAACCCGTTTTGTTGCCGACCAGAATGTCAGCCAGCATGTGCAGAAAATCCTGCCGCGTTTTGACCTGATCGTTGGCACGGAAGAAGAATTTCTCATTGCCGGCGGCAGTGAAGACCTGCTCACGGCCCTGCGCACGGTGCGTGAACTGACCCCGGCGATCCTGGTGGTCAAGCTCGGCCCGCAGGGCTGCACGGTGATCCACGGCGCAATCCCTGCGCGCTTGGAAGACGGGGCGATCTATCCCGGTGTGCGCGTTGAAGTGCTCAATGTGCTGGGCGCCGGCGATGCCTTTATGTCGGGCTTTCTCAGTGGCTGGCTCAATGACGCCAGCGACGAGCGTTGCAGCCAGTTGGCCAATGCCTGTGGCGGCCTGGTGGTCTCGAGGCACGCCTGCGCACCGGCCATGCCCACGCCCGCCGAACTCGATTACCTGTTCAATAGCCCGGTGCCGATCACTCGGCCCGACCAGGATGCAACCTTGCAGCGCCTGCACCGCGTCACGGTGCCGCGCAAGGCCTGGAAGCAACTGTTCGTGTTCGCCTTCGACCACCGCTGGCAGCTGGTGGAGCTGGCGCAAAAAGGCGGCCAGGATCTGGCGCGGATCAGCGCCATCAAGCAGCTGTTTATCCAGGCCATTGAACGTGTGGAGAACAAGCTCGCCGAGCAGGGCATCGAGGCCGATGTGGGTCTGCTCGCCGATCAGCGTTTCGGCCAGGATGCCCTCAACGCCGCCAGTGGCCGTGGCTGGTGGATCGCCCGCCCGGTCGAAGTGCAGAACTCTCGGCCCCTGGCGTTCGAACACGGCCGTTCGGTGGGCAGTAACCTGATTGCCTGGCCCCAGGAACAGATCATCAAGTGCCTGGTGCAATTTCATCCCGATGACGAGCCGATGCTGCGCCTGGAACAGGAAGCGCAGCTCAAGGCGGTGTATGAGGCGTCCATCGTCAGCGGCCATGAACTGCTGCTGGAAGTCATCCCGCCCAAGGATCACCCATCCACTTACCCCGACGTTTTGTATCGCAGCCTCAAGCGCCTGTACAACCTGGGCATCTACCCGGCGTGGTGGAAGATCGAGGCACAGTCGGCCGAGGATTGGAAAAAGCTCGACGAACTTATCCAGGAGCGTGACCCGTACTGCCGTGGCGTGGTGCTGCTGGGCCTGAATGCCTCCCCTGAGTTTTTGGCTGATGGCTTCAAGCAGGCCAGCCAGAGCAACACCTGCCGCGGGTTCGCCGTGGGCCGCACGATATTCCAGGAACCGAGCCGGGCGTGGATGGCGGGGGAAATCGATGATGAGACCTTGATCCAGCAGGTACAGGCTACCTTCGAACAACTCATCAATGCCTGGCGCAGTGCTCGAACCTGATACATGACCGATACCTGTAGGAGCGAGCTTGCTCGCGAAAAACGCATGGGCACCGCGCTTCGTCAGAATGCCGGTGTAATCGTTAGCGATCTTCGCGAGCAAGCTCGCTCCTACAGTTGAGAAGCGACTTGAATAATAAAGGTGCAGCCATGCCCGCAATCCGAATTGGCATCAACCCGATCTCCTGGAGCAACGATGACCTCCCGGCCCTTGGCGGTGAAACCCCGTTGAGCACGGCCCTGAGCGAAGGCAAGGACATCGGCTACGAAGGTTTTGAACTCAATGGCAAATTCCCCAAGGATGCCAAGGGCGTCGGCGACGTGCTGCGCCCCTATGACCTGGCCCTCGTCTCCGGCTGGTACTCCAGCCGCCTGGCTCGTCGTTCGGTGGCCGAGGAAATCGAGGCTATTGCCGGGCATGTCGAACTGCTCAAACAAAACGGCGCCAACGTACTGGTGTACGGCGAAGTCGCCGACTCGATCCAGGGTTCACGCATTCGCCTGATCGAGCGTCCGCGCTTTCACAGTGAGCAGGCGTGGCAGGCGTACGCCGACAAGCTCACCGAGCTGGCGCGTTTCACCTTGTCCCAAGGCGTGCGCCTGGCCTACCACCACCATATGGGCGCTTACGTTGAGTCACCCGAAGACATTGACCAGTTGATGACACGCACGGGCCCGGAAGTTGGTCTGTTGTTCGATTCGGGTCACTGCTACATGGGAGGCGGCGAACCCATCGAGGTGTTGCGCAAGCACATCGACCGCGTTTGCCATGTGCATTTCAAGGACGTGCGCAAGCCGGTGGTGCAACTGGCGCGCAACCAGATGTGGAGCTTTCCCGATTGCATCGTCAACGGCACGTTCACCGTACCCGGCGACGGCGATATCAACTTTGCGTCGTTGCTGGACGTGTTGCTGGCTGCGAACTATCAAGGCTGGCTGGTGGTGGAAGCCGAGCAGGACCCGGCCGTGGCGCCCAGCTATATCTACGCGAAAAAGGGCTATGACACCTTGCGTGCGCTGCTCGACGAGAGGACTTGAGTGATGAGCTTGTTGGTCAAAAGCAGTAAACGCGGGCAAACCATGGTTGCCCTGGAGGCGGGTCGCCTGGAGTACGTAGGCTTCGCCGCTTACCGCTTGAGCCTGGGCGAAACCTTGCCGGTCAGCGCGGGCGATCAGGAGCTGTGCCTGGTGCTGCTCAGCGGTCGGGTGAATATCGAAGGCGAAGGCTTCAATTGGCAGAACCTGGGCGATCGCCAGTCGGTGTTCGAAGACAAGTCACCGTTCGCCGCCTATTTGCCGCCGGGCACTGACGCCCGAGTCACGGCCCTGAGCGATGTGCAAATTGCCGTCTGCGCAGCGCCGGGTGCTACGGGTTTTGCCCCGCGCCTGATCCGTCCCGAGCAGTGCAAACGCAGTGTGCGCGGCAAAGGCGCCAACACCCGCTATGTCTGCGACATCCTGCCCGACAGTGAGCCGGCGCATTCGCTGCTGGTGGTGGAGGTGCGCACGCCTTCGGGGCATTCCTCAAGTTATCCGCCGCACAAGCACGACACCGACGACCTGCCGCATCAGAGCTTTCTGGAAGAGACCTACTACCACCAGATCAACCCGCCCCAGGGCTTTGTGTTCCAGCGCGTGTACACCGACGATCGCAGCATCGACCAGGCTATGGCCGTGGAAAACAGCGACCTGGTGGTAGTGCCCAAGGGGTATCACCCGGTCAGTGTGCCGTATGGCTACGAGTCTTATTACCTCAACGTCATGGCCGGCCCCAAGCGCGCCTGGCATTTCCATAACGACCCGCAGCACAGTTGGCTGCTGGACCTTTAAACGGTTTTGGACGGAGAACAACAACAATGAAGTCGCCGCTACGTTTTGCCCTTAACCGTATGGTCGCGCCTGATTTGCCCCTGGCGGATTTTATCCAGCTGGCCAAAGCCCTTCAGTGCGATGCCATCGAGATCCGCAACGACCTCAAGAACCGCGAGATCGAATACGGCATGTCCGCCAGCCGCGTGCGTGAGTTGTGCGCCGCGCAGGGCATCCAGGTGTTGTCGATCAACGCGCTGTACCCCTTTGATGTTTGGAACGACGAACGCCGGGCCCAGGCAATCGAACTGGCCACCTACGCCCGTGAATGCGGGGCCCAGGGCCTGGTGATGTGCCCGTTCAATCAGTCTGGCGATACGCGCAACGACGCGCAGCGCGCCGCCGGTTTGCGCACCGCGTTGAGCGAACTGGCGTTGATCCTGCGCGAATACGGGATTCTCGGCTTCATCGAACCCCTGGGTTTCACCGTATCCGCCCTGCGTCGCAAGCGTGTGGCAGTGGATGCAATCAAGGCCGTCGGTGGTCTGGATGTGTTCCGCGTGGTGCACGACACCTTTCACCATCATCTGGCCGGCGAGCATGAGTTCTTTGCGGAGCTGACCGGCCTTGTGCATATCTCCGGGGTGGAAGACCGCGAGGCGCCGCTCGACTCGATCCGCGACGGCCACCGCGTGCTGGTGGGCGAGGACGATATCCTCGGCAATGCGGCGCAGATCGACACCTTGTTGAGCACCGGTTACAGCGGCTATCTGTCGTTCGAGCCGTTTGCCGAAAGCGTGCATGGGTTGGTGGATATCCGGCAGGCGTTGGGCAGCAGCATGGCGTATTTGCAAAAGCCCCTGCCATAACGCGATCAAAAATGTGGGAGCTGGCTTGCCTGCGACAGCGGTGCGTCAGGCAATGCATATGCAACGGATAGACCGCTATCGCAGGCAAGCCAGCTCCCACAGTGGATCGGTGTTGAACATTCCAATTGCATTCATACAAGGTGCAAATGATGACCACAACAAGATTGACCATGGCCCAGGCCCTGGTGAAGTTTCTGGATAACCAATACATCGAGATCGATGGCGTACAGAGCAAGTTCGTCGCCGGGGTATTCACTATTTTCGGGCATGGCAATGTGTTGGGTCTTGGCCAGGCGCTTGAGCAGGACGGTGGCGACCTGGTGGTGCATCAGGGCCGCAACGAACAAGGCATGGCCCACGCCGCCATCGGGTTTGCCAAGCAGCACCTGCGCCGCAAGATCTATGCGTGCACGGCCTCGGTGGGCCCCGGTGCGGCGAATATGCTCACCGCCGCAGCCACCGCCACGGCCAACCGCATCCCGTTGCTGTTGTTGCCCGGCGATGTCTACGCCAGCCGTCAGCCCGATCCGGTGTTGCAGCAGATCGAGCAGTTCCACGACCTGAGCATCAGCACCAACGACGCGTTTCGCGCCGTGAGCAAATACTGGGACCGTATCAACCGCCCTGAACAACTGATGACCGCAGCGATCCACGCCATGCGCGTGCTGACCGACCCCGCCGAAACCGGCGCGGTGACCCTGGCGTTGCCCCAGGATGTGCAGGCCGAGGTCTGGGACTATCCCGATTACTTCCTGCAAAAGCGCGTGCACCGTATCGACCGGCGCCCGGCCACCGCCGCAATGATCGGTGATGCGCTGGCAGCGTTTCGCGGCAAGCGCAAACCGTTGATCATTTGTGGCGGCGGGGTGAAGTACTCCGGCGCCAATGCGGCACTGCAAGCCTTTGCCGAGCGCTTTGCGATTCCCTTTGCCGAAACCCAGGCCGGTAAAAGCGCGGTGGTCTCCAGCCATGCGCTGAACGTCGGCGGCATCGGTGAAACCGGCTGCCTGGCGGCGAACCTGCTGGCTCCCGAGGCGGACCTGATCATCGGCATCGGCACGCGGTATACCGACTTCACCACCTCGTCAAAATCGCTGTTCAAGCACCCCGATGTGGCCTTTCTCAATCTCAATATCAACCCTTGCGACGCGTTGAAGCTGGACGGCGTGCAAGTGCTCGCGGATGCGAAAGTCGCGCTTGAAGCGCTGGCCGACGCCCTGGGCGATTACCGTTCGGGATGGGGCGAGCAGATCGCTGACGCCAAAACGCAACTGGATGCCGAAGTGGATCGCGTGCACCAGGTGCAATACTCAGGCGATGACTTTGTGCCGGAAGTTGACGACCTTCTGGACCGCGCCGTACTGCGCGAGTTTATCGAACTGACCGGCTCCTGCCTGACCCAAAGCCGCGTATTGGGCGTGCTCAACCAGACGCTGGCCGACGATGCGATCATCGTCGCCGCCGCCGGCAGCCTGCCCGGGGACTTGCAGCGCGCCTGGCGCAGCAAGGGCGTCAATACCTATCACGTCGAATACGGCTATTCGTGCATGGGCTACGAGATCAACGCTGCCCTGGGCGTGAAGCTGGCCGAGCCGAGCAAAGAGGTCTATGCCCTGGTCGGTGACGGCTCCTACATGATGCTCCACTCGGAGCTGGCCACCTCGATCCAGGAGCGGCGCAAGATCAACGTGGTGCTGCTCGATAACATGGCCTTTGGTTGCATCAACAACCTGCAGATCGGCAACGGCATGGACAGCTTCGGCACCGAGTTCCGCTTCCGTAACCCCGAGAGCGGCAAGCTCGACGGCGGCCTGGTGCCGGTGGATTTCGCCATGAGTGCGGCGGCCTATGGCTGCAAGACCTACAAGGTCAGCACGGTAGATCAGCTGGAAGCGGCCCTGGCCGATGCGCGCACGCAAACCGTATCCACACTGATCGATATCAAGGTGCTGCCCAAGACCATGGTCCACGGCTACCTGTCATGGTGGCGGGTGGGTGTGGCGCAGGTGTCCACCAGTGAACGTACAAATGCAGCGGCAAAAAAACTCAATGAACAGCTGGCCAAGGCCCGGCAGTACTAATAACAAGAGGAGTGTTTGCATGTCTTTAAAGCTTGGAGTGATCGGTACGGGCGCCATTGGCCGGGACCATATTCGTCGTTGCAGCCAGACCCTGCTCAACAGCCAGGTGGTGGCGGTCACTGATATCAACCTTGCGCAGGCCGCACAGGTGGTGGCGGACTTGAAACTGGACGCCGAGGTGTATCCGGATGGCCATACGCTGATCAATTCGCCGGAGGTCGAAGCGATCCTCGTGACCTCGTGGGGCCCCAGCCACGAAGAGTTCGTACTGGCCGCCATCGCCGCCGGCAAACCTGTGTTCTGTGAAAAGCCCCTGGCGGTCACCGCGCAAGGCTGCCGCAAGATTGTAGAGGCCGAAGTGGCTTACGGTAAGCGCCTGGTGCAGGTGGGCTTCATGCGTCCGTATGACGAAGGCTATCGGGCCTTGAAAGCTGTGATCGACAGCGGCCAGATCGGCGAGCCGTTGATGCTGCACTGCGCGCACCGCAACCCGACGGTGGGTGAGAACTACAACACCGACATGGCGATCACCGACACCCTGATCCACGAGCTGGACGTGCTGCGCTGGTTGCTCAATGACGACTATGTGTCTGTGCAGGTGGTGTTTCCGCGCAAGACCAGCAAGGCCCTGGCCCACCTGCGCGACCCGCAGATCGTGCTGCTGGAAACTGCCAAGGGCACGCGTATCGACGTGGAGGTATTTGTGAACTGCCAATACGGCTACGACATCCAGTGCGAAGTGGTGGGGGAGACCGGTATCGCCAAACTGCCGGAGCCGTCTCAGGTGCAACTGCGCAGCGGTGCGAAGCTGTCCAATGCGATCCTGATGGATTGGAAGGATCGCTTTATCGGTGCCTATGACGTCGAGTTGCAGGCGTTTATCGACAGTGTGCGCGCCGGGCAGGTCGGTGGGCCGTCAGCCTGGGATGGGTTTGCGGCGGCGGTGGCGGCGGATGCCTGCATTGAAGCGCAGGGCAGTGGGCAGATTGTGAAAGTCAGCCTGCCGGATCGCCCGCGCTTCTACGGCTAACTCACTGAAGAAATGTGGTTAACATGGTGGGAGCTGGCTTGCCTGCGATAGCGGTCTATCAGTGGCAGATTCAGTGCCTGACACACCGCTATCGCAGGCAAGCCAGCTCCCACAGTTGCTTGGGTTCCCAAATCAATTCTGGAGTTGAGCATGCGAATCGGACTAGTGGGCTACGGCCACGGTGGGCGCTTTTTTCATGCGCCGCTGATCGCCACCCTGCCTGGCGCTACCTTTGTCGGCGTGGTGACGCGTTCACCCGAACGTCGCCAGCAATTAAGTACTGATCTTCCTGGTGTTAAAGCCTTCGATTCCATCGGCCAGATCGTCGAAGCCGGCGTTGACGCCCTGGTGATTTCCACCACCCTTAAAGGTCGCCCGGCATTGGTACTGGAAGCCATCGAACACGGCGTGGCTGTGGTCAGCGACAAACCTTTTGCCGCTAACGCCGAGCAGGCCCAGGCCCTGATCACTGCCGCCGAGCGCCAGGGCTCTCTGCTCAGCGTTTACCAGAACCGGCGCTGGGACTCGGATTACCTGACCCTGCGCAAACTGATCGATGCCGGTGCCCTGGGCACCATCACCCGCTTTGAATCCCGTGTGGAACGCTACAGCCCCCAGGCACTGGGCAATGCCAGCGGCGGCGGGTGGCTGCGGGACCTGGGCAGCCACTTGGTCGATCAGGCGCTGCAACTGTTCGGGCCGGTGGATCGGGTGTTCGCCCAATTGCAGTACACCCAGGAACATCCCACGCTGGACCATGGTTTTTTTGTTTCCCTGACCCATGCCAACGGCGTCATTTCACACCTGTGGGGCAGCGCCTTGCAGAACAGCCAGGCGCCGCGCTTTCGTGTCAGCGGCACGCTGGGGTGCTACACCGTCGAAGGGTTGGACGGCCAGGAGGACGCGCTGATCGCCGGTAAATCGCCGAAGACCGAAGGCGAGCACTGGGGCTTTGAGGAGCATCGGCGCTGGGGCTGGTTCGAACAAGGCGCGGAGCGTGAGCGGGTGCCATCGGAGAAGGGCTGCTGGACGCAGTTTTATCGCCAGTTGCAACTGGCCGTGCAAGGGCAGGGACCGCTGCCGGTAAGCGCCTATGACGCCCTGGAAACCACCCGTATATTGGACGCCGCGCGCCTGAGCGCCGAGCGCCAACAGGTGGTTTTGACAAAAATAGAATAAAATTCTAAAACAGGTTGATATGGAAATTATTTTCTAATACAGTCGTTTCCAGGTTGCATAAAGTACGTTCCGGACCCAACGGGCGACTCAACAAAAACAAGATCAAAACAACCAGGTACCGTCAGATGAAAATCTTCAACGCTGTACTGCGAGTTTTACGCCCCGCCCAAGCGCCACGCGGACTGCCCCGCGCCCGGCCGTTCTACTTCTCCTTCCTCAACGTGCTGTGCGTCGAAAGCCAGGGCGCGCTGGTTTGCTGCCTCCCAGGCGCGCCCGTGGTGCGACTGACAGCCGAGTCCTGATAAACGCAACGTCGAAAAAACCAACAAGAAAGTGGAGACAGACCGTTCATGAAGACCCCGATCCGTTTTACCGCGCTGGCCCTGTGCATGTTGCTGGGCAGTGGTTTTGCCATGGCTGCCGATCTGAAGATCGGCGTGAGCATGTCGCAGTTCGATGACACCTACCTGACCAACGTGCGTGAGTACATGGACAAGCAAGCCAAGTCCTATCCCAAGGGCGATGGGGTGCAATTGCAGTTCGAGGACGCCCGCGCCGATGTGGTCAAGCAGCTGAGCCAGGTCGAGAATTTTATCAGCCAGAAAGTCGACGCCATCATCGTCAACCCGGTGGACACCGCGTCTACGGCGCGGATCAGCAAGTCAGCGATCGAAGCCGGGATCCCTCTGGTGTACGTCAACCGTCGGCCCGACCAAAAAGACCTGCCCAAAGGTGTGGCAGCTGTGACTTCCGATGATGAAGAAGCCGGCAAGCTGCAGATGCAGTACGTCGCCGATAAACTCGGCGGCAAGGGCAAGATCGTGATCCTGTTGGGCGACTTGGCGAACAACTCCACTACCAACCGTACCAAGGGCATCAAGGCGATCCTGACCCAATACCCAGACATAAAAATCGAGCAGGAGCAAACCGGCATCTGGTTGCGTGACAAGGGCATGACCCTGGTCAACGATTGGCTGACCCAGGGCCGTGAGTTCAATGCAGTACTCGCCAACAACGATGAAATGGCCATTGGTGCAGCCATGGCTTTGAAGTCGGCCGGAACCAAACCGGGCAGCGTGTTGATTGCGGGTGTCGACGGCACACCGGATGGCTTGAACGCGATCACTAAGGGCGAAATGACTGTGTCGGTGTTCCAGGACGCCAAAGGCCAGGCAGTTGGCTCTTTAGAGGCGGCCCGCAAGATGGCGAAGAATGAGGCGATCGAACAGAACATTGTCATCCCATTCCAATTGATCACCCCGGACAACGTCAAAGACTTCAAGTAGCCCTGACATAACAACAATAAGCCGGCAGGGCGGCCACGGCCGCCCTGCAGATGGAGTGCCTCCTTATGCTTGCTCAAGCCGCTGCCTCGCAGCCCCCGGGCATCCAGCCGTTGCCGCTGGACGAACCCTACCTGCTGGAAATTCTCAACATCAGCAAAGGCTTTCCCGGAGTTGTCGCCCTGGACGACGTGCAACTGCGGGTGCGCCCCGGCACGGTGCTGGCGTTGATGGGCGAGAACGGTGCGGGCAAGTCGACGCTGATGAAGATCATCGCCGGCATCTACCAGCCCGACGCCGGGGAAATCCGCCTGCGTGGCAAGCCCATTACCTTTGAGACGCCGCTGGCGGCGCAAAAGGCCGGGATCGCCATGATCCATCAGGAGCTCAACCTGATGCCCCATATGAGCATCGCCGAGAACATCTGGATCGGCCGCGAGCAGCTCAACAGCCTGCATATGGTCAACCACCGCGAAATGCACCGCTGCACCGCCGAGTTGCTGGCGCGCCTGCGCATCAACCTCGACCCTGAAGAGCAGGTGGGTAACCTGAGCATCGCCGAGCGGCAGATGGTCGAGATTGCCAAGGCGGTGTCCTATGACTCCGACATCCTGATCATGGATGAACCGACCTCGGCCATTACTGACAAGGAAGTGGCCCACCTTTTTTCAATCATTGCCGACCTCAAATCCCAGGGCAAAGGCATCGTCTACATCACGCACAAAATGAACGAAGTGTTCGCCATTGCCGATGAAGTGGCGGTGTTCCGCGACGGTCAGTACATCGGCCTGCAACGGGCCGACAGCATGAACAGCGACAGCCTGATCTCGATGATGGTGGGGCGTGAGCTGAGCCAGTTATTCCCGGTGCGCGAGACGCCGATAGGGGACTTGCTGTTGTCCGTACGCGACCTGAGCCTGGACGGCGTGTTCAAGGACGTCTCGTTCGACCTGCACGCCGGAGAGATTCTTGGTATCGCCGGCCTGATGGGATCCGGGCGCACCAATGTGGCGGAAACCATTTTTGGCATCACCCCAAGCTCCAGCGGGCAAATCACCCTGGACGGCAAGGCGGTGCGCATCACCGACCCGCACATGGCCATCGAGAAAGGCTTTGCGCTATTGACCGAAGATCGCAAGCTCAGCGGCCTGTTCCCGTGCCTGTCGGTGCTGGAAAACATGGAGATGGCGGTGTTGCCGCACTATTCGGACAACGGCTTTATCCAGCAGAAGGCCCTGCGCGTCCTGTGTGAG
This sequence comes from Pseudomonas sp. MF7453, assembly GCF_016405455.1. NCBI lineage: Bacteria > Pseudomonadati > Pseudomonadota > Gammaproteobacteria > Pseudomonadales > Pseudomonadaceae > Pseudomonas > Pseudomonas sp. MF7453. The sequence goes on along the minus strand of NZ_JAEKCN010000002.1, from coordinate 206,117 downwards.
GACATGTGCAAGAAGCTGCGGGTAAAAACTCCATCCCTGGAACAATGCATCGACACCTTGTCCGGCGGTAACCAGCAAAAAGCACTGCTGGCGCGCTGGTTGATGACCAACCCAAGGCTGCTGATTCTGGATGAACCGACCCGCGGTATCGATGTGGGCGCCAAGGCCGAGATCTATCGTTTGATCGCTTTTCTTGCCAGCGAAGGCATGGCGGTGATCATGATTTCCTCGGAACTGCCCGAAGTGCTTGGCATGAGCGACCGGGTGATGGTGATGCATGAAGGCGAACTGATGGGCACCCTGGATCGCGCCGAGGCCACCCAGGAAAAAGTCATGCAGTTGGCCTCCGGCATGTCCGCGGTCCACTGATCTATAGAATAAGAAGGTGATGGGCTATGAACGCAATAACAGACAACAAGCCGGCGACGGCACCGGTGAAGAACCGTCGACGCATGCCCACCGAACTGAGCATCTTTTTGGTGCTGATCGGTATCGGCCTGGTGTTTGAACTGTTCGGCTGGATCGTTCGCGACCAGAGCTTTTTGATGAATTCCCAGCGCCTGGTGCTGATGATTCTGCAAGTCTCGATCATCGGCCTGCTGGCCATCGGCGTGACCCAGGTGATCATCACCACGGGGATCGATTTGTCGTCCGGCTCAGTGCTGGCCTTGTCGGCGATGATCGCGGCCAGCCTGGCGCAGACCTCGGACTTTTCCCGGGCGGTGTTTCCGTCCCTGACCGACTTGCCGGTGTGGATCCCGGTGGCGATGGGCCTGGGCGTTGGGCTGCTGGCGGGGGCGATCAATGGCAGCATTATCGCGGTGACCGGTATCCCGCCGTTTATCGCGACCCTGGGCATGATGGTCTCGGCCCGTGGTCTGGCGCGTTACTACACCGAAGGCCAGCCGGTGAGCATGCTCTCGGATTCCTACACGGCCATCGGCCATGGTGCGATGCCGGTGATCATCTTCCTGGTGGTGGCGGTGATCTTCCATATCGCCCTGCGCTATACCAAGTACGGCAAGTACACCTACGCCATCGGCGGCAATATGCAGGCGGCGCGTACCTCGGGCATCAACGTCAAGCGCCACTTGATCATCGTCTACAGCATCGCCGGGCTGCTGGCGGGCCTGGCCGGAGTGGTGGCCTCGGCACGTGCCGCGACGGGGCAGGCGGGCATGGGCATGTCTTACGAGCTGGACGCGATTGCCGCCGCGGTGATCGGCGGCACCAGCCTGGCGGGCGGGGTAGGGCGCATCACCGGCACCGTGATCGGCGCGTTGATCCTCGGTGTGATGGCCAGCGGGTTTACCTTCGTCGGGGTGGATGCGTATATCCAGGACATCATCAAGGGCCTGATCATTGTGGTGGCGGTGGTGATCGACCAGTATCGCAACAAGCGCAAGCTCAAGCGCTGAGCCTATCTCAAGGACAGCACCAATCAAATGTGGGAGGGGGCTTGCCCCCGATTGCGGTGTGTCAGTCACCGAATATGTTGAGTGAACTATTGCTACCCGGGGGCAAGCCCCCTCCCACATTTGGTATCGTGCCAGTCTGTTTCAACCGTTTGTCTTCTATATAGCTCCACTGCACTGAATTTCTTGCTATAAACGCACTCCGATGACCATTCGCCAAGCCCGTCCTGGTGCCTTTGGGGGTTAATCGGGAAAAAATGCCTGTCTTTTCAGTTGCTGCGCCCTCAAGTCGGCCTTAGACTGCCGCCCCTCGTAAATTGAGTGCCGGGTGGCGCTTGAAATGGACGGCGCCCTTCCGAGACCTGCACAGGCCTTGCGGAACGCTCCCTTATTCGCCTTAATGCACGTATTTTTTATAGAGAAATCAATGACAAAGGAAAAGTTGCTGGCCATGCCGGCGGATGACTACATGAATGCCGAACAGCACGCTTTTTTCGAGAAGTTGCTGCAAGACATGAAGGTGGAACACCACGAGCGCATTGAACAGAACCGTATCGCCATTGAAAGCCTGGACACCCCGGCAGACCCGGCTGACGCGGCTTCCGTCGAAGAAGAGCGCACCTGGCTGGTAAATGCCATCGACCGCGACCAGCGTATGCTGCCGCAGCTTGAGCGCGCCCTGGAGCGCATCAAGGAAGATTCTTTTGGCTGGTGTGATGACAGCGGCGAGCCGATCGGCCTCAAGCGCCTGCTGATCAGCCCGACCACCAAGTACTGCATCGAAGCCCAAGAGCGCCACGAGCAGATCGACAAGCACCAGCGTCAAGCCTGATGCGCGCAATGGGGCGCCTGCCAATGCGTCGGCCGCCCCGTCTGCAAAAGCCTTCCGAGATCATCCGGTCTACGTCTGGGGGGCGGGATTGTTGCTGTTTATGCAATGAAGCTATTCCCAGGATAGCTTTTTCCAACTGGAATAAAACCGTAGCATGGCCAACATTGTTAGGCAGCTAACTAATGCTACGGAGAACTTCCATGCAAAACAAAGTCGATGTGGCCGTGATGATCGGCAGTGGCGTACCTGAAACCCTGCGCGCACTGGGCCAGAAAGCCTGCTGGGTGGTGTTGCTCAATGGTGAACAGCGCGGCACCGCTTTTGCCAGTCGCGATGAAGCGCAGGAGTGCCAGGCTGCCTGGCAAGCGCTGTTGCGCATGGAACAGTCAGACAGCCTGCATTGAATCAAGCCTTCGGCGACTCGTGCAGCAGTGCGTTGAGGTCATCCACCGCAGGTGCCCATTGCGCATCCACCTGCAATTGCTCCCTGAGGAAACTCGCCTGTTGTTCGCTCCAGAATGGCGCGTCGATGAGTTTCACATCATCCGGCAGGCGATGCTCGGCGGTGAAGCGTTCTATGGCTTCCTGACTGGAATCCAGGCCCAATTGATCGAACAGGGTTTCAAGGGTAGGGATAGTGGTGTCCATAGTGTTCTCCATGCCAACTGATCGTTATGCATGTGAGGGGAATTGGACGCCAGAGTTCTATCGGATTATCAGGAGTTTAGTGCACCGCAATCCACGGCGGTTTTCAGGGCTTTTGCGGCTTCTTTTGCTGCGATGGCAGCGGCGTCTGCAGTCTTGAACCAGCGGTCTTTTTCTACCTGGTGCGCGGTCACGGTGGTCAGCGGGGGTTTGGCCCGCATGATAATGACTGCTTGAAACTCTCCGTCTACTTCCCTTGCGTCGCCGTGGATAAAAAATTCGCCAATATCAAATTCCGTCACGTATAGCCTTCCCTTCAAGGTAACTGCACTGATGAAACCTGACCCATACGGGGCAAACTTCAATGGACGGGTCAGTATGGCAGTTGTTGAAGGGCGACGGCGCAGTAAAGTCATCCAGGTGACGAAACGAGCCCCCCGCATAGGGCTTGCAGGTTGGCTTCCAGAGTTTTGGCTAATTCACAGGCTTTATTGTGATCGCTGCGAAACCCCTTGATCCTGCCACTGGGCACTTCAAGAATGTGGAAAAAGTTCTTTCCGGCCGGTACCACTTGGTAAAGAGCTGAATGGGAGTACCCATCAAGGTTATGTAAGCAGTAGTATTGGCGTTCGTCTGGACATGATGAACGAGAGTGGAAGGACGTAGCGTTGTGTTGACGTCGTTGCATGCTCAGCTCCTGTCGATCGATCTTGTTAGCCTGTCTTTTCTTGGTGTTTCGGGTGGTTTTGACCCGGCCTGCTGTTTTAGTATTGTCGTCGGCAGTTCGCAACTGGTTCCATGCCCGTGTATTTTTTGTTTTGGGTGTCGGAAAACTGCATTTCTGACTGGGTTATTCTCTGAAGTTGGTCGACTCGTATTCTCGGGTCGTTGAACCTGTGATTTGCTGTGCCACCGGCTGACCTTGCTTTAGGTCCACCGCGGTTGGCTGTACGGGTCTTATGGGTGGTCTTCAGATTTTTGATGAATGTGTGATCGTGCCGTAACGGCCGTTTTTTTGTGCTGCCCGCTTCCGCGGCCAGCGCTTTCTTGATGTGGGGGCGTTTCCTTGGCAGTCAGTAATCTGGATATGCACGCGTTATTCGTGCTGGGTGATTTGCGCGCAAAGTTGGTCAAACAGTTTCAATCCCGGTTTGTCTACGTCACTGAACAGACGCCGGAAGGCATCTACATTGCCGAGATCGATACCGAAGCGGCAATGGTCGTGGATGACAAGCCGCGCCTGGAACTCAAAGTGGGCGACCATTTCCGTGCGGCTGTTTTGCCCAGCCGCGAAGGCGGAAAGTTCGAGCTGAAGTTTCGCGATATCAAGTTGACCGTGTACGGCCTCGGCGACTACGCCTTTGTATCGTCGAACGAAGGTCAGGGCATTGTGTTCAAGGAAGGCCACAGCGTGATGCTGGTATTTGCCGCCCATGAACAATTGCAGGAAGGGCTGACCAAAACCCTCAAGGCCGTGACGGGCAAAGCCGCCAAGTGGCGCAAGGGTGAGCTGGTGACGTTCAAGGCCAGCGAATAGTCGGTAAATTCGCTGCGCACCTTTCTCTTTCGGAACCTCTACTACAGTTGAGTTGACTTAACTATTCAGAGGCTTCGCGCATTAGCGGCCAAGCCGTTTGCCATGACTGCGAAAACGCGAGGTGCAAAGGCATGAAAGGATTGAAGTCACTGCTGGCGGCGTCATTGACGGCCATGAGTCTGTCACTGCCGGTTTCGGCCGCACAGGCGCCGGTGCATTTTGCCGACCTCAACTGGGAAAGCGGCAGCCTGATCACCGAAGTACTGCGCTTTATCGTCGAAAAGGGTTATGACTTGCCCACCGACACCTTGCCGGGCACCACTATCACCCTGGAAACCGCCCTGGCCAAGAACGACATCCAGGTGATCGGCGAAGAGTGGGCGGGCCGCAGCCCTGTTTGGGTCAAGGCTGAAGCCGAAGGCAAAGTGGCAGGGCTTGGAGACACAGTCAAAGGCGCCACTGAAGGCTGGTGGGTGCCGGAATACGTGGTCAAGGGCGACCCGTCCAGAAACCTCAAGGCCCTGGCGCCGGACCTGAAAAGTGTAAAGGACCTGGCGCGCTACAAAGACGTATTTAAAGACCCGGAATCCCCGGGCAAGGGGCGGTTTCTCAATAGCCCCATCGGCTGGACGTCCGAAGTGGTCAACAAACAGAAGCTCAAGGCCTATGGCCTGGACGACAGCTATGTGAACTTCCGCAGCGGTTCGGGCGCAGCGCTGGATGCCGAGATTGCCTCGTCGATCCGCCGGGGCAAGCCGGTGCTGTTCTATTACTGGTCACCGACGCCGCTGATGGGCCGCTATAAGCTGATCCAGCTGGAAGAACCGCCTTTTGATGCCGATGCCTGGAAAACCCTGACTGATGCAGACAACCCGAACCCGAAGCCGACACGCTCGTTGGCTTCCAGGTTGAGCATTGGCGTATCGACGCCGTTCCAGCAGCAATATCCGCAGATCACCCAGTTCTTCGAAAAAGTCGAGTTCCCCATCGAGCCGCTTAACAAAGCCCTGGCGAAGATGAGCGAAAACCACACCGCGCCACGGGACGTGGCCCAGGCGTTCCTCAAGGAGCACCCTGAGGTCTGGAAGGCGTGGTTGACGCCGGACGTTGCGCAGAAGGTTGAGACGGCCCTTAAATAGCCTGGATGCAGAACAAAATGTGGGAGGGGGCTTGCTCCCGATGGCGGAGTGTCAATCACAGATAAATTGACTGACACTCCCTCATCGGGAGCAAGCTCCCTCCCACAATTTTTTTGCATTCCAGATTTAGAATCGCGTTTGTACCGCTATCTCGAAGGTCCGCGGTGACCCCAGATAGTAAGCTGGCGATACATGCGCAAACTCGGCATACACCTCATTGGTCAAGTTACGCACCCGCCCGGTCACAGAGGTGCGAGCATCGAGCTTGTAGCGCAGGAAACTACCGAACAGCGTGTAAGCCGGCACTGTCTGGGTGTTGGCATAATCGGCATACACCTGGTCGACATAGCGCGCATCCACCCCCCCTTGCCAATGCTCTGAGAAGTCGTAGGTCAACCACAGGTTGCCCACGCGCTTGGGCACATTGGTCGGCGTATTGCCTTTGCGCGATACCACGGCGCCGCTGGCAACTTTCTCATTGAATTCATCGTACTCGGCATCCACCCAGGCAAAGTTGCCTTCGGCCAGGAGCCTTGGCGTGATGCGCAGTGAGCTGGCCAGTTCGATACCTTTGGACGACTGCGCGCCCACCGGGATGCTGTTGGTGGGGTCCTGTGGGTCGGTGACGGCAAAGTCTTCGCGTTCAATTTTGTAGACGGCGACCGTTGCCGAGCCGCGACCGTCCAGGTAATCGAACTTGCTGCCGATCTCCCACTGCTTGCCGGTGGACACGTCAAACACCTGGGTGGTGGTATTGGGCTGTTCCACGGCGGTGCTGTATTGCACGTAGACATTGGCTGACGGGATGAATTGATAGGTCAGGCCCACACGGCCGGTCACTGGTTCCCAGCTGCGCTTGAAGTGCCGAGGGTTGGTGGCGGTGATTGTGCGGTGGTTGGTCACGTCCAGGTCGATGGCGTCATAACGCAGACCGGTCAGCAGTGACAGCTTATCCGTCAGCCCCAGGCGGTTTTCCAGGAACAGTGCCTTGGTGGTTACCTGGTTGGTCGTGTCCTTCACAAAACCCGGTTTGATGCCGGGGATGTCATAGAAGTGCCCCGGGTTGTAGTGGTTTGGGTCAACCGTACTGTCACCCTGCTCCCTAAGCGGGTGGCCGGTGGTGCTGTTGACCTTGTACTCAAAACCGCCGGACCAGGTGGTAGAGAGCCCGAACACGCTGGTGTCATGGCGCAGTTCGAACTGGTTGCCATTCTGTTCGCCCTGATGCCGCACCTGATAGGCCGTGGAGCGGTTAACGGCGCTGTTGTCGGCGTTGTACTGGTAGGTCTCCAGGTTGCGGTAATCGCGCTGGCTGTCGAGATGATAAAGGGTGTTTTTCAGCGTGGTGCTGTCGTTGATCCGATAGTCGATGATCGATCGCGCCCAGATCGTGCGCTGTTCATAACGCCCGTCGGCAACGTTGTAGTTGTTGAAGCGGTTGTGCCTGTCGATCTTCAGTTCGCCGGCTTTGGGATTGAGCACCGGCGTGCCCCAATACGGGCTGTCTTCATGCTCGTCCTGATACTCCAGGGCCAGGGTGTGGGACAGGTTGGGGGTGAGGTCGCTGAGCAGGGAAAACGCCACGCTCCAGGCATCCCGTTGAACACGCTCGATGTGGCTGTGGTTGGTGTTGCGGCTTACATCCAGCCGCGCGTAATGCTGCACGTCGGCGCCGGGTTCGGTCAGTGCGTGATTAAGGCCCAAGGCCATGCCGGCGGTGTCGTAGCTGCCGTAGGTCAGTTGGCCTTCTGCGGCCAGTTCTTCACGGGTCGCCAGCTTGGTCACGTAATTGAGCGAGCCACCCACGGAGCCGGCGCCGTTGATCAGGGAGGAGGGGCCGCCGACCAGTTCCACGCGGTCGTAGATCCAGGCATCCACCGGGCGCGCCAGGCCCGTGGCGACATTGATGCCGTTGAACATCTGGGTGATCTGGCTGCTGGTAAACCCTCGATACGAGACAAAACCACCGAACCCGGGCGGCGCGCTGGCGTTGACGCCGGGAAGGGTATTGGCCGCATCGCGGAAGGTCTTGGCGCCATGGCGCTCGATATCGTTACGGTTGGCGATCGCCACCGACGCCGGGGTTTCCCGCACGCTCAGACCCAGGCGCGAGGCCATGCCGCTGGATTGATCAAGGGCCAGGCCGGGCTCGACGCTTTGATCACCGTCAATGGTGGTCGGCGCCAGCTCAAGGGCGCAGGCGCAAACAGGCAGGCAGCCGAACAGGCCCGCCAACAGGGGTAAATGTTTCATGGTTGAATCCTGAAAACTTGGCTTGAAAACAACGCACCGCTGCCCATACGTCCTCACGCAAACGGCGGGCAATGCAGATCGGAAAGCGCAGGGATCAGGCGAAGGCAGGTGGCGCGCGCGGGTTAGCCGTGGGCCAGGTGAAGCGGGCAGGAATATCAGCGGCAAGCACCACCGCAGCAGGCGGCGCATGGGGTTGGGGCAGTACCGCCACATTCAAATGGGAGTTGAGCGCAGGCCCCATGCCGCCGGTAGAACACAGCGGGCAACCAAACGCCTTGGACAGGGTTGGCAGGTTCTCATCGGTAGAGTTGGCAGGCAGTGGCGCCTGGGTGCGCGGGTCCACCGTACAGAACTGGCCGCTGATGCCGTTGAGCTGCATCCCCACCATCTGCCCATGGCCAATGCTGCAGGCGAACACATTGAACAGGACGCAGCAGTAGAGCATCCAGGCAATGAGCGAGCGGTCGGCACGGGCGAGTTTCATGGGGCGGCACTTTACCATCAGCGGCCGACGAAATGCCTGCAGAAAATCTCAGGGCGACTATCCTCATTCGCACATTTTTGGGGAGTACCGGGCATGAGCTTCGTCATAGCGCGATGGATCGTCGGCGTATTTACCTTCATCAGTATGGTGCATTTGTACTGGGCGGCTGGCGGCAAATTCGGCAGCCTGGCGGCGATTCCACAACTGCCTGGTGAATTTGCCAGCGGGCCGCGACCGGCGTTCAAACCGTCGACCCTGGGCACCTTTCTGGTGGCGATGGGGTTGGTGGCGATTGCGTTGTTGGTCTGCCTGCGTGCCGGGCTGTATTTTTCGCCGGTTTCCCATGGGGCGTTGCAGTGGGGCATCAGTGCGATTGCGGTGTTGATGTTTGCCCGGGCGATTGGCGATTCGGAGCTGGTGGGGTTTTTCAAGAAGGTCGGCAGTTCCCGGTTTGCGCGCCTGGATACCTACCTCTACTCGCCGCTGTGCCTGGTGTTGGGTGCCGGGCTGTTGGTGGTGGCCTGGACCTGATCGTCTCAGTTTAGGGCGGCAAGTCGTCGGTAGGAGCGAGCTTGCTCGCGAAAATGTCAACGATTGCGCGCGCTTCCTGAATAAACGCGGCGCTTGTGAGTTTTTCGCGAGCAAGCTCGCTCCTACATTTTTAATCCAGTGTGATCTCCCGATCAGTCAGTCTCCAGGTCTGCTGTCTCCCTCCAAACACCCTCCAGACAAAAATACACCTCCCGGTTTTATAGCGCTTGACCTTCCCAATGTGGCAAGCCCGATAAAAACCTCCAGTGTCGATTTGTCTTGAAAATTCCAAGGAGGGTGAACGATGTACGCCAAACCAATAAGCCTGATCACCGGGGCAATGGCCGTGGTGTTGACGCTGGGCGGATGCACAGACAATGCGCCGCCGGCCGCGGCCGGCAAACCGCCGAGTGTGCCGGTGGCCGAGGTGGTAGCGCGGGCGGTGACGCCGTTTGTCGAGTACACCGGCTCGTTGACCGCCATTGAGCAGGTTGAACTGCGCCCGCGTGTCAGCGGTTATCTGCAAAGTGTCAGCGTACCCGAGGGCCAGTTCGTCACCAGGGGCAGCCCGTTGTTTGTGATCGACCCGCGGGTGTTTCAGGCTGCGTTGAATGCTGCCAGGGCGCGCTTGCGTGAGGCCGAGGCCAATGCGTTGCTGGCCCAGGCCGAGCATGGGCGAGCCGAGCAGCTGTTCGCCAAGAAGGTGGTGGCGCGTGATCGCCTCGACACCGCCATTGCCTCCTTGAATGCCGGCCGGGCCCAGGTTGAGGCCGCGAAAGCGGCGCTGGATACGGCGCAGTTGGACCTGAGCTACACCCGCGTCACCGCGCCGATCAGTGGCCGTATCGATCGCGCACTCGTCACTGAAGGCAACTATGTCACCCGCGGGGAGACGCCGTTGACGACGATCGTTTCGGTCGACCCCTTGCATGTTTACTTCGATGTCGACGAGCGCACCTATCTGCACTCGTTGGCTGCGACGCGGGAACACGCCGGATCGAAGGGGGACAAAGCCGCCAGGGTGATGGTGGCGATGCTCAACGATACAACCTATGCGCGAGCCGGGCGGGTGGACTTTCTGGCCAACGCGGCCGACCGCAAGACCGGCACCGTGCGCGTGCGTGCGGTGGTCGACAACCCGGACGGGCGCCTGACCCCCGGGCTGTTCGCCAAGGTCAAACTGGACACCGGCGCGGCGCAAACGCGAGTGTTGATTGCCGACCATTCCATTGGTACCGACCAGGGCCGCCGTTATGTGCTGGTGGTCGGTGAAGATGACAAGACCCAATACCGCCCGGTCGAACTAGGCCCGATGGCTGACGGCCTGCGGGTGATCGAACAGGGCCTGCAACCGGGCGAGCGCATTGTCGTCAAAGGGCTGGTACGCCCCGGTATGACGGTCACGCCATTGGCCGCCAGTATCGAGGGCAAGCCGCTTGAGGCCCCGCTGACCGTGGGAGGCGTGCAATGAGCTTTCCACGCTTCTTTATTGATCGGCCCATCTTCGCCATCGTCCTGTCGGTGTTGATGATGATCGGCGGCATTGTCGCCTTCTTCCATCTGCCGCTGAGCGAATACCCCGCGGTCACGCCGCCCACTGTGCAAGTCACCGCGTCTTATCCGGGGGCCAACCCGCAAGTGATTGCCGAGACTGTGGCGGCGCCGCTGGAACAGGTGATTACCGGCGTTGAGGGCATGCTCTACATGACCTCGCAGTCGGCCACCGATGGCCGCATGATCCTGACGGCGACCTTCGCCCAGGGCACGAATGCCGACATGGCACAGATCCAGGTGCAAAACCGTGTTTCGCGCGCGTTACCGCGCTTGCCTGAAGAGGTGCAGCGTCTCGGTGTGGTCACGCAGAAGACCTCGCCGGACATCCTCATGGTGGTCCACCTGCTGTCTCCCGACCAACGTTATGACCCGCTGTACATTTCCAACTACGCCTACCTGCAGGTGCGTGATGAGCTGTCGCGCATTCCGGGGATCAACGACGTGCTGGTGTGGGGTGCAGGTGAATACAGCATGAGGCTGTGGCTCGACCCGGACCTGATCGCTGCCCGTGGCTTGACCGCCGGTGATGTGATCGGCGCCGTACGCGAGCAGAACGTGCAAGTGGCCGCCGGCTCGGTCGGCCAGTCGCCTGATTCCAGTGCGGCGTTCCAGGTTACGGTCAACACCCTTGGGCGGCTGACGGACGAAGCGCAGTTTGGCGACATCATCATCCGCACCGGCGATAACGGCCAGGTTACGCGCCTGCGCGATGTCGCCCGTATCGAAATGGGCGCCGATGCCTACGCGCTGCGCAGCCTGTTGGATGGCGAGCCGGCCGTGGCTTTGCAAATCATCCAGAGCCCGGGGGCCAATGCGCTCGATGTGGCGCAGGCGGTGCGCGACACCCTGCAGCGTTTGCAGGCCAACTTCCCCGAAGGGTTGGTCTCGCGGATAGCCTATGACCCGACCGTGTTTGTGCGCGCTTCGCTGGAATCGGTCGCCATCACGCTGATGGAAGCGATCCTGCTGGTGGTCATCGTGGTGGTGGTGTTCCTGCGTAACTGGCGCGCATCGCTGATCCCATTAATGGCCGTGCCGGTGTCGATCATTGGTACCTTTGCAGTCATGCATTTGATGGGGTTTTCCCTCAATACCTTGTCGTTGTTCGGGCTGGTGTTATCGATCGGCATTGTGGTCGACGATGCCATCGTGGTGGTCGAGAACGTTGAGCGGCATATCGAGAACGGCGAAGAGCCCACACAGGCCGCGCGCAAGGCAATGGGCGAGGTCACCGGCCCGATCATCGCCATTACGTCGGTCCTTGCGGCGGTGTTTATTCCCACGGCATTTCTCAGCGGCCTGCAGGGGGAGTTCTATCGGCAATTTGCGTTGACCATCGCGATTTCCACCATCCTTTCAGCGGTCAACTCGTTGACCCTCAGCCCAGCGCTTGCCGGCCTGTTGCTGCGCCCGCGCACCGCCGCCGTGGCGCACGACCCGCGCAGCCTGCGCGGTCGCGCCGCGCATTGGGTACACGTGCTGAGCCGGCCGTTCCAGCGTGCACCGCAAGCGTATGGCAACTCGGTGCGCAAGGTCGTCGGCCGACGCGGGGTGGCGCTGGTCGCCTATGGCGGGTTACTGGCGCTGACCTGGTTCGGCTTCAATGCTGTACCGGCGGGTTTTGTGCCGATGCAAGACAAGTACTACCTGGTGGGGATCGCCCAATTGCCCAATTCGGCCTCGCTGGATCGTACCGATGCGGTGGTGCGGCAGATGTCTAAAATCGCCCTGGATGAGCCGGGGGTTGAAAGTGTGGTGGCGTTCCCGGGGTTGTCGGTCAACGGCTTCGTCAATGTGCCGAATGCGGCAGTGATGTTCGTCATGCTCGATCCATTCAAAGAGCGAACCTCATCCGATATGAGCGCGGTTGCCATCGCCGGGCGCCTGCAAGCCAAGTTCGCGAGCATCCCTGACGGTTTCCTCGGCGTATTCCCGCCGCCGCCGGTGCCCGGCCTTGGGGTGACCGGTGGTTTTAAATTGCAGGTCGAGGACCGTGGCGGGGTTGGGCTTGAGGCATTGGTGCAGCAGACCCAGGTATTGATGACCAAAGCCACTGAATCGGGGCAGGTCGCCGGGTTGATGACCAGCCTGGACGTCAACGCCCCGCAGTTGAACGTGGACATCGACCGCACCCAGGTCAAGAGCCAGGGCGTGCGCCTGGCGGATGTGTTCGAGTCCTTGCAGGTCTATCTCGGGTCGCTGTACGTCAACGACTTCAACCGTTTTGGCCGCACCTACAAGGTCACCGCCCAGGCCGATGCCGACCACCGTATGCAGGCCGAAGCCATCGGCCGTCTGCAAGTGCGCAATGCGGCCGGGGACATGCTGCCGTTGTCGGCGTTTGTCACCGTCACACCGGGTTCCGGCCCGGACCGGGTGATCCACTACAACGGCTACCCTTCGGCGGACATCTCCGGCGGGGCTATGCCTGGGGTCAGCTCGGGGCAAGCCGTCGCGCTGATGGAGCGCCTGGCGCAGGAGGTACTGCCCGAAGGCGTGACCTATGAATGGACGGACTTGACCTACCAGCAGAAGCTCGCGGGGTCCTCGGCGCTGTTTATTTTCCCTCTGTGTGTGTTGTTGGCTTACCTGATCCTCGCCGCGCAATACAACAGCTGGTTGTTGCCTTTGGCGGTCTTGATGATTGTGCCCATGTGTCTGCTCAGCGCGATCGTCGGCGTGTGGCTGGTGGACGGTGACAACAACGTGTTCGTGCAAATCGGGCTGGTGGTGCTGGTCGGGCTGGCGGCGAAGAACGCTATTTTGATCGTCGAGTTTGCCCGCAGCCTCGAAGGCGAGGGCGCCAGCCCGTTGGAGGCGGTTATCCATGCGTGCCAACTGCGCTTGCGGCCGATCCTGATGACGTCGCTGGCGTTCATCGCCGGCGTGGTGCCGTTGGTATTGGCCAGTGGCGCCGGGGCCGAGATGCGCCATGCCATGGGGGTTGCGGTATTTGCCGGGATGTTGGGGGTGACGCTGTTTGGCCTGTTCCTTACGCCGGTGTTCTACGTGGTGATGCGCAGCCTGGCGCTGCGCTTGCAGCGTCAAGGTTCGAGTCCGAAGTTGCAGCTGGAGGAGCAAGCATTATGAAACGGTCTTTTCCACTCTTTATGTTGCCGTTGCTGCTGGCAGGCTGCGCTGCGGTAGGGCCTGACTATTCCGCGCCGGTACTGCCCGCCGCGCATAGGCCGGCAAGCTTCGGGGCGCCCGTTGCAGGTTTGGGAAGTGGCGAGGTTGAAATGCAGTGGTGGCAGGTGTTCGACGAACCGGCCCTCAGCCAATTGATCCGGCAGGCGCTGGCGGCCAACCACGACATTGGCATCGCCGCCGCACGCCTGGACGAAGCCAAGGCAATGCTGCGTGAGAGCCGTCAAGGGTTCCTGCCCAGTGGCGGTGCCGCCCTGGGTTATGAGCACAGGCGGCGCAGTGAAGTCGAGACACCGTTCGGTGAGGAACGCTCAATCGAAACCACCCGTGCGGCGCTGGATGCGGCCTGGGAAATCGACCTGTTTGGCCGCGTGCGCCGCTCGGTAGAAGTAGCGCAGGCGCAGGCGGGGTCGCGCCAGGCCTTGCTGCGCAGCGTGCAGGCGAGCGTCGCCGCCACCGTCGCGGCCACCTGGTTCGAACTGCAAGGGATCGAAGCTGAACAGGCGGTGGTCGCGGATATCAGCCAGAGCCAGCGTGACAGTCTGGGCCTGGTGGAGCATCTGGTCAGCGTCGGTGCCGCCACTGAGTTCGACCGGCTACGCGCCGAGGCCTTGCTGCGCAATGTCGAGGCGGTAGCGCCCGACCTTGAACGGCGACGCGCAACCTCTACCAACGCACTGGCCGTGCTGCTGGGGCAAGCGCCGCAAGGGTTCAAGCCGCCGTCGGCCAAACCCGGCCGTGACACCTTGAACCTGCGTACCCTGCAAGTGGGCGACCCGGCTGGCTTGTTGGCTCGGCGCGCCGATATCGCGGCGGCCGAACGCACGCTGGCGGCCGAGACTGCACAAATAGGCGTGGAAACTGCCGGTTTGTATCCGGATATCCAGGTACAGGGCTCCATCGGGCTGTTGGCCGGAAGCCTCGGTTCCCTGGGGGATGCCGGTATGCAGTCGAACTTTATCGCCCCGGTAATTCGCTGGTCACTGCTGGACACCGCACGCGTGCGCGCACGAATAGCCGCCAGCGAGGCGCGCACCCAGGCGGCACTCATCGCCTACGACCAGACCGTCTTGCGTGCCCTGCAAGAGACCGATGATGCGTTTCAGGCCAACAGCGCTGCGGGCAATACGCTAAACCTGCGCCTGCTGGAAGCAGCAGCAAATCGCGAAGCGGCCAGGTTTGCACGCACGCGCTTCGCCGAAGGCGAGGGCGTGTATCTGGATGTGCTTGAGGCCGAACGTGCGGACTTCAACAGCCGCCGTGCGTTGACGGCGGCGCGTACCGGGCAGCGCTTGGCGGTGGTGGGAATTTACAAGGCGCTGGGCGGGGGATGGCAGGTTTGTGAGCAGGTGGGGCACGTGTGTAAGGGAGGATGATGCAGTGCAAATGTGGGAGGGGGGCTTGCCCCCGATGGTCATGGGTATCTACACAACTTTTTGTAGCCACTGCCGACGCTAACCACGATGCGAAGCGAGCCGCTCTTGCTCTTGCCCCTCTGCTTTTGATCTTAGCCGCCCCCAAATCCATAGCGAATTACGGGCACACCGAGCCTAAGCGAGGTGCTGAGTGGTGGGGCCTTTCAGCTGTCGTAGCAAGAAACGGCCATTGCTTAAGTGTTAGCCATTTACCGCCAGGGCATTGATAAGCGTCGCGTTGTTCCTCGTATTTGAAGTCCGTGCGATCAAAAAACTCAGTACCGTCACCTTGATTGTTGACCGAGCGATTAGGCGGTACGAAGGCCATGATGCCGACATTTTCACAGGCTTGAAACTGTTCGCCATTGGAGTAGCCGGCATCGGCCGTGACGCTTAATTGCGATTGATGAGGACGGCACCTACCTGATGGTAGAACTCAACCTGTCTGAAGAGCTGCACGAGAACATGAACCTGTTCGGCCGTGTCATGTACCCCCAGAGCACCCTCTATTGCATGACTTGCTCGCTGTCCCATGGCGGGGAAGGGCTGGGAGCGTTCATGGGCGAGAAACGTGCCCGCCAGATGGCGCAGGCGGCCGGTTTCAGTCATTTTCGCAAAGTCCCCTCGGAGTGGCCGCCGATGCCGGCGCTGTTCGAGCTCAAGCCTTGACTTGAACTCGTTGCGGCGAGGGAGCTTGCTCCCTCGCCACATTGCGCACCGCCGCCAAAATAGTGCGCAATAAGGCAATTTAATGGCCCCTTTGTAACAAAATCCTCGCCAAAATCACTTTTATTTTCAGGTGGTTAGGTGGGGATGCAAATGCGCACTGTTGGAATGATGCTGATTGCCTGCTCCCTGGCAGGTGGCGCGACCACCGTACAGGCTCGGGAGTTGCGCGAGGGCGACAAGTACATGTGCAGTTGGGGCGCGGGCACGGCTGCCAGAGCCCAGGAACTCAAACTGTCCGGGGTGTCGCTGTATGCCGCTCGGCAGAAGATCCAGACCATCAAGTTCAATAAATCCTGGATGCGCATGATGGCCATGGGTATCACCGAGCAAACCTATGACAGCCGCTCAAGACTCAAGCCTGAGGCGATTCGCAAAAGTTTTTACCAGGATTGCGTGCGCTACAAAGTCGCACGTAAATAAGCCGAAGCCGTTTAACGGCGCTTACAAATCCCCCACAAACCCTGTGTGAGTATTTGCATACAATTGCGCACTTCTTCATGGAGGCTTGTATGCAAGTGCTTATTCGAGCGGCGACAGCCGATGATGTCGACACGCTGTGCGCTATTCGCACCTCGGTGGTGCAAAACCATCTGAGCCTTGAGCAAATGGCCGAACGGGGGATTACGCCGCCGGTACTGGTCGACGCATTACGCCAAGCGCCTTGCGCCTGGATCGCCGAAGTTGACGGCCAGGCAGCCGGATTTTCCATGGTTGATCTGGATGAAGGTGAAGTGTTCGCGATGTTCGTGTTGCCCACGCACGAGAACCTGGGCCTGGGACGCCAACTGATGGCAGTGGCTGAGGCCGCATTGTTTGAACGCCATGACCGGCTGTATCTGGTCACTGACGGGCGTGATGAAATCCGTGCCAACGGCTTCTATCAACGCCTGGGTTGGTCCAACGTCGGTCAGGTCGATGGCGATGACGTTCGCTATGAAAAAAGCAGGGCGCCGTAGGTCATGAATGCCCCGCAACCGCCATCGTCCAACGGCTTGCTGTATTTAGCCGTGGGAGTGCTGTGCCTCGCAGCGCTACTGGGGGGCTATTTCATTCAACTCAACGCTCAGGTGGACCGTCAGCGTGAAGAGGCCGCTGAGCGCCTGGCGCTTTGTCGGCACATGGAGACCGTCGTGGAGGTGAGCGCTGCCAGACGCGCTGAACTTCAACAGAGGTGCAAGCAGTTGAGCCAAGAGTGATTGTAAGTGTGCCGCGACTGGCTGAATAACCCTTTTTTATAGATGGACTTATAGCGCAGGTATAAGCGTTACTTGCACCAAAAAGTGGCACTCGGTGTGTTCGTTACCTTAAAAAACATGTGGTTATTGAATGACTTACGACGCTTTTAATCCGACGAAAGGATTAAAATAATCTTGTTACAGGTTTTTACACTCGCTACTATAGCCGGGCGTTCACCTCCCACGGTTTATGCATTTTTAAATCCCAAGTTTCCATCAGCTACTTGGGATTTTTTTTTGCCTTGAATTAAGTACGGGTAACCATGTTAGTGATACGGCCTGCCACTCGGCACGCGTTCGCTGCCGGGCGAAATGAGGCATGGCTAACACTTTTGCATTAATTGCCTCGCCTGCCGCGAAACCTCATCTACGCTGTTTTGCATCACAATCACCAGGTAGGCCCGCACAAGGGCGCTTGCCATGATCTCGATCGTCGAATTCAACCGCATCATGGCCTCGGGGTTCCAACCGCTTTGCTGCGACTGCACCTTGAACAGCGATGGCTCGCTGCGCATCAGCATTTATGAGCCGCAGTCCGGTCGTGTCGATCTTTTGTTGACGTGCGTGTCCCCTGAAGGTCTGGACAGCATCCGTTCCATCTCAAACCTGATTGGAGAGTTGCGCGCCGAGATCAAGGCCGGGCGCCGTGGGTTTGCGGCAGTGGGCTAGGGGTTGAGCACGGCGTCAGAGGCGACGCAGAAAGGATTTGACGATGTGACGGGTGGCGTCAGTGGTATCCAGCTCGTCCAGGGCGCTGTAGGCATGCCATTGGCACGCAACGATCTCGTTGCATGGCCGTGCTTCGTCGATGTTTACCACCGAGGCTTCGAACACATGGTGCAGGGTGTCGCGGGCCTTCAGTTCTTGCAAGTACAGCAAACCGTCGACGTTTAATCCGGTTTCTTCTTCCAGCTCACGCTCGGCGGCGCCCACCGGGCGTTCGTCGCGTTCTACCTTGCCGCCCGGCAATGCCCACTTTGATCTGGCCTTGCGCACGAAGAGAATATGCCCTTCATGTTCGCAAATGACGGTTGCTCTAATTTTCATCGTATGTGCCCCCGCGCCGGATGAATGTCACAAAAGTGTAATGCAAATGTCATGCTAAGTGGTTATGGCGTGCCGGGACCTGTATGTGGATACTGCCCGATTGACGAAGACGAACGAGGGCATTCGATGAAGACCATACGCTGGGGCATGATCGGCTGTGGCAGTGTCACTGAGTTAAAGAGTGGACCCGCTTTCTACAAAGCGCCAGGTTCAGCATTGGTGGCCGTGATGGGGCGGCGTAGCGAGGCGGTGCGCGATTATGCAGCGCGGCATGGCATTGCACGTTTTTATACCGATGCCCAGGCACTGATCAATGACCCGGAGGTGGATGCGGTCTACATCGCCACACCGCCCGACAGTCATCTTGAATACAGCCTGATGGTGGCTGCGGCGGGCAAACATTGCTGCGTCGAAAAGCCCATGTCGCTGAATGCCGAGCAGAGCACATTGATGCAACGCACCTTTGAGCGCGCGGGGTTGCACCTGTTTGTTTCTTATTATCGGCGCTCGTTGCCGCGCTTCCAGCAAGTGCGCAATTGGTTGCAGGAGGGGCGCATCGGCGAGTTGCGGCACCTGACCTGGACCCTGTGCAAGCCTGCCGCTGCAGCTGATAGCAACGCCGCCAATTGGCGCACCGACCCGGCCATTGCCGGTGGCGGATATTTCGCCGACCTGGCCAGCCACGGGTTTGACCTGTTCCAGTACCTGGCCGGGGATATTGTCGAGGTCTCAGGCTTTTCTGCGCGCCAGGCCGGGCGCTACGCGGCGGAGGATGCTGTAACGGCCTGCTGGACCTTCGCCAATGGTGCCTTGGGCATGGGCTGCTGGAATTTCGTGGCGGACCGCCGCGAAGACCGTGTCGAACTGATCGGCAGCCATGGCCGCATTCAATTTTCAGTGTTCGAGGATCAACCATTGCGCCTGGAAAGCGAAACCAGCGAGGTGTTGGAAGTGCCGTGCCATGCGCATATCCAGTGGCACCACGTATTGGGCATGAATGCGCATATTCGCGGGGACGCCGAACATCCGTCGCTGGCGATCGAGGCGTTGAAGACCGATATCATCCTGGACAAGGTGCTGCAACGTTACTCCAACCATCCCTAGCTGCCGCGATAGCGTGAGACTTCATTTTTAAAGGAATACGGGATGAAATACTGGATGGTGTTGTGGCTCCTGATCGCCACAGTTGCAACGGCGGCGCCGCGTGACCAAGGGCTACCGGGGGAGTTTGACTTTTATGTGCTGTCGTTGTCGTGGTCTCCGACCTTCTGCCTGACGCACCCAGGCAATGAACAGTGCACGGGCAAGGGCTATGGGTTTGTGTTGCACGGCTTGTGGCCGCAATACGCGCGGGGAGGGTGGCCGGCCTCCTGTGCGCCACACTCACGCTTGAATGCCGAGGAAATGGACAAGGGCGCGGCGCTGTTTCCAACCCGTGCGCTGCTCAAGCACGAGTGGGCCAAGCATGGGACCTGCAGCGGGCTCGAACCGCTGGAGTATCTGGACAAGACCGACACGGCCCTCGGCGCGGTGGTCATTCCGCCACAACTGCAGCCATTCAATACGCCCGCGTCGCTACAGGCGCGTGAGATTGAGGACTTGTTTCGCGAGAGTAACCCGCGCATGGGCAATCACGGCTTGGCGGTAATCTGCAAGGGCAAGGTGCTGTCGGAGGTGCGCGTGTGCCTGACCAAGGAGCTGGCATTCACCGGGTGCCCGCGCAGCGTGAAAAGCCAATGCCGTAGTGGTGATATTCGTATTCCGACGCAGCGCTGAGCTCAGTTGCGGGGGCCAGCTTCTTGCTCCCGTGACGGCGTGTAAGTCGCCGAATCTATATCTGATGTGCTGGGGTCCAAATGTGGGAGGGGGCTTGCCCCCGATGGCGGCCTAAGAGCCGACCAGGATGCTGGACTTTGATCGAGTGCATATCCGTTATTTGGGTAACGGCTGATATGGGTTCCGCCCTTACGGCGGGTCACTTTCGAAAAGCGCGAAAGTAACCAAAGCGCTCTTGCCCCACCACTCGGCACCTCGCTCAGGCTCGGTGTGCCCGTAATCCGCCAGTGATTTGGGGGGCCGCCGCCACGCGCCATCCATGGCGCGGGGCGGCTAAACCGGCATCCCTGCCGGTTTACCCCCCAAATCCCTGTCGAATTCCGGCCAGCGTGGTTTGACGGGGCGCCTAAGATCAAAAGCAGAGCAAGAGCTAGAGCAAGAGCGGCTCGCTTCGCATCGTGGTTACGGTTGGCTAACTACACAGTTGTGTTGATAGGTATGCCTTGATGGCGTGGAGGTTGACCGCCGACTGACGGTTATTGTCAGAAATTTCCCACAGGAGTACAAATGTACTCCATGACTAATCTTACTCCTCGCCGTACCGCCATCCTGACCTTCATCCGCGAGCGCATCGCGCAGCAAGGCCAGCCCCCCAGCCTCGCCGAGATCGCCGAGGCGTTCGGCTTTGCCTCGCGCAGCGTCGCCCGCAAGCATGTGGTGGCGTTGACTGAAGCCGGCTTCATCGAGGTCAACCCCAATCAGGCCCGTGGCATTCGTTTGCTCAATCAACCTGCGCGTCCCGAGTGGCTGGATGTCCCGGTACTTGGGCGGGTGGCGGCCGGCCGGCCCATTGGTGCCGATGCCGACGTGCACAGCCGCTTGCAACTGGACCCGGCCACTTTCGCCAAAACCCCCGATTACCTGCTGCGCGTACAGGGTGATTCGATGATCGAAGACGGCATTCTCGACGGCGACCTGGTGGGTGTGCGCCGCAGTGCCGAAGCTTTGAACGGGCAGATTGTGGTGGCGCGCCTGGACGGTGAGGTCACCATCAAGCGCTTCGAGCGCAACGGCGAGCGCGTGCGTTTATTGCCGCGCAACCCGGCGTATCAACCCATTGTGGTCGGCCCTGATCAGGACCTGGCCATCGAAGGGGTGTTCTGCGGCCTGGTGAGGCAAGGCTGATGGGCGCCGTGGTTGCGCTGGACTCGCTGTTCAATGGCGGGCGAGTCTGGAAGGGCCGTCCCGCTGCGCCACCGGCCAGCGTGCACCCAACGGGGCTGGCGGCGCTGGATGCGGTGCTGCCCAGTGGCGGCTGGCCGGAAGCGGCCTTGAGTGAAATCCTCATGGCCCGGGATGGGGTGGGCGAATTGCAACTGGTGCTGCCCACCCTGGCGCGCTTGTCGGCCCAGGGTGAGCGCATTGTGCTGGTGGCGCCGCCCTATACGCCGTATCCCCATGCCTGGCAGAACGCCGGAGTGGATATCCGCCAGCTTTCCATTATCCAGGCCCAGGAGCGCGATGCGCTGTGGGCGGTGGAACAATGCCTGCGCTCGGGCAGTTGCGGTGCGGTGTTGTGCTGGCCGCGCAAGGCTGATGATCGGGCCTTGCGGCGTTTGCAGGTGGCGGCGGAAACCGGGCAGACCCTGGCGTTCGCCTGGCGTTCCTTGAGTGAGGCGGTCAATGCCTCGCCCGCGGCCTTGCGCCTGGCGGTCGAGGCAAAGCCTGCGCAAGTGCGCGTGCTCAAGTGCCGGGGTGGGTTGGCCCATCCGGCACCGATTGCCCTGGCGGGGCATTGAGGTTGCCATGCGTTGGGTCTGTATCGTCTTCCCGCAATTGGCGCTGGACGGGGCGCAGCGTGTGCACCCCGAACCCGATCAGCCTCTGGCGCTGCTGGCCGGTACGCCGCAGCGACGTGTGCTGCAAACCGTCAATACCGCCGCCCGTGCCCTGGGCTTGCGCCCTGGTCAATCGTTGACGGCCGCCCATGCCGTGGCCAAAGGCTTTGCCTGTGTGGAATACGACCCTCTGGAAATCGAGCGCTTGCAGCAGTTTCTTGCCGCCTGGGCTTACCGCTTCAGTTCCCAGGTCAGCCTGTATTACCCACGTGCCTTGTTGTTCGAGATCGAGTCGAGCCTGGGCCTGTTCGGGCCCTGGTCGCAGTTCGAGGCGCGCTTGCGCAAGGAGTTGACCGAGCTTGGCTTTCGTCACCGCATCGTCGCTGCGCCCAACCCGGCGGCGGCGCGGGTGTTGGCAAATCTTTACGATGGCCTGGCCGTGGCCGATGATAACGCCTTGATGCAGGCCCTGGCGCCACTGCCTGTCGACCGCGCCGGTCTTGAGCCGCAGGCCGCCACCGCCTTGTCCCGCATGGGCCTGCGCACCCTGGCCCAGGTGCAGGCATTGCCGCGGCATACCTTGGCGCGGCGCTTTGAGGCCAGCCTGCTCAAGCATCTCGACGCCCTGAGCGGGCAACGGCCCCTGGCATTGGCGTTCTATCAGCCGCCGGACCAGTTCGAGGCGCGCATCGAGTTGAACTTCGATGTGCAATCCCACCAGGCCTTGCTGTTTCCATTACGACGCTTGACCGGCGATTTGTCGGCCTTCCTGTGCGGCCGTGACAGCGGCGTGCAGCGCTTTGACCTGCACCTGGAACATGCCCAGGCGCCCGACAGCGTGATCAAGGTGGGCCTGCTCAGTGCCGAGCGCGAGCCCTTGATGTTGTTTGAGCTGGCCCGTGGGCGCCTGGAGCAGGTCCAGGTCACCTCGCCGGTACGTGGTTTGCGCCTGGTGGCCGAGGACTTGCCGGTGTTCGTGCCTCAGCGCCAGGACCTGTTCGACGACCGCCCGCAGCAAACCCTGCCGTGGGAACAGTTGCGCGAACGTCTGCGCGCGCGCCTGGGGGATGAGGCGGTGCAGGGCCTGCGCTTTCACGCCGACCATCGCCCCGAATGCGCCTGGCAAGCCGCGACCGACAGCCGCCCATGCCCGAGCTTGAACAAGGTGCGGCGCCCCGGCTGGCTGCTGCCCGAACCGACGCTGGTGGCCGAGCAGGGCGTGCATATATTGATGGGCCCGGAGCGCATCGAATCCGGCTGGTGGGATGGCGCCGATATCCGCCGCGACTATTACCTGATCCAGACCCGCGCCGGCCAGCAAGGCTGGGCCTACCGCAATGTGGGGTGCAGCGATGGGCTGTGGCTGCAAGGCTGGTTTGCATGAGCTCTGTAGGAGCGAGCTTGCTCGCGAAGGTCGTCAACGATGACGCCGGCATCCTGAATGAACGCGGCGCCTTCAAGTTTTTCGCGAGCAAGCTCGCTCCTACAGCGGCGAATAGCGCATGAGCTACGCCGAACTGCATTGCCTGTCCAATTTCAGTTTCCAGCGTGGTGCCTCCAGTGCACTGGAGCTGTTCCAGCGGGCCAAACACCAGGGTTACAGCGCCCTGGCAATCACCGATGAATGCACCTTGTCGGGCATTGTACGGGCCTGGCAGGCGGCGAAAGCGGTGGGCTTGCCGCTGATTATCGGCAGTGAAGTGTGCATCGAAAACGGCCCCAAACTGGTGCTGCTGGTGCAAGACCTCAGCGGCTACCAGCACCTGTGCAGGCTGATCACTCTGGCCCGGCGCCGTGCCGAAAAAGGCCGTTACCGTCTGCTGCAGGAAGACTTCGAGCAACCACTGCCCGGCCTGCTGGCGCTGTGGGTGGCGCAGGACCACGACACCCAGGCCTCGATCCAATGGCTGCGCCGCACCTTCGCCGGGCGCCTGTGGTTGGCGGTGCAATTGCATTGCGGCCAGGACGACGAACACCACCTGGGACAACGCCTGAACCTGGCCGCCCAGTTGCAGATCCCGGCGGTGGCTTGCGGGGATGTGCACATGCACGCTCGCGGCCGCCGCGCCCTGCAAGACACCATGACCGCCATCCGTCATCACGTCGCGGTGGCCGACGCCGGTACGTTATTGCATCCCAATGGCGAGCGGCATTTGCGCAGCCTCGATGCCCTGGCCGCGCTGTACCCGCAAGCGCTGCTTGACGAAACCCTGGCGATTGCACGGCGTTGCACCTTCGACCTGAGCCAGTTGCGCTATCACTACCCACGCGAACTGGTGCCGACAGGCCATGACGCCGCCTCCTGGTTGCGTGCGGTCACCGAAGAAGGCATTGCCCGGCGCTGGCCCAAGGGCGCCGATGCCAGGACCTTGCAGCAGATCGACAAGGAACTTGGACTGATCAGCGAGTTGGGCTACGAAAGTTATTTCCTCACGGTTCACGACATTGTGCGCTTCGCCCGCAGCCGTTCGATCCTGTGCCAGGGCCGTGGCTCGGCGGCCAATTCGGCGGTGTGTTTTGCCTTGGGAATTACCGAAATCGACCCAAGCCTGACCGACATGCTGTTCGAGCGCTTCCTCTCCAAAGAGCGCAATGAACCGCCGGATATCGACGTGGACTTTGAGCACGAACGCCGCGAAGAAGTGCTGCAATACGTATTCCAGCGTTACGGCCGCCACCGTGCAGCGTTGACTGCGGTGGTCAGCAGCTACCATGCCGCCGGCGCGGTGCGCGATGTGGCCAAGGCCCTCGGGCTGCCGCCGGACCAGATCAATGCGCTGGCCGACTGCTGCGGGCGCTGGAGCGATGACGCGCCACCTCTTGAACGCCTGCGTGAAAGCGGCTTCGACCCGGACAGCCCACTGCTGCGCCGCGTGTTGACGCTCACCCGGCAATTGATCGGTTTCCCCCGGCACCTGTCCCAGCACCCTGGCGGTTTCGTGATTAGCGAATACCCGCTGGACACCCTGGTACCGGTGGAGAACGCGGCCATGGCTGAGCGCACCATCATCCAGTGGGACAAGGATGACCTGGACGCCGTCGGCCTGCTCAAAGTGGATATCCTCGCCCTCGGTATGCTCAGCGCCATCCGCCGCTGTTTCGATTTGCTGCGTCGGCATCGCAACCTGGATTTGAGCCTGGCGAACATTCCCAAGGAAGATCCGGCGACCTACGCCATGATCAGCAAGGCCGACACCATCGGCGTGTTCCAGATCGAATCGCGGGCACAGATGTCGATGTTGCCCAGGCTCAAGCCGCAAACCTTCTATGACCTGGTGATCGAAGTCGCCATCGTGCGCCCTGGGCCGATTCAGGGCGGCATGGTGCATCCGTATTTGCGCCGCAGGAACAAAGAGGAAGCAGAAACCTATCCTTCACCCCAATTGGAGGCCGTGCTCAAACGCACCCTGGGTATCCCTTTGTTCCAGGAACAAGTGATGCAGATCGCCATGGTCGCCGCCGACTACAGCCCTGGTGAGGCCGACCAGTTGCGCCGCTCCATGGCCGCCTGGAAACGTCACGGCGGCCTGGAGCCGCACCAGAAACGTCTGCGCGACGGTATGCTCAAGAACGGCTACACCAAAGCCTTTGCCGCGCAGATTTTCGAGCAGATCAAAGGCTTTGGCAGCTATGGCTTCCCCGAATCCCACGCGGCCAGTTTTGCCCTGCTGACCTACGCCAGTTGCTGGCTCAAGTGCCATGAGCCGGCGGCTTTCGCCTGTGCGCTGATCAACAGCTGGCCCATGGGTTTCTACAGCCCGGACCAGATCCTGCAGGACGCCCGGCGCCATCGTTTGCAGATCCGCCCGGTGGATGTGCAAGCCAGTGACTGGGATTGCAGCCTGGAGCCTATCGATGGTCGGCAACCGGCGATTCGGATGGGCTTGCGTATGATCTCGGGGTTTCGCGAGGACGATGGGCGGCGCATCGAAGCCGCACGCCAACGGCAACCGTTCAGCGACATCGCCGACCTGGACGCCCGCGCTGGCCTGGATGCCCGGGCCCAGGCGCTGCTGGCGGATGCCGGAGCCTTGCGCGCCCTGGCCGGCAACCGGCACCAGGCCCGCTGGGACATGGCCGGTGTGCACAAGCAACTCGGCTTGTTTGCCGGCCAGCCAAGTCCGGATGAAACCGTGGTGCAATTGCCCGCGCCCAGCGTAGGCGAGGACCTGCAAGCCGATTACGCCACGCTGGGCACCACCCTTGGGCCGCATCCCCTGGCCTTGCTGCGCACCGAGTTGCGCAAGCGCCGCTGCCGCAGTTCCCAAGAGTTGCTGGCGGTGGAGCATGGGCGCAATGTGAGCATCGCCGGTTTGGTAACCGGTCGGCAGCGCCCCGGTACGGCCAGTGGTGTGACCTTTGTCACCCTCGAAGATGAATTCGGCAACCTCAATGTGGTGGTCTGGCGCGACCTGGCCGAGCGCCAGCGCCAGGCGCTGGTGGGCTCGCGCCTGCTCAAGGTGGATGGGCGCTGGGAAGCGGTGGGCGAGGTGCGGCATTTGATCGCAGGGCGCCTGACCGATTTGACGCCGCTGTTGGATGGAATCGTGGTGCGCAGCCGGGATTTTCATTGAGTTCAGTGGTTTGTGCATTCCAATGCGTACAAGATGAAACCATCCACCGTCGGCGCGCTCCAAAACTTGCGATTGTCTACTCCTGCGCACAGAGCCTAATGATGCAATTTTTATCCAACCCCCACGGCTGTGAAGGCTGGGCCGGCGAAATGGCTCAGCGGATACGCACGTTTGACTGGTCAACGACCGACCTTGGCCCTCTGGATCAGTGGTCCACAAGCCTGGCTTGCACCGTGCAAATGATGCTCGCCTCACCGGTGCCGATGGTGATGTTGTGGGGGCGGGCGGGGTACATGATCTACAACGACAGCTATTCGGCATTTGCCGGCGGGCGCCATCCCTACCTATTGGGCACGCCGGTGGAGCTGGGCTGGCCGGAGGTGGCCGAATTCAATCGGCATGTGGTCGATACATGCCTGGCGGGCGGGACCTTGTCGTTCAACAACAAGGAACTGGTGTTGTCGCGTCACGGCCGGCCGGAAAGCGTGTGGCTGGACCTCTATTACAGCCCGGTGGCCGGTGATAATCAGGAGCCGGCCGGTGTGCTGGCGATTGTGGTGGAAACCACCGAGCTGGTGAAGTCCGAGCGGGTACGTCAGGAACTCACCCATAACCTGGAGCAACGCGTGGCCGCTGAGGTGCAGGCGCGCTCTGCCGCCGAAGACCAGTTGCGTCAGTCACAAAAGCTGGAGGCGATTGGCGGCCTCACCGGGGGCGTGGCCCATGACTTCAATAACCTGCTGCAAGTGATCGCCGGCAATCTGCATTTGCTTGCCCGGCATGAACCGGATAATTGCCAGGTGCAACGTCGCGTCACCGCGGCCATCGCCGCAGTCGAGCGTGGGGCCAAGCTGTCCTCGCAACTGCTGGCGTTTGCCCGACGCCAACCATTATCACCGGCGGTGTACAACCCGCAACGCATCTACGCCGGTCTGGGCGAGTTGCTGCAACGGGCGCTGGGCGAAACCATTCATATCGACGTGCAACTGCCCCAGGACTCCTGGTGCATCAATGTCGACCGCAACCAGTTGGAAAACGCGCTGCTTAACCTGGCGATCAACGCCCGGGATGCCATGCAGGGCGAGGGGGTAATTCGCATCACCGGGGAAAACGTCATCCTCAACCCCAACGATTGCGTCGGTAAAAGCATCAGGCCCGGCGAGTACGTGCGCCTGGCGGTGTCCGATACCGGTGTAGGCATGTCCCAGGCGACCCTCAAGCGCGCCTTCGAACCCTTTTTCACCACCAAGCGCGAAGGCCACGGCACCGGCCTGGGGCTGAGCATGGTGTTTGGTTTTGTACGCCAGAGTGGTGGGCACGTGGATATGTGGAGCGAGGAGGGCAAGGGCTCAGTGGTACAGATGTATTTTCCCCATAGCCTGGAGCCCGAATGCCTCGACGACGACAGTGACGTGGACCTGCAAGGCGGCGGCCAGGAAACCATTCTGGTGGTCGAAGACAATGAAGGCGTGCGCCTGACGGTGGTCGAGTTGCTGCAGCAGTCGGGCTATACCGTACTGACCGCCGAAGATGGCGACCGCGCGATGCAGGTGTTGCAGCGCGGCGCGGCGCCGGACCTGATCTTCACCGACGTGGTGATGCCAGGCCGGGTCAAGAGCACCGACCTGGCCACTTGGGCGCGTGCGCAAAACCCGCCGGTGGCGGTGCTGTTCACCTCCGGCCACACCCGCGACATTCTATCCTCCAATCATTTGCTCAGCGCCGACATCCACCTGCTGAGCAAACCCTACAGTCCTGATGCCCTGACTCAACGCGTGCGCAGGGTGCTCAGCGCAAGACAAGGTTGCCCATGACATCACAGCGCAACATCCCTGCGGTTAGCGCCCAGCAATCGGGCTTTGTCAGGGTGCGTGGCGCCCGTGAACATAACCTGCGTAACGTCGACGTCGATATTCCCCGCGATGCCCTGGTGGTGTTTACCGGTGTGTCCGGCTCCGGCAAATCGTCCCTGGCGTTTTCCACCGTGTATGCCGAGGCGCAACGTCGCTATTTCGAATCGGTGGCGCCCTATGCGCGGCGCTTGATCGACCAGGTAGGCGTGCCGGATGTGGACAGCATTGAGGGCTTGCCGCCGGCGGTGGCCCTGCAACAGCAACGCGGCACACCGAGTGCGCGCTCCTCGGTGGGCAGCGTCACTACCCTGTCCAGCCTGATCCGTATGCTGTACTCCCGCGCCGGCAGCTATCCGCCGGGGCAGGCCATGCTGTATGCCGAGGATTTTTCCCCGAACCTGCCTCAGGGCGCGTGCCCGCAATGCCATGGTTTGGGTCGCGTGTATGAAGTGACCGAAGCACTGATGGTGCCCGATCCCTCCTTGACTATCCGCCAGCGTGCGGTGGCGTCGTGGCCGCTGGCATGGCAGGGCCAGAACCTGCGCGACATCCTTGTGACGCTGGGCTATGACGTCGACATCCCTTGGCGTGAGCTGCCGAAAAAACAGCGCGACTGGATCCTGTTCACCGAAGAAACCCCCACCGTGCCGGTGTACGCCGGCTTCACCCCGCAGCAGACCCGCGATGCGTTGAAACGCAAGCTCGACCCCAGCTACCAGGGCACCTTCAGCGGCGCCCGGCGCTACATCCTGCACACCTTCGCCCACACCCAAAGCGCGCTGATGAAAAAGCGCGTCTCGCAGTTCATGCAGGGCAGTGCCTGCCCGTTATGCCACGGCAAGCGCCTCACCCAGGCAGCGCTGTCGGTGAAGTTTGCCGGGGTGGATATCGGTGAGTTGTCGCAACTGTCCCTGGCACAATTGGCCGAGTTGCTGCAGCCGGTGGCGGCGGGGCAGGACAAGATGAAATTGTCGGTGGAAAAACGCCTGGCAGCCCAGCGCATTGCCCAGGACTTGCTCGAACGGGTGAACACCCTGATCGAGTTGGGCCTGGGCTATCTGTCGCTGGAGCGCAGCACGCCGACCCTGTCGTCGGGAGAGTTGCAGCGCTTGCGCCTGGCCACCCAGTTGGGCTCGCAGTTGTTCGGCGTCATCTATGTATTGGACGAGCCCTCGGCGGGCCTGCATCCGGCGGATGGCGAAGCGTTATTCAGCGCGCTTGAGCGATTAAAGGCTGCGGGTAATTCATTGTTTGTGGTGGAGCATGATCTGGAAACCATGCGCCGCGCCGACTGGTTGATCGACGTGGGCCCGGCGGCCGGTGAACATGGCGGGCAAGTGCTGTACAGCGGGCCCCCTGCGGGGTTGGAGGCTGTCGAGGCGTCACAGACCCGTGAGTATCTGTTTGCCCCACAGCGCCCGGCCAACGTGGCGCGGCGCAAGCCCAGCGCTTGGTTGAAGCTCGACGGGGTGACGCGTAATAACCTCCAGGACCTGACGGTGGAATTTCCGCTGGGCTGCTTTACCGCGGTAACCGGTATTTCCGGCTCGGGTAAATCCAGCCTGGTCAGCCAGGCGTTGCTGGAGCTGGTGGGCACGGGGCTTGGGCGCGTGCTGGAAAACGACGACGAACCCAGCCTGGAAGACGCCGCACCGCAAGCCAGCGGCGGGCGTATCAGTGCCGGGCTGGAACACATTCGCCGCCTGGTGCAGGTGGACCAAAAACCCATCGGTCGCACGCCGCGCTCTAACCTGGCGACCTACACCGGGCTGTTCGACCATGTGCGCAAGCTGTTCGCCGCTACGCCGGCAGCCAAGAAGCGCGGTTATGACGCCGGGCAATTTTCCTTCAACGTCGCCAAGGGCCGGTGCCCGAACTGCGAGGGTGAAGGTTTTGTCAGTGTTGAGCTGTTGTTTATGCCCAGCGTGTACGCGCCATGCCCCACCTGCCATGGTGCGCGCTATAACCCCGAAACCCTGGCGATCAAATGGCAGGGTTTGAACATCGCGCAGGTGCTGGGGCTGACGGTCGAGCAGGCAGTGGAAGTCTTTGCCGAGGAGGCTGGCGTACTGCGCTCATTGCAAGTGCTGCGCGATATCGGCCTGGGCTATTTGCGTCTTGGTCAGCCCGCCACCGAACTGTCCGGCGGTGAAGCCCAACGCATCAAGCTCGCCACCGAACTGCAACGCAATGCCCGCGGCGCTACCTTGTATGTACTCGATGAGCCGACCACCGGCTTGCACCCCAAGGATGTGGACCGCTTGCTCAGCCAGTTGAATCAACTGGTAGACGCGGGGCATAGCGTGGTTGTGGTCGAGCATGAGATGCGTGTGGTGGCCCAGAGCGACTGGGTCATTGATATCGGGCCGGGGGCAGGGGACCAGGGCGGGAAGGTAGTGGTGTGCGGTACGCCGCACAAGGTTGCCAAAAGCAAGAACAGTCGCACCGCGACTTACCTGGCCCAAGCGCTAACCTGATAGCCAAATGTGGGAGGGGCCAAGGCCAGGCAGTTGTAGGAGCGAGCTCGCTCGCGAAAAACCCATAGGCGCCGCGATTATTCAGGAAGCACGCGTTATCGTTGGCGTTTTTCGCGAGCAAGCTCGCTCCTACAGGCATTAGGGCACGCCCCATCCCACCTGTTGATCAGCGTTTGTTCAGTTGGGTCTGCTCCCTGGCCAGCTTCACCACATTCTCCACGGTAAACCCGAACTTTTCCTGCAACTTGGCCAACGGCGCCGACGCGCCAAAGCTGTTCATCACCACCTTGGCGCCGGTTTGCCCGACGTAGCGATCCCAACCCAGAGGGCCTGCTTGCTCTACCACGACCCGGGCCTTTATCGCGGGCGGCAAGACGCTGTCGCGGTAGGCTTGATCCTGGTCTTCAAACAGCTCCCAACTCGGCATCGATACCACTTGCGCGGCCACGCCTTCGCCCCTGAGTTGCTCGTAGGCAGCCACCGCCAGGCTGACCTCACTGCCGGTCGCGATCAGTATGACCTCAGGCTTATCCGCACCAGCCAACACATAGGCACCTTTGGCCGCACCGGAGGCGCACGCATACCGGGTGCGGTCCAGGGTCGGCAGCGCCTGGCGCGACAGCACCACGCAGCTTGGCCGATGGGTTTGCGCCAGGGCCACCTTCCATAACTCCAGGGTTTCATTGGCGTCGCCCGGGCGCAGGGTCAACAGCCCCGGCGTGGCGCGCAGTTGAGTCAGGTGTTCGATCGGCTGGTGTGTAGGCCCGTCTTCACCCACGCCGATGGAGTCATGGGTAAACACGAAAATCACCGGTATTTCCATGATCGCCGCCAGGCGGATCGGCGGTTTCATATAGTCGCTGAACACCAGAAAGGTCGAGGTGTACGGACGCAGATAGGACAGCGCCATGCCATTGGCAATCGCACCCATGGCGTGCTCGCGGATGCCGAAGTGCAGGTTGCGCCCGCTGTAGTCATCGGCGCTGAAACGCCCGGCACCGTCGAAGGTCAGGTTGGTTTTGGTCGACGGCGACAAATCCGCCGAGCCGCCCAGTAACCAGGGGATCTGTTGGGCGAAGGCATTCAGTACCTCGCCGCCGGAGGCGCGGCTGGCAACGCCCTTGGCATCGGCGGCAAAGCTGGGCAGATGCGCCTGCCATTGCTCGGGCATTTCCCCGGCGCGCATCCGGTGCAGTTCATCGGCGCGTGGCGGGTCGAGGGTTGCCAGGGTCTGGTTCCATTCGGCGTACAGCGGTTCAGCGCGCTCGTAGAGGGCATCGCGCAGGACGCTGCGGGCCTCGTCGGGCACCAGAAAACTCGAATCCTGCGGCCAGCCATAAGCAGCCTTGGTCAGGCGAATCTCGTCTTCGCCCAATGGCTCGCCATGGGCGGCAGCGGTGTTGTGCTTATGCGGCGAACCATAGCCAATCACGCTGTCGACCACGATCAGGGTCGGCGCGCCGGTGTTGGCCTTGAAGGTTTCCAGCGCCACGCTCAACGCCTGCAAGTCATTGGCGTCGGTGACATGCTGGGTATGCCAGCCGTAGGCCTGGAAGCGCTTGATCACATCTTCGCTGAACGCCAGTTCGGTGTGGCCCTCAATGCTGATGGTGTTGTTGTCGTAGATCCAGCACAGGTTATCCAGCTTCAAGTGCCCGGCCATGGAGGCCGCTTCGCTGCTGATGCCTTCCATCATGTCGCCGTCACCGCACAGGGTGTAGACGTCATAGTCGAACAGCACCTGGTCGTCGCGGTTAAAGCGCTCGGCCAGCCAACGCTGGGCCATGGCCATGCCCACGCTGTTGGCGCAGCCCTGGCCGAGCGGGCCGGTGGTGGTTTCCACGCCGGTGGTCATACGGTACTCGGGGTGGCCTGGGGTCTTGGAGCCCATCTGCCGGAACTGCTTGATATCGTCGAGGCTGATGGCCGGCTGGCCGGAGCGCTGGCCATGGGCGTCAATTTCCACCACACCGGCCAGGTGCAACAGCGAATACAGCAACATCGACGCATGACCCACGGACAACACAAAACGGTCACGGTTAGGCCAGTCGGGATGTTCAGGGTGATAACGCAGGAAGCGACTCCACAGCGTATACCCCACCGGCGCCAGGCCCATGGGCGTGCCCGGATGC
Organism: Pseudomonas sp. MF7453; assembly: GCF_016405455.1. Classification (NCBI taxonomy): domain Bacteria; kingdom Pseudomonadati; phylum Pseudomonadota; class Gammaproteobacteria; order Pseudomonadales; family Pseudomonadaceae; genus Pseudomonas; species Pseudomonas sp. MF7453. The sequence continues at coordinate 173,504 of NZ_JAEKCN010000002.1, read as the reverse complement.
CCCGAATTGGCCTTCTGCACGGCGTCCATGGCCAGGGTGCGCAGGGTGTTGATGCATTGAGTGTCGGCAGCAGTGGCAGCGTGATTCATGAAACCTGTCTCCCTCGGGTGGCGATCTACAGTGGAGGGCAGGGCACGGCAAAGGTTTGATCCCATCGGATGCAGCGCGACGAACGGGGCTGTATTGACCTCAAACATGACAAGACCCATTGGAATGGGCTAGCTTCAAGGGCGTAGACCATTGATCAATCTGTGGAGGTACGCCATGCCAGTGAAACACGACCTGTATCAGGACTTGGGTGTCAGCAAGGAAGACGTTCACAAGCGCAGGGCGGAGGACAAACGGCTGGATTCGCTGCTCACTCAATATGACGACGCCGACGCGAATGTACTGAAAGCGGAAAAAGCCAGTGCCAGCGATGAGGAAGTGGAAAACCTGAAGAAGAAACGGCTGCTGATCAAGGACGAGATCGCCGGGCGATTGGGCTAGGCGCAAACGGCAATATTTGTTCAGATTTGTATGCGCGACATTGCAGGGCTGTGTCTTTATGATGCGCCCCGTCCACCCGGCTCTGGGGACTGTTGCGGCGCAAGGATTGTGCTGCTGAGCCGGGTGGGCATCCTCTTTATGGCAGCAGCGTTGCCATGCATTCATCGATAGAACGCTGCTGCGTCTGGCCATAGAGCTGCAATTCATCCATCGTCTTGCGGCCCAGCGCCTGTTCGAATTCAGCCTGATTGGCATTGGCCGCGTAGCGACTCTGCGCTGCGTCCCCCAGGTTTGACTGGAAGATCCCCGCCGCACTTACCGGCAGAAAATCCTCATACACCAATGGCTCGATCGCGACGTGACCGGCGCTGACCAGTGCTTCCAGCGTGCGCGGCTGATCCGCGTGGCCGCGTGCGGCCAGGCCATGGTCGGTCACGAAGTAGTGAAAGTAAGCCAGGCCCTGTTCGCGCATCTGCGCATGGTTGTCGGGAAACACCTGGAAGTGTTGTTCCATCAACTGCACATAACGCTCGGCGTTGGCCTCATTGGGGAACGCGCCCAGCTCATCGCGGGCGGCGTTCAGCAGTTGGTCATACAGGGCGCGGCCTCTGGGCGTGAGCGCTACGCCGCGTTGTTCGATTTCGCCAAAGCGTGCGCTGTGGCTACCCTGGGCGTCGCTGAAGGCGATAGGTTCGTCGAGCGCTTTGAAGCTGGTCTGGCGCAGCAGGATCGGGCACTGGCGCCGCGGTGGGCCTTCGATCACGGCTTTGGGCGTAATGCCTTTGCCGGGCATGGCGGCCTGTACCTGGTCGATGTCCAGGGTGCGTGGCGTGAGGTGGTTGATGTGCGGGCCCCTGAAGGCGACCACATCGGCGATCAGGCGGTGCTGGTTGCTCAGCTGCTCGTATTGCGCCCCTGTGACGGTGGCGGTGTTATGCCAGCGGAACGTCTCCAGGGCCTCGCGGATAAAAGCCTGGGCGTCGCTGGCATTCAAGCCGCCCTGTGTTTCTGCCTGCTCGATCAGCGCCAGTGCGCCGGGGGTGAAGATCGAGCGCTTGGCCAGGGCACTTTCGGCAAAGGCGCGCAGCTCCAGGTTTTCGATCAGCTCCAGGCGCAGCAGTGAAGTGAACACCCGAAACGGGCTGGTTTGCAGCGCGTGTTCATGCACGGCGCGAAAGGCAGTGGAATGCACCGGCACGCCCGCGGGGGTGAGGTCGTAGTAGCCCACCGGTTGCATACCCATGACCGCGAACAGGCGGCTGATGGTTGCCAGTTCTGCGGCAGTGCCCAGGCGGATGGCGCCATGGCGCTCCATGTCCAGGCGCTGGATTTCTCCGGTGCGCTGCAACTGCTGCACCAGCTCGGGTTGGCTGTCGAGTACGCGTGCATTGGTGTGGGCCACTAGTTCGAGCAGCGCGCCGTACAGCGGCACTTCATCGCGGTACATGTCGGACATGGCCTTGGAAAAGCCCTTGCGGATCTCATCGGGGCTGACATGTGCGTTGGCGTGCATAGAAAAATTCCTGATGGCTGTGGCGAGGAAAGTGACCTTTCCCCGATTTTGTTGAGGCGCAGGCCGGCTTGCAAACGAAGATTCCTCTGGACTTCATTCTGCAAATGAATGAGCTGCCATGAACAGGAGCAAAACCCGCCTCTTCCAAGTCTTCATGTGCAACCGGGCGCCATTGGGTTCTACACTGCGCCTCACTGTGTAGGTGATGGAGAACCCTATGACGGCCGTACCCGCAACCCGCCTGCTTGACACGATTGAAGGCCAGCGCCTGGCGACGCAAGATGCCGAGCGTTGGCGTGAATGGGGCCCGTACTTGAGCGAACGCCAGTGGGGCACCGTGCGCGAAGACTACAGCGCCGATGGCGACGCCTGGGCGTCCTTCCCCCATGAACAGGCGCGCAGCCGCGCCTATCGCTGGGGCGAGGATGGCCTGGCCGGTTTCAGCGACAAGGCGCAACGCTGGTGCCTGGGCCTGGCGCTGTGGAATGAGCGTGACGCGATCCTCAAGGAGCGCCTGTTCGGCCTCAATAACGCCGAAGGCAACCACGGTGAAGACGTCAAGGAACTGTACTTTTTCGTCGATGGCGTACCGAGCCATGCCTACATGCGCATGCTCTACAAATACCCCCATGCCGCCTTTCCCTATACCGACCTGATCGCTGAAAACGCCCGCCGTGGGCTGGGCGATAGCGAGTATGAAATCCTCGATACCGGGGTGTTTGAAGACAACCGTTACTGCGACATCAGCGTTGAGTACGCCAAGCACCAGCCCGACGATATGTTCATGCGTGTGACCGTGCACAACCGCTCGGACCAATCGACACGTCTGCAGGTGCTGCCCCAGCTGTGGGCGCGCAATGACTGGAGCTGGACCTTTGATGCGCCCAAACCCAGATTGACGCTGGACGGCGACCGCGTGCTGGCCCGTCATCATGAGCTTGACGATCGCCAGCTCAGCGCCTGGGGCCAGGATGGACTGCAATGGTTGTTCTGCGAAAACGAGACAAATGTTCGAAAATTGGGCGGGCAACCGGCGCCGGGGCCGTTCAAGGATGGCATCAACGATTACGTGGTAGCGGGTGTGGAGTCGGCGATCCGCCGGGATTCGGGCACCAAGGTGGCGGCGCGGTTCATGCTTGAACTGGCGGGCCTGGAAAGCAAAATCCTGTATGTGCGCTTTGCCCCAGTGGGCGCGCCCCAGGTCAATGCCCGCAAGCTGTTTGAACAGCGCCGTCAGGAGGCCGATGACTTCTACGCGGCCCTGCAACAAGGCATCACCGACGACGATGCGCGCAATGTGCAGCGCCAGGCCCTGGCCGGCTTGCTGTGGTCCAAGCAGTTGTACTATTTCGACGTCAATCAGTGGCTCGACGGCGACCCGGCTCAGCCTGCGCCGCCGCCCGAGCGTCTGCACGCGCGCAATAGCCATTGGCGGCATTTGTCCAACTTCGACATCCTGTCCATGCCCGACACCTGGGAATACCCGTGGTATGCCTCCTGGGACCAAGGCTTCCAGGCGGTGGCCATCGCGCTGATCGATCCCGGCTACGCCAAGCAGCAGTTGCTGCTGCTGGTGAAAGACCGCTTCATGCACCCCAACGGCCAGTTGCCCGCCTACGAATGGCGCTTTGACGACGCCAACCCGCCGGTACATGCATGGGCGAGCTGGCGGGTGTATCAGCAGGATAAGGCGCTAACCGGCGTGGGCGATATGGACTTTCTGGAGCGGATCTTCCACAAGCTGCTGCTGAATTTTTCCTGGTGGGTCAACCGCAAGGACGCCGAAGGCCGCAACCTGTTCCAGGGTGGATTTCTGGGCCTGGACAATATCGCCTTGTTCGACCGCTCGGCCACGCTGCCGCCGGGCTATCAGTTGGACCAGGCCGATGGCACTGCCTGGGTCGCGGCCTATGCCCTGGACCTGATGCGTATCGGACTGGAGCTGGCCAAGCGCAACGCCGTGTACGTGGACATTGCGGTGAAGTTTTTCGAGCACTTCCTGTATATCGCCGGCGCGATCAACCGCGTCGATGACAGCGCCGAAGGCTTGTGGGATGAGCAGGACCTGTTCTTCTATGACGTGCTGCACCGTCCCGACGGCCAGAGCGAACCGGTGCGCCTGCGTTCTATCGTTGGCCTGATGCCGTTGTTCGCCGTGCTGGTGCTGGAACAGCGCGAGCATGAGGGCTTGGAAGGCCTGCGCGAGCGTTTGCTGGGGTTTATGCATCACCGGCCTGACCTTGCCAAACTGGTCTCGCGCTGGAACGAACCGGGGCAGGGCAATCGCTTGTTGTTGGCGCTGCTGCGTGGCGAGCGTACCAAGGATTTGCTGCGCCGTATGTTGGACGACCAGGAGTTTTTGTCGGCCTTCGGTGTGCGCGCCTTGTCCAAGGCCTTTGCCGAGCAACCCCTGGCGCTGAAGATGAATGGCGACACCCTGTGCGCCCGTTACCAGCCTGGCGAATCCGACTCACGCCTGTACGGCGGCAACTCCAATTGGCGCGGGCCGCTGTGGATGCCGGTGAACTACATGCTGATCGAGTCGCTGCGCGAGTTTCACCGCTACTACGCGGATAATTTTTCTGTGGAATACCCCACAGGCAGCGGTTATCTGGCGTCCCTTGAGGAAGTGGCCGACAGCCTCAGCCAGCGTCTGACTGGGCTATTGCTGCGCGATGAAAATGGCCTGCGGCCATCCATGGCGGGGTATGCGCAGTTGGAGGCGGACCCGGCCAGCCGCGATCTGGTGTTGTTTCATGAGTACTTTCATGGCGAGACCGGGCGAGGGTTGGGCGCGTCGCACCAGACGGGGTGGAGTGCGCTGGTCGCTTTGCTGCTGCAGCCAAAGGTCTAGCGCCCGGCGCGACGCGGGACCTGTGGCGAGGGAGCTTGCTCCCGTGAAGGCCGGCAGCGGCCGACTATTGAACTGATACCCCGCGACTCTACTGTGGGAGGGGTTTGAATGTGGGAGGGGGCTTGTTCCCGATGGCGGCCTGATAGCCGGCCAGGATGTTGGATTAGACCGAGTATATATCCGTTATTTGGGTAATGGCTGCTATGGGTTCCGCTTTTACAGCGGGTCACTTTGGAAAAGAGCCCCAAAGTAACCAAAGGGCTCTTGCCCCACCACTCGGCACCTCGCCTAGGCTCGGTGTGCCCGTAATCCGCCATGGATTTGGGGGGCCGCCGCCACGCGCCATCCATGGCGCGGGGCGGCTAAACCGGCATCCCTGCCGGTTTACCCCCCAAATCCCTGTCGAATTCCGGCCAGCGTGGTTTGACGGGGCGCCTGAGATCAAAAGCAGATCAAGATCAAGAGCGGCTCGCTTCGCATCGTGGTTACTGTTGGCGACTGCAAAGTTGTGTAGGTACCCATGATTATAGGGACGCATCGATCTGGGCGAGGTGCCGACTTGTGCATTTGGCTAGCGGCAGGTCTTGTCCGGTCTTGTTTCATGAGGCGCCAGCAGATAGTCGACGACAGCCTCGTCCACGCAGCGGTCGATGCCGTTGAGCACCAGGGTGTGCCCGTCTCCCTCACGGGTGACCAGTGGGCTTTTAAACCATTTCGCCATCTGCCGCGCGTTGATGTAGGGCGTGGTCGGATCGAATTGCTGGCCGACAAACAACAACGGAGGCAGGTTCGGTGCGGCCACTGGCACGTGGGCTGAAAGTGTGCCGCGCCATGGCCACAGGTCGCACAGTTCCAAGCCCGACTGTTGCACAGCCAGGTAATTGGTGAAGGGCGAGGCCTCTCGAATCGCCTGTCTCTGCTTGCGCAATAACTGGACATCGCGACCGGGGATTGCGACGTCTGCACAAGAGATTACGCTCAGGGCATCATCGGCATCTTCCCCGACGTTCTCGTCAATCAGCCCGGCTACCTGTTCATCGGCGATCCCGTCGTTGGCCTTGTGCTACAAAGCCATCAGCTCGGGCCAGCGGTCGGACCACAGCAGCAGCGCTTGAGTGGTGGTCAATAGGTCGTCGGCGGTCACTTCGTCCCCATCGGGCGTGATCAAGGCTGTGTCGTATACCTGGCGTAACAATTGATGAAACGCCTTGGTCGCTCCCGCCTCATCGGGCGGTAAAGGGCAGTCACGGTTTTTTGCGCAGTACGCTGCAAAGCGTTTGAAGGTTTGCTGGTAGCCGCGAGCCTGATTCAGTAGCTGGGTGTAATCGTCCTCTGAAAGGTCCACCACACCGTCCAGCACCAATGCACGGGTGTGCGCTGCAAAGCGTTCGGCATACAGCGCCGCGACCTGGGTGCCGTAGGAGTAGGCCACTGCGGTTAAACCGGGTTCGCCCAACGCAGCCCGGATTACATCAAGGTCATTGACCGCGTCGTCGGTACCCATGTGCTGCAAGACCTTTGCGCCGGTATGTTCGATGCAGGCGGCCAGGGTTTTGCGGGCCTGGGCTTCCAAGGCGCCAACGTCGTTTTCGTCGATGACCATTTTTTCGTCACGCTGGGGCAAGGCACAGGAAATCTTCGGTGTTGACTGCCCCACGCCTCGCGGGTCGTAGCCGATAATGTCGTAGGACCGCGTGAGCCTGGCCACGGTGTCGTCATCGGCCAGGAAGGGGTTGATGCCGGGCAGCCCCGGCCCGCCGCTGATCACCACTACGCTGCCCTGTTTGGCGCCAGTGGCAGGCAAGCGGGTCAGCGCCAGCCGTACCTTGTCCGCCTTGGCGTTGCCCGAATATCCCAAAGGCGCCTCAACATAGCCGCACAGCAGATCCTCTGGTGGCTCAGCGTCAAACCAATTGTCGAACGGGCTGTCGGTGCACGGCTGCCAGCGCACAGCGTCGGGTTGGGCGTGGGCAGACTGGGACATGAGGATCAGCGGCAGCAGTACCAGCAGGTGCTTGAGTGTTGACATGAAGAGTGAGTCAGGGCCAAAGGGCGCCTACCTTAACCGAGATAGGTGGCCTGGAATCACGCCTTTACAGAATCACCACAAATGTTCACCAAGGGGCATTTTGTTCAATATCCGCAGTGTCTGAGCCTTTACCGTGATGTCACCTGTGTTTGACATAACAAGAGGGACTGCAATGAGCTTGATCATTTCCATGGCCGCTTTCGCCCTGGCCACCTCCATCACCCCTGGACCGGTCAATGTGGTCGCCTTGAGCAGCGGCGCACGTTTTGGCTTTGCCGCCAGCCAGAAACATGTGTTCGGCGCGGCAGTCGGCTTCACGTTACTGCTGGTATTGATCGGCCTGGGGCTGCATGAAGTACTGGTGCGCTGGCCAATACTGACCCAGCTGATCCAGTGGGGCGGGGTGGCTTTCCTGTTGTACATGGCTTGGAAACTGGCGATGGATGACGGTCGTCTGGACGCCGAAGGTGCAGCTAGCGCGCCATCGATGCTGTACGGCGCGATCATGCAATGGCTCAACCCCAAAGCCTGGCTGGCCTGTGTCGCGGGCATGGGCTTGTTCGTGGCCGATGGCGATGCCAGGCAAGTGTGGCTGTTTGCGGCGCTTTACCTGGTGATTTGCTACCTGTCGGTGGCGTGCTGGGCGTACGCGGGGACGTTTTTGCGTCGCTACTTGAACAACCCGCAGGGCGTGCGCCTGTTTAACCGCTCCATGGCCGGGTTGCTGGTGGCCAGTGTGGGTTATTTGCTGATGGCTTGAGGTTCTCGCGGTACTGCCCGGGCGTGGCGGCAAAGTGTTGTTTGAACGTGCGCTGGAAGTGCGCCTGGTCGGCAAAGCCTGCGGCCAGGGCGACATCGGCAATCAGTTCGCCGTCGCGCAATCGAGCGCGGGCGAACTGGATACGGTGATTGACCAGGAAGGCATGGGGTGTCAGCCCGTAATATTGCTTGAACGCGCGAATCAGGTACGACGGCGACAGCTCGGCCGCCAGGCAAATATCCTCCAGTTTCAACGCCTCGGTGCAGTGTTCACGGATGAAATCCGCAGCGCGCTCCAGCTTGTGATTGACCTCCCGTACCGGCGTAAGCGACGGGTTCAAGCGCTGCTGAACTTCGCTGAAGTAACCTACCAGCGCGCTCTGTTTGTGCAGCAGTTCGGCCTGCTCATCCACCAGCAGTCGGTACAACGCCAATAAGCCGCTGTACAGCGAGGTGTCCCGGGTATGTGGGGTGTTGAACGGGCGGTAACCCTGGTCGGTGCTGAAACCCAACTGGTGCTGCAGGTCGGTCAGCCAGGGGCTATCGAGGTAGAGCATATGGTAGGACCAGTGCTCATTGCGGATAGGGTTACAGGCATGTACGTCGCCGGGGTTCATCAGCACCACGGTGCCTGCGCTGATCTCGAACGTCTGTGTGCCGTAGTGGTAATAACTGCGCCCGCAGGTAATCGCGCCGATGGAAAAGTGCTCGTGGGCGTGCCGGGTGTAGGTAACCTTGCGTCCGTCGGCAATGGTGCGCGCCTCGATAAACGGCAAGCGTTCGTCGCGCCAGAAACAAGGCGCCTGAGCGGGGCGGGCAGGGGTGTTCAGCGACATGGCGGTGGTTCCATCCCTTGAGAGATCGAGGGCTGATCTTTACACACACCGCCAGTGGCGTCAGCCTCAATGTGACGTCAGGCCGGTACCAAAAAGGCGGCCTTGAGCAACTGGCGAGTGTAGGCATGTTGTGGGTCGGCAAAAATGGCCTTCGCATCGCCTTGCTCCACCACCTGCCCTTGCTTGACCACCATCAGTTGGTGACTGAGCGCCTTCACCACCGCCAGGTCATGGCTGATAAACAGGTAGGTCAGGTTGTACTTGGCCTGCAACCCGCGCAGCAATTCAACCACCTGGCGTTGTACCGTGCGGTCCAGGGCCGAGGTGGGTTCGTCCAGCAGGATCAGGCGCGGCTTGAGCACCAGGGCGCGGGCGATGGCGATGCGTTGACGTTGGCCACCGGAGAATTCGTGGGGGTAGCGGTGGCGGGAGTCGGGGTCCAGACCCACCTCCTTGAGCGCCGCGATAATCGCTGCTTCCTGCTCGTCAGGCGTGCCCATCTTGTGGATACGCAAGCCCTCGCCGACGATTTCGCTGACACACATGCGCGGGCTCAAGCTGCCGAACGGGTCCTGGAACACCACCTGCATTTCCCGGCGCAACGGGCGCACCTGTTGCTGGGTAAGCCTGTCCAGCTGCTGGCCTTCGAAGCGAATCCCGCCCTTGCTGCCGATCAGGCGCAAAATCGCCAGGCCCAGGGTGGACTTGCCCGAGCCGCTTTCACCGACGATGCCAAGCGTCTGCCCCTGGGGCAGGCTGAAGTTGATGCCGTCCACCGCCTTGACGTAATCCACGGTGTTGCGCAAAAAGCCCTTCTTGATCGGGAACCAGACTTTCAGGTCATCCACTTCCAGCAGCGGTGGCCCGACCTCGTTGCCGGCCGGGCCGCCGCTGGGCTCCGCCGCCAATAATTCCTGGGTATAGGGATGCTGGGGCGACTGGAACAGTGTCTCGCACTCGGCCTGCTCCACGATGCAACCTTGCTGCATCACACACACGCGATGGGCGATGCGTCGCACCAGGTTGAGGTCGTGGCTGATCAGCAACAGCGCCATGCCCAGCCGCGCCTGCAACTCCTTGAGCAATTCCAGGATCTTCAACTGCACGGTAACGTCCAGCGCTGTGGTCGGCTCATCGGCGATCAGCAACTCCGGCTCATTGGCCAAGGCCATGGCGATCATCACACGCTGGCGCTGGCCGCCGGACAATTCGTGGGGCAGCGCCTTGAGGCGTTTGTGCGGTTCGGGGATACCCACCAGCTCCAGCAATTCCAGGGTGCGCCGGGTGGCGACCTTGCCGGTCAGGCCCTTATGCAGCCCGAGCACTTCATTGATCTGTTTTTCGATCGAGTGCAGCGGATTCAAGGAAGTCATCGGCTCCTGGAAGATCATCGCAATGCGGTTGCCGCGAATATGCCGCAGGGTCTTTTCTTTAAGGGTCAGCAGGTCTTGCCCGGCGTATTCGATAGTGCCGGACGGGTGCCGCGCCAACGGGTAGGGCAGCAGCCGCAGAATCGAGTGCGCCGTCACCGATTTTCCGGAGCCGCTTTCGCCGACGAGTGCCAGGGTTTCACCCCGCTTGATGTCAAAACTCACCTGGTTGACCACGCGGTGGTGATGTTCACCGGTGACGAACTCGACACTGAGGTCGCGGATTTCGATCAGATTGTCCGGATTCATCTCATTTCCTCGGGTCGAACGCATCGCGAGCGGACTCGCCGATAAACACCAGCAGGCTCAACATGATCGCCAGCACCGCAAAGGCACTCATGCCCAGCCACGGCGCTTGCAGGTTGGATTTGCCCTGGGCCACTAGTTCACCCAGCGACGGTGAGCCCGCCGGCAGGCCAAAGCCAAGGAAATCCAGGGCAGTGAGGGTGCCGATGGCGCCGGTGAGGATGAACGGCAAAAAGGTCATGGTCGAGACCATCGCATTGGGCAGGATATGGCGGAACATGATCGCGCCGTTCTGCATACCCAGCGCCCGCGCTGCACGCACGTATTCAAGGTTTCGCCCGCGCAGGAACTCGGCGCGCACCACATCCACCAGGCTCATCCAGGAAAACAGCAGCATGATCCCCAACAGCCACCAGAAGTTGGGTTGCACGAAGCTGGCGAGGATGATCAGCAGGTAGAGCACCGGCAGCCCCGACCAGATCTCCAGAAAGCGCTGCCCGGCCAGGTCGACCCAGCCGCCATAGAACCCCTGCAACGCGCCGGCAATCACGCCGATGATCGAGCTGAGCACGGTCAGGGTCAGGGCAAACAGCACCGACACCCGAAAACCGTAGATCACCCGCGCCAGCACGTCTCGGCCCTGGTCATCGGTGCCCAGCAGGTTAACGCTTGAAGGGGGCGCGGGGGCGGGTACCTTCAGGTCGTAGTTGATGCTCTGGTAGCTGAACGGGATCGGCGCCCACAAGGTCCAGGCGTCCTTGGCCTTGAGCAGCTCCTGGATGTACGGGCTCTTGTAGTTGGCTTCCAGAGGGAATTCGCCGCCGAAGGTGGTCTCCGGGTAGCGCTTGAGCGCCGGGAAATACCAGTCGCCGTCGTAATGCACGGCCAGGGGTTTGTCGTTGGCGATCAGCTCTGCGCCCAGGCTCAGCCCGAACAGGATCAGGAACAGCCACAGCGACCACCAGCCACGTTTGTTGGCCTTGAACCGCTCGAACCGGCGGCGATTGAGGGGGGACAAATTCATCTCAATGCTCCCGGCTGGCGAAGTCGATACGAGGATCGACCAGGGTATAGGTGAGGTCACCGATCAGTTTTACGATCAGCCCCAGCAGGGTGAAGATAAACAGCGTGCCGAATACCACCGGGTAGTCGCGGTTGATGGCTGCTTCAAAGCTCATCAGGCCCAGGCCGTCGAGGGAGAAGATCACTTCCACCAGCAATGAGCCGGTAAAGAAGATACCGATGAAGGCGGAAGGGAAGCCGGCGATCACCAGCAGCATCGCATTGCGAAACACGTGGCCGTAAAGCACGCGGTGGTTGGTCAGCCCTTTGGCCTTGGCGGTGACCACGTATTGCTTGTTGATCTCGTCGAGAAAGCTGTTTTTGGTCAGCAGGGTCATGGTCGCGAAGTTACCGATCACCAGTGCGGTGACGGGCAAGGCCAAGTGCCAGAAGTAATCGAGGATCTTGCCGCCGGTGCTCAACTCATCGAAGTTGTTGGAGGTCAGCCCGCGCAGAGGGAACCAGTCCAGGTAACTGCCGCCGGCAAACACCACGATCAGCAGGATCGCAAACAGGAATGCCGGAATCGCATAGCCGACGATGATGGCCGAGCTGGTCCACACATCGAAGTGACTGCCGTGTCGCGTGGCCTTGGCGATCCCCAGCGGGATCGACACCAGGTACATGATCAGGGTGCTCCATAATCCCAGGGAGATGGACACCGGCATCTTTTCCTTGATCAGGTCGATGACCTTGGCGTCACGGAAAAAGCTGTCGCCGAAATCCAGCCGGGCGTAGTTCTTGACCATAATCCACAAGCGTTCCGGCGCCGATTTGTCGAAGCCGTACATCTTTTCGATTTCCTTGATCAGCGCCGGGTCCAGGCCCTGAGCCCCGCGGTAGCTGGAACCGGCCACCGCAACTTCGGCTCCGCCCCCGGCAATGCGGCTGGTGGCACCCTCGAAGCCTTCCAGCTTGGCGATCATCTGCTCCACCGGCCCGCCGGGGGCGGCCTGGATGATCACAAAGTTGATCAGCAAAATCCCGAACAGCGTGGGGATGATCAGCAACAGGCGGCGAACAATATAGGCCAGCATTTAATCGCCTCCGCTCGCCGCATCGGCGTTTTGCGTCGTGTCCAGGGATACCGCCGGTTTGACGTCAGGCTTGGCCCACCAGGTGGCCGTGCCCACGTCGTAGCGTGGCGAGACCTTGGGATGACCCAAATGGTCCCAGTACGCGACGCGGAAAGTTTTGATGTGCCAATTGGGCACCACGTAGTAACCAAACTGGAGTACGCGATCGAGTGCCCTGGCGTGGGCAATCAGGCTTTGGCGTGAGCCGGCATCGATCAGCGCTTCGACCAACTGGTCGACGGCCGGATCCTTGAGGCCCATGTAGTTGCGGCTGCCGGGCTTGTCGGCGCTGGACGATTTCCAGAATTCGCGCTGCTCGTTACCGGGCGAGGTGGACTGCGGGAAGCTGCCCACCAGCATGTCGAAATCCCGTGAGCGCAGGCGGTTGACGAACTGCGAGACATCCACCCGGCGAATCACCAGGTCGATACCCAAGTCGGCCAGGTTGCGCTTGAACGGCAGCAGGATGCGTTCGAACTCGGTCTGGGCCAGCAGGAATTCGATAGTCACCGGTTTGCCGGTGCTGTCGACCATCTTGTCATCGACAATCTTCCAGCCGGCCGCTTGCAACAGCTGGTAAGCCTCACGCTGCTGGGTGCGGATCATGCCGCTGCCATCGGTTTTGGAAGGTTCGAAAGCCTGGGTGAAGACTTCGGGCGGGATCTTGTCGCGCAACGGCTCAAGGATTGCCAGCTCGTCCGGGCCGGGTAGACCGGTGGCGGCCATTTCCGAGTTTTCGAAATAGCTGCGAGTCCGTGTGTACGCGCCATTGAACAGCTGCTTGTTGCTCCATTCGAAATCCAGTAACAGGCTGATCGCCTTGCGCACTCGCACATCCTGGAACATCGGCTTGCGCATATTGAATACAAAACCCTGCATACCGGTGGGGTTGCCGTTGGGGATCTCTTCCTTGATCAGTCGGCCCTGGGTCACCGCCGGGATGTTATAGGCATTGGCCCAGTTCTTTGCGCTGAATTCCAGCCAGTAATCGAACTGCCCGGCCTTCAAGGCTTCCAGGGAGACCGTGCTGTCACGGTAGTAATCGGTGATGCGGGTGTCGAAATTGTAGAAGCCCTTGTTCACCGGCAGGTCCTTGGCCCAATAATCCTTGACCCGCTCGTAGCGAATCATGCGTCCAGGCTTGACCTCCGACACCTGGTACGGCCCGCTGCCCAGGGGCGCTTCCAGGTTGCCCTTGGAGAAGTCGCGAGTCGCCCACCAGTGCTTGGGCAGCACCGGCAACTGGCCGAGGATCAGCGGCAGTTCGCGGTTGTTGGTGCGTTTGAACTTGAACAACACACGCAACGGGTCTTCGGCCACCACTTCGTCGACATCGGCGTAGTAGTTGCGGTAGAGCGGGTTACCGTCCTTGATCAGGGTCTGGAAGGTAAACACCACGTCTTCGGCGCGCATCGGGTGGCCATCGTGGAAGCGCGCTTCGGGGCGCAGGTAGAAACGTACCCAGCTGTTGTCCGGGGCTTTTTCGATCTTGCCGGCCACCAGCCCGTATTCGGTGATGGGTTCATCCAGGCTTTGCATGGCCAGGGTGTCGTAGATCAACGGCAGATTATCCGCCGGCACGCCCTTGCTGATGTAGGGGTTGAGGCTGTCGAAGCCGCCCATGGCCGATTCGCGGAAGGTGCCGCCTTTGGGGGCGTCGGGGTTGACGTAGTCGAAATGCTTGAAGTCGGCGGGGTACTTGGGCGGCTCGTTGTAGAGGGTCAGCGCGTGTTGCGGGGCGGCTTGGGCCGCAGTGCACAGCAACAGGCTGGCGAGCAGGGTAGTATGCAAAGACATCATTGGGCTTTCTCCGAAGCTTTCAGCCACCACGCACTCAGGCCCAGGCTATAGGGTGGCGTGGTAACGAAGGCGAACCGGTTGCGGTACGCCAGGCGATGATAGTTGAGGTACCAGTTGGGAATGCTGTAGTGCTGCCACAGCAGCACGCGGTCCAGGGCACGGCCGGCGGCCAGTTGTTGTTCGCGGGTCTGCGCCGCCAGTAGTTGATCCAGCAGGTGGTCGACCACCGGGCTGGCGATGCCGGCGTAGTTCTTGCTGCCCTTGATCGCGGCCTGGCTGGAGTGAAAGTACTGCCACTGCTCAAGACCGGGGCTCAAGGTCTGGTTGAGGGTCATCAGAATCATGTCGAAATCGAATTGATCGAGGCGCTGTTTGTACTGTGCCCGGTCGACGGTGCGCAAGCGGGCGTCGATGCCGATACGGGTCAGATTTTCGACATAAGGTTGCAGGATGCGCTCAAGGTTCGGATTGACCAGCAGGATCTCCAGGCGCAGCGGTTGCCCATCCTTGTCGAGCAGGCGTTGCCCCGACAGTTTCCAGCCCGCTTCGCCGAGCAGGGCCAGGGCGCGACGCAGCGTTTCGCGAGGGATGCCGCGACCGTCGGTTTGCGGCAGGCTGAACGGCTGGGTAAACAGTGCGGCCGGCAGTTGGTCGCGGTAGGGCGAGAGCATCAGCCATTCATGGCCCACTGGCAGGCCGGTGGCCGAAAAATCACTGTTGGGGTAATAGCTCACCGAACGCTTATACGCGCTGCTGAACAGGGTACGGTTGGTCCACTCAAAATCGAACATCAACCCCAGGGCTTCGCGGACCTTGGCCTGGCTGAAGGCGGGCCGCCGGGTATTCATGAACAGACCCTGGCTCTGTGTGGGGATCTGGTGGGCAATCTGCGCCTTGATCACATCGCCCCGATTGACCGCCGGGAAGTTGTAACCCGTGGCCCAGTTCTTGGCTTGATGCTCGATATAAATGTCGAATTCACCGGCCTTGAAGGCTTCAAAAGCCACGTCGCTGTCGCGATAGAACTCCACCTCGACCTTATCGTAGTTGTAGAAGCCGCGGTTGACCGGCAGGTCCTTGCCCCAGTAATCCTTGACCCGCTCAAACACCAACTGCCGGCCCGGGGTGACTTTGGTCATGCGGTATGGCCCGCTGCCCAGCGGCGGCTCGAAGGTGGTGGCCTTGAAGTCGCGGTTCTTCCAGTAGTGCAGGGGCAGCACCGGCAACTCGCCCAGGCGCAGGATCAGCAATGGGTTGCCGGCGCGCTTGAACACAAAACGGATGCGGTGGCGGTTGAGAATATCGACCCTGGCCACTTCCTGCAGGTTGGTACGGTATTGCGGGTGGCCTTCGGTCAGCAGGGTGCGATAGGAAAACGCCACGTCTGCGGCGGTGATCGGCTTGCCGTCGTGAAAGCGCGCTTCGGGGCGCAGGTTGAACACCACCCAACTGCGGTCTTCGCTGTATTCCACTGACTGGGCAATCAGGCCATAGCTGGAAGTGGGCTCATCCCCTGACGGCGCGTACTGGCCGGTGCCGACCATTAAGGGTTCGTTCAGCTCATTGACGCCGTATTGCAGGAAGTTGCCGGTAGAAACCGGGCTGGTGCCCTTGAAGGTATAGGGGTTGAGCGTGTCGAACGTGCCAAAGGCCATGACCCGCAGTGTGCCGCCTTTGGGCGCTGCAGGGTTTACCCAATCGTAATGGGTGAACTTGGCCGGGTACTTGAGTGAGCCGAACTGCGCGTAACCGTGGCTTTCGGTAATCGTCGCGTTCGCAGCAAAGCTCAAGGCCAGACTTATTAGTAGAAGGAGAGGACGCTTCAAGTCAGAGATCCGATCCAGGCGGCTTGGGCTTTATGATCGGTACAGTAACAGCTTGTTCCGGTTGGAAAAAGCCAGTTAGGGCGATGGCGATCCAATGTGGGAGGGGGCTTGCTCCCGATAGCGGCATGTCAGCCAGTACATAGGCTGACTGACCCACTGCTATCGGGAGCAAGCCCCCTCCCACATTAGCCTCCGGTGTTCTTGAGGGCTTTATCTTGGCCCCGACACCACTAGCATTTGCCCCGGCTTCAGCGCCTGGCCCGTGCGCGGGTTCCAACGCTTGAGATGTTGCATCTCAACGTTGAAACGCTTGGCGACCATGTACAACGAGTCGCCTTTTTTTACCTTGTACTGCACCGGTTTTTTCGCGGCAGCCTTGCGGGTGTCCTGCATCACCAGGGTCTGGCCGACCTTGAGTGACTGGCCGTTGAGCTTGTTCCAGCGCTGCAGGTCATGCACATCGACCTTGTTGGCTTTGGCGATCAGCGTAAGGTTGTCGCCACTGCGCACTTTGTAGCTGCGGGTACGCCCGGCAACCGCCTTGGACTCGACTTCGTCGAACACCGGCTTTTTTGGGCGCATACTCAGCAACTCTTCCGGCTTCATCGTCGAAAGGGTGCTGGTGAGCAACTGCGCCTTGGAGGTCGGCACCAGCAAATGCTGGGGGCCGTCCAGGGTGGTACGTTGTTTCAAGGCCGGGTTGAGCTGGAACAGTTCGTCTTCGTCGATCTCGGCCAGCGCGGCAACCCGTGAGAGGTCCATGCTTTGCTTGACTTCAACCACTTCGAAATACGGTGTGTTGGCAATCGGGTTCAGGTTGACGCCATAAGCCTCGGGCGCCAGAACCACCTGGGACAAGGCCAGGAACTTGGGCACGTAGTCCTTGGTTTCCTGGGGCAGGGGCAGGTTCCAGTAGTCGGTGGGCAGGCCAAGCTTTTCGTTGCGCTCGATCGCCCGGCTGACCGTACCTTCGCCGGCGTTGTAGGCCGCCAGAGCCAGCAGCCAGTCGCCGTTGAACATGTCATGCAGACGCGTCAGATAGTCCAGGGCGGCGGTGGTGGAAGCGGTAATGTCGCGGCGGCCATCGTAGGCGCGGGTCTGACGCAGGTTGAAGTAGCGCCCGGTGGAGGGAATGAACTGCCACAAGCCGACCGCATCGCTGCGCGAATAGGCCATCGGGTTGTAGGCACTTTCAATCACTGGCAGCAGGGCCAGCTCCAGAGGCATGTTGCGTTCTTCAAGGCGTTCGACGATGTAATGAATGTAGAGGCTGCCGCGCTCACCGGCATTTTCCAAAAATGATGGGTTGCTGGCGAACCACAAGCGCTGTTGCTCAATGCGTGGGTTGACGCCGACACCGTCCTGCAATTGAAAGCCCCGACGCATGCGTTCCCAGACATCCTGGGGCACTTCGGGGCTGGGCTTCTCTGATAGCCAAATAGGTTTTTGCTTAATCTTGGCAGCAAGATTGGGTTTGGGTTGCACGGTGGATTGTGCAGCGTAATTAGTCGATTGGCAGCCCGCCAGAGTTGCGGAAACGGCCACCGCCACGGCTTGAGCCAGGCGGGTCAATGCGTCTGAAGAAATGGATTTACGAATAGATGACGACATTGGCTGGAAGTAAGTTCCGGGCAAAAATGTCGGGCGATTCTAGAAAGCGCTTTGGTTCCGGTCAACCATTCAGAAATTACGTATCAGATTGCATCCTGTTAGAACTTATCTTTCCAGGCCCTCAAGCTAGCAAACACCTCGGCCCCAGAGCGGTTGTCGCGGCCGTTCCGTTCGTCCGCTTTTTGTTTAACGGATGTTTCAGCGGTGCGTAAAAATGGATTTGTGAGTTTTTCCATGGCCAGGCTCGAAGGCAGCGTGATCTCGCCACGGGAGCGAAGTTGGGCGACATTTTTCACACGTTCAGCGATATCGGCGTTATCCGGTTCGACCGCCTGGGCAAACTTGAGGTTGCTTTGTGTGTATTCATGGGTGCAGTACACAAGTGTGTCGGCAGGCAGGGCGGCCAGGCGCTGCAAGGAGGCATGCATCTGCTCCGGCGTGCCCTCGAACAGGCGACCGCAACCGGCAGCGAACAGCGTATCGCCACACAACAACACGCCCTGGTGATAAAAGGCAATATGCCCCAGCGTGTGCCCCGGCACGGCGTACACGTCGAAGTCCCAGCCCAGTACGCTGATGCGGTCGTTGTCTTGCAGGGCTTCATCGCGCGCCGGAATCTTTTCGTTGGCCGGGCCGTAGACCCTGGCGCCGGTGATATTTTTCAGTTGCTCGACGCCGCCCACATGATCATGGTGATGGTGGGTGACCAGAATGTCGCTGAGGGTCCACTCGGTGTTGTGCTTGAGCCAGGCCAGCACCGGCGCGGCATCGCCGGGGTCGACCACAGCGCAGCGCAGGGTGGACGGGTCTTGTAACAACCAGATGTAGTTGTCGGTGAAGGCGGGTAGGGCACTGATCTGTATCATTCTTCGATTCGCCAAGCTGAACACATTGGTGCATCTTAGAACGTCTAGGCGAGTTGGAGAATGCAATGACTGATAAAGCGTTCGCCCAGGCCGATCCTGAGTGGCTGGCCCTGATCAGCGCGGCCCGTGAATGGTTGTCCGGGCCGATTGGACAATTTCTGCTGGATGAAGAGCGGCGCATGCTCGATGACGAGCTGGGTCGGTTCTTTGGTGGCTATCTGGTGCATTACGGCCCCTCGGCTCAGACGCCGCCATCGGCGCCGCAGGTGCAACGCAATGTTCGCCTGGGCGCGCCGCTGCCGGGGGTTGAAATCGTCTGTGAGGAACAGGCCTGGCCCTTGAGCGAACATGCCGCCGATGTGGTGGTGTTGCAGCATGGCCTGGATTTCTGCCTGTCGCCCCATGGGTTGCTGCGCGAAGCCGCGAGCAGCGTGCGCCCTGGTGGCCATTTGCTGATTGTCGGTATCAACCCCTGGAGCAGTTGGGGCTTGCGCCGTGTATTCGCCCATGATGGCCTGCGTCAGGCGCGCTGTATCTCGCCATCGCGGGTGGCAGACTGGCTGAACCTGCTGGGCTTTGCGCTGGAGAAACGTCGCTTCGGGTGCTATCGTCCGCCGCTTGCGACAGCCAAGTGGCAGGGTCGCCTGGCGGGCTGGGAACGCCGTGCGGGTGCCTGGCAACTAGCGGGCGGCGGCTTCTATCTGCTGGTGGCGCGCAAGATCGTGGTCGGGTTGCGGCCGGTACGCCAGGTTGCGCGCCAGCCCATTGGAAAGCTCGTGCCGATGCCGCTGGCCAAGGTCAACCGCAAGCAAAGCGAACGCTAAACTCCTTTTTTGATTTCAGGCCGGTTTGCCCGGCCTCGGGATACTGTCGGTCGATTACCGCCAGCCCGTTTTGATGGATACAACCGATGACCGATAGCGTAGAACTCTTCACCGATGGCGCCTGCAAGGGCAACCCCGGCCCCGGCGGCTGGGGCGCCTTGCTGGTGTGCAAGGGCGTGGAGAAGGAACTGTGGGGCGGTGAAGCCAACACCACCAATAACCGCATGGAGCTGATGGGCGCCATTCGTGGCCTGGAAGAACTCAAGCGGCGCTGCAACGTGCTGCTGGTGACCGACTCGCAATACGTGATGAAGGGCATCAACGAGTGGATGGTCAACTGGAAGAAGCGCGGTTGGAAGACGGCGGCCAAGGAGCCGGTCAAGAACGCCGACTTGTGGCAATTGCTCGATGAGCAATGCAACCGTCACGACATCACCTGGAAATGGGTGCGCGGGCACATCGGCCACCCTGGCAACGAGCGCGCTGACCAGTTGGCCAATCGTGGCGTGGATGAAGTGCGCGGCTACAAGCAGAGCTGATCCGCAACACCGCAGCGGCCGTTCACGCCGGGCGGTTACAGCACCAGGATCGCACGGGCGAGTTGCTCGTCCGTGCAGTGTAGATCCACCCTCAAACGGCGAATGTGCTCGAACGCCGACTCCAACTGAACGCCGCGTATTTCACCCTGGCTTGCAATAAACGACGCGGCATCGGCCTTGGCCGCCAGCACGATCTTGTCGTCCTTGAAGCTGCTGCTGGTGCCTCCTGTGGCACTCATCGACAGGCTTACCAGCGCGTCAGTCGTCATGACGAAACTGGTGGCCTGCACACTGGCGGCGCAGAGCAGGCAGGGAATAAACAGCCATTTAAACGTGCACATGAATCCGGGTATTCCGCATCAAGAAGGGGCGTGCAGGCTAACAACAGGGACGGCAGCAAACTGCAGCAGGTTTGCTAAACCTTGTAAAAAACTGTTGGGCGAGCCGCCGCGGCTGTTTGCCATGGGGCGCACCGGTTCTGGAGCGTGCTAATATCCCGCCCCTTGAAATGTACCAAACCGTTGAGAGCTGAACCCTGATGGCCATCCGATCTGTTGTACTCGATACCGAAACCACCGGCATGCCGGTGACCGATGGTCACCGGATCATCGAAATCGGCTGCGTCGAACTGATGGGGCGCCGCCTGACCGGCCGCCACTTCCACGTTTACCTGCAACCAGACCGTGACAGTGACGAAGGCGCGATCGGCGTCCACGGCATCACCGACGAATTCCTCAAGGGCAAGCCACGCTTTGCCGAAGTCGCCGATGAGTTCTTCGAGTTCATCAACGGCGCGCAGTTGATCATCCATAACGCGGCGTTCGACATCGGCTTTATCAACAACGAATTTGCCCTGATGGGGCAGACGGACCGTGCGGACATTTCCCAGCACTGCACGATCCTCGACACCTTGATGATGGCCCGCGAGCGTCACCCGGGCCAGCGCAACAGCCTTGATGCCTTGTGCAAGCGTTATGGCGTTGATAACTCCGGCCGTGAACTGCACGGCGCCTTGCTCGACTCCGAGATCCTGGCCGACGTTTACCTGACCATGACCGGCGGGCAAACCAGCCTGTCCCTGGCGGGTAACGCCTCCGATGGCAGCGGCTCGGCGGAAGGCTCCGGCAACCGTCCTTCGGAAATCCGCCGCCTGCCGGCCGATCGCAAACCGACACCGGTCATTCGTGCCAGCGAGCAAGACCTGGCCGAGCACGTGGCGCGGTTGGAAGCGATTGCCAAGGCAGCGGGTGCGCCGGCGTTGTGGACTCAACTTACGCAACAGTAGTGGTGGCAGGCTTGTGTTGTGGCGAGGGAGCTATTGCCTGCACCCTCTCTATAGCTGACTGGCAGTGAGGCAGGCGCGCTTGCACATGTGATCACCACTGCCGATAAAATCTTCATTCGCCACATTCGCTTCCAGCTTCTACCCTGAGTGCAAAGCCCTCCGGAGTAAGAGCGCTCATGTACAAAGACCTCAAGTTTCCCATTCTTATCGTGCACCGTGACATCAAGGCCGACACCGTTGCCGGTGACCGGGTTCGAGGCATCGCCAGGGAATTGGAACAAGAGGGCTTCAGTATCTTTTCTGCGGTGGACTACGCCGAGGGGCGGTTGGTGGCCTCCACCCATCACGGTTTGGCGTGCATGTTGATTGCCGCCGAAGGCGCCGGGGAAAATACCCACCTGCTGCAAAACATGGTCGAGCTGATTCGCCTGGCGCGGGTGCGGGCACCCAACCTGCCGATCTTCGCCCTGGGTGAGCAAGTCACCCTGGAAAATGCGCCGGCCGATGCAATGAGCGAGCTTAACCAACTGCGTGGCATTCTTTATCTGTTCGAAGACACCGTGCCGTTTCTGGCGCGTCAGGTCGCCCGCTCTGCACGCACTTACCTGGACGGGCTGTTGCCGCCGTTCTTCAAGGCTTTGGTACAGCACACTGCCGATTCCAATTATTCCTGGCACACCCCTGGCCATGGCGGTGGCGTGGCGTACCGCAAAAGCCCGGTGGGGCAGGCATTTCACCAGTTTTTCGGGGAGAACACCCTGCGCTCGGACTTGTCTGTTTCCGTCCCTGAACTGGGCTCGTTGCTCGATCATACCGGCCCCCTGGCCGAAGCCGAGGCCCGCGCCGCCCGCAACTTTGGCGCCGACCATACATTCTTCGTTATCAACGGCACTTCCACCGCCAACAAAATTGTCTGGCACTCCATGGTTGGCCGCGACGATCTGGTGCTGGTAGACCGCAACTGTCACAAGTCAGTACTGCACTCGATCATCATGACCGGCGCTATCCCGCTGTACCTGTGCCCGGAGCGCAACGAGCTGGGGATCATCGGCCCGATCCCTCTGAGCGAATTCAGCCCCGAGTCAATCCGCGCCAAGATCGACGCCAGCCCGTTGACGCATGGCCGGCCACCCAAGGTGAAGCTGGCGGTGGTAACCAATTCCACCTACGACGGCCTGTGCTACAACGCCGAACTGATCAAGCAGCAATTGGGTAACAGCGTAGAAGTGCTGCACTTCGATGAGGCCTGGTACGCCTATGCGGCATTTCACGAGTTTTTCGCCGGGCGCTATGGCATGGGTACCTTGCGCACACCGGACAGCCCGCTGGTATTTACCACCCACTCCACTCATAAACTGCTGGCCGCATTCAGCCAGGCGTCGATGATCCATGTGCAGGACGGCGGTGCACGGCAGCTGGACCGTGACCGTTTCAACGAAGCCTTCATGATGCACATCTCGACTTCACCGCAATACAGCATCATCGCCTCGCTGGACGTCGCCTCGGCGATGATGGAAGGGCCGGCCGGGCGCTCGCTGCTGCAGGAGATGTTCGACGAGGCCTTGAGTTTCCGCCGCGCGCTGGCCAACCTGCGCCAGCATATTGCTGCCGAGGATTGGTGGTTTTCGATCTGGCAGCCGCAATCGGTGGCGGGTATCGACCGCGTTGCCACGGCGGACTGGCTACTGCATCCTCAGGATGATTGGCATGGCTTTGGCGACGTGGCTGAAGATTATGTCTTGCTGGACCCGATCAAAGTCACCCTGGTAATGCCCGGCCTCAATGCCGGTGGCGCCTTGAGCGATTGCGGGATTCCCGCCGCGGTGGTCAGCAAGTTTCTCTGGGAGCGCGGCCTGGTGGTGGAAAAAACCGGGTTGTATTCGTTCCTCGTGTTGTTCTCCATGGGGATCACCAAAGGCAAGTGGAGTACCTTGCTCACCGAGTTGCTGGAGTTCAAGCGCAGTTACGATGCCAACGTCAGCCTGGCCAGTTGTTTGCCTTCGGTATACGCCCAGGGGCCGGTACGTTATCAGGGCATGGGCCTGCGCGATCTTTGCGACCAGTTGCACAGCTGTTACCGTAGCAACGCCACCGCCAAGCATCTCAAACGCATGTACACGGTATTGCCGCAGATCGCGATGAAACCCGCCGATGCCTACGACCAACTGGTGAGGGGCGAAGTCGAAGCGGTATCCATCGATGCCTTGCCAGGACGCATCGCAGCCGTAATGCTGGTGCCTTATCCGCCGGGCATTCCATTGATCATGCCCGGCGAGCGCTTTACAGAATCAACGCGTTCAATCATCGACTACCTGGCATTTGCCCGAACGTTCGATAGCAGTTTCCCCGGTTTTGTCGCCGATGTTCATGGGCTGCAACACGAAGATGACGGTAGTGGCCGTCGTTACACCGTCGATTGCATCAAGGGTTAAGAATGTTTATGCAGCAAGCTGTGATGAACCCGAAGTACCCAGGGCTCAGTGTGCGCGTCGCCGACGAAGGTTTTGACGCTTATGTATGGGGCAATGACTTCAGCTTCGAGGTCGACGCCTATGGCGTTCCGCAGATGGGCCAGCGTGTCGATCAATGGCCGGTGGAGCGCATCCTGCCGTATCGCAAATGCTATGGCATCGACCCTGAAGAGTTCTCCAGCTTTCGCGATGCCGCCGACAGTGCGATCTTCATGGCCTACCTGGATGACCGTGCGGTAGGGCACGTGGTGGTCAGCACCAACTGGAACGGTTTTGCCCATGTTGATGAGTTGGCCGTGGTGTTGCCGGCGCGACGTCATGGCGTGGCCAAGGCGCTGCTGGACGTGGCGCAGTTCTGGGCCCGCAAGAAAAACCTGCCGGGCATGATGTTGGAAACCCAAAACAATAATCTGGGTGCTTGCCGCCTGTATGAGCGCTGCGGGTATGTGATGGGTGGGATCGACCAATTGCGTTATCGCGGGATTGATCCACAAACCCGTGAAGTGGCGATTTTCTGGTATCGGTTATTCAAGACGGAAGTGGGATCGATCTAAGCCCTGTAGGAGCGAGCTTGCTCGCGAAAAACGCAAAGGCGCCGCGTTACGTCAGGATGAGCGCGTAACCGTTCACGTCCTTCGCGAGCAAGCTCGCTCCTACGAGAGGTTTGTGTCGCCGCCCAGGAGACTTTCGGCCTTCTGGGTGACAATCTCCAGCAGCGCATTCAATGCCGGTGAGGTGGCGCCGTCTTTCAGGGTGAGTGCATACAGGCTGACCATTATGGGGGGCGACACCGGGCACGCATCCAGCCCGGCTTCCCTGGCACCAGAGGCGGTAAAAGGATCGACAATCGCCAAGCCTTCACCGGCCTCAACCATGCTGCGCATCATCTGGTAGGTCTGTACCCGCGTCTGCACCACCGGCAGCGGGCGCAGGGCTTGCAGTTTGGCGTCCAGCAGACGACTCAGCGGGTCGTGGCCTTCCAGCCCGATCAGCGACTGCCCGGCCAGATCCTGCAGCGCGATGTACTTCTGCTTGGGTTTGAGCCAGCCGTGGGGCGCGAGCAATTGCAGCTTGCCCTGGGCCAGTGGGGTGCTTTGAATTTGTGGATGTTGCGGGTCATGCAGGCTCAGCCCCACATCGGCTTCGTGCAGCAGCAGGCTCCTGACGATCTCCCGGGTCGGCTGGCTCGACAGGTTGCACGGCGTGTCCTGGAAGCGTCTGCGCAGCATGGCAATGCTTTGCGGCAGTAGTTGATTGGCCAGGGGAGGGGTGCACAGCGCACGCAGGGGCGCGGCGTGGTGATGTTTCAAGCGGCCGGCCAGGCGTTGCATCGGTTCGAGTGCTTCGTACAACTGGACGATCTGCGCCTGCAATTGCAGCGTCTCGTGCGTTGCTTGCAAACGTCCGCGCACGCTGGCAAACAACATAAAACCCAATTGCAGCTCGGCATCCTTGAGCGTGGCGTCTACTTCACCCACAGAGAGTTGCAACCATTCGGCGGCGGTGCCCAGGTGTCCGGTTTGCAAGATGGCCTGAATCACTTCGATATGACGTAAACGCATGGCCGGAGTCTATGTGCAGCGCGAAGTGGATTCAATGGTGCAGGCCTTCAGGCGCAAAAAAGACTGCGCGGGTCGCCCCGGCCTATGGCGTTCGGCCATGACCTCATTAGAATGGTGCGTCTGATCAGCAACGACCAATGCCGGCTTGCCGGTACTTACAACAAAAAACAGGTCTGGTCTCAAATGCCTCTACCCTCGACGTTCTTCGGGGTGACGGCCAAGCAACTCCTGGTCCTTTTGACCGTGGGGTGCATGGCGGCTTACCTCTTTAATGACTCCACTGAACACCCTCCTGAAGAGCTTGCACTTGAAACGTTCATCCGTTCCCAGGAAAAGGTGAGCGAGCAGGTGGGCGCCGTGTTGGCGGTTAACCTGATCAGGCAAGTGGAGGCGTATCCCGCGTCCAACCGGTCGGGCTACAAGCGCTCGATGTATGCGGTGGAGGGGGAAAGAGGGCAATTGGTGGTGACGCTCAAACAAAGCGAGCAGGGCATTGAAATAACGCAGATGCGCAGCCCTTGATGACCCCGGCCCAGTCAACGCCAACGATGGCCAGGACTGAGCGGGTGTACAAAATGGGGGCCCTTATGACGCCAGGGTAGTTTGCGATTCGCGGACAAGAATGGTCCCCGACTGGAGCAGTTTGAATTCATCGCCTTCCAGTTTCTCTACGCGGTCGCCAATGGCCAGCTTGTAGGTGGTGGTGGGCGTCGAGCCAGCCAGGTCGCCTTGCGCCGGGTCGGATTCCTGGAACTCATGCACCGAATATACGCGGCCTTCCGCGTCTCGAGCATGGAACTGTCCAACTAGTACTGCTGCCATCTGTTTAGAACCTCTGGAGATAAACACTCGATTTGCGGTTCTGTAGACCGTCAGGGAGCGGGGTAGTTTACCTATAAGAAAAAAATACTATTCGCTGATGTTTTCAGCCGTTTCCTACGCAAGCGGCTGCAAGGAAATCGCCGCGGGAATCATCAAAACTCGCTGGTGAACAGGCCGCTAAGCCTCTATAACTACAAGCTCCTTTATTCAGAAGTCGGGAAACCTCAATGAGCAAGGTCTACACGATTGCCGTCCTGGTGGGCAGCTTGAGAAAAGCGTCGATCAACCGCAAGGTCGCCCTGGCCCTGGCCGAGCTGGCACCTGCCAACCTCAAGTTGAACATTGTTGAAATCGGCGACCTGCCGCTCTACAACGAGGACATCGACGGTGCAACACCGCCCGCAGCCTACAGCACTTTCCGCCAACAGGTGAGTTCATCCGACGCCGTGCTGTTCGTGACCCCGGAATACAACCGTTCCGTACCCGCTGCGCTGAAGAATGCAATCGACGTGGGTTCCCGCCCTTATGGGCAAAGCGCCTGGAGCGGCAAGCCTGGAGCGATCATCAGCGTATCGCCGGGTGCCATTGGTGGTTTTGGCGCCAACCATCACCTGCGCCAGTCGCTGGTGTTCCTGGATGTGTGGTGCATGCAACAGCCGGAAGCCTACTTAGGCGGCGCCGGTAGCGTATTCGATGAGGCGGGCAAGGTCTCGGAAAAAACCAAACCGTTCCTGCAGTCATTCATCGATGCCTACGGCAAGTGGGTAGAAAAACAGAAGGGCTGATATTAGCCCGGCACCTGTAGGAGCGAGCTTGCTCGCGAAAAACCTGAGGACTACGCGTTCATTCAGGATGTCAGCGTTATCGTTAACGATCTTCGCGAGCAAGCTCGCTCCTACAGTAGGGGTTATCGCAACCAGTTGGTGCGTGCCAGTTCGATGACCTCATCGCCGCGACCGCTCATCACCGCTTTAAGCATATACAGGCTGAACCCTTTGGCCTGTTCCAGCTTGATACTCGGCGGCATCACCAGTTCCTGCGTGGCTGTCACCACGTCCACCAGCACGGGGCCATCATGGGCCAGGGCGCGGCGCAGGGCCGGTTCCAGATCTTCGGATTGCTCTACGCGAATCCCCAGAATACCCATGGCATTGGACATGGCCGCGAAGTCCGGGTTTTTCAACTCGGTGCCAGTGTCCAGGTACCCGGCAGCCTTCATTTCCATGGCGACAAAACCCAGGGATGAGTTATTGAACACAATGAGTTTCACCGGCAGATTCAACTGCGCCAGTGAAATGAAATCCCCCATCAACATCGTGAACCCGCCATCCCCCGACATCGAAATCACCTGGCGCCCAGGGAATGCCGCCTGGGCGCCAATGGCCTGGGGCATGGCATTGGCCATCGAGCCATGGTTGAAAGAGCCAATCAGCCGGCGCTTGCCGTTCATTTTCAAATAGCGCGCCGCCCATACTGTGGGTGAGCCAACGTCGGCGGTGAAGATTGCATCATCGTCGGCCAGCTCACTGAGCAAGCGTGCGACGTACTGGGGGTGGATCGGCCGATTGGCCTTGGAGGGTTGCGCCAGGTCATCCAACCCCTGGCGGGCCTTCTCGTAATGCTTCAACGAGGTCTCCAGAAAGCTGCGATCGGTCTTGCGGGTCAAGCGCGGCAGCAAGGCATCGATGGTTTCGCTGACATCGGCGGCGATGCCCAGATCCAGCGTGGCGCGTCGGCCCAGGGCCTGGGGGTCACGATCAACCTGAATGATCCTGGCATCGGTGGGGTAGAACTGGCGATAGGGGAAGTCGGTGCCGAGCATGATCAACGTGTCGCAGTCGAGCATGGCATGGTAACCGGAGCTGAAACCGATCAGGCCGGTCATGCCCACGTCAAAAGGGTTATCCCACTCCACATGTTCCTTGCCGCGCAGCGCGTGCACCACCGGCGCGCCGAGTGCGTCGGCCAACGCCACCACCTGATCGTGCGCACCGGCACAGCCGCTGCCGCAGAGCAGGGTGACTTTTTCACTGCTCTGAAGGATCTCGCTGAGACGTTGCAAGTCCTGTTCAGCCGGCAAGGTGCGCGGTGCGTGCAGGGCTGGCCAGGGCTTGAGCTTGTCTTCCACTTCCAGCAACGATACATCCCCTGGAATCACCACCACCGCCACGCCGCGATTGAGGATGGCTGAGCGCATGGCGCGGTGCAGCACCTGGGGCATCTGCTCGGGGTTGCTCACCAGTTCGATGAAATGGCTGCACTCCTTGAACAGCTCCTGGGGATGGGTTTCCTGGAAATAGTTGAGGCCGATCTCCGACGATGGAATCTGCGCGGCAATCGCCAGCACCGGCACATGATTACGATGGCAGTCGAACAAACCATTGATCAAATGCAGATTGCCCGGCCCGCAACTGCCGGCGCACACCGTCAACTCGCCAGTGGCGGCGGCTTCGGCACCGGCGGCAAAGGCGGCGACTTCTTCGTGGCGCACATGCATCCACTCGATACTGTCCATGCTGCGGAGCGCGTCGGTCAGGCCATTGAGGCTGTCGCCGGTCAGGCCCCAGATACGCTTGATGCCTGCCTGTTCCAGGGTGGTCGCCAACTGCTGCGCCAGGTTGATTTTCGCCATGAGGAACTCCAATCGTCAGTGAGGTTGAAAAACTGCTGATCAGTAGGGGACAGTTCAATCACGGCGAATGCTCCGCCTTTAATGTGAAGATTGCGTCATGCTTGCACTCAGTGATGCATACCTGCATAAGCCCTGGTCAGCGGCGCAAAGGTTTACGCGGGAGCTGTTGCTTGGCTGTGAGCAATCGCGATGCTGGCGTGGGCCAGTCGCTGTCGGTATCGAAACGTGCCATCCAGCGGCGGCTGTCGGCGTCGGTAAAGCGCTCGTTTGGGTCACCGTCCCATTGGCCGAAGCCCAGTAATCCCAAGTCGTCGTAACGGATGGGCTTGAGCAGTCTGTTCAAGAGCATGGGCAGTTCCGGCACGCCGAGTTCGACAGGGTACAATTCGGGCTGTTCGCCCAGCTCGATCCACTGGCCGCTGTGCAGTTCGGTGATGCTGATGCGGGGGTGAGCGAGTGCTTCGCGTACCTGTTCACGGGTCAGGTCGAGTTTTACGCGCCAGAGATCGGCTAGCAGGAAGGCCCAGGTGGGCGGACGGATGCCGTTGAGTAACTCGTCACGCATCGAAAACTCGTAGTCGATATCGAGCCCGTAGAAAGCGGGCGTCAAGGCTCTTTCCCATGTGGTAATTTCTGCTCGCGTGCCATATTCCATTGGGTTAGCCATGGCTAAACCACTGTAGACCTGATGAGCCTTGAGCAGATCAATGGTCTTGAGTACGAACTGGCGCCAGGCATCGCGGTTGTCCAGCCACCATTGCCAGCGGTAATAGAATACGATTGAGGAATACTCTGTTCGCGACCCGTCAGTTCGATACCAAGTACGCCAGAAATCGCCCGATGTTGTAGGTGAGCTGGCATGGTTTGTTTCGTCGGTAAACCAGAATACGAAGTACTCGTGTGGATGGGCTTCCATGGCCTGCCTGCGAAGATCAGGCTCTTCTTGCGGATAAGCATGAGGACGCTCAGTGTCTTCGTGCATGGTCATGGTGAAAGGGAAGCCAAGCAGTTTTTCGAAAGCTTCGTGGATATCCACCATCAATAGAGCTACATCGCGATGGTTATCAGGAGTAGGGGGGAAGTAGAAGCTGATGAACGGGCTGACACTATGGCGGGCGACTTCATCTTTACCCCAATCCGTGTTGGGCCATTCCTTCAGTTCTGCAATAAACTCGTCACGTTCTTCGTCATCAAAAAGTCTATGAGTCGTACTCATGCTTACCTCCTGTTTTTTTGGCCTTTGGACGTTG
The DNA here is from genome assembly GCF_016405455.1 of Pseudomonas sp. MF7453. NCBI lineage: Bacteria > Pseudomonadati > Pseudomonadota > Gammaproteobacteria > Pseudomonadales > Pseudomonadaceae > Pseudomonas > Pseudomonas sp. MF7453. Next base: position 143,722 of record NZ_JAEKCN010000002.1, on the reverse strand, counting down.
AATTGTTCTTTTCATCTATTTCAAAACCGGTGCAATCTTCCGGCACCCGCAACAGCGCAACTTTCTCTCTTCCGATTTTGTCCGGGTTGACGCCCGTTGAGGGCTTCATCAGGTTCACGTAGTCCGTTATTTGTTTTTTTACTACCCAATCTCCCGGAAACTTGATCTCCACCGCCGCAAACACATTCTCGGTTTCAAACGGCTCTTGCCGGTACTCAACCACCACCAGATCGGGCGCCAGCAAACCCTTCGGCCGTGGCCAAAAAGGCTGCACGGCACTGCCGAACCGTTTGGGCCGCGTAACCGGCTCGCCCAACAACGCCTTCTTGCTGTTGCCGTTGTAGTTGGGTTCGGCCTTGAGCGGGCTGCGCCACTCCAGTGCCTCGTCCACGGCTTCAAAAAACAACGAGGCGGTAAATTGTTTGAGGGCGATCTCGATGGTGGTCGGTACCGTATCGCCGGCAATTTTCTTGCGGATACGGCGCGGTACCTTGATCGGCATCTGCAGCGCAACGGTGCAGACTTGGCTGATCGCCGGGCGAAAGGGCACTTTGCGTTCGATGTATTCCTTGAACGTGATGTTCTCCTGGCCTCGTCGAGAAACCGTGCTATTACCGCCGCGATCCACCACGGCAAAGGTGGAACTCTTGACCTCGATCTCGCGGGTCATTGCTTCAATGGTGGCGCGAAGGGTTTCCTTGATCTGCTTCCTGCGTTCGGCAATTTCCACCGCGAGTTGGCCAGTTCGGCGGCGGTTCTGCTGTTCTCAAAAGCCTGGTTTGCCCGATAGGCGCGATAGGCACCGTCGATGATCCGCGCGACGGCAGGGGTTAGAGGGACAGGCATCAGTCGACACTCATCTCTGCACCAGCCCTAACCAGCGCCAGACAACTTTTTCACCGTCCACGTGCGGCATCAGGGCGGCGTAATCGAATAGCCGTTCGGTACCGGGTTTGTAGTCACACACCCATTTCCCTGGATACGGGCAGGTTTCGCCGCTACGGGCGCGCATGCCGCTGACAGTCCATAACCAGCGCACCTTTTGGCCTTGATGTAACGGCAGCCGTTCGTTCAGCCGGACGGTGCACTCCACGCAGCGATCCGCCTCCATTTCCCAGCGGCCGGCGCGGGGAGCGGCTTCGTGGCTGCTGGCGTGCCGGGCGGGTTCCGGGGGCGTTTGGTCGGAGTCGCGTTGCCAAAGCGTCAGCCTTTCACTGGGTTGCGAGGTGAGCACGGGCAGGATTTCGCCTTGCTTGAATTCGCGACGTGAATCAGCGACCCCCGGGACAAGCCACCAGCCGGCTTGGGTGCATGGCATGCCCGCAATGATGCTCAGCGGCGCAGAGTTTTGCGCGGGAGCCGTTGGCTTGGGTGTGCCCAATCGCGATGCTGGCGTGGGCCAGTCGCTGTCGGTATCGAAACGTGCCATCCAGCGGCGGCTGTCGGCGTCGGTAAAGCGCTCATTCGGATCACCGTCCCATTGGCCGAAGCCGAGTAATCCCAGATCGTCGTAACGGATGGGCTTGAGCAGTCTGTTCAAGAGCATGGGCAGTTCCGGCACGCCGAGTTCGACAGGGTACAACTTGGGCTGTTCGCCCAGCTCAATCCACTGGCCGCTGTGCAGTTCGATGACGTTGATGCGGGGGTGAGCGAGTGCGCTACGTACCTGTTCGCGGGTCAGGTCGAGCTTTTCTCGCCAGTGATCGGCGAGCAGGAAGGCCCAAGTGGGCGGGCGGATGCCGTTAGGCAATTCGTCGTCCATGCCATAGGCATATTCGATATCAAGTCCGTAGAAAGCTGGCATAAGCGCTCGCTCCCAGGTAGTGACTTCCGCCCGGGTGCCATATTCCATTGGATTGGCCATGGCGAAGCCGCTGTAGACCTGGTGAGCCTTGAGCAGGTCAATGGTCTTGAGGACGAACTGGCGCCAGGCATCGCGGTTGTCCTGCCACCATTGCCAGCGGTAATAGAAAACAACCCAGGAGTAAGCCGATTTTTTCCCGGTACCTTCGTGCCTGCTACGCCAGAAATGGCCCGATGTTGTGGGTGAACTGGCATGGTTTGCTTCGTCGGTAAACCAGAATTCGAAGTAATCGTTTGCATCGACATCCATCGCTTGCATGCGAAGGTCGAACTCCTCCTCGGGGTAAGGGTGCGGACGATCTGTGTCTTCGTGCATGGTCATGGTGTAAGGATGACCAAGCAGGCGTTCGAAGGCTTCGTGAATATCAACCATCAGCAGGGCGATATCGACTTGGTTGTCGGAGTTGGGGGGGAAGTAGAAGCTGATGAACGGGCTTACGCTATGCCGGGCGACCTCATCTGTACCCCAATCGGTGTTGGGCCATTCCTTAAGCTCTGCAATAAACTCATCACGCTCTTCTTCGTTAAACAGTCTATGAATAGTGCTCACGCTTACCTCCTATTTTTATTACCTTTCATCGAGGAATTCTTCTCTTCTGCTTTAAAACCCACGCAGTCTTCCGGAACCCTAAGCAACGCCACTTTTTCCTTGCCAATTTTCGCCGGATTTATTCCCGTCTCAGGTGTCATGAGGGTCACGTACCTTTTCATTTGTTTTGAAACTGCCCAATCACCCGGGAACTTGATCTCCACCGCCGCAAACACATTCTCGGTTTCAAACGGCTCTTGCCGGTACTCAACCACCACCAGATCGGGCGCCAGCAAACCCTTCGGCCGTGGCCAAAAAGGCTGCACGGCACTGCCGAACCGTTTGGGCCGCGTAACCGGCTCGCCCAACAACGCCTTCTTGCTGTTGCCGTTGTAGTTGGGTTCGGCCTTGAGCGGGCTGCGCCACTCCAGTGCCTCATCCACGGCTTCAAAAAACAACGAGGCGGTAAATTGTTTGAGGGCGATCTCGATGGTGGTCGGTACCGTATCGCCGGCAATTTTCTTGCGAATACGGCGCGGTACCTTGATCGGCATTTGCAGCGCAACGGTGCAGACTTGGCTGATCGCCGGGCGAAAGGGCACTTTGCGTTCGATGTATTCCTTGAACGTGATGTTCTCCTGGCCTCGTCGAGAAACTGTGCTATTACCGCCGCGATCTACCACGGCAAAGGTGGAACTCTTGACCTCGATCTCGCGGGTCATTGCTTCAATGGTGACGCGAAGGGTTTCCTTGATCTGCTTCCTGCGCTCGGCAATTTCCACCGCGAGTTGGGCCAGTTCGGCGGCGGTTCTGCTGTTCTCAAAAGCCTGGTTTGCCCGATAGGCGCGATAGGCACCGTCGATGATCCGCGCGACGGCTGGAGCTAGTGGGCCTGGCATCAGTCGAGGTCTCCACTGTGTTGATCCAGAAAGTCGTCGGGGAAAATCGCCTTGGCCTCAACGGGGGTGCCTTGATCATCAAGGGCCATCAGGTAGGGGGCCCACGTTTCGGTGATTTGCTGATCGTCGCGCATGATTGCCTTATGGGCCTGCACGGGTTTGGCTGCCGGCGTCACCGTCCACTCAGTGCCACCCAAGGGGCAGGTGCGCCCTTCGGCAAGCAGCGCCGTGCCATCGGTGATGCGATACCGATAGCCTGCGAAGGCACGTTGGTCGTTCTTGAGCAACGTGTAGCGCCCCAGGAACGGTCCCGGCGGTAGGGCAGGCAGTTGTGGAGTGCCGAGTGGGTTACCCGTTCCGATCGGATCTGTGGTCACAGGGCCTTTGATTCTGATGGCCAGTCCATCGAGCGTGATGCCATTGCCATCAATCGTGATGCTGCCGCCGGGCGCTCGCAGAATAAGGCGCTCGTTCGATGCAACATCGAACACTCGGGTTTTTTGCTCAATGCGCTGTCCTGCGCAGAGGCGGTAATGGTTGCGTACTGATTGTTCAGCATTGCCGCCGATCTGCACCTGGTGGTCAGCGGCGATCCTGTCATGCCGATTGTTGGCAATTTCTTCGACGCGGTCTCCACCGATGTCGATGTGGTGGTTGCGCCCTACAGTGTGTATACGATCACGGCCCACTTGCAGATGCTGGTCTTGAGCGACAGCAATGTCTTCATCGTTGCCCACTCGTTCGCTGCGGTCATGACCGATTTCGATGTGCTCGTCATGCCCGACTTGTTCGCTTCGGTCGTTTCCTACGAAGGTAGTGTTGTTGTGCTTGATGTGGACGTTTTTGTCTTTTTCGGCATGGATGAACACCTCCTGATGGCCCAACTCATCCTCAAATCGCAGCTCGTTGAAGCCTGCACCCTTATGGGTTTGGCTCTTGATGGTCATCCGCGTCTTGTGCTTGGGCAGCTGGTACGGCGGCAGATTGGTCTCGCGGTAGGTACGGCCCGTGGCGATGGGCTGGTCAGGATCGCCATCCAAATAGCTGATCACCAGTTCTTGACCCACACGTGGAATGGCCATGGCGCCCCAGGTCGCACCGGCCCAACCCTGCGCCACACGAATCCAGCACGAGCTCTGATCGTTGTTTTTGTCCGCACGATCCCACGGGAATTGCACTTTCACCCGGCCCCATTCATCGCAATAAATCTCTTCCCCTGGCGGCCCAACTACCGTGGCGATCTGCGGGCCGTCGATGCAGGGTTTGTCGCGCAGCGGCGCCTTCCAATCCGAGGTCCAGCGGATGGCGCTGGCGGTCATTTCATAAGAGCTGCCGTGGTCGCTGCCGAACGCCTCTTCCTCCAGGCTGGTGTGCTGCTTGCCTTCGTGGGTGATGGCGATGGTGCGCCAACGGTCGTTGAAGTCTTCGCGGGGATGTTCGTTGAGGTCGAATGCCAGCCCCGGTTGCAGGCGCGCGTCGTCACCGGCCAGGTGCGCCAGTTTGGCGTCATTGCGCAGGGCGGTCAGCCGAGTCTTGGTGAAGGGTTTGCCGGCGATGTCGCGTTTGTAGCGTCCGGGGTAGTCGTAGCGCTCGTAGTCCTTGTGCTGGTTTTTCAGGTCCTGGTCGCCGGTGGCGGTGTGCTGTTGGTCGTAGCGCGGGTGGGTGAAGGTGTAGTCGCGTTGTACTTGGCGTGCGGTGCGTACTTGTTCGGTGTAGTGAAAACGGGTCAAGGCCGGTTCTGTGGCATCGCCGCCGGCCATGGGTTGGTAGATCACGGGGCAATGTTTGTGCGTGCCGATGGTGCCCAGGCCGCCGACGCGGTCGGTGAGGACGAGGGTGTGGCCGTCGTCGCGGTGTTCGAAGGTGTAGAGCAGGCCTTCTTCGGCGGCCAGGCGGGCGATGAAATCGAGGTCGGTTTCGCCGGCCTGTACGCAGTATTCGCGGGGTTGGTGATCGAAGCAGATTTCGCGGCGGATGTCGGTCAGTCGGTGCTCGGCAAGCAGGCTGGTGATGATGTCGGGCACGGTCTGGCCCTGGAAGATGCGCCAGTTGGAGCGCAGGTCGAAACGCGCCAGGGTCGGTTCGATGACGGCGGTGTAGCGGGTGCGACGAAAGCCGGTGTCGCCCTGGGTGAACAGGCTGACCAGGCCGTGTACGTAGCGCACCGGCATTTCGCCGCGCCAGATCGTGAACAGCCCCGCCAGGTCGAGCACGTTATTGAAGTCGATGGCGGCGTTGTGGCTGGCCAGTTCCAATTGCAGTTTGAACGGCTGGGACAGGCTTTCTTCAAGCGTGAAAGACACCACATCGAAGGCTTCGCCTTTCAAGGGCTCGAACGTGAAACGCAGGTCGCTTTGACGGGGCATGGCGTCCTTCCTGATCGGCTATTGATGAGTTGGGCGTTATAGCGCGAGGATCTTGTTCAGTGATACCAGCACTTCCTGAGTGAGAGCGTTCAGGCGCATGGAATAGAACGTGTAGGCGACTATCAGCACCACGGCGGCCATGGCCCACGGCGTCCACAACGGCCAGACCCGTTTGATCCGATAGTTGCGCGGCGCGATGTTGGTCAGCGGGTCGGTCAGGCGCTTGGGTGTTTCGCCGCGCAGCGGGCGCAACAGGCCGTGCAACAGGTCGATGATTTTCTGGATTTCATCATCACCTTTGGGATGGGCGCCGTATTTGCCTTTAAGGCCTGAGATCAGGCACTGGTACATGAACTCCAACACATGCTGGTACCTGGCTGCTTCGGGAATCATGTTGTTCATCACGATGAAGAATCGCTCCCCGCCCCAGGTTTCCTGGTGAAAGGCGTTTAGCAGCGAGTCTTGGCTCCATTCTGATGATCTCCCCCATGGCGTGCCCATCACCACCTCATCCACCAACAAGCAAAGGCTGTAGGAGTAAGCCTTGAGCATGCCGGGGTCGTAGTCGAGCTGGCTGACTTCCTCCATGATTGCAGTGATGTGGTTACGTACGGCTTGGTACAGCGCAGGTACATCATCATGCTGGGTCAGACGGCGTATTCGAATGACCAGGCCTATCAGCGGCGTGGCGGCATCGCAAAGCGGGTTCCAGGCCACGCCGCGCATGTCGAATTCGGGATCCGATAACTGCGAGAGGACGTCAACCAAGGCCGGAGTCTCCGGCCTGGTTCCTTGGGTGGGTGGAGTAAGAGGCTGTGGGGCTTGGGGATTTTTTGTGTACGACATTGGGCAAACCCTGCTCTAAAAGTACTGCTATTAGAAACTTCGGGGTTATGCGATGTCATGTCGGACGGGTTCGCTACGTTTCGTGGTTCTTGGATGTAAGAAATATCTCTTTTTCAATGCGCTTAATTGGATTTTCTTTGAATGAAACTATCAACGATGGCGTTCGGGTAGTCAGGCAACGCAGGATTTCGCTCGCAGCCTAAGACTTCATGCTTGCGCGGTATTGCCGCGTACGCCGCGCTATAAACCACTGGTCACAGGCCAATGCCAGCCAGGGCGCAACGTTGGGGTTGGGCAGACGGCCGCGGCTCAGACGGCGCATCTGGTCGCGCACCACGGCGAGGGTGGCGAGGGCTGCCAGGGGTTTGCGCTTCCATTCCATGGGCCGCAGTTGTGGGTTGAGGTCGCGACCTTCACGCCACTGTTTGATCAGTTGCGGCTCCAGGGTCAGGGCGGTAGCGATGCCGGCCATGGCGATGCCGCTGTCCAATACTTGCTGGACCACTGGCAAGCGGCGAATACCTCCGGTCACCATCAGTGGCATGGTGGCGATGCTCGCCATTTGGGTGGCGAAATCCAAAAAGTAGGCTTCACGGGCCAAGGTGCGGCCGTCCCGCGCCTCGCCTTGCATGGCCGGCGCTTCATAGCTGCCGCCGGACAACTCAAGCAAATCGATCGGCAGTGTATTGAGCATCTCCACTACAGCGCGTGCATCGGTCTCATCGAAGCCGCCGCGCTGGAAGTCTGCGGAATTGAGTTTTACCGACACACAAAATGAAGGGCTGACGCTGTCACGTACGGCACGGACGACCTCCAGCAACAGGCGTGCGCGGTTTTCCAAGGAGCCGCCCCAGCGGTCGGTGCGGTGGTTGCTCAAGGGCGAGAGGAACTGGCTCAACAAATAGCCATGGGCACCGTGGATCTGCACCCCGGTGAGCCCGGCTTGCTCGGCCAGGCGGGCGCTGGTGGCGAAGCGCTTGATGACATCCTGTATGTCGTCTTCGGTCATGGCCTTGGGTTTGGCGAACATCTTGGAAAAACTGCCCACATCCAGCGCAATAGCCGAGGGTGCCAACGCTTGTTGACCGAGGTTGGCCATGGTCTGACGGCCCGGGTGGCTGAGCTGTACCCAGAAGTGCACACCTTTGGTCCGGGCTACGTCGGCCCATTCACGAAAACTGGCCAGGTGTTGCTCGTTTTCCAGAGCGACACCACCAGGGCCGGTCATGGCGCGGCGGTCGATCATCACGTTACCGGTCAGCAGCAAGCCGGGCTCGCCGTCGGCCCAGGTCTTGTACAGCTGCTTCAATGCTTTGGATGGTGCCTGATGCAGGTCCGCCATGTTCTCTTCCATCGCGGCCTTGGCGATGCGGTTGGCGATGACTTGGCCGTTAGGCAGTTGCAGCGATTCGAACGGTGACATGGGTTAACTCCTGAGCTGGGGAGGCCTCAGGCTAAGCTTAAAGTTAACTTTAATGTCAAGCGGGAGTCGATCACGGGCGATGCAACTGTAGGAGCGAGGGGGACGCCTAGTTCTTGCTCGCGAAGAACTCGAGGACAACGCGTTCATTCAGGATGTCAGCGTTATCGTTCAGGTTTTTCGCGAGCAAGCTCGCTCCTACAGGGACACGAGGTTAGCGGCGGCGGAACAGTGGCAGGGGTTCATCGGTGGCCGCTTGATAGGTCACCGAGAAATCCTTGAGACTTTCCAGCGCTTCGTACGGGTCTTTGTCGGCTCGCAAGGCGAAGGCATCGAACCCGCAACGGTGCAGGTAGAACAACTGGTCGCGCAGCACATCGCCAATCGCTCGCAGCTCGCCCTTGTAACCATAACGGTCACGCAGCAGGCGGGCGTTGGAGTAGTTGCGGCCATCGGTGAACGCCGGGAAGTTCAGGGCGATAACCTGGAAGTGTTCTACGTCGGCACCGATTTCCTCGGCTTCTTCATCGGCGTCCAGCCACACGCCCAGGCCGCCATCGCGGGCCTTGAGGGCGTGGCCGTGTTCGCGCCACAGGGCCAGCGGCACGATCAGGTCGTCGCAGTTGGAGATGCCGTCGAAGCTCGCGTCCTTGGGCAACAAGTGCCAGGTTTCGTCGACGACTGCGTTGTTCTTAATGATTCGCTGCATAGACGCGCTCCTTGAACAGGTCAATGCCGATGCGCTGGTAGGTGTCGATGAAACGCTCATCTTCGGTGCGCTGTTCGATGTACACGTCGATCAGCTTGCCGATCACCTCGGGCATGGCTTCCTGGGCGAAGGATGGGCCGAGGATCTTGCCCAGGCTCGCATCGCGGCTGGCGCTGCCACCCAGGGACACTTGATAGAATTCTTCGCCTTTTTTGTCCACGCCCAGGATGCCGATGTGGCCGACGTGGTGGTGACCACAGGCGTTCATGCAACCGGAGATGTTCAGGTCCAGCTCACCGATGTCGAACAGGTAGTCCAGGTCGTCGAAACGGCGCTGGATCGATTCGGCAATCGGGATTGACTTGGCGTTGGCCAGGGAGCAGAAGTCGCCGCCCGGGCAGCAGATGATATCGGTCAACAGGCCGATATTCGGCGTGGCAAAACCGCCTTCACGCAACTCGCCCCACAGGGTGAACAGTTGGCTCTGCTCGACGTCCGCGAGAATGATGTTCTGTTCGTGGGAGGTACGCAGTTGGCCGAAGCTGTAGCGCTCGGCCAGGTCGGCTACGGCGTCCAGCTGCTTGTCGGTGATGTCGCCAGGGGCAACGCCGGTGGGCTTGAGCGACAGGGTCACGGCCACATAGCCCGGCTTCTTGTGCGCCAGGGTGTTGCGGGTGCGCCAGCGGGCGAAGCCTGGGTGTTGCTGGTCGAGTGCGGCCAGCTCGGCGCCCTGATTGCTCAGGGCCTTGTACTCAGGGTCGACAAAATGCTTGGCGACGCGGTGCACTTCGGCTTCGGTCAGGGTGGTCTGGCCGCCGCGCAGGTGTTCCATCTCGGCATCGACTTTCTGCGCGAACACCTCAGGGGTCAGTGCCTTGACCAGGATCTTGATCCGGGCCTTGTATTTGTTGTCACGACGGCCATAACGGTTGTAAACCCGCAGGATGGCGTCGAGGTAGCTCAGCAGGTCCTGCCACGGCAGGAACTCGTTGATGAAGGCACCGACTACCGGCGTACGGCCGAGGCCGCCACCCACCAGCACACGGAAGCCCAGCTCGCCTGCAGCGTTGTACACCGGCTCCAGGCCGATGTCGTGCACTTCGATGGCCGCGCGGTCCGAGGTCGAGCCATTGATGGCGATCTTGAACTTGCGTGGCAGGTAGGCGAATTCCGGGTGGAAAGTGGTCCACTGACGCACGATTTCGCACCACGGCCGTGGGTCGATCAGTTCATCGGCGGCGACGCCGGCAAATTGGTCGGTGGTCACGTTGCGCAGGCAGTTACCGCTGGTCTGAATGGCGTGCATTTGCACGGTCGCCAGCTCAGCCAGGATGTCCGGCACATCTTCCAGCGCCGGCCAGTTGAACTGCACGTTCTGGCGGGTACTGATGTGGGCGTAGCCCTTGTCGAAATCGCGGGCAATCCTGGCCATCATTCGCGTCTGGCGCGAGGTCAGTTGGCCATAAGGCACGGCCACCCGCAGCATCGGCGCAAAGCGCTGAACGTAAAGGCCATTTTGCAGGCGCAGAGGGCGGAACTCTTCTTCGCTCAGTTCACCTGCTAAGTAGCGTCGGGTCTGATCACGGAACTGCTTGACGCGGTCCTCGATGATGCGCTGATCGTATTCGTCGTATACGTACATATAGGTCCTGTTCTCGGCAAATCTGCGCGCACGGCCGCGCACTCCCAACGGAGCCGGCGCACGATACCAGTTTGCGTATATGCGCAAAAGTGATGTTTGGGTATATGCACATAACCAAACTGACTAATGAGAACAGTTATCGCGATACCCACATTTGTCATAGGGGCAAGACTGGTCTTTACTGTGGACGAGTCTTAGTGCAGTCACCTATAAAACCGACAAGAGGCGATGCGATGAGTAATTCCACCAAAGCCCGTAAACCTGACAGTACCGTTGATGCCTGGGCCATTTTGTTTCTGATTATTCTCGTGGTCGGCACCGCTGTATTTTGGGTCAGCCACCAGTAATAAAACCGTTGATTGAGCAGCGATCGATATTCAAGCTTCATCTGAGCGCTTGCATTTGTCAGCGCCGCCAGCGCCGGTGGATTCCGTGCGCTGGCGGTCGTTGGCAAACCGGCGTCCTGTTGATGCGGTTCAGTTTGCATCGGCGGCTGCGTTAAACACCGGCCAGGTACAGCACCAGCTTGACGATGCCAAACAGCGTCAAGGCAAACACCACCGTGAACGCAATGCCCAGGATCACGAAGTGGCTGGGCTTGCCATGGGTGAAATCGCGGGCGCGATTCTTGCCGCTTTGCACACCGAACGCGGCGGCCGTCACGCTGTGCAGCATCTGCCAGAAGGTCGGTGGTTTGTTATCGATTGGATCGTCCATAAACCCCTCGTCAACAAGGTTCTCGTGCAGAGTATAGACAGTCTGTCGAGGCTCATTTGGAAGCCAGTACCTCCAACCCCAGGAATAGCCGCTGATCAAGCGGTGGCTTGATCTCGGCTTTCTCCAGATTGACCACGGCGCGGTTGTCGGCACGCGCCTGTTCAATCAGTTCCCGGCGCGTATATCGCTGCTCACTCGGGGTTTTAAGGTGGCCGAAGTCAGGTTGGGAGGGCGGTTGATCGACGGATGAGTAATGGAAATGGGCGTACCACAAAACATTGTCCTTACCCTTTATACCCGCCCTGATTTTGCTTTTATCGCGTACTGCATACTCGGTGAGAAAGTCACCGGCCTTCAACGGCACGCGGCTCTTCACCAGGTTGATATCGACAAAACCGTGTTTCCACAAGTAATTGACGTGGGAGGCTTTTGGGCGTTGTAACTTGTACCCTTCGCTGCAATGCTCACGGGCCTGTTGCGTTGCCTCGGCCGCCAGGCTGCGGTATTGGTCGATCAACGCGCGAGCGCCGGGATCGTTGGCGTGATCGCGCTGGAGTTCTTCGGCAAGGGTTGTGAACTTCGCTGCGTGCTGGGTCAGTATCACATCCCACTCAAGGGGGTCGAGACTTTCCAGTCGGCCCGGGTCGCGTAGCTTTCGTTGTTGGAAGGCGATGCTGCTGTCAATGCCGGCGCGCTCGTCCCTGACGGTTTGCGCCTGTGCTTCTATGGTCTTCAGCGAACGCTTGATTGCCGTCGGCGCGGGTGCTGAGGGCCCGACCTCTTCAACCACGTTCCATACACCTTCGCCGGGGTGTTCAAGGTAGGTGGCGAGGGTTTTCCCGGTGAGCGGGTCCTTGATATCGACGAAGTTGCCCGGTGTGTCACGCTGGGCAGGGCGCACTTCACCCACCAGCGTCCTGCGGTCACGGGTCTTGATCACTCTTCGGTTCGGTGCTTTCTGCCGTGTGATGCGCTCGGGCGTCGGCAGTGGCGCGAAGCCTTCTTCCACCAGAATCAAATTGGCCAACTGCGCTTCAAGGCTGGTGCGGGCGTAAGCCAGGTAGTCCATAAAGGGTTGGCGATGCTCCTCGCGAATGAAGCCGGAATTCATTTCAGCCAGTGACGTGACAGCGTTTTCCAATTGCTCATATCGCTCCAGAACGTCCTTGAGGACGTCGACCTGCTCTCGGGCCGAGTAGCCGGTGGTGGTGAGCATTTCCGTATGCGCCATCAAGCTGGTTGCCGTTCGCGTGTCGGTCAGATCGCGCACGAATGGAAATTCCGTTGGGTTGCGCGAGTCATTCATGCGATTAAACACCAAGTCCATGAACACCAGCAGGGCGTGCTGTTTGATCGCGACCGAGCGGATGTTTTGATCAGAGGGCTTGCCTTGCAAGAGTATCTGGCGCAGGGCCGGGTCTGCCTCTTTGAGTAACGTCTCGATCTTTTCAGCGGGCTCGACCATTTCCGTAAGCGCGGCAAGCTGGCGTTTTTTGGTGATGATGTAGTCGTCGTAGGCGCCGCTGATGTTTTGCGGCAGCTCCCGTGATGCGCGGGCGCTGAGTTCAGCGTCGGTTTCGCCACGATCGGTTTCCAGGGCGTCTGCCATTTTTTGCGACACCGATTCGTAGATGCCTGCCCAGAAGTCAAAGTTGCTTTTGCTTGCCCTGTTTCGTTCCCTTACATAAGTGGGGTCAGTCCTGTCGACAGCCATCAGTTCGCTGGCCTTGGCTTCGATTTTTTGCATCAGCGCCATTACCACACGGCCGTACTGCTGAAAGTTATCGAGGGCGATATTCCACTGCGTCCTGGCTTGGGCCGCCGCGACACGCCGCTTCTCATGACGGATAAGAACTTCTGCGTGCAACTTCGGTATGTTCGCGGAACTGCCCAGCAATAACCAATCCTTGCGCAGGCTTTTGCTTTGTTCAACAAGCTGGGCACGGGCGGCGTTCAGAGTGCTTTGTAGCGAAAGCGAAGTGGGTATCAGCGAGAATATTTCGGCATTCAGTGCTTGCAGTTCGGCCTTTAATACACCCAGTTTTTCGGCACGTTCCCTCTGCCATTTACTCAAGCGTTCCCGGGGCATTCCGCCCTCCAGCCTGGCGTGAGTGTCCAGGCGCCAGTGCCCCTGGTGGTCGCTTATCAGCTTGAAACCGGGGTGTTGAGGATATTGCGGGTGTACCAGATAGACCTCGTTGAATCCCGGCACCACATTGACCTGGAACAGCAACCCACCGAGGCTGGCGTGCCAGGTGCCATCTATGCGGTAAAGGCCTTTGAGCGGGCCGCTGGCTTGCGCAGCCGGCAAGGGGTCAGGCCACGGCACATTGATGTCCAGCATCGCCCTCAGTCGTTCGCTTGCGTGTGGGCTTGCCAGCGAGCGAACGAAATCCAGGGCGGTGTGGCCTGATGCCGGGGGTTCTCCCGGCAATGACACTGCGCCATGGCGTATCACTGGCGCATCCTGTGGTGGCGGCAGGCCTGGTGCACGGCGCCAGGTTTCAAGGCGCAATGCGCCGTCGGTTGCACTCGGTGGCGACAACGGTTTGGCAGAAGGCGATGCGCCATGCAGCAACACCATCGCGGTATTGAGCAGCAGATCAATCAGCGCCAACTCGCGGGTGGTGGGATCGCTGCTGTCCAGGCCAGCCAAGTCCTGCTCCAGGCTGGCAACCAGCACCAGGAACCAGCCGGCCAACATGGCTGGGCCCTGTACCAAGGGCAGCAGCAATGTATTGAACAACAGCCAGGCACCCTCCATCACAATGGCCCATCGGCTTTCGGCGTTGGAGATCGACTCGCGGTCCGCCAGGTCGACCAGTGCCCGTGCGGTGCTGCCAAACAGATGGTTGGGCAGTTGGCCGTTGAGCTGGGACTGGAGCCATTCACCGGCGCCGTCATCGACGGCCAGGGTCGCGGGCGCTGGTTTCTCGGGTCGGTTGAACTCGTCGCCAGGCAAGAAACGGATGATGTGCGGCTCTTTGATGCCGCCGTGTGCATAGATGGGGCGCGCCTTGTCCGACAGCCAGGTCAGCACGCTGTCCTGCAACGCACCTGGTTCGGCGATGGCCTCCAGCAGCGCCTGGCGCGTGGGGTATTCGTTGAGGGACTCGGCGTACAGCGGTCGGTACAGCAAGTGTGGCCCGATCTGGGAGTCGCGAGGCTCGATGATAAACATATTATTTACTTCGTCCGGCGTGGCCCCGGCTTTGCGGCACAACGCCAGGGGGCGCAGGACGATTTCCTGATCGTTGACGAGTCTGAGCGAAGGCGTTTCTCCCATGAGTGCCTTGACATACTGGTAACCCGTCACGGTCATGCCATGCTGCTGGCGGACCTTGAATTCCAGTGCCTGCATCGGCAGATGAGCCTTCAGTTCGCGAGTAAACAGCAACTCGCGGCGACGTGCCTCGACGGTATCGGACAGCAGCAGCTCTTTGAGGGCCTTGGGGTAGGTGGTGCCGATATCGACGCGCTGGATCAGGCCGTTGCTGCCCATCAGATAGTCTTCATTCAACCAGCCAGGCAGTGGCGTGGCTGTTGTCGAAGATAGCTTCAACGTACCTTTGGGCTTGCCGGCCAGATTCTTCAGAGCCAGCTCCGTCAGTGACATGCGCACGTGTTCGATGATTCCGGCGCCGCCCGGATAACCCGCCGCTACCGCGAAGTCCAACAGCACCGCGTCAGGGTCGAAATCACCGTGATCGGCTTGCATTTGCTTGCGCAATGCGACGCGGCTGAATGTGTGGATGTTTTCAATGCCCTCGTTGAACGATCGCCCCTGGTTTTTCTGCAGCACTTGCGCCATATCCTGCAAGTGGCGGTGATAGGCGAAACGATCCGCGGGCTCGGCTTGCTTGAGCCATTGCGGCAGTTGCTGGCTCACAGTGCCAAGGCGCTGGGTGTCGGGCACCTTGATGTCGGTAAAAAAAACCGCCGGATCGGTGAGAGTATCCAGGCGTTGATCGAGTTTTTTTTCGTCTTGCCCCTGGAACGATAGGATTGCCAGGTCTTCGAGTTGTTGGTTGAGGATCAGCCCGGCCTGTTGTTCAAACACGTTGGCGGCAGTTTCGTTGCGTTGCCAGGCAAGGCTGTCGAACTGAAACTCGCGTTGCATCCTGCTCCCCCAGGCCTGGCTGAACGCCTCCAGCGAATCAAACGCCTGGACTGCGCCGGCTACGCTGTAGAGCAACACCTGTTTATCGCGTACCAGTAACAGGTCCGGGGTCAATACCCGCACCGTCTTGCCGACGCTGGTGAGTGTGCTCTCGATGAAATATACGTAGGTGGCGGGCGAGGAGCGGGGCAGGCGCTCACGTTGCGCCGGCCAGGCGGCAACTACCGCTAGCATGTCGCGCTGCATGTCGCTTAGCTGTGACTGGCTGGCCGCAGTGGCAATCATCTGACCATTGAGGAACTCTGCAAGCCACTGCCAGCGGCTGTTGCCATGGTTGTCGACCTGGCTCCAGTAGTCGGCCAGATCGTGCTGCATGTACAAGTAGAGGGACGCGGGAAATTCGTCAAGAATCTGGGCGACCACCTGCATGTCGAGCGGCTGGCCATCCCCGGTCTTGAGCACGGCGGGGGGCTGTGTCGTGAGGAAGTACGGACGCTCGCGTACGGCGCGCAGGTCAAGTAACTGTGGGTTCAGTACATGGGCGACAGCCACCTCCATGAGTGCGGGGTAGGTGTATTCGCCATTGGGCTGAGGGCTGGCCAGTTTGACCGCAAGCCAGTCGAGGTTCAGCGACGGGTATTGCTCCAGCATACGGCTGCGCAATGCCTCGAAGACGACAGAATACAGCGCCGGCCGCGTAGCGAAGTGCTCATGCACTGCCTGGGCGGGCAGTTGGCGAAAGGCTGAGTTTAGCGAGGGAGTATTGGGTTCGGTCATGACGACATGCGTTTCCTGTGTAAAACCGGTTGTGCTGAGCTGCCGGTTCAGCGGACCGAGAATCGGTCCGACACAGGAAATCGCATTGAGTCATCGTAGGTGCGGTAAACGGTTACCGCAGCCAGTAGCAGCGTTACCTCAGTTGTCGTAGCCCAGGTTCGGTGCCAGCCAGCGCTCCGTCACGCTCAGGTCCTGGCCTTTGCGTGCCGTGTAGCTGGCGACCTGATCCTTGTCGACCTTGCCCACGGCGAAGTACTGCGCCTGTGGGTGGGCAAAATACCAGCCGCTGACCGCTGCCGCCGGGAACATCGCGTAGTGCTCGGTGAGAAACACGCCGCTGCGACCGGCGTGCATTTCCTGGGCTTGGGGGTCGAGCAGTTGGAACAGCTGGGCTTTTTCGGTGTGATCCGGGCACGCCGGGTAGCCGGGGGCAGGGCGGATGCCGCTGTATTGCTCCTTGATCAGCGCCTCGTTGTCCAGTTGCTCGTCCTTGGCGTAGCCCCAGTGTTCTTTACGCACTTGCTGGTGCAGCCATTCGGCGCAGGCTTCGGCCAGGCGGTCGGCGAGGGCCTTGACCATGATCGAGTTGTAGTCATCGCCCGCGTCCTGGTAAGCCTTGGCCACTTCCTCGGCACCGATGCCGGCGGTGGTGATGAAGCCACCGATATAGTCGGTCACGCCGCTGTCCTTTGGCGCCACGAAGTCGGCCAGAGAGAAGTTCGGCTTGCCGTCGGTCTTGATGATTTGCTGGCGCAAGTGATGCAGTTTGGCGATGGGCTGGCCGTCGTCACCATAGACTTCCAGGTCGTCATCCTGCACCTGGTTGGTCGGCCAGAAACCGAACACTGCACGGGCGCTGATGAGTTTCTCGTCGATCAACTTTTTGAGCATTTCCCGGGCATCGGCGTACAGCGCGGTGGCCGCTTCGCCGACCACTTCATCGGTGAGAATACGCGGGAATTTGCCGGCCAGGTCCCAGGAGATAAAGAACGGCGTCCAGTCGATGTACTCGGCCAGCACCTTGAGGTCGATATTGTCCAGCACCCTGGCGCCGGTGAAGGTCGGCACCACCGGGGTGTAGCTGCTCCAGTCGAACTGCGGCTTCTTGGCGATGGCCGCCGCGTAGCTCAGGCGCTCGGTGCGGGCGCTGCGGTTGGAGGTGCGCTCACGTACGTCGATGTATTCCAGGCGGGTCTTCTCGACGAAGCCGGCCTTCAGCTCCTTGGACAGCAACTGCGTGGCCACGCCCACCGCGCGGGAGGCGTCGGTCACGTAGATCACTGCGTCGTTGCTGTACTTGGGCTCAATTTTCACCGCCGTGTGCGCCTTGGACGTGGTGGCGCCACCGATCATCAGCGGCAGGTGGAAATCCTGGCGCTGCATCTCGCGAGCCACATGCACCATTTCATCCAGGGACGGTGTGATCAGACCGGACAGGCCAATGATGTCGCATTTCTGCTCCTTGGCTACCTGCAAGATCTTCTCCGCTGGCACCATCACGCCCAGGTCGACGATGTCATAGCCGTTGCAACCGAGCACCACGCCGACAATGTTCTTGCCGATGTCATGCACGTCGCCCTTGACCGTGGCCATGAGGATCTTGCCCTTGGCTTCGGGCTTGTCGCCTTTTTCCAGCTCGATGAACGGAATCAAGTGGGCCACGGCCTGCTTCATCACGCGGGCGGATTTCACCACCTGGGGCAGGAACATCTTGCCGGCGCCGAACAGGTCGCCAACGATGTTCATGCCGGACATCAACGGGCCTTCGATCACTTCGATCGGGCGCGCGAACGACAGGCGCGACTCTTCGGTGTCTTCGACGATGTGCGTGGTGATGCCCTTGACCAGCGCGTGTTCAAGACGCTTGTTGACGTCCCAGCCGCGCCACTCTTCGGTCTCGGCTTCCTTGACGCTACCGTCGCCCTTGTACTTGTCGGCAATGGCGAGCAGGGCGTCGGTGCCCTCCGGCGTGCGGTTGAGCACTACGTCTTCCACCGCATCGCGCAGCTCGGCCGGGATCTGGTCGTAGATCTCCAGTTGGCCGGCGTTGACGATCCCCATGGTCAGGCCCGCGCGGATCGCATACAGCAGGAACACCGAGTGGATCGCCTCGCGCACCGGGTTGTTGCCGCGGAACGAGAACGACACGTTGGACACGCCACCGGAGGTCAGCGCGTAGGGCAGTTCATCCCGGATATAGGCACAGGCATTAATGAAGTCGACGGCGTAGTTGTTGTGTTCTTCGATGCCGGTGGCGACCGCGAAGATGTTCGGGTCGAAGATGATGTCTTCCGGCGGGAAGCCCACTTCATTGACCAGAATGTCGTAGGAGCGCTTGCAGATCTCTTTCTTGCGCGCTTCGGTGTCGGCCTGGCCGGCTTCGTCAAAGGCCATCACCACCACTGCCGCGCCGTAGCGCTTGCACAGCTTGGCGTGGTGAATGAACTGCTCTACGCCTTCCTTCATGCTGATGGAGTTGACGATGCCCTTGCCCTGGATGCACTTGAGGCCCGCTTCGATCACCTCCCACTTGGAGGAGTCGATCATGATCGGTACGCGGGAGATGTCCGGCTCGCCGGCGATCAGATTGAGGAAGGTCACCATGGCCTTCTTCGAATCCAACATGCCTTCGTCCATGTTGATGTCGATCACCTGGGCGCCGGCTTCCACCTGCTGCAGGGCGACTTCGAGGGCTTCGGTGTAGTTGTCTTCGCGGATCAGGCGGGCGAACTTGGCCGAGCCGGTGATGTTGGTACGTTCGCCGACGTTGACGAACAACGAACTGCGGTCGATGGTGAACGGCTCCAGGCCCGACAGGCGGCAGGCCTTGGGAATGTCCGGGATCGAGCGCGGCGCGTAACCGGCCACGGCCTTGGCGATGGCTTCGATATGCCCAGGCGTGGTGCCGCAGCAACCGCCGACGATGTTCAGGAAGCCGCTCTGGGCGAACTCTTCGATGACCTTGGCGGTTTCTGACGGCAGTTCATCGTACTCGCCGAACTCATTGGGCAGGCCAGCGTTGGGGTGCGCCGACACATGGGTGTTGGCCTTGTTCGACAACTCCTCCAGGTAGGGGCGCAGCTCGCTGGCGCCCAGGGCGCAGTTCAAACCGACCGAGATCGGCTTGGCGTGGGCCACGGAGTTCCAGAACGCCTCGGTGGTCTGGCCCGAGAGAGTACGGCCGGAGGCGTCGGTGATGGTGCCGGAGATCATGATCGGCAGTTCCACGCCCAGTTTCTCGAACACCCCTTGCACGGCGAAGATCGCGGCCTTTGCGTTGAGGGTGTCGAAGATGGTTTCGATCAGGATCAGGTCGGCGCCGCCTTCGATCAGGCCCTTGGTGGCTTCGGTGTAGTTTTCCACCAGCTCATCGAAGGTCACGTTGCGGTAGCCGGGGTTGTTCACGTCCGGCGACAGCGAGCAGGTACGGCTGGTCGGGCCCAGTACACCGGCGACAAAACGCGGCTTGGCCGGGTTCTCGTGGGTTTTGGCGTCGGCCACCTTGCGCGCCAGGCGTGCGCCTTCCACGTTCAGTTCATAGGCCAGTTCTTCCATGCCGTAGTCGGCCATGGAGATACGCGTGGCGTTGAAGGTGTTGGTTTCAAGGATGTCGGCGCCAGCGTCCAGGTAGGCTTTTTCAATGCCACCGATCACGTCGGGACGGGTCAGCACCAGCAGGTCGTTGTTACCCTTGACGTCGCTCGGCCAATCGGCGAAGCGTTTGCCACGGTAGTCCTGCTCCTCAAGCTTATAGCTCTGGATCATCGTGCCCATGCCACCATCAAGGATCAGGATGCGTTCCTTGAGGGCTTGGTGAAGGGCTTGCAGGCGAGCGCTACGATCGGGCATGGGACTACTCTGGTCAGGCATTACGGAGGGCGTGAATCATAGCAAACCTGCGGGCTTTTGGAGCATGTTGAGCTTTTGCATGAATATCGCTCATGTTGCCGGGGTGCATGGCCCGGTAGAATCACGCCACTTCAAACACCGCACGCCTTGAATCGGGACCGGATACATGTCACTTCGTTTAATCGTCAGCGCCGTCCTGGCCTTGATAGCCAGCAGCGCTCAGGCGGAAGGTCCCGCTTCGGCGATTTCCTATACCCGCGATATCCAACCGATCTTCACCGAGAAATGCGTGGCCTGCCACGCCTGCTACGACTCCGCCTGCCAGCTCAACCTGGGCAGTGCCGAGGGCGCCGTGCGCGGTGCAAGCAAAATGCCGGTGTATGACGGCGAGCGCAGCCAGGCCACGCCAACCACCCGCTTGTTTTATGACGCCTTCGGTAAGCAGGCGTGGCAGCAGAAGGGCTTCTATTCGGTGCTGGACGCCCAGGGCAGCCAGGCTGCGCTGATGGCGCGCATGCTGGAGCTGGGGCACAACGCACCGTTAGCGCCCAATGCCAAGCTGCCCGACAACATTGTGCTGGGGCTCAACCGCGACAATATGTGCGCAACGCCCGGTGAGTTCAATGCCTATGCCGGCGCTCACCCCAAGGAAGGCATGCCGCTGGCGGTCACCGGCTTGACCGATCAGCAGTACCAGACTTTGCAACGCTGGCTGGCCTCCGGCGCGCCGATTGACGAGCAGGGCCTGGCGCCAAGCGCCAGGGAAGCGTTGCAAGTGCAACAGTGGGAAAACCTGTTCAACCAGCCGGGCGCCCGGGAAAGCCTGGTGGCGCGCTGGCTGTTCGAGCATTTGTTTCTGGCGCATATCTATTTCGAGAACGGCGAGCCGGGGCATTACTTCCAGTGGGTGCGTTCGCGTACGCCCAGTGGCCAGCCGATTGACCTGATCGCCACCCGTCGCCCCAACGACGACCCCGGCACCCAGGTGTACTACCGCCTGTGGCCGGTGCAGGGTGTGATCGTGCATAAGACCCACATCACTTACCCCTTCAGCGCGGCGAAGATGGCGCGGATCAAGGCGTTGTTCTACGCCGGCGACTGGCAAGTCACGGCCTTGCCAGGCTACGGCCCTGGCAGCCGCGCCAACCCGTTTGCGACATTCGAAGCCATCCCGGCCAAAGCGCGTTACCAATTCATGCTCGATAACGCTGAATACTTCGTGCGTACCTTCATTCGCGGGCCGGTGTGCCGTGGGCAGATCGCTACGGACGTGATCCGCGATAACTTCTGGACGCTGTTCCAGGACCCCAACCACGATCTGTACATCACCGATGCGCGTTATCGTGGCCAGGCCACGCCGTTGCTGGCCATGCCTGGGCAGAATGACGACGTGGGCAGTGTGCTGAGCCTGTGGCTGGCCTATCGCGACAAGCGCAACCAGTACGAAGCCTTGCGCCGTGACAACTATGCAGACCTGCCGGCGCCGAGTTGGTCGACATTGTGGGCGGGTAATGACAACGCCTTGTTGAGCATTTTCCGCCATTTCGACAGCGCCTCGGTGACCAAGGGCCTGATTGGCGAGGTCCCGCAGACGATGTGGCTGTTCGACTACCCACTGCTGGAGCGCACCTATTATCAGTTGGCGGTGAATTTCGATGTGTTTGGCAACGTCTCGCATCAGGCCCAGACCCGCCTGTATTTCGACCTGATCCGTAACGGCGCCGAGCAGAACTTCCTGCGCCTGATGCCTGCCGACACCCGCGAAGACTTCATGGACGACTGGTACCAGAACAGCGGCAAGCTCAAGCTGTGGCTGGACTATGAAGCGATTGACGATGACAAGGCCAGTGGTTTGCACCTGAGCGAGAAAGACCCCAAGCGTGACTTCGCCAACCAGTTGCTGACCCGCTACGGCCATTTGAACGCCAGCCCCGACCCGATCAACCGCTGCAGCGGCGCGTTCTGCTCCCGCGACGGCATTGACCCGGCCTTGCAGGATGCCGAACAAGCGCTGAGCCGCCTGACCTCACGGCCGGCGGCAGGGCTCAAGGTGATCGAGCAATTGCCCGAAGCCACGATGCTGCGCATCGAGACCGCCAGCGGCAAGCGCGAGGTCTACAGCCTGCTGCGCAACCGTGCCCACAGTAACGTCGCGTTCCTGCTGGGCGAGGCGTATCGCTATCAGCCGGGCCTGGACACCTTGACCATCTACCCGGGTGTGCTCAGCAGCTACCCGAACTTCATGTTCAATATCCCGGCCCGGGAAGTACCTGCCTTTGTCGCACAGATGGAGCAGGCCAGGGACGCGCAAAGCTTCGAGAAAATCGTTGATCACTGGGGCGTGCGGCGCAGCCATCCGTTGTTCTGGCAGTATTTCCACGACTTGTCGCGGTACATCCACGAAACCACACCGGTGGAAGAGGGCGTATTGGACATGAACCGCTATGAGAACCTATAACTGCTGGTATTGATCCGGTCACCCCACCACGCGGGCGCTGAAGCAGTCGGATATCTATCGATAAACCGGGAAAAGGTACTCCGACGATGTTGATTTCAGTGCAGGCGCTACGCGCCCTGGCGGCGTGGATGGTGGTGGGTGTTCATTTCATGCAGTTGTTCTTCGACTTTGAGGCACATAACGTGTTGGAGTATCTGCTGGCCGATAAAGGCGGTATCGGGGTGGATATATTCTTTGTCATCAGTGGCTTTGTGATCTTTCTTGCGACTGCGGACAAAGCCCTGACCCCTTGGCGTTTCATGCTTATGCGCGTGGCAAGGATCGTCCCGGCCTATTGGTTCTATACCCTGTTGATGATTGTTCTGGTTGCCACCGTGCCCTCGGTGTTTCCCCAAGAGCATCTTGATCCGAGTTATGTGCTGATGTCGCTGCTGTTCATCGCAGCTCCAAGCGAGCCGGGTGTAGAGGTCTACCCACTGCTGGGTGTTGGGTGGACCCTGAATTTCGAGATGGTGTTCTATGCGCTGTTTGCAGTCGCGCTGTTGGTTCGCGAATCCTGTCGGTTGTGGGTCGCGGCCACTTTGCTGTATCTGATGTGCTATATCGGCCCCGCCCTGGGCTTGGCCAGTGGGTTCTATAGCAATGGCATTGTGCTGGAGTTTCTGATGGGCATTATGATCGGCATGATGTATCGACGGGGTAGGTGCCAGGCCAAGCCGTGGCTGCCGGTGCTGGGTATCGTCGTTGCGTTAACGGCGATTTATCATGGCGCCGATATACCGCGTGCGCTGGAATGGGGAGTGCCCAGTGCGGTACTGGTCATCAGTTGTGTAGCGTTGGAGCCCTGGTTTCAAGGCTCCCGCTTTTTGAAGTTGCTCGGGGATTGTTCCTATTCGGTGTACTTGATCCACGTGCCGGTGCTCGCCGTTGGGTATTTTGTTGCCCAGCGAATGGGTGTCGACCCTTACACGATGCTGCTGATGTGCATCGTGGTGATAGCTTTGGGCGCTTATGCAAGCTATCGATGGCTGGAGAAGGCAACCTATCGCGCGCTAAAGCGTTGGCTGGGCGTTGATGATTCGGTAATTATTTCCCGACAAAAATACTAGGACTTTGTACCTCTGTAATGATTTGGCGTAAACTGCGGGCAAGCCTGTGAGGAGTTTCCATGACTGCCATAACCATTACCGACGCCGCCCACGATTACCTGGCTGACCTGCTGTCCAAGCAGAACACCCCGGGTATTGGCATCCGCGTCTTTATCACCCAGCCCGGCACCCAGTACGCAGAGACCTGCATCGCGTATTGCAAGCCCGGCGAAGAGAAGCCTGAAGACACCGCCCTGGGGCTCAAAAGCTTCACCGCGTACATTGATGCCTTCAGCGAAGCCTTTCTTGACGACGCCGTGGTCGACTACGCCACCGACCGCATGGGCGGCCAGTTGACCATCAAAGCGCCCAACGCCAAGGTGCCGAACGTCAACGCCGACAGCCCGGTCAACGAGCGCATCAACTACTACCTGCAAACCGAGATCAACCCGGGGTTGGCCAGCCACGGCGGCCAGGTGAGTTTGATCGACGTGGTGGATGACGGGATCGCCGTGCTGAAATTCGGCGGCGGCTGCCAGGGCTGCGGCCAGGCGGACGTGACCCTGCGCGAAGGCATCGAGCGGACTTTGCTTGAGCGTATTCCTGAGCTTAAGGGCGTACGTGACGTGACCGACCACACGCAGAAAGAAAATGCCTACTACTGAGTAAGGTGTTCACTGCGAGCATAAAAAACGGCGCCCGTGAGCGCCGTTTTTTTATGCGCTCTCTGTAGGAGCGAGCTTGCTCGCGAAAAGCGTCAACGATAACGCGTGTTTCCTGAATAAACGCGGCGCCTATGGGGTTTTCGCGAGCAAGCTCGCTCCTACAGGGATTAGGGCAAGCCACCCCACATAATCAGGGTCTGTAAAGGTGGGCATGCCCGGCCCGATACAGCGACGACTCGCCGAAACTGTCACTGGCCAGCACTCGGCCCACCACAATCAGTGCCGTGCGCCGGAACCCCTTGGCTGCGACCTTGGCGGCAATATCTGTCAGGGTGCCGACAACCCAATCCTGATCCGGCCAGGTCGCTCGGTGCACCACGGCAATTGGGCAATCGGCGCCATAGTGCGGCAGCAGTTCGGCGACGATCTTTTCCAGGTGATTGACCCCCAAGTGGATCGCCATGGTCGTACCATGGCGGGCCAGGCTGTCGAAGCTCTCACCGGGGGGCATGTTGGTCTTGTCGGCGTATCGGGTCAGGATCACGCTCTGGGCGATGTCCGGCAGAGTCAGCTCGGTTTCCAGCAACGCGGCGCAGGCCGCTACTGCCGTAACGCCGGGAATGACCTGGAAAGGAATACCCATTTCCCGCAAGTGGCGGATCTGCTCGCCAATCGCGCCATACAGGCTCGGGTCGCCCGAGTGCACGCGCGCCACATCCTGGCCTTGGGCATGGGCGGTCTTGATCAGGTCCATGATCTGTTCAAGATGCAGCTCGGCGCTGTTGACCACCTGCTGCGCCTGATGACCCTCCAGCACCGCGGCGGGCACTAACGAGCCGGCATAGATGATCACCGGGCAACTGCGGATCAGCCGCTGGCCCTTGACGGTGATCAGTTCCGGATCGCCGGGGCCTGCGCCGATGAAGTAGACGGTCATGGAGAGTTCCTGTTGAAAAGCGGGCGAGCATGAAAACGGCTCATGGTCGCAAGGGCGATTATCAAGGTTTTAGCCGGTGCAGGCCAATGCAAGCGTGGCGTGGGCAACTTTTCTGCGAGTGATCAGCAGGCGGGCAGGGGCATTAGCGAGCTGTTCGGTCAGGGCCAGGGCGGCGCTTTCGGCAATGCCGTAACAGCCGGTATGGGCAAATGCGACGCTCGATTTGTGGCTCAGTCGCTCTTCGTAAGCCGCCAATTGCGTGGCATCGAAGCACAGCAGCGGTACATTCAGCACTTGGGCGAGCGCCAGCAACCCTGGCTCATCCTGCTTGCGATCGATACTGGCCAGCGCCGTCAAGCACTGGCGGCCGATACCCGCTTCGACGAGGGCGCTGTCCAGCAGCGCCAGCAGCGTGTGAACGTCACAACCCCGCTGGCAACCCAGGCCGACTACCAACGTCATGCCGAGTATTGGTCGTCGCGGTTGCGGCGAAACAGCCAGGCGCTGATCAGGCCCAGGGCCAGCCAGAACACCACATTGGTCAGTTGCGATGCGATTTTGAACTGTGCTTCGAGCGCCTCGGGTGCCAGCATCGAATGCACTTGCGGCTGCGGCGCGCCAATCACGTGGGGGACGGCAAGAATTGCCACGCCCAGCACTTTGAGCAGCCCGTTGCGACCGAACACGATCAGCGCAATACCGGCGGCGGTGGAGGCGGCGGTACCGATCCACCAGGTCTGGCGCAGCGTCAGGTCAGCCGCGGCCGTGCCCGGCAATTCAGGCGGCAGGCCCAGGGTAGGTGCCAGCACAAAGGTCGCGTAACCCGCCAGGCCCCAGAGCAAGCCCTGGGCGGTGCGGGTGGGGGCGCGCAAGGTGTAAAGGCCGGCGAGCATCAACGCAAAGCCGACCGCCACCACCAGGTTGCCACCTGTGGTCGACAACACGCGCTGCCAGCCATCTTCCGGCTCCCAGGCTTCGGCGTCGTGGCTATGTGCAGCGGCACCTGCGCCGTGTTCGTGGGCAACTTCGGTCGCTACAGGAGCCTTTTCATACGTTTCGGCCTGCAAAATCAACGGCGAGACCCACAAGCTTTGCAGCAGGGTCAGCAGCAGGGCGGCCAGCAGGCCGGTGAAACCTGCGGTTTGCGCAATACGTTTGATCATGTCGGCAGGCCTCAGTGGCAAGGGAACGCGGCGCTGTGGCGGGTATCGTGGGCCGCGTTATGCACCGCCTCGATATGCGAAAAACCGGCGAAGTACACAAGGCACGCACCCAGGATTGCCGCGCCGATCGCAGCGCTCAGGCGTTGACTCAACGTGGTGGTGCTGCTTGCGGAGGGCGTAGTGCTGCTGATGATCGACATGGCGCGTCCCTTTCAGGTGTCAGGGTGAAACGAGCGCATGCAAACCCCACGCGCCAGGCACGCAGGGTTCGAACAGCGCCCGCCCACCGCGGGTTTGTTATCTGATTTTTTCGGGCCGGTCTCCGGGCTTGCGAGGGGCGGCTCTGGACAGAGTGCGCCTGAAAAGCATCGCCTTCCCATGCAAAAGCACAGTGGCCGTGACGCTTCGCTCGCTTACCGTTGCGGGGGCAGCACCGGATTTGTCATAGGGGTATGACGCACCGGTTTCCCGTTTCACCCTGTGAAGGGCACCCGAAACAAGATGTGTAGGAGAGCATGGGCCGGGGACGGTAGTCAAATGCCGCGAGCCCCTGTAGCCTTGCACCTTCGAGGTTCTTCGGCCCCACGCCGAAGCTAAGAAGGGAACGCGGTTCAAGCCGCGGCTGCCCCCGCAACTGTGAAGGGTTCAGTTGACTGCCATGCCACTGCCGAGACGGCGGGAAGGCGCAGTCAACGTTGGTCGCAAGACCTGCACGCCCCAAGCCAGGAGACCTGCCTCGTCACCGATTTTTCAATTCAACCGGGCGGGGTGATCCGGTGACGAAATCCGCTGCTGCGCGCCGCCGCAGGGCCTGTCGTCCCGTATGCCCGCCCCAAAGGGCATCCGATGAAAACACTGGCCAAACTTCCCGTCACCATCGTTACCGGCTTCCTCGGCTCGGGCAAGACTACGTTGCTGCGCCATATGCTCGACAACGCCCAGGGCCGTCGCATTGCCGTGATCGTCAATGAATTTGGCGAGCTGGGCATTGACGGCGAGATCCTCAAGCAGTGCTCTATCGGTTGCACCGAGGAAGAAGCCAACGGCCGCGTGTACGAACTGGCCAACGGCTGCCTGTGCTGCACGGTGCAGGAAGAGTTCTTCCCGGTGATGCGCGAACTGGTCGCCCGTCGCGGTGACCTGGACCATATCCTCATTGAAACCTCGGGCCTGGCCCTGCCCAAGCCGTTGGTGCAAGCCTTCCAGTGGCCGGAAATCCGCAGCGCCTGCACCGTTGACGCGGTGATCACCGTAGTCGACAGCCCGGCCGTGGCCGCCGGTACCTTTGCCGCCTTCCCGGATCAGGTCGACGCCCAGCGCAAACTTGACCCCAACCTGGACCACGAGTCGCCGTTGCACGAACTGTTCGCCGACCAACTGGCCAGCGCTGACCTGGTGATCCTCAACAAAGCCGACCTGATCAGCGCCGAAGACCTGGCCCGTGTGCGCCTGGAAGTGGCCGAAGAACTGCCGCCGGCGGTGAAGGTCATCGAAGCCAGCAGCGGCCGCCTGCCGCTGGACGTGTTGATCGGCCTCGGCGCCAGCTCCGAAGAGCATATCGACGCTCGCCACAGCCATCACGATCAGCACCATGAAGGCGAAGACGACCACGACCACGACGCGTTCGACTCCATCTCCATCGACTTGCCGCAAGCCGACGAAGCCCTGTTGCTCGACGCCCTGACCCAATTGGTGGTGCAGCACGGCATTTTGCGTGTGAAAGGCTTTGCAGCTATCCCAAACAAGCCGATGCGCCTGCTGATCCAGGGTGTGGGCACACGCTTTGACAAGCACTTCGACCGCGCCTGGGGCGCCGATGAAGCGCGCACCACGCGCCTGGTGCTGATCGGCCAAGAGCTGGACGCCGCCGGCCTTGAAGCGCAATTGCGCGCTGCCCTCAGCGTTTAACCATGCACCTGCTCAGGACCCAGCCCGGTGGTTTCGTCGCGGACGACAATATCGCCGACCTTGGCCAAACCCCCGCCGAGCTGGTGATCCTGTGCAGCGGCGATTCCAGCCTGGCGCTGCTGGCCGAAGTCGCCCAGCAATTGCCCGAGGATTACCCCAGCCTGCGCCTGGCCAACCCGATGCAGGTGCAGAACCATGCCTCGGTCGACCTGTATGTCGATGAGGTGTTGCGTCACGCCAAGGTCATCCTGATTTCCCTGCACGGTGGCATTGGCTATTGGCGCTACGGTATCGAGCGCCTGGTGGAGCTGGCCGAACGCGGCGTCACGCTGATCCTGGTGCCGGGGGATGATCGCCCAGACCCAGAGCTCAGTGGCTTGAGCACGGTTGGCGCCGAGCAGCGCGACCGCCTTTGGCATTTCCTGCGCCAGGGCGGGCTGGGTAATGCCCTGGATTTTTATCGCTGCCTGGCCAGTGATTATCTGGGGCGCGATTACCCTTGGAACGAGCCGCAGGCGTTGCCGCGTACCGCGATCTATCATCCGCAAACTGCCAATGCCGATCTTGATGATTGGCGGGCGCAGTGGAATGCGCAATGGCCGGTGGCAGCGGTGCTGTTTTACCGCTCCCATTTGCAGGCCGCCAACACCGGTTTCATCGACGTGTTCTGCCAGCGTTTGCAGGTCGCGGGCCTTAACCCCCTGCCTATCGCGGTGGCCAGCCTGAAGGAGCCCGGTTGCCTGGCAGTGGTTGAAGACTGGCTCGATGAAGTACAGGCGGCGGTGATCCTGAACACCACCGGCTTTGCCCAATCGAGTCCCGAAGCACCGCACCTGCGCCCATTCCGGCGCAATATCCCGGTGATCCAGGCTATTTGCGCCCAGGACAACCAGCCTGGCTGGCAGGCCAGCGAACAGGGGCTCGGCCCACGCGACCTGGCGATGCATATCGCCTTGCCCGAACTGGACGGGCGCATCATCAGCCGGCCGATCAGCTTCAAGGACCTGGCCTGGCGCAGCGAGCGCAGCCAGTCGGACGTGGTGTGCTATCGCGCAGCCCCCGAACGCATGGACTTTGTTGCACAGTTGGCGCGGCGCTGGGTTGAATTGGCCCGTGTGCCGAATGCGCAAAAACGTATCGCGTTGATCCTCGCCAACTACCCGACCCGCGATGGACGCATCGGTAATGGCGTGGGCCTGGACACCCCGGCGGCGGCGCTGAATATCTTGCGCGCCTTGCAAGCCGAAGGTTATCCGGTGGCGGATGTGCTTCCCGACAGCGGCACCGCGCTGATCCATGAACTGCTCGGCGGCGTCACCAACGACCTCGACAGCCTCGACCTGCGCCCATGCCATCAAAGCCTGGGTCTGGATGAGTACCTGGCGATGTTCGAGCGCCTGCCAGCGGCCAATCGCCAGGCCGTGCTGGAACGCTGGGGCGCGCCGCAAAACGATCCGATGTTTCGCGATGGCCGCCTGATGATCGCCGGCCTGCGCCTGGGGCTGACGTTCGTCGGCATCCAGCCGGCGCGGGGTTACCAGGTGGACGCCAGCGCGGTGTACCACGACCCGGACCTGGTGCCGCCCCACGGCTACCTGGCGTTTTACTTCTGGCTGCGCCACACCTATGCCGCCCACGGCGTGATTCACGTGGGCAAGCACGGCAACCTGGAGTGGTTGCCGGGCAAAGGCGTAGGCCTGTCGGAAAACTGCTGGCCGGATGCGTTGCTCGGGCCGCTGCCGAATATCTATCCGTTTATCGTTAACGACCCAGGCGAGGGCGCCCAGGCCAAGCGACGCACCCAGGCAGTCATCATCGACCATCTGATGCCGCCCCTGACTCGCGCCGAGACTTACGGCCCCTTGCGTGATCTGGAACTGTTGGCCGACGAGTACTACGAGGCGCAATTGCTCGACCCGCGCCGCGCCCTTGAGCTGCAAAAAGACATTCTCAAGCTGGTGCGTGAAACCCGTATCGACCAGGAGCTTGAACTGAGCGGTGATGCGGATGCGGCGGTGTGGTTGCCGCGCCTGGATACCTATCTGTGTGACTTGAAGGAGTCGCAGATTCGCGACGGTCTGCATATTTTTGGCGAGTCGCCCGAAGGCCGTTTGCGCATCGACACCTTGCTGGCCCTGTTGCGCATTCCCCGTGGCGATGGACGTGGCCCGCAATCGAGCCTGTTGCGGGTGTTGGCCAAGGCGTTCGAACTGGGTTTTGATCCGCTCGATTGCGCCTTGGCCGAGCCGTGGACGGGACGGCGCCCGTTGGTGCTGCAAAAAATTGACGGGCAGCTGTGGCGCACCGCCGGCGATACCCGTGAACGCCTGGAGCTCTATGCGGCGCGGTTGATCGAGCAGGCACTGGAAGGCCCCATCGAGCAGTTGGAAGAGCCCGGCTGGGAAGACGTCAAGTCGGTCATCGAAAGCCTGCGCATCGTGGTGGCGCCACGCCTGGACGCCTGTGGCCCGGCAGAAATGCGTGGCCTGCTGGATGCCTTGAGTGGGCGCTTCGTCCCGGCAGGGCCCAGCGGTGCGCCCAGTCGCGGGCGCCTGGATGTGCTGCCGACCGGGCGTAACTTCTTCACCGTGGACGTGCGTAACCTGCCAACCACCACGGCCTGGCGCATCGGTTTCCAGTCGGCGAATTTGATTCTGGAGCGCCACCTGCAGGATCACGGCGACCATTTGCGCCAACTCGGCCTCTCGGTATGGGGCACGGCCACCATGCGCACCGGCGGTGACGATATCGCCCAGGCCATGGCGTTGATGGGCGTGCGCCCGGTGTGGGCCACCGGCAGCCAGCGGGTGGATGATTTTGAAATCCTGCCGATCAGCTTGCTGGACCGCCCGCGTGTCGACGTGACGCTGCGCGTGTCCGGCTTTTTCCGGGATGCCTTCGCCAACCTGATCCGCCTGTTCGATGCGGCGGTGCAGGCGGTGGCGGCGCTGGACGAACCGGACGATATGAACCCACTGGCCGCCAAGGTGCGCAGTGAGCGCCAAGCGTTGCTTGAGTCGGGCCTGGACGCAGAGGCCGCGGCCAAACAGGCTGGCTGGCGTATCTTCGGCGCCAAGCCGGGCGCTTATGGCGCCGGTGTGCAGGGCGCGGTTGACGGGCGTTTGTGGCAGAGCCGCGAGGATTTGGCCGAGGTTTACCTGAACTGGGGCGGGTATGCCTACGGGGGCGCTGACGAAGGCACCGCCGCCCGCGAGCAGTTTGCCCAGCGCCTGAGCCAGGTGCAGGCGGTGTTGCAGAATCAGGACAACCGCGAGCATGACTTGCTCGATTCCAACGACTACTACCAATTCCAGGGCGGTATGCTCGCCGCCGTGGAAACCCTGAGCGGCGACAAGGCCGCCAGTTACCATGGCGACCACAGCCAGCCGGACCTGCCCAAAATCCGTACCTTGAAGGAAGAGCTGAACCGGGTGATCCGCGCCCGCGCCGCTAACCCCAAGTGGATCGAAGGTGTGAAACGCCACGGCTACAAAGGCGCGTTTGAAATGGCTGCGACCGTGGACAACCTGTTCGCTTTCGACGCCACCACCACGCTGATCGACGATTATCAATATGCACTGCTCGCAGACGCCTACCTGCTGGACCCCGACACCCGGGCCTTTGTGCAGCAGCACAATCCCGATGCCCTGCGCGACATGACCGAACGTATGCTTGAAGCCCAGCAGCGGGGCATGTGGCAGGCGCCGGGGGCGTATCGCGAAGCACTGGAAAACCTCTTGCTGGATATAGAAGAAGACAGCTGATGACTGATATTCCCCATTTTCCGTTGTCTGCCGTGGTCGGTGCTGACGACCTGAAACTGGCACTGTGCCTGACCGCCATCGACCCCCGTATCGGCGGCGTGCTGATCGAAGGCCCGCGGGGCATGGCCAAGTCGACCCTGGCCCGTGGGTTGGCGGACCTGCTCGCCAGCGGGCAGTTCGTGACCCTGCCGCTGGGCGCGACCGAGGAACGCCTGGTCGGCACCCTGGACCTGGATGCCGCGCTGGGCGAAGGCCGTGCGCAATTTTCCCCCGGCGTGTTGGCCAAGGCTGACGGCGGCGTGCTGTATGTGGATGAAGTCAACTTGCTGGCCGACCATTTGGTGGACCTGCTGCTGGACGTGGCCGCCAGCGGCACCAACCTGATCGAGCGCGACGGCATTTCCCATCGGCATTCGGCGCGCTTTGTGCTGATCGGCACCATGAACCCGGAGGAGGGCGAGTTGCGCCCGCAGTTGCTCGACCGCTTTGGTTTCAATGTGGCGCTGAGCGGGCAGACTCTGCCCGCCGAGCGCGGGCAGATCATCCGGCGTCGCCTGGATTTCGACAGTGACCCGGCGGCTTTCTGCGCGCAGTGGGCCGCGCCGCAAGCCGAGTTGCGCGAACGCTGCACGCAGGCGCGGGCGCGACTCGACAGCATCGACCTGGACGATCACGCGTTGGCGCAGATTACCGAACGCTGCTTTGAGGCAGGCGTGGACGGTATGCGCGCCGACCTGGTCTGGCTGCGAGGCGCCCGCGCCCATGCGGCCTGGCGTGGTGCGTCGGCCATTGCCGAGGAAGATATTGAAGCGGTGGCCGAGTTTGCCTTGCGCCATCGGCGTCAGCAGCAAACGCCCCCGGCCGCACCGCCGAATCAAGGGCAGTCGTCGAAACCGTCTGAAAGCTCACCCGGCCAAGGCCAATGGGGTGATATGCCCGCACCGGCCTTGCCCACGGGCGCCCGTCGCGATGTGCCGACCTGGCCAAAAAAGCCCTAGGCATCCGCCCCCGACCTGACGCGGGGACGGATGCCCGGCCCCAGGTGGGGCGACTGGATAACGGCAGGCAGGGCAGTGCACGCAGCGCACAGAAAGGCAGGATCAATTGGCCGGGTACGTTGCTCGTTGGACGGCCGCAATGCCGTGATGACCTGCTGTTCCACCTGCGTAGCCGTTCGGCGCCTGAACTGTGGTTGGTAATCGTCGATGCCTCGGCGTCCACCCGGCGCCATCGGGCGTTGACCGATGCCAAGGGTTTGTTGGCCCAGTTGTTTGACGATGCTTATCGCCAACGGGCGCGCATGGCGTTGTTGACGGCCAGCGGGGCATCGCCGAAGTGGCAGGTGCAAGGTTTGAAGGCGGCGAAAGGCTTGTCCGATTGGTTGGAGCATTTGGGAGCGGGCGGCGGGACGCCGTTGCTGGCTGCGCTGACCGAGGCGGGGCATTGGTTGGCGGCGCGACGCAAGCGCTATCCCGCCGAGCAACAGAAGTTACTGGTGGTGACCGATGGGCGGCTAAAGGCGATGGGCGCGCTGCCGCGATTGGAGTGCCCAGGCATGTTGATTGACATCGAGCGTGGGCCGATCAGGTTGGGGCGGGCTGAGGAATTGGCGGTGGGGTTGCAGTTGGAGTATCAGCACATCGATAAGCTGTAGCACCTGGGCTATCGCCATCGCAGGCAAGCCAGCTCCCACATGGAATCGGCGGCGCGGTCAAACTGTGGGAGCTGGCTTGCCTGCGATGAGGCCCTCAACCCCCCCCACACCTATCAGCCTGTCCCCGGCACATTCGGCCAAAGATCCGCCACCAGAAACAACCGCTCCGCTTCTTCCCACTCCTCACCGTTCGGCACCATGCGCACCAGCAACTGCGCTGGGGCCAGTGGGTCCAGGTCTGCCAGCCAACCTTGCATCTGCACCTCACTCCACACTTCATCGGCCGTGTAATGCGCAGGTGCCAACCAGGAGTGGCGGGGCAGGGGTTGCCAGCGGCCCTCTGGGCGGGTGCTGACAAAGTCCGGCCAGTCGCGCTGATGCAACCAGCATCCACGCAGATGCTGCGGGTGGACGCCGAGCGGGGCTTGCGCCGTGCCCGGCCAGGGATAGAGCAGATACCCGCCCAGCCACAAATGCGCATCGAACGCCTGGATATCCAGCGCCGCCAGGGCGTCGCGGCTCTCGGCCCGTGCAGAAATCGGCAGCTGATGCTCGGCCAGATGCGCCAGCTTGCGATCCAGCCGGTCATGACAGCCAGGCCCCAGCCATTGCGCGGCGTCCTGGCCATTGCCGTTCTGTGGGCCAAGATAGAGTTTGATCGCCAGTTCCAGGTGGTGCACGCCATCGCGGTCGCGCAGCAGCATGTCCAGTTCGCCCAGGGTATGCCCGGCGCGGCGGATCGGCAGGTTGGCGGCCAGCAATTCCACACCCGGCGCGTGCTGCACGGCAAACTGCCACAGGCGCTCGTAATAAAGGCCCAGGCGCCGTGTGCGCGCCAGGCTCAGCCATTGCTGCAAGGCGCTGCTGTCTTGATCAAGCCCGCGCAGCCACTGCTCAAGCCGGTGCGGCGCTTGCACCCAGTCACTGCCGGCCAGCGGGTGGCGTTGCGGCCACGGCGTTTGCGCCAGCATCGGCGGGGCAAGGATCACCCACGCCAGGTCGCGCACCTCGGGGTGGCGCAATTGGCGGGGCAAGTTGTGCAAGTCGGAGAACACAGTCATGGTCCGAGCATAGCCTTTTCAGCCGGTTGAAGGTGTCTGAGAACCATTGTCATCAAGGCCCCGCGGCGACAAAGGATTTTGCCTGAGGCGGCCTTTCGCCCATAATCGTTCTTTTTTGCCGCACCCCAAATCCCGCAGGAGCCCCATGGAGCAATTTCGCAATATCGGCATTATCGGTCGCCTGGGCAGTACCCAGGTGTTGGACACCGTCCGCCGGCTGAAGAAGTTTCTGCTCGAGCGCCACCTGCATGTGATCCTCGAAGACACCATCGCCGAAATCCTCCCGGGCCATGGCCTGCAGACCTCGTCGCGCAAGATGCTCGGCGAGGTGTGCGATATGGTCATCGTGGTCGGCGGCGATGGCAGCCTGCTCGGCGCCGCCCGGGCGCTGGCTCGGCATAACGTGCCGGTGCTGGGCATCAACCGTGGCAGCCTGGGCTTTCTGACGGATATCCGCCCCGATGAGCTGGAAGTCGAAGTGGCCAAGGTGCTCGACGGCCATTACCTGGTGGAGAACCGCTTCCTGTTGCAGGCCGAAGTGCGCCGCCACGGCGAGGCGATCGGCCAGGGCGATGCCCTCAACGATGTGGTGCTGCACCCGGGCAAATCCACGCGGATGATTGAGTTCGAACTGTATATCGACGGCCAGTTCGTGTGCAGCCAGAAGGCTGACGGCCTGATCGTCGCCACGCCCACCGGTTCTACCGCCTACGCGCTGTCGGCCGGCGGCCCGATCATGCATCCCAAGCTTGATGCCATTGTGATCGTGCCGATGTATCCCCATATGTTGTCCAGTCGGCCGATTGTGGTCGATGGCAACAGTGAGCTGAAAATCGTGGTGTCCAAAGACATGCAAATCTACCCGCAAGTCTCCTGCGACGGGCAGAACCATTTCACCTGCGCCCCCGGTGACACCATCACCGTGAGCAAGAAGGCACAGAAGTTGCGCTTGATCCACCCGCTGGATCACAACTACTACGAAGTGTGCCGTACCAAGTTGGGCTGGGGCAGCCGCTTGGGGGGTGGAGGCGACTGATGCTCGATCCCGCGCGTAGCTACGACCTGATTGGTGACGTGCACGGTTGCGCTCATACCCTTGAGCACTTGCTCGACCAATTGGGTTACCACAAGCAGGGCGGCACCTGGCGCCATCCGTCGCGCATGGCGGTGTTCCTGGGCGATATCATCGACCGTGGCCCACGCATCCGTGAGGCGCTGCATATCGTCCACGACATGACCGTGGCCGGGCAGGCGCTGTGCATCATGGGCAACCATGAGTTCAATGCGCTGGGCTGGACCACACCGGCACCCCCCGGCAGCGGCAGGCAGTTTGTGCGCGAGCACAACCCACGTCATGCGCGGTTGATCCACGAGACCCTGACCCAGTTCGAGCACCACCCGAACGATTGGCACGACTTCCTCGGCTGGTTCTATGACATGCCGCTGTTTGTCGACGCCGGGCGTTTTCGCGTGGTGCACGCGTGCTGGGATGAAGGCTTTATCCAGCCGTTGCGCGCCACCTTCCCGGATGGCTGCATTGACCAACACTTTCTGCAAGCCGCCGCCGTACCGGGCAGTTTCGCCTGCAATGCCTTTGATCGGCTGTTGCGCGGTACCGATATGCGCTTGCCCGACGGCCTCACCCTGACCGGTGGCGACGGCCTGACGCGGTCATTCTTCCGCACCAAGTTCTGGGAAGATGACCCCAAGACTTACGGTGACATCGTGTTCCAGCCCGACGCCTTGCCGGAGCCGGTGGCGCGTACGCCGTTATCGTCCACTGAGAAGAATTCCCTGCTGCGCTACGGCGTCGACGAGCCGCTGTTGTTTGTCGGCCACTACTGGCGCAGTGGTAAACCGGTACCGATCCGCCCGAACCTGGCCTGCCTGGATTACAGCGCAGTGTTGTACGGCAAGCTGGTGGCGTATCGACTGGACCAGGAAACCCAACTGGATCCGCGTAAATTCGTATGGGTCGACGTTGAGCGACCAGAGGCCATTCCATGAGTACCGTAGCTGTATTGCGCTTGCCCCTGAGCGTTGACCTGGGTGGTTTCGTCAAATTGCTGCAACGCATGCAAGTGCCCCATCGCGTCAGTGAAGAGGCCGGTGAACAAGTGCTGTGGGTGCCCGAGACCATCAGTGACGACGTGCGTGTGTTGTATCAGCGCTTCCCCGCCGGTGACCCGGACCAGCAACTGGATATTCCCGAACAGGCACCGGTTGCTCGGCCAGGCTTTGTCCAGCAAGTGCGCCATAGCCCGGTCACCGCGCTGGTATTGCTGGCCAGCCTCATCGTCGCTGCCGTGACGTTGCTCGGCGAAAACCTGCAAAC
Organism: Pseudomonas sp. MF7453; assembly: GCF_016405455.1. Classification (NCBI taxonomy): domain Bacteria; kingdom Pseudomonadati; phylum Pseudomonadota; class Gammaproteobacteria; order Pseudomonadales; family Pseudomonadaceae; genus Pseudomonas; species Pseudomonas sp. MF7453. Next base: position 106,952 of record NZ_JAEKCN010000002.1, on the reverse strand, counting down.
CATGGCCTGGCTGACGTTCTTGCCGTTCCGGGTGCTGGGCGAGTACATCCAGTTCACGCCGCTGGCCGACACGCTCGCTTCAGGGCAGTGGTGGCGTCTGGTGACGCCGATGCTGATCCACTTTGGCATCCTGCATCTGGCCATGAACGGCATGTGGTACTGGGAGCTGGGGCGGCGCATTGAAGCGCGCCAAGGCGGCATCAACCTGCTGGGCCTGACCCTGTTGTTCAGCCTGGTCTCCAACTACGCGCAATACGCTTATGGCGGCCCCGGCCTGTTTGGCGGCTTGTCCGGTGTGCTGTATGGCCTGCTCGGGCATTGCTGGATCTTTCAACTGTTGTCGCCCAACCCGGCCTATCGCCTGCCCCGTGGGGTGCTGGTGATGATGCTGGTGTGGCTGCTGCTGTGCCTTTCGGGGCTGGTCTCGATGATCGGCTTCGGCCAAATCGCCAACGCAGCCCATGTCGGCGGCCTGGTTATCGGTTGCCTCACCGGTTTGCTCGGCGGGCTGTACAACCGTCGCAAATCGTCTATTTGATAAGGAAGAGCCGAATGTCCTCTTTTGCTGAAATGATCGAAAACATCACTCCGGATATCTACGAGAGCCTCAAGCTCGCCGTGGAAATCGGCAAATGGTCCGATGGTCGCAAGCTCACCGCCGAGCAGCGCGAATTGTCCCTGCAAGCGATGATCGCCTGGGAGATCCAGAACCTGCCCGAGGAGCAGCGTACCGGCTATATGGGCCCGCAGGAGTGCGCGTCCAAATCCGCGCCAGTACCGAATATCCTGTTCAAGTCGGATGCGATCCATTGATTGAAATTGGTCGCGGTGCAGTCAGCAAAATGTCGGCGCAACTCGGTGAGCCGACCGTTCAATACGCCTTTCGCCTGGGCGATGTCGAGGTGCCGGTCAATCCGATGATCGGCACCCATGTGCGCCTGGAGTACCTGGGCGCTATTCATTGCAGCCATTGCGGGCGCAAGACCAAGACCAGCTTCAGCCAGGGGTATTGCTACCCGTGCATGACCAAGCTGGCCCAGTGCGACTTGTGCATCATGAGCCCCGAGCGTTGCCATTACGATGCCGGTACCTGCCGTGATCCAGGCTGGGGCGAAAAATTCTGCATGACCGACCATGTGGTGTACCTGGCCAACTCGTCGGGGATCAAGGTCGGCATTACTCGCGCTACCCAGCTGCCCACCCGTTGGCTGGACCAGGGCGCCAGCCAGGCATTGCCGATCATGCGGGTCTCGACGCGCCAGCAGTCCGGCTTCGTCGAAGACCTGTTCCGCAGCCAGGTGGCCGACAAGACCAACTGGCGCGCCTTGCTCAAGGGCGATGCGCAAGCGGTGGACCTCAAGCAGGTGCGCGATGAACTGTTCGCCTCCTGCGCCGAGGGCTTGCTGGGTTTGCAGGAACGCTTTGGCCTGCAAGCCATCCAAACCATTGCCGACATCGAGCCGATTGAAATCCGCTACCCGGTCGAGCAGTATCCGACCAAGATCGTCAGCTTCAACCTGGACAAGAATCCGATTGCCGAAGGCACGCTGCTGGGGATCAAGGGCCAATACCTGATCTTCGATACCGGCGTTATCAACATTCGTAAATACACGGCCTACCAGCTCGCCGTGCATCAGTAGAAGGATCCCAAGCATGCGCACCGAACAACCGAAGATGATTTACCTTAAGGACTATCAGGCGCCGGACTACCTGATCGACGAGACGCACCTGACCTTCGAGTTGTTCGAGGACCACAGCCTGGTCCACGCGCAGCTGGTGATGCGCCGCAACCCCGAGCGCGGCGCCGGTTTGCCGCCATTGGTGCTCGATGGCCAGCAACTTGAGCTGTTGAGTGTCAACCTGGCCGACCAGCCGTTGACGGACGCTGACTACCAGTTGACCGACAGCCACCTGACCGTGCAGCCAAAGAGTGAGACCTTCACCCTCGACACCACCGTCAAGATCCACCCGGAAACCAACACTGCCCTGGAAGGTTTGTACAAATCCAGCGGCATGTTCTGCACCCAGTGCGAGGCCGAGGGCTTTCGCAAGATCACTTACTACCTCGACCGCCCGGATGTGATGAGCGTGTTCACCACCACGGTGATCGCCGAGCAGCACAGCTACCCGGTGCTGCTGTCCAACGGCAACCCGATTGCCAGCGGCCCTGGCGAAGACGGCCGGCACTGGGCGACCTGGGAAGACCCGTTCAAGAAACCTGCATACCTGTTTGCGCTGGTGGCCGGTGACCTGTGGTGCGTCGAAGACAGCTTCACCACCATGACCAATCGCGAAGTCGCGTTGCGCATCTACGTCGAGCCGGAAAACATCGACAAGTGCCAGCACGCCATGACCAGCCTGAAGAAATCCATGCGCTGGGACGAAGAAACCTACGGCCGCGAGTACGACCTCGACATTTTCATGATCGTGGCGGTCAACGACTTCAACATGGGGGCCATGGAGAACAAGGGCCTTAATATCTTCAACTCCAGCGCCGTGCTGGCCCGCGCCGAAACCGCTACCGATGCCGCCCACCAGCGCGTCGAAGCCATCGTCGCCCACGAATACTTCCACAACTGGTCGGGCAACCGCGTGACCTGCCGCGACTGGTTTCAGCTGTCGCTCAAGGAAGGCTTCACCGTGTTCCGTGACTCGGGCTTCTCCGCCGACATGAACTCGGCCACGGTCAAGCGCATTCAGGACGTGGCGTACCTGCGTACGCATCAGTTCGCCGAAGACGCTGGCCCTATGGCCCACGCAGTGCGCCCGGACAGCTTTATCGAGATCTCCAACTTCTACACCCTGACCGTGTACGAAAAGGGTTCGGAAGTAGTCGGCATGATCCACACCTTGCTCGGTGCCGAAGGCTTCCGCAAAGGCAGCGACCTGTACTTTGAACGCCATGACGGCCAGGCCGTGACCTGCGACGACTTCATCAAGGCCATGGAAGACGCCAATGGCGCCGACCTCAGCCAATTCAAGCGTTGGTACAGCCAGGCGGGTACGCCGCGCCTGGCGGTGAGCGAGTCCTACGATGCAGCGGCCGGGACCTACAGCCTGACTTTCCGTCAGAGCTGCCCGCCAACGCCGGACAAGGTCGAAAAACTGCCGTTCGTGATTCCGGTGTCGCTGGGCTTGCTGGACGGGAAGGGCGCCGCTATCGCGTTGCGCCTGGCCGGTGAGGCTACTGCTGTGGGCACCTCACGAGTGATCTCGGTGACTGAAGCCGAGCAGACGTTCACCTTCGTCGATGTCGCTGAAAAACCATTGCCTTCGCTGCTGCGTGGATTCTCGGCGCCGGTGAAACTCAGTTTCGCGTACACCCGTGATCAACTGATGTTCCTGATGCAGCACGACAGCGACGGCTTCAATCGCTGGGATGCCGGCCAGCAGTTGTCGGTGCAGGTGTTGCAGGAACTGATCGGTCAGTATCAGGCAGGCCAACCGCTGAAGCTGGATCAGCGCCTGATCGACGCGTTGCGCACGGTATTGAGCGACGAAAGCCTCGACCAGGCCATGGTCGCGGAAATGCTCTCGCTGCCAAGTGAAGCCTACCTGACGGAAATCAGCGAAGTGGCGGATGTGGATGCCATCCACGCGGCCCGTGAATATGCTCGCAAGCAGCTGGCCGAAAACCTGTTCGAAGGCTTGTGGCTGCGCTACCAGGCCAACCGTGAGCTGTCCAAGCAAACGCCGTACGTGGCAGAGGCCGAGCACTTTGCCCGCCGCGCCCTGCAGAACATTGCGTTGTCGTACCTGATGCTCAGCGGCAAGCCAGAAGTGCTGGCGGCTACCCTGGATCAGTTCGACACCAGCGATAACATGACCGAACGCCTGACGGCCCTGGCAGTGCTGGTGAACTCGCCGTTCGAAGCGGAAAAAGCCCAGGCGCTGGCGGTGTTTGCCGAGAACTTCAAGGACAACCCGTTGGTCATGGACCAGTGGTTCAGTGTCCAGGCCGGCAGCACGTTGCCGGGCGGGCTGGCGCGGGTCAAGGCGCTGATGCAACACCCGGCATTCACCATCAAGAACCCGAACAAGGTGCGCGCGTTGATCGGTGCATTTGCGGGCCAGAACCTGGTCAACTTCCATGCGGCGGATGGCTCGGGTTATCGCTTCCTGGCTGATTTGGTGATCGAGCTCAACACCTTGAATCCGCAAATCGCTTCGCGTCAATTGGCGCCGCTGACGCGCTGGCGCAAGTATGACAGCGCGCGTCAGGCACTGATGAAGGCGCAGCTGGAGCGCATTCGGGCGTGTGGTGAGCTGTCCAGCGATGTTTATGAAGTGGTCAGCAAGAGCCTGGCGTAAGGCTTTCTATCTGATGTGGCACCTCGCTTAGGCTCGGTGTGCCCGTAATCCGCCATGGATTACGGGCCGCGTGGTTTGACGGGGCGCCTCGGATCAAGAGCAGATCAAGAGCGGCTCGCTCGCATCGTGGTTACGGTCGGCTGCTACGAAGTTGTGTAGATACCTGTGTTCATCGGGGGCGAGCCCTAATGCCAATCAGCTAAGCGTACATTGCCCTCTGTAGGAGCGAGCTTGCTCGCGAAAAACGTCAACGATAAAGCGTGCTTCCTGAATGAACGCGGCGCCTGTGAATTCTTCGCGAGCAAGCTCGCTCCTACAGAGCCTTAACTGCCTGGTAAGCCCCTTCCCATATCAGTTCGCAGAGCATTCGGCATGACCTTCGACTCGCCCCTCATTGCCTATCAGTATGCCATCGCCCAGCAAGGCTTCGTCCCTGACGACGCCCAGCTTCAGGCGGTGCAGGCCTTGCAAGCGTGCCACGAGGCTTTGCATCAGGGGCGCTCGCCAATTGCCGGGGTTTACCTGTGGGGGCCGGTGGGACGTGGGAAGACCTGGCTGATGGATCAATTCCATCACAGCCTGCCAGTACCTTCACGGCGCCAGCATTTTCATCACTTCATGGCGTGGGTGCATCAGCGCCTGTTCCAGCTCACCGGAACTCAGGATCCTTTGCGAGCATTGGCTCAGGAACTGAGCCGGGACGTGCGCGTGTTGTGCTTCGATGAACTGTTTGTCAATGACATCGGCGACGCGATCATCCTCGGGCGGTTGTTCCAGGTGATGTTCGAGCAGGGCATGGTGATGGTATGCACCTCTAACCAGCCGCCTGATCAGCTGTATGCCGATGGCTTCAATCGCGAGCGTTTTCTGCCGGGCATCCACGCGCTCCAGCGCCATATGCAAGTGGTAGCGGTGGACGGTGGTGAAGATCATCGCCTGCATCCGGGTGTGGGTAAGCAACGCTATTGGGTGGATCAACCCAATGCACTGGCTTGCGTGTTCAAGCAATTAAGCCAAGGCCAAGGCGTGAGCAGCGGCGCGGTAAGCGTGGGTTACCGCTCCATTGTGGCAGTGCAGGCCAGTGACGCGGTGCTCTGGTGCCGTTATGCCGATCTGTGCGAGCAGCCCCTGTCCGCGATGGACTTCATGCTGCTGTGCGATCGCTTCCGGGCCATCCTGTTGGGCGAGGTTCCAAACCTCAGCGCCCAACAGCGCCCGGGGCGGATTGCCCGTGGCACCGAGGACGCTGCCGAGCGTGTGATGGCCGGAGACCGCCAATTGCCGCAGCTGTCGGTGCATGATGACAGCGTGCGGCGCTTTATCGCGCTGGTGGACGAATGCTACGACCGCAAGGTGCCACTTTATATCGAAGCCCGGGTGCCCCTGGAATGCCTGTACACCGAAGGCTACCTGGCGTTTCCTTTCCGTCGCACCCTGAGCCGCTTGCAGGAGATGCAACTACAGCGCTTTGCGGTCTAGGAAAAATCGCCACTTCAGGGCTTTTGGCGCGATTAGACGCAAGCAAGCTTCGCAATTTCCGTCAGATATTTGTAGTTAATCTCCTTCATCTACTGCCGACTCCACGCTTACAATCGAGGCTCTCAAAGGGGAACGAATCCCTGGTTGTCGTTATCGAGGAAGGAAATGGACACCCCAGACATTCTGGTGCTGCAAGCCAGCTATACCAACGAGGTGCACGCCAACGCCATCGGCTTGCTGCTCAACCATTATGCGCAAGACCCGATGGGCGGTGGCCACGCCTTGTCAGCCGATCTGTTGCAGCAACTGCCGGCCGAACTGGCCAAGCGCCCCCACGCGTTCAGCGTGTTGGCGTTCGTTGGTGGCGAACCGGCTGGGTTGGTCAATTGTTTCGAGGGTTTCTCGACGTTTGCTTGCCGCCCGCTGGTCAACGTCCACGATGTGGCGGTGATGGATCGGTTTCGTGGTTTGGGCTTGAGCCAGAAAATGCTGCACAAAGTCGAGGAAATCGCCCGTCAGCGCGGCTGCTGCAAGATCACTCTGGAAGTGTTGGAGGGTAATGCTGTGGCGCAATCGGCGTACCGCAAGTTTGGTTTCGATGATTCGGTATTTGATCCGAAGCATGGCCGTATGTTGTTCTGGAGCAAACTCTTGTAATAAATAGTTGGCAAAAAAAGGCGCCATTCAATGGCGCCCAATAAACCTTTGCCAACGGAGCGGGATGGCACAGGGTGTTACGGATTAACTAAGCATTAAATCAACTGTTCGGTTGTTCCTGGCTTGCCGTGTCGACCTTCAACGTCTTTCCGTCGGCAGAGGCCGTTCGTTGCTCTGCCTCGCCGTGGGTTTGCTGTTGAATGAAGCTGAAGTTATCGTAGAACTCCTTCGAACGCTCTGAACCGCCCTCTGCAAAGGCAGCGGCGGAGGTCAGTGTCATCAGGCTGGCAAGCATCAACGTCGAGAGTTTCATCGCGGTATTCCCATTAAGAGTGATCAGTGTCTGGCCGGTCCTTGATCAGAATCATGGAGCGACTATGGCGCTATCTTGTTAAGTGGGAATTAACGGGTAGGCACTGCGAAGTTAACAGTTTTGTTAACTTCGCTGGGGGGCTAAAGTTTCCAGTCCAATGCAAGCGTGATAGATCGCGGGTCACCCCAGTACACGCCATTATAGAATCCGACACGTTCGTAATATTTTTTATCAAATAGATTGTTAACGTTAACCGAGGCGCTAACCTGTTGGTCGAACTGGTAGCGTGACATCAGGTTGACCACGGTGTAACCCTGCTGTGTGATCTTCGCCCGAGTGGTTATCGGCCGACCTTCGCTATTGCGTGCTCCTGTGGGCCGGTTGCCGAAATCGTGGATTTCGCTTTGCCAGTTCACTGCGCCACCAACGGTGAGGTTGCGCCATGCACCCGGCAGGCGATAGGCGCTGGAGACCTTCAACAGATTTAAGGGCTGGCCGGTATTGGTGCGTTTGTCTGAACCATTGAGCGAGTGTGTGTAGGTGTAACCGGCGGTCAGGTTCCAGTCCGGCCGTATTTCGCCAGCGGCTTCCAATTCGAAGCCGTTGACCTTGTTACCCTTGCCGCCAGACTTGTAGTACTCCTCGCCAGTGACGGGGTTGGGAGGGACCGAGTCATCGCGCTCTGCAACGTTGTCCTGGGTGCTCCAGAAATAAGCGGCCGCCAGGTTCAGGCGTTCATTGAGTAGGCTACCCTTGAGCCCCACCTCATAATTGCTGCCTACCACCGGTTCCAGGTATTTCTTGTTGACGTCACGCCTGTCTTGCGGCTTGAAGATATCGGTGTAGCTCGCGTAGACGGTGTACTGCGGGGTGATGTCATAGAGCAACCCTGCGTAGGGCGTCCACATGTCGTTGTGGGTCTGGTGTGTTTTGCCGGCAGCCGTCAGTTGATCATTGTCGTTGTATTCGGGCGTGGCGTTTTCCAGCTCCCAACTGCCGTAGCGGCTGCCCAGCACCGCGTGCAAGCGTTCCGTAAGGCTCAGGCGAGTAGCGAGGTAGCCGGCTTTCTGCTGTTTCTTGCTGTGTTCACCCTTGAGGTCAGTGACCGTGTCGGCGAACTTGCCGATGCCGCCCATGTACTTCCAATCCTCTATGGGGTAGTAGCTGGCAGGCAGGTCGCTGCGCATGAAGGGCGATACATCCCGTTGGGCGGCCTCGCCATAGCCCATCATCAATGCGTGTTCGCGGCCCAGCAAGGTGTAGCTGCCGGCCAGGTTGACGTCGATGGCTTCCATTCGCGACGTACCGCGCATATGGCTGGCCCAGGCCGTCATGCCGCTGCGGTCTGCGTTGGGAAAACCGGCGCCGCCGTAGTAAACCTTGCCATCGGTGTCACTCTGGCGATGGGTATAGGCGGCCTTCACGTGCCAGTCGCCGCCGAGCCGATGGTCAAGGGTGGCGAAGGTGGTCTTGTCAGTCAGCGGCCAGGAGCTCCAGTGCGCCGCCATATTGGTAGAGCGAGGTAGCCTGGCCTTGTCGCCCTGGCTGTTCCAGTAGGGAACCGTGCCCCAGGAGGTGCCCTGTACCTGCTTGTCCTGGTAATCAAAACCTACCGCCAGCGCTGTATCGTCTGAAAGGTCGCCTTCGAGAATGCCGTAGCCGACTGCACGCTGCAGCCCATAGTTATCGCGAAAGGATCGGCTGTCACGGTAGGCCAGTACGCTGCGTCCGCGCAACTTACCGTCGAACGCCAGCGGACCGCCCACATCGATGTAGCTGTAGTAGTTGTCATGGCTGGCACCACTCACGCCCGTCTGTGCCTGCCATTGGGCGGTAGGGCGCTTGCGCACCATGTTGACGGTCGCCGATGGGTCCCCCGCGCCAGTGGTCAGGCCCGTGGCGCCGCGTACCACTTCGATACGGTCGTAGATGATGGTGTCGGCATCGGACTTCATGTAGCCGAATGTGTTGAGCATTCCATCAACCTGGAAGTTGTTGATGCCGTAGCCGCGGGAGGAGTAATAGACACGGTCCGAGTCGTTATGCTGAACGTTGATGCCGGTGGTCTGGCGCAGCACTTCGGTCAAGGTATTGAGGTTGAAGTCATCCATCTGCTGGCGTGTGATCACCGAGATCGATTGCGGGGTCTCTTTGACAGAGAGGTTCAGGCGAGTGGCGGTACTCATTGAGCCGGTGGTGTAGGCACCTGTGTGCTCGGTGGTGGCACCCAGGCTGTCTGCGCTGATAGTGGTCGCGCCCAGTTCCAGAGCTTTGATGGAGGCTTTTTCGGGGACGGTTTCAGCCAGTAGATTCGGGCTCAGCACAAGGCTGAAGAGCCCGAAGGTAACGGTGATGGATCGGGTAAAAGGCGCGAACATAGCGGCAGACTCCTTGTCATCTTCAAGCCCTCCCGGGGGTGGGAGGGCATGATTCAAAGACGAAAGGAGTTGGTGAACTTTAGGTTTTAACGAGAATGATTGTTATCTTTGTGTTGCGAAGCACCTGATTACTTGGCCACCACTTCGGCGCCGTCGGCCTTCTTCGGCTTGATCAGGCTGAAGTCGATCAGCGCCTTCTGCTTGGTGTCGTAAGGGTTGCCGATCAGCAGGGGGCGAGGCTTGAAACTGTCGCTGACCAGGCTCTTGCTGGGGTCCAGTTCATCAAAACTCAAGCCTGCCATGTCGGCCCAAGTGTGGATCAACTGCGAACTGCTGTAAGGCCGTTGCAGGTCGCCGGCGAAGCTCCAGTCGTGGCTTTCGCGCCATTTCGGTGAGGCGTAGGCCATGAACGGGATGGTGTACATCGGCGCAGTCGGCTTGCCTTCGTTCCGACCCAGGGTGTCGTGGCCGGCGGAGTCGAACACGTCTTCGCCGTGGTCCGAGAGGTACAGCAAAAAGCCGTTGGGATCGGTCTTGGCGTAGTCCTTGATCAGGCTGGAGACCACGAAGTCGTTGTACAGCACCGCGTTGTCATAGCTGTTGTAAGTGGGCAACTGTGCGTCGCTGACACCGGCCGGCACGCCTTGACGGTCGGTGAACTTGTCGAACGTCGGCGGGTAACGGTACTGGTAGCTCATGTGAGTGCCCAGCAGGTGCACCACGATGAACTTGCGCTCGGCGGTGTCGGCCAGGGCCTTGGAAAACGGCGCAAGCACATCACCGTCGTACTGGCGGGCGTTCTGGTTGCGGTTGTTGTTCAGGTACACCTGCTCGTCGGCCTGTTCGGAAAAGGTCGTGAGCATGGTGTTGCGCTTGGTCATGGTCTGCTGGTTGGTGATCCAGAAGGTCTTGTACCCGGCCTGTTTCATCACGCTGACAATCGACGGCGTCTTGAGGTACAGATCGGGGTTCTCTTCGTCGGCGAAGGTCAGCACCTGTTGCAGCGCTTCAATGGTGTAGGGGCGCGGGGTGATGACGTTATCGAACACGGCCAGTTGGTCGCGCAGCTTGTCCAGTTCCGGCGTGGTGTTGCGCGGATAACCGTACAGGCTCATGCGCTGGCGGTTGGTGGACTCGCCGATCACCAGCACCAGCGTGGACGGCTGGCCGGCCATGCTGTCCTTGAGGTTCTTCAACGGCGGGATCTGGCTGGCGCTGTTGAGCATGCCCTGCATATTGTCCAGCTGTTCGGTGTAGCGGCGATAGGCGACGATCATCTGCCAAGGCACGGCAGGCTCGATACGAGTTTCGAAGCGATCGATGGCCGACTCCATGGTTTCGCTGGTAGCGATCTGCTTGACCAGCGGGTAGCCCACCACGGCCAGAACAATGGCGATGGCCGCCACAATCGACTGGCCGCGCGGCAGGTACACCGGGCGCAGGCGCGTCCAGAGGAAGATGGCGAAGGCGGTGTGGGCAATGAACGCCAGCACGATCCACCAGGCAAAATATTGGGTTGCGTATTCGCCTGCTTCAGAGATGTTCGACTCGAACATGATGAAAATCACGCTCTGGGAGAACTCTTGCTGATAAATGAAGAAGTAACCCAGGCTGGCCATGGAACAGGCCCACAACACCACGCCGATCAAGGCGGCTAGCAGCCGTGTCTTGCGCGGGAACAGCAACATCGGCGCCAGCCACAGCGCACTCATGAAGAATGCCTGGCGGAAACCACTGAACCCGGAAGTGCCGGTCAGTTGGATAAGCAGTTGGGTAATACCGGAGAAGTACCAGAAAAACAGGAATAGCCAACCAAGGCCGGCCCAATCAAAGCCTTTCGCAGTCGTCGTGCTGCGTTTGAACATCGCCATCCAGCGCCCCATCAGTCAATGATCGTCGCGCAGAGTCGCGCGACATCGGGCCGCTCAGAACGTGAGCGGCATCGCGGGCGGGAGTATCGGGATAAGCGTGTGAAAACTTTGTGAGTTTTCTGTAGGTGTTGCCTTACAAACTGACCAGACGCAGTCAGCAGAGCGCCGGCTTGGCCTGGGATGGCAGCTCGAGTTGGGCCTGGAGGTGTGAACGCAGACGCAGGACTTCCTGTTGCAACTGATCGCGCTCGTCCTTCAACTGGCGCAATTCATCGCGGCGGATGCTGACGTAGAGAGTCTGTGGCGGGCGGGTCATCTGTGCTGTGCTCATTGCTTACCTCGCAAATAGCCGGTAGATCGCGTTGCCCAAACAGGGTTTGGACAACAGTCGGAAGCAAGTTTGAATTCTTTTTTGCAGCAAGGGAACTTTTTTATTTTTGGCGGTCGTGTGACTTTTCGGGCGGTGATGGTGAAACGATGGCAACTTTTTTGTCATGAAACTACACGGATCTGCTCTGGACTAACCCTCATTAGCCTCATTGCGCTATAAACTATGTCACACATTTTTTAGTAGTTAGGAGCATCAGCACATGCAACTGGGGATTATCGGACTAGGCCGCATGGGCGGTAACATTGCGCGGCGCCTGATGCTCAATGGGCATACCACCGTTGTATACGACCGTAACGAAGCCTTCGTCAAAGCCTTGAGCGAGGAGGGCGCCACCGGCGTTGCCGACTTGAAAGCGCTGGTGGCCGGCTTGCAAAAGCCCCGTGCTGTCTGGGTAATGTTGCCGGCGGGCGCGCCCACCGAAGACACCATCAACGCACTGAGCGAACTGCTGGAAGACGGCGATGTGATCATCGACGGCGGCAACACCAACTACAAGGACGACGTGCGTCGCGGCAAGGCCCTGGCTGAAAAGGGCCTGCACTATGTGGACGTGGGCACCTCGGGCGGCGTCTGGGGCCTGGAGCGTGGCTATTGCATGATGATCGGTGGCGACACCGAGACCGTGAATCGCCTCGACCCGATCTTCAAAAGCCTGGCCCCTGGCCTTGGCAATATCCCGCGCACCAAGGACCGTTCGGCTTCTGCCGACCCACGTGCCGAGCAGGGCTACATTCACGCCGGCCCAGCGGGTTCGGGGCACTTCGTCAAGATGATCCACAACGGCATCGAGTACGGGATGATGCAGGCGTTTGCCGAAGGTTTTGACATCCTCAAGACCAAGAACTCGGAAAACCTGCCGCAAGACCAGCGCTTTGACCTCAACGTTGGCGACATCGCCGAAGTCTGGCGCCGTGGCAGCGTGGTGTCGTCCTGGCTGCTGGACCTGACCGCCGACGCCCTGGCCACCGACCCGAAACTCGACGGTTACTCGGGCTCCGTGGCCGACAGCGGCGAAGGCCGTTGGACCATCGAGGCGGCCATGGAGCAAGCGGTGCCGGTACCGGTGCTGTCGACTTCGCTGTTTGCGCGTTTCCGCTCCCGCCAGCAAAGCACCTACGGCGACAAAATGCTGTCTGCCATGCGCTTCGGCTTTGGCGGCCATGTGGAGACTTCCAAAAAATGACCGCCAACGGCAAGAAACCCAAGGCCGAACCTGCTCCACCTACCACGTTGTTTCTGTTTGGCGCCCATGGCGACCTGGTCAAGCGCCTGCTCATGCCGGCGCTATACAACCTTAGCCGCGACGGGCTGCTGGGCGAAGGCCTGCGCATTGTCGGCGTTGATCACAACGCCATCAGCGACGCAGACTTCGCCAAGAAGCTTGAGGATTTCATTCGCACCGAAGCCGCCGGCAAAGTCCGGGGCAATGCCGAACATGCCCTGGACCCCGCCTTGTGGGCGCAGTTGGCCAAGGGCATCAGCTACGTCGAGGGCGATTTCCTCGACGACGGCACCTACGCGGATATCGCGCAGAAGATCGCCGATAGCGGCACCGACAACGCGGTGTTCTACCTCGCCACTGCACCGCGCTTCTTCAGTGAAGTGGTGCAGCGCCTGGGCAGTGCCGGCTTGCTGAATGAAACGGACGATGGTTTTCGGCGCGTGGTTATCGAAAAGCCGTTCGGCTCCGATCTGGCCACCGCCGAAGCGCTGAACGCGTGCCTGCTCAAGGTGATGAGCGAGAAGCAGATCTATCGCATCGACCATTATCTGGGCAAGGAGACGGTGCAGAACATCCTGGTCAGCCGTTTCTCCAACGTGCTGTTCGAAGCGTTCTGGAACAACCACTACATCGATCACGTGCAAATCACTGCCGCTGAAACCGTCGGCGTTGAAACCCGGGGCAACTTCTTCGAGAAGACCGGCACACTGCGGGACATGGTGCCCAACCACCTATTCCAGTTGCTGGCGATGGTCGCCATGGAACCGCCGGCAGCCTTTGGTGCCGACGCGGTGCGGGGTGAGAAGGCCAAAGTGGTCGGTGCCATCCGCCCCTGGTCGCTGGAAGATGCGCGGGCCAACTCCGTGCGCGGCCAATACACCGCCGGAGAAATCGCCGGCAAGCCATTACCCGGCTATCGCGAAGAAGCCAACGTCGCGCCGGACAGCAGCACTGAGACGTTCGTCGCGCTCAAAGTGATGATTGATAACTGGCGTTGGGTCGGTGTGCCGTTTTACCTGCGTACCGGCAAGCGCATGAGCATCCGTGACACCGAGATCGTGATCTGCTTCAAGCAGGCGCCTTATGCGCAATTTCGCGATACCGAAGTCGATGAGCTCAAGCCAACTTACCTTAAGATCCAGATCCAGCCGAACGAAGGCATGTGGTTCGACCTTTTGGCCAAGAAGCCGGGGCCGACCCTGGAGATGGCCAATATCGAATTGGGCTTTGACTACAAGGACTTCTTCGAAATGCAGCCCTCGACGGGTTACGAAACCCTGATCTACGACTGCATGACCGGCGACCAGACCTTGTTCCAGCGTGCCGACAACATCGAGAACGGTTGGCGTGCAGTGCAGCCGTTCCTGGATGCGTGGAAGCAAGACGACGGTATCCAGGCCTACAAGGCCGGTGAAGATGGCCCGGCGGCGGCCGATGCTTTGCTGGCCCGTGATGGCCGTGCCTGGCATAGCCTCGGATGAGTGACGCAACGATTCATCCCATCCGCTTTGTCCTCAGTGATGTAGACGGGACGCTGTTGCACCCCGACCACAGCCTCAGCCAGCGTACCGCCGACGCGATCCGTGCGATGCGTGAAGCCGGAGTGTTGTTCAGCCTGGCCAGCGGGCGTCCGCCCAAGGCCATGCTGCACCTGATCGAAACCTTTGGCATCGATGTGCCGGTGGCGGGCTTTAATGGCGGTACCTTGGTCAACCCGGATGGCAGCATTCTGGTTGCTCACCATTTGCCGGCAGAAGCAGCTCTGGTCACCCTGGCGTTGTTTTCTGCCGAGCCGGACATAGAAGTGTGGGTGTTTGCCGACGGCGATTGGCTGCGTCGTGACCCGCCAGGGCCAATGGTGCAGCGCGAAGCCGATGGCTTGGGCTATGGGCCGGTGGTGGTGGAGAGTTTCGAGCCCTACCTGGACCGGGTCGACAAGATTGTCGCGGCCAGTAACAACACGCAGTTGCTGGTGGAGCTGGAAGCGCGGTTGCAGCCCAAGGTGCAAGGTTTGGCTCAGGTATCGCGTTCGCAGCCTGTGTATCTGGACGTAACCGCAATGCTGGCTAACAAAGGCGAAGCCTTGAAAACCCTGGCCGAGCACCTTGGCGTGCCGTTGGACCAGACTGCCGCCATTGGCGACGGTGGCAACGATCCGGCGATGTTTCACGTGGCTGGATTGTCGATTGCCATGGGCCAGGCCGAAGAAACCGTCAAGCGCCAGGCCAATGTGGTGACCGGCAGCAACGTCGAAGACGGCGCTGCCGAGGCGTTCGAGCGGTTTATTCTCGCGCGACGCTAAGTACTTGAAGTGTTATTGCACAACTTCCAGCCGATGTTTGGCGTGGGCTGGAAGTTGCCGCATTGAATTACTTCGGCATTACCCAGGACTGTAACTGGTGGCCCTCTTTATCGAGCTCGGCGCGGGCCTGCAACAACAAGTCTTCAAGTTGGGCCGGGTCGGTATAGGCAGTCGAGGACAGCTGTTTGCTGCCGATACGGGTGTTGGTACGGTCGATGACGCTCAGGCTGAGAGCGCCAACGCCATCGTGCCAGGCCACGCACTGAAAGGGTTGGAAGGCACGGTCTGCAATCAAAAGAGCTTCGTTGATGCGCAGCGGAGCGTTCATTTGGGTCTTCTCTCTGTATGCCCATTCAAGTGAGTACCGGCGGTTGGGCTGACCGTGCGGTGGGTTACTTGTACTGATGCACGATGGTGGGGTGCGGGTCACATGCTAGAGCAAGAAATTTTAACTTTCCCTGACTAACGTCATGTAAGCGGCTGTTTTGAAAGCTGAATGAAAGTTTCAGTGACGGGCAACTTTTCGCTCGCGACGGCACCGACATGGCTTTTTGCCCACACTTATAGCGAAATAGTACAAGGCGAGCGTCAAGATCTTGCTAGGGTTAGCTGCAAGCGCCGCAAATCGTTGTTTCTAAATAACTTTAATAACATTGGCGCCAAGGAATCGTCATGGTTGATACACCTGTTCAACGCCGCTTGCTGGTAGTCGACCCCTGTGATGACTGCCACAGGCTGTTGCCTGGGCTGCGCACGGCAGGCTGGGAAGTAGACAGCTGTGCCTTGCAGGCGGTGGGGGATCGCTCTTGCGACGTGGGCCTGCTGCGTTTGCAGCCCTGTCACCTGGAACGCCCAGAGGCGGTCAAGGAGCTGATTGGCCGCAGCGGTACCGAATGGATCGCCGTGCTCAGTCCTGAAGTACTGCGTTTGCAGAATGTCGCAGATTTTGTCTGCGAATGGTTCTTCGATTTTCACACCTTGCCGTTCGATGTGGCTCGGGTCCAGGTGACCATGGGGCGCGCGTTTGGCATGGCGCGTCTGCGGGGCAAAGGTGTCGTGCCGGTAGGTGAGCCCCATGAGTTGTTGGGTGATAGCCGCCCGATTCGCGAACTGCGCAAATTGTTGTCGAAGTTGGCGCCCACCGAGTCGCCGGTACTGATCCGTGGCGACAGCGGCACGGGCAAAGAGCTGGTCGCCAAGACCCTTCATCGACAATCCCAGCGCCACGCCAAGCCGTTTGTGGCGATTAACTGTGGGGCGATCCCGGAACATCTGATCCAATCGGAATTGTTCGGCCATGAAAAGGGCGCCTTTACCGGTGCGCATCAGCGCAAGGTCGGACGCATCGAGGCAGCCCACGGTGGCACGTTGTTTCTGGATGAAATCGGCGATTTGCCTATGGAGCTGCAAGCCAATTTGTTGCGCTTTCTTCAGGAAAAACATATCGAGCGCGTCGGCGGCAGCCAACCCATCTCGGTGGATGTGCGCGTGCTGGCGGCCACCCATGTGGATCTTGAAGCCGCGGTGGAGAAGGGCGCCTTTCGCGAGGACCTGTATTACCGCCTCAATGTCCTGCAAGTAGTCACGGCCCCATTGCGCGAGCGTCATGGTGACGTGGCGATGCTGGCCAATCACTTTTCGCGTTTCTACAGTCAGGAAACCGGCCGACGTCCGCGCAGCTTCAGCGAAGAGGCGCTGGTGGCGATGGGGCAACACCCGTGGCCGGGCAACGTGCGCGAACTGGCCAACCGTGTGCGTCGTGGCCTGGTATTGGCCGAAGGGCGCCAGATCGAAGCCGTGGACCTTGGCCTGCAAGGCCAGCAGGCACTTTCGCCGCCAATGGCGACACTGGAAGATTACAAGCACCGAGCCGAACGCCAGGCGCTGTGCGATGTGCTCAACCGGCACAGTGACAATTTCAGTGTTGCCGCCCGTGTGCTGGGGATTTCCCGGCCGACGTTCTACCGGCTGCTGCACAAGCACCAGATTCGCTAGGGCGGATAGTGGACCAAGGCTCTCCGTAGGAGCGAGCTTGCTCGCGAAAAACGCCAACGATAACGCGTGTTTCCTGAATGAACGCGGCGCCTATGAGTTTTTCGCGAGCAAGCTCGCTCCTACATTTTTAAGCGTTCGCCTCTCGATCAGAAGTAGTACGGGAATTTCAGGCTGAACGTAAAGTCCGGTGCGTCATCCGTCATCCCAATCGCCAGGTTCGGCACGATGGTCAGGTTATCCGAGGCTGCGATCGTCATACCCACGTTGAAATAACCGGCGTTGGCATCGCTGGACACCACCGATTGCCAGTCGCCGCCGTCCGGCTTGAGCTTGCTTTTGCGCTGCACCAGATCGGAAACCGAGAACGACATGCTCATCTTCTCGTTCAAGGCGAACGCCACACCGACACCAAACTGGAAGCTGTCGCCCAGGCGTACCTTGCCTCCTACCTTCTGATTGACTTGACTGCTGATGTCATCGAAGGAGTCTTCAAAGTTGTGGGTGTATGACAACGAACCGAACAGCACGGCCGGGTCGAAGGTTTTGACCAGGGAAATGCCCGGTGTGACCGACCAAACCCCGTTGCCCGTGGGCAGGCTTTCGGGCACGTAGAGGTTGTCGTTGTTCGTTTGCTGGACCAGTTTGATGCCAAAAGGCTCCTTGCCCGTCGGCGCCTTGACGCGCACCGATACCACCGCATCCGGCAAAGTCGAGGTTTCGTCGAGGAACTTGTAGGCCACGCCAAAGTTGACATCGCCGATGGTCGGGTCGCGAGTCACTGAGCCTTCGGAGGTGGCGGTGGCATCGTTGCCGGCGCCGCCGGACTGGTAGGTCGAGTCGCGGTATACCACGGGTACGTTCAGATCGAACTGCCAGCGGTTGTCTACGTTGTAGCGCCCGGTAAGGTCCAGGGTCCAACTGTCGGACTTGATCCTGTCCAGGTTGATATTGCCCAGGAAGATCGAGTCCAGCGCCAGGAAGCCATTCAGCGTCAATTGACGTGCATCGTAACGGGCATAGGTGATGCCGGTTTCCACGCTGAACTTGCCGTTGCCGAAAAAGCCGCTGGCCTCGTTGTACAGGTTGCTCACACTTTGCGCAGGGGCCGAGTCGTCCTTGAGGGATTGGCCGTAAGAGCTGCCGCCACCGCCTGCACCACCCGACGCTGCGGCGGCACCCGTGCCCGTGGCGGCGACAGCGTTAGCACCTTGTTTGAAGTCGGCAGGTGATTTGGC
Organism: Pseudomonas sp. MF7453; assembly: GCF_016405455.1. Lineage (NCBI taxonomy): Bacteria > Pseudomonadati > Pseudomonadota > Gammaproteobacteria > Pseudomonadales > Pseudomonadaceae > Pseudomonas > Pseudomonas sp. MF7453. The sequence goes on along the minus strand of NZ_JAEKCN010000002.1, from coordinate 88,798 downwards.
CAGGCGTCTGGGGGCGGGCGCTACCGGTTGATCTTCTACCTGGCGCACGCGTTGCTCCAGCACGGCCAAGGCTTTTTGTTGCACGTCGTAGCGTTGCTTGAGTTCCAGAAGTTCCTTTTTCAGGGTTTCGATATCGGCGTCTGGCGCGGCATACAGCACGGATGCGGGCAAGAGCGTACTCAAACAAACCACCGCACGTAGCGATAACGATCGATGCATGAAATAAGCCGTCCTTTTCTAATGCGAAAGTGTCGAGGGTCAGCGTAGTTCAATAACCGAGCGTGCGTAGGCCTTTGAGTTGATCCAAATTGCAGTTCAACGCGCCGTTGTTCAAGCCGGTATTGTTCATCACGACGTTGAGTTGTGTAATGTTTCTGACAAGGTTGCTGTTGCCGGTCAGCACCGTACCCTGCAGCACGTTGCCGCCGCCGATCTGTTGCAGGCTATTGCCCTGGTTATGGTTGGCCTGGATCGCCATCTGCACGCCGCCATTGTTGGCCGAAACGCTGACGCGGCCCGCCGCACTGTCACCGGTCACGGTGCCGCCGGCGACCAGCACTTGCCCCGTTTGCAGGTTACTGGCGGGGGCGACGCCATTCTCGATGTTGATGCCCACATCGTTGTAGGCGGTGTTGCTATCGCCTGCGGTGCGCACACTTTGGGTCACACCCTGGCCGCTGCTGAGCCCGGCGCCACCGACCACGTTACCGGTGCCGGTGTTTGGCAGGCTGCCGTTACCCGTCGAACCGGTGGTTTGCACATAGAACTGCGGGGTAACAGTGGTTTTGTCGATTTGCATGTTGGCCGCGCCGGTAATGCGGTCACCGACAGCGTTGGTCCAGGTGCTGCTCATGACAATGCCGAAGCTGATGATCCGCCCCGGCATGACGTAGCGGCCGCGCAACTCGGCCATCTCTGCATCCTTGAGTTCGATCGGTTTGAAAGCCGATGAAGCATAGGCGGGCATAGCGGCTGCCAGACACAAGACCGTCAGCCAACGGAAAGTGTTCATCTGCTGCTCCTGGGGCGTCCTGCCCCTTATTGCGCTTCTAGAAGAAGTCGCTCTGGATAAAACCGAAATCCATCAACTCGGCATCGCCCACGGGCCGGAACTCGTTCAACTGGTTCTTGGCGGTCAGCGGTGTGGGAGGGTCGAGCAAGACGTTGGTCTTGTCGTAACCTTCGCCCAGCACGGCAAACACAATGCCATTCCAGCCTTTGACGAAGTCGTCACGGGAATAGCGCTTGTGCCCCAGCACAGGGTCGCCGATATACACCCAGTCCTTGTCGGCCCGCTGCAGCACCACAAAGTGCTTGTAGCCACGAATTTCCAGCAGCACCACCACGGGAATCTTTACCGTCACCAGGGTATCGGGGGCGATCTTGTAGCCGCGGGCACGCATACCGATGCTTTCGAGGTAGCGCTTCATGTCCAGCATGGAAAAGCCCTGGGTACGCACCAGGTCCTGGTCGGCAGTGACCAGCATCCCTTTGATGATGTGGTCTTCGTCGACGTCCAGCCAATAGGCCTGGCGCAGGATGGTGGCGAGTGCCGCGGCACCACAGCTGAAATCGGTTTTCTGTTCCACCAGGTTGGCGAACCGGCGCTCACGGATGCTCTCGACCTTCTTGAAAATCACCGCACCGCCGGGCATGGCGGAAATTGCCATGGTGCCTGCCCACGTCGTGCCGGTGAGCAACATCAAGAGGGTGAGGGTCGCGAGACGCATGATCGAATGACCTGTTGGACACTGGAATAAAAAGGGCCTTGTCGCCAAGGCCCCGTTGAATCAGAAGCGCACGCCGCTGGCGCAGACGCTGCAACCCTGGCCGATCGACAGGCTGTTGCTGCCCTGGTTGCCCGCACCGGATTGCAGGTTGGCGCCTATGTTGCCGGAGTTGCGGTTAATCGAGTTTTCGAGGCTTGCGTTGTTGGACACGTACTGAGGCTTGCCATAACCATGGCTGCTGGCGGCCGTGTTCAGGTAGCTGTTGTTGAGCGAGTTCTGCTCGGTATTGGAAGCCGCTGCGATGTTCTTGCCGTCAGCGGTGGTGATGGCCAGGTTGTTTTTACCCTGGTTGCCCTGGCCGGCCTGGCCGTTGTAACCCACGTTGCCGGAGTTGCCGGTGATGGAGCCCTCTAGAGAGGCGTTGTTTTGCGTGCCTTTATTGACGAAGTTGTTATGCGAGCTGCCTTGGTCTACATCGATTACGGCAAACACGGTGGCGAAGTCGCCTTTGGCGCTGGAGATGGCGCCGGCGTTGTCAGCCTGGTTGCCGGAACCTGATTGTGCGTTGACCCCGACATTACCGTTGTTGCTATTTATCGAATTTTTGGCTGATGCATTGTTATCGGTGTTGGTGTCGTCGAATTTGTTGTGTTCGCTTTTTTGTACGTCAGTGACCACAGCGGCCACAGTACCGGTAGGTTGTGGGGTTGGATGCCAGCCACCCGCTTGAGCGGCAGCAGCCATGAGCGCGGCGAGAGCGAAAACCATTGGTTTGAGCGCCATTTGAGGTTTCATGGTGTTTCTCCTTGCTTCTAATTAGTTGGGTTAAGTGTTGGTACGGTCTAACTAACGTCTACCAAGCGGTTACTTGATAGTGATGCCCAGGGTGTTAGCCACTCGGTTCCCCACCCCGGCACTCTGGTTCACCTGAATCACTCCTCGGCTGCCGGTGAAGGCCTGGTCGCTGGTCGCGACCTGGCGGCTGCCAGTGGTGGAGGTGAGCCCTGAGTCGGTCAACTGCGTCGTGTTCTGTTGCAACAGGACGCTGTCATCGATGCTTTGCGGGCCAGGGTTGAGGCTGATCCGCACCGCGTTGATCGATTGGTTATTGGCACCGGCCGACTGGTTAACGCCCAGCACACCGTTGCCATTGATAAATGAAGCCCCCTGAATCGCCACCTTGGCATTCAAGGACGGGTCGACCTTGCCGTCGAGCCGCTGGATATTCACGTTGGTGGCCTGACCATCGAGGGCGATGGCGCGGCTGTTGGACATCTGTTGCTGGTTGCCTGCCGCCTGGTTGATCGACAGGACGCCGTCATACTGTTGGCCGCTGTTGTTGATCACGGCGGCGTTGTCGGCCATGGCCGAGGCGCTGCCCAGCAGGGCGATCATCAACAGAAGGCGCTTCATTACTTGCCCCCCAGCATGTTGCCCAGATTGTTCAAGGGCGCCATACCGCGCTGGATCGAACCATTGATCTGCCCAGCCATGCTGCTGCCCGCGCCATGGCCGGCGGCTGCACCGGCGCCCTGGGTCGACAGGCTGTTTTGCGTAGCGTTCAGGCCAGACAGGTTGCTGCTGGGTTGGATGGAGCGAGCAAGGCCCGAACCGCTGCGAATGCCGCCGATGTCCAGATCACTGAGTTCGCCGGAGGTGGCACTCATGATCTCTTTGCTGGGGTTGGCGTTGGCAGTGGCGGGGTATGGATCGGGGAGGGAAGTGCGTCCGTACATGTGACCCTGTACGGTTCGCCCTGTCACGATAACGCCATCGCCTGCATGGCTGATGCTGGCGCTGAGCACGCAGCTGATCAGCAATACGTTTATCGAGGCGTGTGTGAGTGTGATCACGGCGGCATTCCTTGTTCTGAACGCTGACCCTAAACAGCGTTATCAGGGAAAGAGCAGAACCCGTGCCGCTTTTTGTTTATGTTGAAAATTCAGGAGGTTGGGATTTTTCCGCGCGCATCACCGATGGCGGTGTTTCAGGCGTGAAACAGTCGCCGGTCGGCGCGATATGCCGGGCCACACTCGTCAACTGTTTCAGCGATGAAACAGTGTTCATGACAGACGCATGAATCCGCAGCCGCTGGGCGATTCAGCGCACCGAGGTGTTTCAAAAGTGGACACGAAAGTTAGAAGCGCGCCTCAGCCCCGGGGCTTTTTGCCGGGGATGGCGTTGAGTACGGGATTGCCATCCTGGTTGCGGGTCAGGTAGACCGGCAGGACCTTGGGCAGGGAAGGTATGAGGTTGTTGACCTCGCTGAGGTTGTAGATGCCACCAATGCGAATGCTCCCGGTGCCGGCGTCCGCCAGCATCACCGGTTTGTTCAGGTATCGGTTGATCAGCGGCAACGCATCGGCCAACGCCAGGTTGTCGAGCACCAGCTTGCCTGTACGCCAGGCAAGCGCAGGGTCATTGGGTTTGATCGCGGCGACTTGCGGGGTGGCGTCGCCGCGGTGGTAACTGGCCTGCATCCCCGGGGTCAGCGGCACGCCGCCATGCACCGCGTCGCTGGTGATCTGCACCGAGCCTTCCAGCAACATCACCCGCACTTGGTCCTCGTACTTCCAGACATTGAACTGGGTGCCCGTGACCCGAATCTTACCTTCGCCAGCCTGCACGATAAACGGGTGCTCGCTGTCGTGGGTGACGTTGAAAAACGCTTCGCCCTTGTTCAACTTCACCTGGCGCCGATCCTTGTAGCGGCTGTAGACCAGCTCGGTGCCCAGGTTCAGCTCCACTTCGCTGCCGTCGCCGAGCGTGACTTTGCGCAGCCCGTTGGTGGCGTCAAACCGCTCATATGAGCTTGGCAACCAACCGGCTTCCCAACCGGTGAAGGCGGCCAGCGGTAGAGCGCCAAGGCAGATGGATGCTGCAATCGCATAAGAGCGCCAGCGTTTGCGAGGCTTGAGCGGCACTACAACCGAGGCAGGCGCGCTGCGGGGCAAATGATCGGCCACGTCCCAGATTTCGAGCATCGCGGCGTATTCGAAAGCGTGCAACGGATGGGCATCGTGCCACTGTTCGAAAGCCTGACGTTCGGCCGTCGTGCAGTCGCTGGCGTGCACACGCATACACCAATGCGCAGCGGCGTCGGTGATGGCGTCGTATTCGGCTTCTGAAAGGGGCTTTTCGCTCATTTACTCATCCTGATTTCCCGCATTCTACCCCTGGAGCCCTACGACGAGAACAGCATCATGGCGATTGCATATCAATTGGAACTTATTCTTGTTTAAACGCACCTAAAAAATCAGGAAACACACTGTCATCCACCAAGGAGTACGAAAATGTTGAAGAAAACCTTAGCCGCCCTGTGTGCAAGCACCGCGTTGTTGAGCGCCGGCGCTGCGTTGGCAGACAAGCCGGGTGCAGGCTGGATTACCATCGAAAAAGCCATTGAAGTAGCGAAGACCAAGGCTGGTTATGTTGAGGTCTACGCCGCCGAAGCCGATAACGACGGCTACTGGGAAGTCAAAGGCCGTAAATCCGATGGCGTAGTGTATGAAGCCAGGATCGATGGCGCCTCGGGCAATGTCCTGCGTGACCAGAAAGATTGATTCACGTGCGGGGGGCCTGCTCAGGCCCCCTCATCCAGCAGGCGCCCCAGATGCGTTATTAAGTAAGTGACTGAATCGGCATTGGATAAAATCACATCAATGCGTTTGTCGGTATTGCTCATGAAAATTTGTCTGGCCTCAGCCAGATCACTGGCGCCGGTAACATCCAGGACTTTACGCTTCAGGTAATGGGTGGTCTTGAAAAAGCCGTAATCCTGCCAGGTCTTCGCTACATCATCCCACGTCTTGAACAGCATCCTGTCCGGCGTCAGAGTGGACAATGCAGTCGTTTGCAAATCATCCTGACGGGTCCTCACCGCCTGAGCACCAGGCTTGGCCGTGTCAATCAAGTCGCGAAACGGCTCCATGCTCCGCAGGTAGGCGATGTCTTCGGTCTTGAAGCGCAGGTGCGTGAGCTCATGAATCAGCGTAGAGGCCCTGGCGTGCGCGTACATGTCGAAGGGAGTGCTCAGCCTGTCGATGTAGTCAGTCAGGTCGGGATCGAAGAAACGTTCGAATAAATACACTTTTCGTTCGCTGTCACCGACCAAAATCATGGCGTATTCGTTGTTGGCATCGGTGAGGCTGCGCCCGCTGATAAAGCGCATCGAGTCAGGGCCGATCAAGCTGGGGTCGCTGAGTTCATCGAGTATCCCATCGAGGATATTCTCGATTTTCTGCACCTGGCCCGGGTTCATATTGCTGGTGCCGAACAAGTCGCATAAAAACAGGCCCACGCGGCTATCAGGGGTGAGCAGCTTGGCAAAGTACTCAATGTTGCGCTTGCAGGTGACGGCGTAGTAAATCGCTACATTCAACGCTTCGTCAATGGCTTGGGCTTTCCAGCTGGCCAGTGCTGCAATCGCCCTTATGCCTCGCGCTTCAATGTTGATTTCGTGTCGTTCGGCGCGCTGCGTTTTCTGGCGCGTCCAGGTCTGGCCGAAGCGCGGTTGGTGCACGCTCAGGTCCAACACCCAATTGCCCTCTGAGTTACGGCCGATGTAGGGCCCCGGCGTGTCGTCGTTTTCCAGTCGCCACTGCTCGCTGGTTTTCTTTATCGAGTACACCTTGCCGGCAAGCGGTACATAATCTTTGCCGCGTTTTTTATCCTTGTAGACATGGGTGGCGGTGTCCAACTCAAGATCCTTCAGCGCAATGTCATTGCCCTCGAAAGGCTGCAACCGCGTACGCGAAGGCGCGGTGACGTCGCGTAGCGCCGGGATTATGGCCGTGGGCAGTTTGCCCTCCGGCCAGTCGACGATATCCGCCTCATCGGGCGGCGGGGGTTCGCTGCCATCAAGTTCGCTGTACAAGGCGGCCATTTGCGCCACGGCCAGAATGAAAACCTTCATCGCGGCCTTCCACTGGTGCAGCTGCAGCGCTTCCATCGAGCGCTTGATCAGCGTGTAGCAGCGCCAGACCACCAGCGGATAGGCAAGCTTGCCCGCCATGAATTGCACCGCTGTCGGAATGCCCGTGCCGAACAGGCCGACCGCTTTGTCCCAGAGCAACTTGGCGCCCTCTTCGAATTGGCAGGCGAGCATTCTGAGCAGGATCAGCGTGTTTTCACTGAACAGGTAGTGCAGCAGGTTGCCGGTTATCGCTGATGAGGCAAGGCGAATCTCCGAGGGGCGATGTCGGTTGTTTTGCAGCAGGTTGCGGTAAACGGCCTGATGCGGATCTTCCAGGTGCGCAATGACCCAGTCCTGCAGGGCTCCGGGTCTTTCCAGCTCATCCAGCAGCGCTTGCTCGCTGTCGTATTGCTTGAGCACATGCTGTTCACTGTAGGGCGCATATAGCACCACAGTCCCGTCCTCTTTATCTTGCGCGTTGATCAGGTACATACCCAGTACCTTGGCGGCAGTGGCGCCGGCGGTCGCCACCAGTTCCACGGGCCGAATCAGTGTCGACGCGCCTGCCAGCGCCGCACGTGCCAGGGCGTCAGGCATATCGAACGCCTGCTGGACCAAACTCAGGCCCTGGGTCGACAGGCGTTCTTGCAGGTGTTGCTCATGGGCGTAATGCAACACCTGCCAAGGCAATTGCTGGCAGAACAGACGTCGGCGCTTGGCTGCGGCCTCTGTGTCGGTGCCCAGTTCGGCGTGGAGCCGCTTCTGGTAGGCCGATTGCAAGTCCAACTGGCGGACCATCTGAATCACCGCGCTGGCATCCAGGCTGTCGGGTAACGGTGTGGCGGTGCGCGAGCGCGGACGGATAATCTGGCTGTTCAAGTCCGGCCAGTGGCGCAAGGCAAAATCGGTCAAGTTGTATTCATGGATATCGAGCGCCTGATGCGTCGGAATCAACACGTCATCGGGGCTGATGGCCTGCTTGGGAAAGCGCGCTTGAAGCAGTCTCAGCAACTCGGAAAACGTATGTTCGCGAATGGTCGGGATGCCATGCAGGTAGTCTTCTTCATCCGGCGCGCTGTTGTGGTATTGCTCAAGCAGTTCGGCATGGTAGATCTGCTCCTCGGAAGGCGCCATTGCCAGCCACACCGGCAGGGCCTGTTGAGTGATCATCGCCTCGGCCAGCGCGCTGGCCCGTGCCAGATTGGTGGGCGCAGGGGTCTCCAGGATCGCATCCAGGCGGTCCTGTACGGCGCGCGCCGGCAGGTCCATCTCCAGCAAATGATCCACGGCGTCCATGACGTTTTCGCCGTAGCTCGTCAGGCGATTGTCCAGCAGGTTATCGTCAATGCGTTGCAGCGGGCCGAGGCGATACTCCTGATGGGGCACGCGTTGGGACAATCGTAGATTCTCCAGCAGCGTCAGTCGTTTGATCGGATGCGCCAGGCGCTGGACGAGTGATTCGCGCAGGGCTGAAATCGATGGGAACACCTCATGACTACGCCGGGGCGTCCACAGGATCGCCTGGCCCGAATGCCTGGGGTCAAGGCCGCCACGCTCGGTCAGAACAAACAGGTTGGCCAACGGCAGCAGCGCATCGGACGTGCCCCGCTGCAACGATAGCGAATAAGCATCCGGCAGAAACCCGTTGAGCCCATGACGGGTCAGTCGCACCAGGCTGTCGGTGCGCAGGACCGCATCAAGGATGGCATGGCTGCCGGGCGACAGCGTTTTAATCAGCCGCCGCAGTTCAGCCTCGCTGCGCAAGCCCAGCAGCATCGAGTGTGCGTGTTTATCGCGAGTGTTGTTCAGGAACAGGCGCGGCAGCTCACGCATCTCGTGGCCGGCAAATACCTTCAACACCTGTTCGATGATGTCGTTGAAGGTTTTGATGGGCAAGTTGTTGAGCTTCAGGGCGATACGCGGGGCGATTTGTTTGTAAAAGCCAAGCCTGGAAGTCACGGGCAGTGGATTGCCCTCCTGGCCCAGGCGCTCGATGAAATGTTCAACCATGCTCAGAGACGAAACGGTCGGGCGCTCCTCGCGCTGCTCGGCGCGGGAGGGGTAAGTGTTGACAAAGACCTCATCAGCCTTGAGGTCCAGTTGTCGCGTGTGCAATTGCGTATTCAGGGCCAGGGCGGCCATGCTGCGCAATGTCGGATGCTTGATGCGCTCAATACGCAACCCTTGCTCGGCAGCTTGCAGGCTTTGCAACTGCAGCTTGGCGCGCTCGGCCTGAACGGTGGAGGGGCGACCATTGCCGCTGCTCACGGGATGTGTCGTCCAGCGCCCATCGGTGTCCAGGTCGGCCAGGCGATTGTCGAGCATCGTGCGGATGTCCAGGGCGTAATCGAGCAATGCCTCCAGGTCCACCTGACCGGCGCTGCTGCGATAGAGGCCCAGGGCATGGTTCATATTACTGATCTGCTTGGCGGCGATGTCTTCGATCATGCCGGTGAACACATGCCCGGTGATGGAGCGCGCAGCAACGTTTATCTGGTCCAGGCCGAGAAAGATATTACGCTCATCCAGAGACAGGAAATTGAGCAGTTCATCTTCGTGCCCGGCGGCGGTGAGCATACTCAATAACGTGTCTTTGAGGTCATCCAGGTCCTGGAGTACCTGCAAGCCACGTGATTGGGTGTAAAGGTAGGCATGGTTCTGGTTCAGCATCAGGGTACTGGCCAGCTCAACATAGTGCTGGTAGGGCGCATAGATGCGCACTTTCTCCACGCTCAGATCGGCGGCGTAGGCGCTACGAGCGCCTTGGTCGCTGAGGAACAGGGCCTGCAGCATATGGCTTTCATCGGCACTGAGGATGTCGATCTGACGTTTGAGCAGCACGTCGAGGCGCAATTTGTCAGCCAACACCTGTGCGAACAGCTCAAGACGCGAGGTGCCGTTGTCGATGTCTTCGTTCCAGTAGGTCTGCAGCAGGCTGTCGAGCAGTTTGGACAGCGTGCCGGAGGTCTGCTCGATGAGGGTTTCCCAATGCTCGCGGTCTTGCTCCAGCTGGGGCTGGCTGAACTGGGTGGTGACGTGCTTGGGGTTGATAAAGTCGCGGGTTTGCCCCAGAGGCCACGCATGTTTGATATAGAACTGCAGGAGCGCTTCACGTAGCGGCAGGGACTCGACCCAGCGTCGGTCGGTATCTGTCGGGCTTTGGATAAAGCAGTTTACCCGCGTTTGACGTTGATCCAGGCCCGGGAAATAAGGGTGCGCCATGATCCCAAGCACTGTATCGAGCATGTCGGACAGGGTCGGGGTTTTCTGCAGTTGCTCAAGCACTGCCTGCACGTTGGCCCGTTGGCAGGCTTGCAGGGCTTGTTCCTGGTCTTCCATGACCGCACCCAACACCGGCGAGGTCGTCAGCGTCAGGACGCTGCCCGCCGGCAGGCTGTTGCGCTGTGCAATCGACAGGAAACTGAGCAGCTCCTCGCGCTGTACTCCATCGGCCAACGCCTGGCTGACCTCGGTGAGCATTGACGCATGGCTGTCAAATACCTCAATACCGCCATAGGGGGTGTATAGCAGGGCCTTGGCACCGTCCGGGCTGGGGCTCATCACAAACGCCCCCGCGAGTGGAATCGCCGTTTGCCCTGCCATATTGATCAAGAGCCTTTCGACACGCATGGGGGGACTTTGCAGGCGACTGTCCTGGCGCCCTGCGTCGCTGGCGTAATACACGCCGTGCAGCCATTCCAGGTCCTTGACGGTGAGCCCCAGGGCGCGTTCGCGCTCGCTCAGTGTGGAGCGATTAACGGGCAGCAGGAATTCGGCAAAAAAATACGGCGGGGTGACGCGGGTCATCGCCTGTCTCCAGCGGGAATAGGGAAACACACGGTAGCCAGGGACCTTGGGCCGGCAGCGGTAACTATTGAGTCACGTCAAGTTGACAGCGGGCGCTGTGGGTGGTGTTTAATCGACGGTCTGGATGTCCATTCGTTGCCCCTTCCAATCATAAAAACGGAGCTTCAAATGTCTGCGCAGTCCCCGACAGTTGCCACGTCTTCAACCTTGATCGGCTTCACTGAGCTTTTGGAGTTGCTCCAACAGATTTTCGTCAGGCACGGGACCTCGCCAGAAGTGGCGGCCATCCTCGCGCATAACTGCGCCAGTGCTGAACGTGATGGCGCTCATAGCCACGGTATTTTTCGTATCCCCGGTTACCTGTCGACTCTGGCCAGCGGCTGGGTCAACGGCACCGCCGTGCCAATCGTCACCGACGTTGCGTCAGGCTTCGTACGGGTCGACGCCGCCAATGGGTTTGCCCAACCGGCTCTGGAGGCGGCACGTGCGTTGCTGGTGAGCAAGGCCCGCAGCGCTGGTATTGCGTTACTGGCCATCCACAACTCCCATCACTTTGCCGCCTTGTGGCCGGATGTCGAACCCTTTGCCGAACAAGGGCTGGTGGCGCTCAGCGTGGTCAACAGCATGACGTGCGTGGTGCCCCATGGTGCTGATCGCCCGTTGTTCGGCACCAATCCGATCGCGTTCGCCGCACCGCGGGCCGATGGCGCGCCGATTGTGTTCGACCTGGCTACCAGCGCCATCGCCCACGGCGACGTGCAGATTGCCGCGCGCAAAGGCGAACGGCTACCGCCGGGCATGGGCGTCGATAGCCTGGGCCAGCCGACCCAGGACCCGAAAGCCATTCTGGAAGGTGGCGCGCTGTTGCCGTTCGGTGGGCATAAGGGTTCGGCCTTGTCGATGATGGTCGAGTTGCTGGCGGCGGCGCTGACTGGCGGCAATTTTTCGTTCGAATTCAATTGGGCCGAGCATCCGGGAGCGCGTACGCCCTGGACCGGCCAGCTGCTGATAGTGATTGATCCGAGCAAGACCGCCGGGCAAAGCTTCGCCGAGCGCAGCCAGGAACTGGTGCGGCAGATGCATGCGGCAGGGTTGCGGCGTTTGCCGGGGGATCGGCGCCATCGCACACGGGCGAAGTCGCAGGAAGCAGGCATAGAGCTTGAGGCGCAGGATCTTCGACAGCTGCGAGAATTGGCGGCGGGATGAAACAGGCTGCGCCATGGGCGCAGCCCGTGCTGATCAGTGACGACGACCCAGCAGCAGACCCACCACCAGGCCAAAGCCTGCGGAAATGGCCACGGTCTGCCATGGGTGACCGCCGATATAGGTCTCGGTGGCATCCACCACAGGCTTGCTGCGCTCACGGACACTGGACACCGAATCCAGGGCTTGCTTGAGTTTGATGGCGACCTGCTCGCGCAGGGTTTCACCTTCCTCGCCCACCAGGGATGCGCTGCTTTTGAGCAGTTTGTCCGATTCTTCGATCAGCGCGGTCAATTCGCTGAAGGCTTGATCCTTGATTTGTTCTTCGACGGCTTGGGCGGCGGTTTTGCGGGCCATGTGTGACTCCTTGCAAGTGAATGTGACAGTGAACAATGGAGTATCGGGCAGCGGCAAAAGTTGCAGTTATTTTGCGAGCCGTGCATTTGGGGCACAATGGGAATCAGGACCTTTGGGCCTACAGTGTAAGATGTCACCCATTTGTGCAGCAGGTAATTCAACATGAGCTTCAATCTCGCCAACAAGACCCTCGCCGAACGCGCCGAGCTGGAAGACGAAAAGTCGCGCCTCTACGACCTGTGGCAAACCAACCTGGGCAAAGCCAAGGGCGAAGCCGCCCGTTTGTTCGGCGAGCGCGCCAAGCGCAAGGGCAAATGGGCCGAGTGGGTGCGTGCCGAACTTGACGGCATGTCGCCGCCGGAGTTTTCCAACATGGTGCGCAGCGAAGTCAACAAGCTGATGGCTGCGGCGAAGTAAAGCACGCCACAATCGCCTCGCGAACCTTGAGCAACAGCGGGTCCAGCTGGGCCTGGGTTCGCCAGCCCAGCTCCACCGGGTAATGCGGCAGTGCCAGCGGGCAGGGCAGCACACGCAAGCCGGTCATCTGCGCAATCGCCTCGGCCGCGTGGCCGGGGATCGTCGCCACCGCCGTGCTGCCTTTGAGCAGGTACGGCAGCGCCGCGAAGTGGCTGGTAGACGCGCACACCTGGCGGCTCAAGCCCTGCGCCGCCAAGCCTTCATCGGTAATACCGATAAACCCGCCTGACGACACCAGCACATGCTCGCGTGCGATGAACTCTGCGAGTTCCAGCCCTTGTTGGCCGGGCACCAGACTGCCTGGGTCCACCAGGCAACAGTAGTCACCTTCGCCCAGCACTTGCCGACTCAACCTGCGCTCGGCAAACCCGCCTGCGGTGATGGCCAGGTCCAGGTTGCGGTCGAGCAGGGCGCCTGCAACGATCTGGCTGTGGGTTTGGCGAAAGATCACCCGCAGTTTCGGCAGGCGCTCTGCGATGGCGTCCATCAGTGGCCTGCCGTAGGCGATTTCGAAATCGTCTGACAGACCTAAAACCACCGAACGCCCCTGATAGTGCGGGTTATCCGGGTTGGTCATCGCCAGGCTTTGACGGCAGCGGTCCAACGCCTCGCTGATCACCGGTTTCAACTGATTGGCCCGCAGGGTGGGCGCCAGCCCGCGGCCGGTGCGTACGAACAGCGGGTCGCCATACAGTTCGCGCAAACGCCGCAAGCCGGCGCTGATCGCCGATTGCGTAACGCCCAGGCGCAATGCCGCACGGCTGGCGCTGGACTCGTCGTGCAGGGCTTCGAAGGTTTTCAGCAGGTTCAGGTCAACCTGGGCGATATTCATCTGGGTCATATCATTTAGTACTGAAGTGATCTTTATTCATGATCGAGGCTGGCCGGAGAATGGGCAACCCTTATTAGCGGAGTGAGCGTAATGCCCGTATCGATCGTTGCAGCCCTGCAAATCGGCTCCTTGCCTGGCGGCAAAGCTGAAACCCTGGCGCAGATCCTGGCCTATGAAGATGAAATCCAGCGCAGTGGCGCGCAGTTGGTGGTGATGCCTGAGGCGTTGCTGGGCGGCTATCCCAAGGGCGAAAGCTTCGGCACGCAATTGGGCTATCGCCTGCCGGAGGGGCGTGAAGCCTTTGCGCGGTATTTTGCCAATGCCATCGACGTGCCGGGCGTCGAGACTGAGGCGCTGGCCGGTTTGTCGGCGCGCACCGGTGCCAGCCTGGTGCTCGGCGTGATCGAGCGCAGTGGCAGCACGCTGTATTGCACGGTGCTGTATTTCGAACCGTCGAGCGGTTTGGTCGCCAGGCACCGCAAACTCATGCCGACCGGCACTGAACGGCTGATCTGGGGCAAGGGCGACGGCTCAACCTTGCCGGTGATCGACGCGGCTGTCGGGCGTATTGGCGGTGCGGTGTGCTGGGAAAACATGATGCCGCTGTTGCGCACGGCCATGTATGCCAAGGGCGTGCAAGTGTGGTGTGCGCCCACCGTGGACGAGCGTGAGATGTGGCAGGTAAGCATGCGGCATATTGCCCATGAAGGCCGCTGTTTCGTCGTGAGCGCTTGCCAGGTTCAGGCATCGCCCGAGGCGTTGGGCGTGGAGATTGCCAATTGGCCAGCAGAGCGCCCGTTGATTGCCGGCGGTAGCGTAATTGTGGGGCCCATGGGCGACATTCTGGCAGGGCCGTTGCTGGGGGAGACGGGGTTGTTGACGGCGCGCATCGATACCGATGATTTGGTGCGGGCACGCTATGACTATGACGTGGTGGGGCATTACGCCAGACCGGATATTTTTGAGTTGGCGGTGGATGAACGCGCCAAGCCCGGCGTGCGCTACATCACTGATTGAACCGGGCCAACCCAGGCTTTTGTAGGAGCGAGCTTGCTCGCGAAAAACCCATAGGCGCCGCGTTGATTCAGGAAACACGCGTTACCGTTGACGTTTTTCGCGAGCAAGCTCGCTCCTACAGACGGCTTGCCAGGATCAGATCACTCGCGCATCACCAGGTGGCGGTGTTGGGCAAATCCAGCGTGCCATGCTCGACAAAGCGCATGGTGCCGAATAACCCGCCCGCCAGTTTGCCGCGCAGCACGTAGGGCAGATTGTTCAGGCTTTGGGTCTGGCTCAGACCGAGAGTCTGGCGCAACACCGAGAACGCCGAAACGCTGACAGGCACCATCAGCACCTTTTCGGAAAAACGCGGGATGCTGCCGGCCTGGTCACTTACCCCGGACGCCAGCGGTCGCCCATTGACGTCCAGGTCCAGCGCCACGCCGTTGTAGTCGATTGCCGTTTCATTGGGGTTCTGCACTCGCAGCTTCACGGCAAAGCGCACTTCCAGGTCCTGGCTTTGCAGCGGCTCGATGCCCACCACGTTGATATTTACCGGGTCGCGATTGGGGAACAGCGCGCAAGCGCTCAAGGTCAGCAACAGCAACGATAGAACCATGAGCTTGCGCATTTAAAAGTGCTCCTACTGTTTCGTGACGTCCGGGTCTTGCATGACCTTGAGGGTAGAGGACTCCGGATCGAATTCATCTTCTTCCAGCTCTATGAACTCTTCGGGCAGGAAAATGTTCAGCAGGATTGCACAGAACGCGCCCACAGTGATCGGCGATTCGAAGATGTTGTGCAGCGCCTTGGGCAAGTCGCGCAGCACTTCCGGCACCGCGGCGACGCCCAGGCCCATCCCCAGGGAGATCGCCACGATCAGCACATTGCGCCGGTGCAGGCCGGCTTCGGCGAGGATCTTGATTCCGGCCACCGCCACGGTACCGAACATGATCAGGGTCGCGCCGCCGAGTACCGGCTTGGGCATCAGCTGAAGCACCGCGCCAATCATCGGGAACAGCCCCAGCAGCACCAGCAGCCCGGCGATAAAGTACGCCACGTAACGGCTGGCCACGCCGGTCAGTTGGATCACGCCGTTGTTCTGGGCGAACGTCACCATCGGCAGGCTGTTGAAGGTGGCGGCCATCGCCGAGTTGAGGCCATCGGCCAGCAGGCCGGACTTGATGCGCTTGATATACAGCGGGCCCTTGACCGGTTGCTGGGAGATCATCGAGTTGGCCGTCAGGTCGCCGGCCGCTTCCAAAGGCGAAATCAGGAAAATCACGGCCACCGGGATAAACGCCACCCAGTCGAACGAGAAGCCGTACTTGAACGGCACCGGCACGCTGATCAATGGCACCTGGGGCAGGGCGGCCATATCCACCCGGCCCAGCAACCACGCCACCACAAAGCCCAGCGTCAGGCCGATCACGATCGAACCCAGGCGCAGGAACGGGTTGTTGAAGCGGTTGAGCACCACGATGGTCAGCAGCACCAGCGCCGCCAGACCCATATTGCTGGCGGCGCCCAGGTCACCCGCGCCATAGCCGCCAGCCATGTCGGTGACCGCCACCTTGATCAGTGACAGGCCCATCAGGGTAATGATGGTGCCAGTCACCACCGGGGTGATCAGCTTGCGCAGTTTGCCGATGAACTGGCTCAGCACCACCTCGATAAAGGCGGCGAAAAAGCAGATGCCAAAAATCGTCGAGAGAATTTCATCCGTGCCGCCGCCCCGGGCCTTGACCATGAACCCGGCGCTCAATATCACGCTGATAAACGAAAAGCTGGTGCCTTGCAGGCACAACAGCCCCGAGCCCACGGGCCCGAACGTGCGGGCCTGCACGAAGGTGCCGAGCCCCGAGACGAACAGCGCCATGCTCACCAGGTACGGCACCTCGCTTTCGAGGCCCAACACGCCGCCGACAATCAGGGTCGGGGTGATGATGCCGACAAAGCTCGCCAGCACATGCTGCAAGGCGGCAAAAATCGCGGCGGTGAAGTGCGGGCGGTCTTCCAGGCCGTAGATCAGGTCGGATTTATAGCGCGGGCGGGGGGCTTGAGCGTCAGACAAAATGATGGCTCGGGTCGGAAAATGGAGGCGCAGGATGCCAGAAAGCGTCGGCTGTCAGAAGGGTAAAAGGATATTTATGAAAAACCTGCACATCCAACCCTGTAGGAGCGAGCTTGCTCGCGAAAAACGTCAACGATGGCACATGTTTTCTGATTAAACGCGGTGCCTGTGAGTTTTTCGCGAGCAAGCTCGCTCCTACAAAAGCTGGCATTAGGGCTTATTGCTTCCAGGCCCCTGGGTTCACCAGGTTTTGCGGTCGCTCGCCCGACAACGCCTGCAACAGATTATCCACTGCACACTTGGCCATCGCCTCGCGCGTTTCATGAGTTGCCGAGCCGATATGCGGAGTCGCCACCACGTTGTTCAAGCGCAGCAACGGCGAGGCGTGATCCAGGGGTTCTTTCTCGAACACATCCAACCCCGCCGCCCGGATGGTGCGCTGCTGCAATGCTTCAACCAGCGCCGCCTCATCCACCACTTTGCCCCGTGAGATATTGATGAAGATCGTCTCCGGCCCCATCAGCGCGAATTCCTCGGCGCCAATAAGCTTTTCGGTTTCTGCGGTGAGCGGCAACGTCAGGCACACAAAATCCGCCTCTTTGAGCAAGTCCTGAAGGCTTCGGTACTGCGCGCCAAAACGCGCTTCCACCGCAGGCTTGGGCGAATGGCTGTGGTAGATCACCGGCATACCAAAACCAAAGTGCCCCCGCTGGGCCAAGGCTTCACCGATGCGGCCCATACCGATAATGCCCAGGGTCTTACCATGCACATCGCTGCCGAAATGCGCCGGGCCGATGTTCTTGCTCCACTGGCCGGCACGCACCATGTCGGCCAGTTCGACCACGCGCCGGGCGGTGGCCAGGATCAGCGCAAAGCCGGTGTCGGCGGTGGTTTCGGTGAGTACATCCGGGGTGTTGCTGAGCAGAATGCCGCGCTGGGTCAGGTAGTCGATGTCGTAGTTGTCCACGCCCACCGAGACGCTGGCCACGGCTTCCAGCTTGGGTGCCAGGTCGAGCAACCGGGCGTCCAGGCGCAGGCTTGCACCCAGCAGGCCGTGGGCGGTGGGCAGTGCGTCGCGCAGTTTGGCCAGGCCGGTTTCATCCAGTGCATCGATCAGCGTGACCTCGGCCTGCTCATGCAGGCGGGCCATCAGCGGCGCGGACAGTTTTTTGTACAACACAACGGACTTTTTCATGAGGTTTTTACCTTCAACTCCAGGGTTGGCGCCGGCGAGCGGTCACTGGCGCCGGGCTTGAGGAAAATCGTCAGCACTACCGACAGCAGCAACGCACCGCTCATCAGCAGGTACGAAGCGCCGGGCGAGCCGGTGCTGCTGTTGAGGTAACCCACCAGGTATGAGCCGCCGAACGAGCCCAGCGCGCCCATGCTGTTGATCAGTGCCATGGCGCCACCGGCGACGTTGGCGGGGAGGATTTCCGGGACGATGGCGAAGAACGGGCCATAGGGTGCGTACATGCACGCCCCGGCGATCACCAGCAGGGTGTAGGACCACCAGAAATGTTCGGCGCCCAACACGTAGGACGCGTAGAAGGCGATGGACGCAATCAGCAACGGCGGCCAAACAAAGCGCTTACGTTTTTGCAGTTTGTCCGAGCCCCACGACACCACCAGCATACCGATCACCGCCGCCAGGTACGGCAGCGCCGACAGCCAGCCGGCTTCGACCATGTCCATCTGCAAGCCGGCCTTGAGGATCGACGGCAGCCACAGCACAAAGCCGTACACGCCAATGCTCCAGCAGAAGAATTGCAGGGCAAGGATGATCACCTTGGGCGAGCGGAACGCCTCGGCGTAGTTCTTCACCGCCTTGATGCCGACTTGCTCGGCGGCGAGGGCGGTTTCCAGGTCTTTTTTGTGCTGTTCGCTCAGCCACTTGGCATCGGCGGGTTTTTCATCCGCCAGCTTCCACCAGATAAACGCCCACAGCACCGCCGGCAGGCCCTCGATGATAAACATCCAGCGCCAGCTGAAATGCTGCACCAGGTAGCCCGAGACCACCGACATCCACAGCATGGTCACCGGGTTGCCGAGGATCAGGAAGGTGTTGGCCCGCGAGCGTTCGGCACGGGTGAACCAATGACACAGGTACACCAGCATGGCTGGCATCACCGCGGCTTCGACCACCCCGAGCATGAAGCGGATGACGATCAACATATAGGCGTTGGACACCACGCCGGTCAGGGTCGCCAGGCCACCCCAGAGGATCAGGCTGACGAAAATCAGTTTTTTAACGCTGCGCTTTTGCGCGTAGATCGCCCCCGGCACCTGAAAGAAAAAGTAGCCGAGGAAAAACAGCGCGCCAAGCAGCGAGGACATGCCCGGCGTGATCATCAGGTCTTCGGCCATCCCGGAGGCGGCGGCGAAGCCGTAGTTGGCGCGGTCCAGGTAGGCCAGGCTGTAGGTGATAAACACGATAGGCATGATGTACCACCAACGGCGGGTGGCGAGTTTCACGGTTTCCATGGGGTTGCTCCTGAGCTTGTTGTAGTTGTGGCAACAGGTAATGGGTTACGCAACGGATCGAGTGGGTAATTCGGCGCGGGTCGGCAAACCCTCCATATCGCCACGGCTCTGCACAGCGCGGCTGCCGATCCAGTTAGCGCGCTGGACCGCCTCGGGGAAGCTTGAGTTTTCCAGCAGGGCGCTGATCATGCCCACGGCAAAACCATCGCCGGCGCCGACGGTGTCCACGACGTTTTCCACCTTGACGGCGGCGACGAAGCCCTGGTCCATGTGGGTGCGGTAATAGGCGCCTTCGGGGCCGAGTTTGATCGCCACGGCTTCGGCACCCTGGTCGAGGTAAAACGCAGCGATATCCGCAGGATCTTCGAAACCGGTGAGCAAGCGGCCTTCACTCAGGCCCGGCAACACCCAGTCAGCCAGAGCGGCCAGGGCATTGATTTCGCGGATCATCAGCGCCTGGCTGGCCCAGAGCGAAGGGCGCAGGTTCGGGTCGAATGACACGCTGCGCCCGGCGTTGCGCATTTGCTTCATCAGTTCAAAGGATAGTTCACGGGTGGCATCGGACAACGCCGGTGGAATCCCGGTGGCGTGCACATGGCGCGCTTGCAACAGCGCCGGGCTGATGTCGGCAATGGACAAATGGCTGGCCGCCGAACCTTTGCGGAAGTACTCGACCTGGGGATCAGCGCCGGCCTCTTCGCGCGACTTGAGCTGAAACCCCGTGGGGTGCAGTGGGTCGACGGCCACATGGCGGCAATCAATGCCTTCCTTGCCCAGGGTGTCGACCACAAAGCGCCCGAGGGAATCGTCACCCACTCGGCTCAGCCATGCCACGTTGAACCCCAGGCGCGACAAACCAATGGCGACATTGCTGTCGGCGCCGGCAATGCGTTTGTGAAACTGCCCGACCTGGGCCAGATCGCCGGTCTGCTCGGCGACAAACATCGCCATGGTTTCACCAAACGACAGAATATCGATCTCAGACATGGGCATTCTCCACGCGGGGTTGGCCAAGGCAGGCGAGGGTGGCGACCTGTTGTGCAGTGACCTCCACCAGGTCCTCGCCCTGCAACGGAAACTCCACCGCCCGCGTAATACCTTGAGTCATATGCTTGAGCAGTTGTTCCCACAGATGCAGGTCGGTAGCGCCAGGCGGCAAGGCCACCAGCTTGCCGTCGTCGCGACGGGCCACGGCCTTGCAATGCAGGTAATCCACATGCCGGCCCAGCAGGCGTGCGGCGGTCAGCGCAGACTGGTCTTGCCACTGCCAGTTGCCGATATCGAAGGTCATCTTCACCGGCAAGCCCAGGCGTTCGACTTCGGTGAAAAACCGTTGCATCGGCTCGATTCGGCCGCCGTGCAGGGTCTGGTCGTTTTCCACCAACAGCTTGACCGAATGGCGGTTGAGCAGGGCATGCAGGCTTTCCAGGTCGTTGGTGTCGGTGAAATATCCGAGGGAGACTTTCAGCCAACGTGAACCGAAGGCGTGAGCGCGGTCCAGGGTGGCCGCGAGTTCCGGATTGGGTTGGGCCCGACCGGCGACCCAGAGTTCCAAAGGCGAGGAAAAGACTGATTCCAGGCCCTGTTCTGCGGCGGCCTGGGCCAGTTCGGCGGGCTGTTCGAGGGTCAGCAACTCTTCACGCCATTCGATGCGCTGGGCACCGGCGGCGCTGAGTAACGCGACAAAGCTCAATTGGCCCTGCTGGCGGACAAGGTCTGCGCCGTAGCTGGAAAGGCTGATGGAGACGGGGTATTTATGCATTGTTGTTTACCTCTGAAACCGGTTTCATTTTTTCTGAAAAAAACACACAACCCTTGTAGGAGCGAGCTTGCTCGCGAAAAGCTCGAGGGCGCCGCGCTAATCCTGACGCTGCGCGTTATCGTTAACGACTTTCGCGAGCAAGCTCGCTCCTACAAAGGGACAGGGCGGTGGAGCCACGGATAATCAGCTCGGGTAAAAAATCCAGGGTGCGCGTGGGAGCGGTATCACCGCGCAGACGTTTGAGCAAACAGTCAAATGCGCTGGCGCCAATTGCTTGCGTCGGCTGGGCGAGGGCGGTGATGCCGTTGCCCACCAGCGGGTACCAGTCCAGGTCATCCAGAGCGATCAGGCCGACATCGTCGAACAGCGTGCAGCCCAACGCCTTGAGCGTATGTGTGCAGGCCAGCGCAGCAACACCGTTGGCGCAAAACAGCGCCTTGGGACCGGGCCTGGCTAAAAAGCTTTGCAGACGGCCTTGCAGTTCGCCATCCAGTTCAACCACCGCGCCGGTCAAGCCTGGGCGCCGGGCAATCTCGGCCTTGAAACTCTCCAGGCGCTCAAGGCGTGAGCTGGTGCCATCGGTGGCTTCGCTCACCAGCAGCACGTCGCGATAACCCTGTTGCTCAAGATGCTCTACCGCCATACGCACCGCCGCCGGGTTGTCCAGACCCACCATGTCGCTGTGCAACGGCTCGACCTTGCGGTCCACCAGCACCAGGGGCATTTCCCGTTGCAGTTCCAGCAGTTGGTCGAGGTGATGGCCCAGGGTATTCACGATCAGCCCTTCGATGTTGTACGAGCGCAGCGCTGCCAGATGCTGGCGCTCCTGTTCGTCATCGCGGTCGGTGTTGCACACCACCAGGCTGTAGCCGTGCTGACGGCAGGCGGTTTCGACACCGTGCATCACGGCAATGGAATAGGGGTTACGGATATCGGCCACCAGCATACCGATCAGGCGCGTGCGCCCACGTTTGAGGCCGCGGGCCATCTGGTTGGGGCGATAACCGAGTTCGTCGATAGCCTGTTCGATGCGCAGGGCAATGGCATCTGAGAGCAGGGCGCGGTCATCGCCGATGAAGCGCGAGACGCTGGCCTTGGACACGCCAGCGCGCTCGGCAACGTCGAGCATGGTCACGCGGCTACGCTGGGCGGCGGAAAATGGAGTCACGGTAAAGCCTTTCTTATTGGAATGGGTAACGGGTTGAAACCGGTTTCAGAAAACACCAGCGAGCTACTTACGTCAAGTTTTATTGAGGGGTATGTCCATGCGCCACATCCGCAAAACTGATGAGTGGTCAGCCTACCTGTTAATTCTGACAGTATCCAAACCCATATATGGCGTGTTCAATTGGCCCCAAGTGAACGGCGCTGCACAAGCCATAAACAGTTAAACGGTCATTCCAGGGGTGGCAGCATGAGTGGGCAAAAAAAGCACAGTCCAGTGAGTACCGCAGTTTCTGGTTCAGGCGACACTCTTGCTCTGGATGGGCCTACCGTTGTGCGTGCCCTCGCCGATGGACTGGTGCCTGCGCAGTACTATTTCAACGATCTGGAGGTGGAGCTTCCCATGCCATGGTCGTTTCTGCCGGGTGCCGGCGATACCCACTTCGTCGTATTTGTATGGGATGACCATAGCGCTACCCCCGTTGATGTGTTTCCGCCGTTGAGATTGGATGGTCCACTTACTGCAGATGACTTTCCCTATCCTGCGTCGATTCCTCAAGCATTTCTGCTGAACAGCGCGAGAGTAGATCTGTCATTTCGCATACATGTCGATTCGCCGTCTAACCCAAGCTTTGATACTTCGCAGCTCACGGCGCTTCGAATCGACCGCGACGCCCCAGGTGTCGGTGAAACACTCGCGCCCGCAATTTTCCCTGTCGATCCGATTACCCTTGATTATCTGGACCTCAACCCGTTGGTTCCGATGGAAATACCGGGTGGTTATCGGGGGCGAGATGAGGGTGACGAAATACTGTTGTACTTCTCGGCAATGGACGCTCTGCCTACGGGGGCGCCCAGCTTCATTTCACCACCGCAGGTCAGTGCTACGGGTCAAATATTCGTCGACGTCCCCGATACGATTTTTCGAAGTTTCCCGGGCGCCTTGTTTATCTTTTGCTTTTACCGTCTGAGAGATCGGGCCGGTAACCTCAATCCGCAATTTTCAGAGGTGGCGCGAGCCGGTCTGAGTGTTGCCATCCCCACCCCGACTTACCTCAGGCCGCTGTTTCCACAGACCGAATCGGACCCAATAAACAATCCGAACAAATGGATGACGTGTGCCTGTATACCGCCGATCTGGGTGGGCGTTGAAATCCGCATCAATCAGGGCTCGCCACCGTTCCCAGCTATTCAAGATGGAGATCTCATCACGATGCGGTTTCAGGGGTATCGCCAGGCTCCTGATGTAGACCCGATGCCCAATATTGTTGAAACCCAGACCCATGTCTGGGACGGCGTCGCTGATGCCAGCGGCCACTCGTTCTGGATCAGAGATGTCGAGCGTTTGATTCGGCCACTCAGAGTCACTGCGGGGGGGGAAGCTAGCTACATGGTGTCCAGAGGCGGCGCCATCATTGGGCGGTCTTTTTCCAGGTTCGCGCGATTTGATCGCGTCGTTCCATCCGCGCCGCCACCCCGTTATTGCTGGATTGACGGCAATGTCCCGGAACCCTGACGGGCGGTTTCGTCAGGGGGCGTGAGCGCTGCCATTAACAAGGTTGGCCGCTGCGAACGGGTTTGAATGCAAGTGCTGAGTGTTTTGGTTGTGCCGCAACTCAGGCGGCGGGAAAAGCTGTTGCCGGAAATCGGGTCGTGGTCATTCGCCCGGTAGCCGAAGTGAACCTGGCGGACAAATATGTGTGTAAGGAACCTATATCAAGCGATAGTGGAGATCTTCAAATGAGCAGCAACCCGAAAATCCCCTCGGCACCTACGGCTAACCCGGCAGCCGTCACGATTGCGGAGGCACTCGACGATGCAACCGGTACGATCCCGGCCAATCTTGCGACCGTCGGCATCACGGCTGAATGTACGACAGGTGACTTGTCTGATTTCGATGACTGGTTCGAAATTGAGCTACAAGACCTTCAGGCACTTCCACCTGTTTGGACTCGTATAGCGGGGCCGATTCAATTGAGCGCGACCCCTATTCCAATACCTGTCAAATTTAATATTCCGATTTCTGCACCGATTGGCGGGTTTCGCCACGGTTTTTTTCAACTCAGAAGCATTCAGTACCGAGACTTTGGCGGCTTTCCAGGCGGGACTGGGGATACTTCCGATCCTGGCCGATTTACGGTCGATACCATTCCCCCCTACGCTGATGTCGGGTTTCGTGATCAACCTACTGCCCTCGTATTCCCCATCAACCTTCCTGACGGTGCGGTTATTGACGATGCCTATCTGACGATGAACGGCGGGATACAGTTCGGTATTCCCGACAACACCTTCGTTCAGCCGCCGGGTCAGTGGCAGGCGGGTGACTTCATTACCGTCTACTGGAGCACGGTGATGTTTCCCCGCGACCAGGACATCGTGAGCCCGCCCGGCGGGATCCCGATGCTGCAGACCGGTAATACTTTTTTCCTGCCTCGTGCTCTAATTGATCTGAGTGGGAGGTATCGGGCCTTTTACACTATTACCGACAGGGCGGGTAACGTCAGTCGCCCCTCATTCATCGAAGAACGTGAAGTAAGGCTGATCGATGACCCCGAACAACGTGCGCCATTTTTGCCACTGGCTCCCGCACCGGAAGGCGGCAGCACAGATGACTTGATCGACATCGCTGATTATCTGCTGGATCCTGAAATATGGGTCAGAGTCTATAACAATCATGCTCCATTGCTCGATCGACTCGAAGTGCAAATAGGTACGCAGCCCTGGAGCGGCCTGGGCCCGGTTTTCAATACGTTTCCGCAAGTATTCGATGGTATGCAGGCACAGTTCAAGGCTGCCTACACACAGCTTACGGTCGGGCCGCAATTGGTGCCTGTCCGGTACCGGATTTCGCGAAACGGCACGTTGTTTCCTTCCTTGGACACCACCATCCGGCTCGATTTGTCAGTCGGTGGTCCAACCAACCCAGGAGAACCTGGCACACCTAATATCAACCTTAATGAAGCCCACGTATTTGGGGCCGGCTCGACAACGCCGGATGTTTTATTGCCAGAGCATGCCGACCAAAGTGTGCGCGTGGATATTGTGTTATGGACAGTCGCAGTGGCCCCTCATTCGGGGCTGTCGATCATCTTCCTGTGGGAGGGTGAGCGAGTTGGGCCATTCCCTATCACTACGGAGCAAGGTGGTGATACTTTTTCTTTCGAGATCGACTGGGACGTGGTTGCCCGTCATGGTAATGACCTCAAGACCATCAGCTATCTGGTTATCGACCCGGACACCACCAATGAGAATCCTTCCCCGCCCACTGAGGTTGATGTACAGGATGCAGTGACGACAATGTTAGCGTCAGCAGAGTATGTAGGCCGCAACTCTGGGAATCGTTGGAACTGCGCCTCGCTGAAAACCCGATCGCCAGGACCACCCCCTGTTCTGTATGGTGAAGTCTACGTACCGGGAGATACCAGGATGGCGTTAGGTGTGCCGCTGACGTTGGAATTGAGCCTTACCAATACACTCGCAGGTCGGCCACCAGGACCGTTTCCATTAACGCTTACACACCCGACCATAACCCAGAACGACAAAGACAACGGAATCACATTCGAAATCGACTACAAGGGCTATCTGGATCAGGCGCCAACGGGCAACTGCGTCGCGACTTACTCTACGGTTTTGAGTAATGGCGTAACCGGGCGTGGGATACCGTCGGATACGCGCGTTGGCATGTCGAATGCCCACACCTACTGCGATGGCACGGTACCGCCAACCCCCTGACACTGAGCCGTAGTGGAAGTGAAGTGACTCAATCAAAGCGTTAGCCCTCGTGCTTGACCTTGGGTCGCAAGAAACAATCCGATGCCTGTATTGGCATCGGATTTTTTTTGCTTGCGGTAAAGAAAGCCAGCAGCGCCTAATTGCGCCTTTTAGTTTTCCGCGTCTCAGCGATGTCGATTCAGCGTGTTATCTAAGATAAATCCTACAGTGTTTGGGGTGTCTGATCCTTACTCTTTGCGTCGCACAGGTAAGGCTCCATTCCGAGGGAACGAGCCAAGCCGTTATCCAAGACTCTACCCCAGAGAGTGATCAGCCATGCACGTATTGCCCAACTTTAAGCTCAAGCCTTTGAGCGCTATGATGAAAGTACCAACGATAACTTTATGTATGTTGGCGGCTGTTTCAGGAGCAGCCCAAGCCGGCCATTTAATCGGTGAGAGCAAAACAATTGATTCGAGTGAGTCAGCCAATGATTGGCAGTTGGATTGGAAAGCCGAACTGACACTTAATGGCGCCAGAGCGCAACGTATCATCGTCAATGATTCGGCTTTGATTATAAATCCAGGCAGCCGCGTAGAGGATATTCGCGCTACCCAGGGTTCAACCGTCAGCCTCACAGGCGCCCATGTGGAATCCAGGAACCCAACGTGGGCAGCCCTGCGCCTGGATGACAGCACTGCGACAATTATCGACAGCAACCTGATCAGTCATACCAACTTCGGACTGCAAGTATTTCAAAGTGCAGGCTCCCTTCAAGGAGGGGTTGCCAAGGTATTGAGTAGCAACATCTTCGGCGTTGTCGGGGGGGCCACGGCCCAAGGCAACAGCGAACTGCATTTCAACCAAAACACCTGGGTGGAAGGTACCGGCGCGGACAGTTTTGGTGTTCGATTGGATGGCGGTGCATTGGTTGCCGCGAGTCAAAGCACACTGATCGGCGGCAAGAATGGTGTCGTGGTGACCAACCAGTTGAAAAACGCTGAGGTTGGCAAGCTGGTACTGGACAACTCCCATGTAGAAGGCCGCACAGGCTCCGCTATTCTCGTCGAGGGGCGACCAGGCAGGGTTCCGACCGTTGAGATCGACGTGCGCAACGGTTCGACTCTGACAGGCGGTAACGGCATATTGCTGGAAGTGAACGGCGGTGCCGTGGCATCTATGAATGTCGATAACAGCGATTTGCGTGGCGACGTTATCGTCGAGCAAGGCAGCACCGCGCATCTAAGCTTGCAAAATCGTGCCGGGCTGACGGGCCAGATGCAGAATGTCACCAGCCTTGCCATAGGCGATCAGTCTTATTGGGAGTTGACCGGCGACAGCCAGGTCGGCGCCTTGAGCCTGGCCGGCGGTACGGTGAAATTCGGTGAGACTCATGCGTTCTACCAGTTGGACGTTGACAGCCTTGACGGCAACGGCACTTTCGTCATGGGCACCGATTTCGCTCGTGGCGTTACGGACTTCTTGAACGTCGAGGGCGAGGCCAAGGGCGATCACAAACTGTTGCTCGCGGCCAGCGGTGCGGAACCGACCAACCCGGAGGATATCCGCGTTGTACACACCGGTGGCGGTGACGCGCAGTTCTCCCTGGTGGGCGATGTGGTTGACGTCGGCGCTTACTCCTATGGCCTGAAAAAGGAAGGGACCGACTGGTTTCTCGACCCGAACAACCGCGTGATCAGCCCAGGCACCCGCTCGGTATTGGCGCTGTTCAACACCGCACCGACCGTGTGGTACGGCGAGGCGACTTCCCTGCGTTCGCGTATGGGGGAGCTGCGTTTCGATCCTGCCCAGGCGGGTGTGTGGATCCGTGGTTATGGCAACAAGTACGAAGTGTCTGATAGCACCGGGATTGGCTACAGCCAGAACCAGCAGGGCTTCACTTTGGGTACCGACACGCCGTTGGCCGACAGTCAGTGGCTGGTGGGTGTGATGGCCGGCCACAGCACCTCTGACCTGAACCTCAAGCGCGGCACCTCCGGTAATGTGAAGAGTTACTACCTGGGTGCTTATGCGACTTGGCTGGATGAGGAAAGCGGCCTGTATTTCGATGCGGTGGCCAAGGTCAACCGGTTCCAGAATGAGTCCAAGGTGGGTCTGAGTGACGGTACGTCGTCCAAGGGCAAGTACACCAATACCGGGGGCGGCTTGTCGGCCGAATTCGGCCGCAACATCAAGTTGGATGACGGGTTCTTTATCGAGCCTTACGCGCAAATGTCCACCGTGGTGATCCAGGGCGCCAATTACAACCTGGATAACGGCCTGGAAGCCAAGGGCGAACGTACGCGCTCAATCATGGCCAAGGCTGGCGCAACCGTTGGGCGTGACATCCAGCTCGATACGGGGAGTGTTGTACAACCTTATCTGCGAGCGGCGATGGTGCATGAGTTTGCCAATAACAATAAAGTCTCGGTGAATAACAATGTATTCAACAACGACTTGTCCGGCTCTCGCGCTGAGTTTGGCGCCGGTATGGCGGTAAAACTCTCGCAGAACCTGCAACTGCATGCCGACCTCGAGCACAGCAGCGGTGGTCGAGTTGAGCAACCTTGGGGGGCGAATGTGGGGGTTCGCTACACTTGGTAACTAATGCATTGTCAAAAGCCCGTATCGCAGGATACGGGCTTTTTTTGATGTTTTGTTCACCATGTTCCGGTGTGAAGATCTGCATTGATGACCATAGCGTGTGATTTTCCCGAAGGGTTTCTTTCGGTGCTGCCAGTGCAAGCAAGTGAAATATGAATTCCTTGAGACGAAAGCTCTTGAATGACCAGGGTGCCTGTAACGACGCGTACGGCGTATTTGTTAATGCCTGTATCGACGCTGAACCAGACCCTGGTGTTAGTGAACTCACTATCCTCCAGATGAAAAACCGTCCCGGCCGCAGTGGTGTCCTCGAACTGTATATAAATTTCTCTCACGGTATCGCTAATTGCTTCAGCGTTCCGGCCAGTAATGCCATACATATGCTTTGTGGTGTCGTGCACGATATCCTTCGTCTGGATGGTGATGGCGTTCGAGTCGACGGAAACTGTAAAGCTTCCTTGAGCGCTGTTCGATTTTGGAAACAAGGCCCGTTGTTGGTGAGGTGTTAACGTTGCACTGTGTGCTGACATGATTGTGTCTCCATGAGTGACCAGTTAGGCGAAAGCAGCGGGTGCTCCGCAAGCGATGGCTTAGTTATGAGATCGCAGAAGACCTGCGCTGTAAACTGTCATAACTGACAGTATACGAATCGCGCAATTCATGAATGAGCACCGTTTGTTTCGCGCTCTAGTAGGTGCGCCAACGTGGCGCGAATCAAAGGGCCTGACTACCATGCAATTGATTTTTGGGTTGTATAAAACACTATTTTTAGTTCTTTTTTTACTAAGTATTCTCGGAGAAAAGAACGGGTTCAGGTGAGGGCGCCAAGCCAGGTCGATCCCAGCAGTACTATTCCCATGCATCTATTGAAACCTACTATCACTCCGGCAGAAGCCAGCGCCCGGCCTGATGCCACACCCAACAATGCCCAAGTACTCAAACACGGCAGTGAAATCAGGAAAAATATCAGAGACACGTACAGCACTTGTTTTTGTTGCTCAGTACCGTCGCCGACAAACACGCTAACTACTGCAAGTGCCATCATCCAGGACTTGGGATTGATCAGTTGCAAGCTCGCGGCTCCAAGCAGGCCAAGTCGCTTATGGGTTGTTTGCTCCTCCATGACATGCGGCGGTGCGCTGAAAATCCGCCACGCCAGGTAACTCAGCCAAGCCACACCGACCCACTGCATCACGGTTTGCACCCTGGGCACTTGCACCAGAGACTGGCCCACCCCGCAGCCCACCAGCAGCACAATCCCCGCCGCTCCCGCGCAGGCACCCAGAATAATTGGCAGTGTGGCCTTGAAACCGTAACGGGCACTGTTGCTCAGCACCAGGATATTGGTCGGGCCAGGGGTAATGCAGGCGACGAAGGCGAACAGCATGAACGGCACGAACGTGGACAGCATGGTGGGTGACTCCGATGGACCAATCGATGGAGTCGATCTTCACAAGCCTGGCGGTTAACTGTCTGGAAGATTTGAGCAGCGCTTTCGGTAGGCGGCGGGTGTCAGGCCGTAGGCGCGCACAAACCAGCGGCCCAGATGGCTTTGATCGGCGAAGCCCAGGGCCATCGCCACCGCTGCCGGCTGCTCGCCCTTGGCCAATAAACGCCGGGCACGTGTGAGCCGAAGTTGCACCAGGTAAGCGTGGGGCGCCAGGCCGAAGGCGCTCTTGAAGGCGCGGCTGAGGCGAAAGCGATCGACACCGCACGCCAGGGCCAACTCGTTCATGCCTATATCCTGATGCAGGTGGGCGTGCAGGTAGTCCCGTGCCTTGTGGGCCACCCGCGGTAAACGGGGATCGTCGCGGTAGCGCATGCGCCAGTAGAGCTGGCCGGTCAGGCGTTCCAGCAATTGGTCCAGAGCACTTTGCCGTACGATCCGCAGTTCGCTGTGGTGCAAGCTGTGAAATGCCTGGCTGGTGGCCAGGGCCAGGCGTGGGTCGTTGGCCAGGGTGCGGGCGAAGCTCAACTGATGGTGAGCGGGCGCTTCCTCGAATACGCTGCAGATTTCCCGTTCCAGCCAATGTGGGTCGAGGTAGAGCATGCGGTAAGTGAAGCCATCGACAGTAGGCGCATGGCCATCGTGGATCTCACCAGGCTCCAGCAGAAACACCTGGCCCGGCACGCTGTCATGCCGCGTGCGCCGGCAGTTGAATTGCTGTATGCCTTGTTCGGTGACGCCCACCAGATAGCTGTCATGCCAATGGGGGTCGTAGGCATGGCCCTCGAAATGCGCGCGCAGGGTCTCGATGCCGGTGTCGGCGTCCTGGTTCAGGTCGATCCAATTGTGCGCGCGCATACAACACCGAGGCTGAATGTAATGTGCAATTGGCGCCGACAACGGGGAGGGCGTCTAGAAGATTTGTGCAGTCTAGCCAAACAAGCCGGCGGCGATGTTGATCGAGAAACCTAGGATCGCCGTATTGAACAGAAAACCGATCAACGACTGCCCCAGCACCACCTTGCGCAGGCCACGGGTGGCGACGCCCACATCCGAGGTTTGCACCGCCACGCCGATGGTGAAGGAAAAATACAGGAAGTCCCAGTAGTTGGGTGTGAGCAAGCCTTCGGCAAAGCGCAGCGCCGGCTCCTTGCCTTGCCAGGTGTAATAGAGCCTGGCGTAGTGCACGCTGAAAATCACCCCGATCAACAGCCAGGAGCCGATCACCGTCAGCCCGGTGAAACCGTAGTGCAGCAGGCGCTCGGAAGCGGCCAGGTCCTTGCTGCCCACCAGTTCGAAGGTGATGGTGGCCAGGCTGGCGATGGCGGCGATGCACACCATGAACAACACCAGCCCGGCGTTTTCATCTTCGATTTCGGCGATGCGCTTGACGTCCTCGGCCTTGGCGCGAATGGTCAGCCATAGCATCAAAACGAGGTAGGTCCAGACGCCGATGTTCCAGCCGATCAGGACTTTGCTGGCGAGGGTGTCAGCCGGTACCAGAATGCCCACGGCAAGGCCCAGTACGGCTGCGGATGAGAGGCGAGGGTGGGTGCGGGCAAGGAAGGGCATGGTGGCTCACAAAGAACTATGTGTGAGCACCATAGCTTATTCGGGTGTACCTGATCATGAATGCAATCAATAACCCTGTGGGAACTGGCTTGCCTGCGATAGCGTTGGTTCAGGTAACACTTATGTTGCCTGTGCCGCCGTCATCGCAAGCAAGCCAGCTCCCACATTTGGCTGCGGCGATGATCAGTTTAGCTTATGGCGCTTGCGCACCAGCTTCATCACCACCACAAAGAACACCGGCACAAACACCACCGCCAATGTCGCCGTGATCATCCCGCCAATCACACCGGTACCAATCGCTTGCTGACTGGCCGAACTGGCCCCGGTGGCAATTGCCAATGGCACCACGCCGAGGATAAACGCCAGCGAGGTCATGATGATCGGTCGCAGGCGCAACCGCGCAGCCTTTAAGGTGGCGTCGATCAAGTCCTCGCCCTGGTCATACAGGTCCTTGGCGAACTCGATGATCAGGATCGCGTTTTTCGCCGACAGGCCGATGATGGTGATCAGGCCGACCTTGAAGAACACATCGTTGGGCATCCCGCGCAAGGAGACCGCCAGCACCGCACCCAGTACGCCCAGTGGCACCACCAGCAATACCGAGGTCGGGATCGACCAGCTCTCATACAGCGCCGCCAGGCACAGGAACACGATCAGCAATGACAGGCCCAACAGCAGCGGCGCCTGGGAGCCGGACAAGCGTTCCTGCAAGGACAAGCCGGTCCATTCCTGGCCCAGCCCGGCAGGCAACTGGCTGACCAGGCGCTGGATTTCGTCCATGGCTTCGCCCGTGCTGTGCCCCGGCGCCGCCTCACCGCTGATGGCGATGGCCGGGTAGCCGTTGTAGCGGGTCAACTGCGTCGGGCCCTGGGTCCACTTGGCTTCGACAAAGGCCGACAGCGGCACCATCTTGCCCGCGTTGTTGCGCACGTTGATCTTCATCAGGTCGGCCACCTGGCTGCGCTGGTCGCCTTCGGCCTGCACCACCACCCGCTGCATACGACCCTGGTTGGGGAAGTCGTTGACATAAGCCGAGCCGATCGCGGAAGACAGCACATTGCCCACATCGGCAAACGACACGCCCAGGGCATTGGCCTGCTTGCGGTCGACTTCCAGCTGCACTTGCGGGGCTTCGGCCAGGGCGCTTTCGCGCACGTTGGCCAGGATCGGGCTTTTTGCCGCGGCGTCCAGCAGTTCGGTACGTGCTGCCATCAAGCCGGCATGACCAACGCCGCCACGGTCCTGCAGGCGGAACTCGAAACCACTGGAGGTGCCGAGGCCATCCACCGGCGGTGGCAGGATCGCATAGGCAATCGCATCCTTGAGCTCGCTGAAGGCCATGTTGGCGCGGTCGGCAATCGACGCCGCCGAGTCATCGCTGCCGCGTTCAGACCAGTCCTTGAGCGTGGTAAACGCCAGCGCCGCGTTCTGCCCGGAACCGGAGAAACTGAAGCCCATGATCATGGTGGTATCACCCACTCCAGGTTCGCCTGCGTTGTGCGCCTCGATCTGTTCGGCCACCTGCACCGTGCGGTTCTTGCTGGCGCCGGGTGGCAGCTGGATATCGGTGATGGTGTAACCCTGGTCCTCCACCGGCAGGAACGAGGAGGGCAGGCGGCTGAACAACAGCCCCATGCCCACCAGCAATACCAGGTAGATCAGCAGGTAGCGGCCGCTGCGCTTGAGGGCATAGGCCACCCAGCCTTCATAACGGTCGGTAAGCTGCTCGAAGCGTCGGTTGAACCAGCCGAAGAACCCGCCCTTGGCGTGGTGTTCGCCCTTGGCAATCG
The DNA here is from genome assembly GCF_016405455.1 of Pseudomonas sp. MF7453. Taxonomy (NCBI): domain Bacteria; kingdom Pseudomonadati; phylum Pseudomonadota; class Gammaproteobacteria; order Pseudomonadales; family Pseudomonadaceae; genus Pseudomonas; species Pseudomonas sp. MF7453. Next base: position 55,870 of record NZ_JAEKCN010000002.1, on the reverse strand, counting down.
GCTTGAGCAAGGTGGCGCACAGGGCCGGGGTCAAGGTCAGGGCCAGGAACGCCGAGAACAGGATCGAGGTGGCCATCGACAACGAAAACTGCTGGTAGATCACACCCACCGAGCCCGGCATGAAAGCCATCGGCAGGAACACCGCCACCAGCACCAGGGTAATACCGATGATGGCGCCGGTGATCTGGCCCATGGCTTTCTTGGTCGCGTCCTTGGGCGACAGGCCCTCGGTGGCCATGATGCGCTCGACGTTTTCCACCACCACAATGGCATCGTCCACCAGGATGCCGATGGCCAATACCATGCCGAACATGGTCAGCACGTTGATCGAGAAGCCCAGCAACAGCATGGTGGCAAAGGTGCCCATCAATGCAATCGGCACCACCAGCGTGGGGATCAGGGTGTAGCGCACGTTCTGCAGGAACAGGAACATCACCGCAAACACCAGCGCCATGGCTTCCAGCAGGGTGTAAACCACCTTGGTGATCGAGACCTTGACGAACGGTGAGGTGTCGTAGGGAATCTTGTATTCCACATTGGCCGGGAAGTAGCGCGACAGTTCATCCATCTTCGCCCGCACCAGGGTTGCGGTGCTCAGTGCGTTGGCGCCGGGCGACAGCTGCACGCTGACGGCGGTGGAGGGCTTGCCGTTCAGGCGCGTGGAGAACTGGTATTCCTGGCTGCCGACTTCCACGCGCGCCACATCGCCGATGCGCACGGTGGAACCGTCGGGGTTGGCCTTGAGCACGATGTCGGCGAATTCCGCCGGCGTCGACAGTTGGCCCTTGACCAGAATCGCCGCGGTGATTTCCTGGGTATTGGTGCCCGGCAAGTCCCCGATGCTGCCCGCCGAGACCTGGGCGTTCTGCGCGCTGATCGCGGCGTTGACGTCAGCCGGCGTCAGGTTGAAACCGATCAGCTTCTGCGGGTCGATCCAGATGCGCATGGCCCGCTCGGCGCCGTACAACTGCGCCTTGCCGACGCCGTCCAGACGCTTGAGCTCGTTCATCACGTTGCGCGCCAGGTAATCGCTGAGCGCAACGTCGTCGAGCTTGCCGTCGTTGGAGGTCAGGGTCACCAGCAGCAGGAACCCGGCGGAGACTTTTTCCACCTGCAAGCCTTGTTGAGTGACAGCCTGGGGCAGGCGCGGCTCAACGACCTTGAGGCGGTTCTGCACATCCACCTGGGCCATTTCCGGGTCGGTGCCCGGCTGGAAGGTCGCGGTGATCGTCGCCGAACCCAGGCTGCTTTGGGATTCGAAATACAGCAGGTGATCAGCGCCGTTGAGCTCCTGCTCGATCAGGCTGACCACGCTTTCGTCCAGGGTCTGGGCCGACGCGCCCGGGTACACCGCGTAGATTTCCACCTTCGGTGGCGCGACGTTGGGGTACTGAGCCACCGGCAACTGCGGGATGGCCAGGAAGCCGGCCAGCAGGATAAACAGGGCCACCACCCAGGCAAAAATCGGGCGGTCAATAAAGAACTGCGGCATGACGGGTTATTCCTTTACGAGCGGGCTGTCGTCCACTTCAACTTTTTCGCCGGGCCGTGCATGTTGCAGACCCTCGACGATAATGCGATCGCCGGGCTTGAGGCCACTGCTGACGATCCAGCGGTCCTCGATCACCGCACCCAGTTCCACCGGCTGCTGGCTGACGGTCTGCTCGGCGTCCAGCAGCAACACCATCGGGATACCGGCGCTGTCACGGGTGATGGCGCGTTGCGGCACGCTGATGCCTTGCTTGTCTACCGCTTGTTCCAGGCGTACCCGCACGAAGCTGCCGGGCAACAGGTCCAGATCCGGGTTGGGGAACTCGCTGCGCAAAATGATCTGCCCGGTGCCGGGATCTACGCTGATCTCGGCGAACAGCAGTTTGCCCGGCAACGGGTACAGGCTGCCGTCGTCCTGGATCAGCGTGGCCTTGGCCTGGTCCTGGCCGACCTGCTTCAAGCTCCCGGCACGAAAGGCGCGGCGCAGGTCGTTCAGCTCACGGGTGGATTGGGTGAGGTCAGCATGGATCGGGTCCAACTGCTGGATAATTGCCAGCGGCGTGGCTTCGTTCTGGCCGACCAGCGCGCCTTCGGTTACCAGGGCGCGACCGATGCGCCCGGAAATCGGCGCGGTCACGGTGGCATAGCCCAGGTTCAGCCTGGCGCGCTCGACCGCAGCCTTTTGCGCGGCAACCTCTGCGTTGGTCTGGCGCAGTGTGGCGCGGGCGTTGTCGTATTCCTGCCCGCTGATGGCGTTGCCCTCGACCAACTGGCTGTAGCGCTGCTCTTGCAGGCGCGCCTGGAATGCATTGGCCTCGGCCTTGCTGAGGTTGGCCTGGGCACTGTCCAGGTCAGCCTTGAACGGCGCCGGGTCAATACGGAACAGCACATCGCCCTGTTTCACATCGTGACCTTCCTTGAACACGCGTTGCATGACCACACCGGCGACCCGCGCGCGCACTTCGGCAATACGCGGCGCGGCGATACGCCCGCTCAGTTCGCTGGTAATGGACAGGGGCTTGGCCTGCAGGGTTTCGATGCGCACTTTGGCCAGGGGCATTTGTGGCGCCTCGTCTGCAGACTGGCCACACGCGCTCAGCGCCAGTGTGAGGGCCAACAGGCAAAACGGCGCAAATAGATTCTTCGACATGCTCTTATCCCAATATTGACTGGCGCATCCTAAGGACACCTGCGCCGTGGTGCTGTGAAGCTATGTAGGTCGTGTGTGAAGAAGTGTAAGGTGCAGCCCATAGTCGGCAGGGGGCGTATATCCTTGCACAATCCTGCAATTATTGAAGGTTCAATGTGGGAGGGGGCAAGCCCCTCCCACATTGGATCCCCGTACACCCAGCAAACAGTATTCATTGGAAACACCTTCATGCCCAACATCCTTCTGGTCGAAGACGACGCCGCACTCTCCGAGCTGATCGCCAGCTACCTGGAACGCAATGGCTATCACGTCAGCGTGCTCAGCCGTGGCGACCACGTACGCGAACGTGCACGTCTGAACCCGCCGGACCTGGTGATCCTCGACCTGATGCTGCCGGGCCTGGATGGCTTGCAAGTCTGCCGCCTGTTGCGCGCCGACTCGGCGGGCCTGCCGATTCTGATGCTGACTGCCCGCGACGACAGCCACGACCAGGTGTTGGGCCTGGAAATGGGCGCCGACGATTATGTAACCAAACCCTGCGAGCCGCGCGTGCTGCTGGCCCGGGTGCGCACGCTGCTGCGCCGCAGCAGCCTGTCTGAACCCCAGGTGGCCAACGACCGGATCATCATGGGCAACCTGTGCATCGACCTGTCGGAGCGCACCGTCACCTGGCGCGAGCAGGCGGTGGAACTGTCCAGCGGCGAATACAACCTGCTGGTCGTACTGGCGCGCCACGCCGGTGAAGTGCTCAGCCGCGACCAGATCCTGCAACGCCTGCGCGGCATCGAGTTCAACGGCACCGACCGCTCGGTAGACGTGGCCATTTCCAAACTGCGGCGCAAATTTGACGACCACGCCGGCGAAGCGCGCAAGATCAAGACCGTGTGGGGCAAGGGTTATCTGTTCAGCCGTTCCGAGTGGGAATGCTGAATCATGTTCCGTGTGCTGCTTCGCCTCTACCTGATCACCATCATTACCTATAGCGCCGCCATCTTTCTGATTCCCAAGCTGGTGATTCAGCTGTTCGAACACCGCTACATGAACTACAACATCGAACAGTCCCGTGGCCTGCAAAAGCTTATGGTCAAGCAGTACCAGCGCGCACCGGTAGAGCATTGGTCCCAGGTGACCGACCAGTTGAGCCGCGATTTTGCGCCCTTGAAGGTTCAATTGTTGCTGCGCCAGGACGCCCGCTATACACCTCAGGAAGAACAACTGCTGGAGCAAGGCAAGCCGGTGATTCGCCTGGGCGAGTGGGGCTGGATGGAAGAAATCAGCTCGCCGATCAATCAGCAGTTCGCGGTCAAGCTGACGATCCCGCCGGACCCGTTGGACATGAACCTGCTGTACTGGTCGATGAACGTGTTGGTTGGCGCAGCACTGCTGGCGTGCCTGTTGGTGTGGCTGCGTCCGCACTGGCGTGACCTGGAGCGCCTCAAAAGCACCGCCGCGCTGTTGGGCAAGGGCCATCTTGGGGAGCGTACGCGGCTTCTGCCGAGCTCCAGCATCGGCAGCCTGGCCGCAGTGTTCGACACCATGGCCGACGATATCGAGCACCTGCTCAATCAACAGCGCGACTTGCTTAATGCGGTCTCCCATGAACTGCGCACACCGCTCACGCGTCTGGATTTCGGCCTGGCCCTGGCGCTTTCCGAAGACATGCCCCCCGCCAGCCGCGAGCGCCTGCAAAGCCTGGTGGCGCATATTCGCGAGCTGGATGAGCTGGTGCTGGAATTGCTCTCCTACAGCCGCCTGCAAAATCCTGCGCAATTGCCCGAACGCGTCGAGGTGGCGCTCGATGAGTTTATCGACAGCGTGCTGGGCAGCGTCGACGACGAGCTGGAAAACCCCGAGATCGTCATCGACGTGGCGCTGGACTGCAGCGTCGAGCGCTTCAGCCTCGACCCGCGCCTTACCGCCCGCGCCTTGCAGAACCTGCTGCGCAATGCGACGCGCTACTGCGATAAACGCATCCAGGTGGGGGTCAAGGTGTGTCCCAACGGCTGCGAAATCTGGGTGGATGACGACGGCATCGGCATACCGGTGGACCAGCGCGAGCGCATCTTCGAACCGTTCTACCGCCTGGACCGCAGCCGCGACCGCGCCACCGGCGGCTTTGGCCTGGGCCTGGCGATCAGCCGGCGCGCCCTGGAGGCCCAGGGCGGCACCTTGACGGCGCTGGCGTCGTCGCTGGGCGGAGCGCGGTTTCGGCTGTGGTTGCCGACTCAGAGGTAGATCACAGCACCTTGACCGCGCGGCCGATAGCTTGGATCGGCCCGGTCGGCTTGCCAGTGGGTGAGCCGGCTGGGCCTTCAAGTGTCAGCTCGAACAGTTGGTTTTGCGTAAGCGGCGGCAGGTTGTCCAAGTGCATCGACAGCGTCTGCCCCGGTTTGACCAAACCCAGGGACACCGGCGCTTGCCAGCCGTCACCCTTGGTCCAGAATTGCAGGGCCTTGTCCGCTGGCACTTGCACCACTCCCAAGGGAATCAACTGGATCTTCTGGTCATTGCTGGCCTGGATGACCCAACCGGGTGACTGGCCTTGCGGCGCCGCCAGTACCACCACAAAGGTCGGGTTGGCGGCAGGCGGGCGGGTCAGCAACAGCGTCGCCAATACGATGCTTGCCGCCAGCCCAGCGGCGGCCAGGCCACGCCATAGGGCCAGCAGGTTCCACCAGGAGACAAAGGCCGGCGGTGGCGCGAGTGTGCTTTGTATGCGCCGCCATAATTGCGGGGAGGGAGGCACCGGTTCGGCCAGCGCCGTCAGCGGCAACAGGCGCTGCTCCCAGGCATCCACCGCCTTGCGCAGCGCGCTGTCGTGTCCGATGCGCTGCTCAACGTCGGCCCGTTGCTCAGGGGGCAGCGTGCCCAATACGTATTCGCTGGCCAGTTCGTCGTTGTTCATGCCATGCACTCCCGGAGCGCGGCGAGGCTGCGTTTGATCCAGGCTTTGATCGTCCCCAGTGGGGTGCCTAGTTTCTCCGCGATTTCGCTATGAGAATAGCCGTCGACGTAGGCATGCAGGATGCACCGGCGGCGTGCCGGATCAAGGTGCGCCAGGCAGGTGTGGATCTGCCCCGAGCGTGCCGTGAACTCAAAGGTTTCGGCAGGTTCGGCGTGTGGTTCGTGCGCTTGGCTCAAGGCAATCTCGCGGCCGGCATTGCGCACGATATTCAGTGCCAGGTGCCGAGTGATGCTGAACATCCATCCACGCGCCGAGCCTCGGCTAAGGTCGAAACCGGCGGCTCCGTTCCAGATCTTGATAAATGCGTCATGCACCACATCCTCGGCCAGCCCCTTGTCACGCACGATGCGCAGCGCTACGCCCAGCAAATGGCTGCTGTCTTGCTCGTACAAGCGGCGCAGGGCCTGTTGATCGCCACGGGCGCAGGCCGACAGGCAGGCTTCGTAATCAAACACATGACTTCCTCAAGGCAACCCCCATGCAAGCACGTCGCCTGCACTGAGGGATGCAATTTCCTTTGGGCAGCGTAGTCGAGTTTGCTCAGTTGGATACCCAGAAAATGTAGTCGGCCTGGTATTTCACCTTTTCCTGCTTGCCCTTGTCGGCGGCGGTGCATTCACTGCTCGGCGCCACGCCGCCCTTGAGTGCAACCCGCTGTATATAGCTCACGCCAGTCATCGCGCCCTGGCCTTCAGCCGGATTAGCCTTGACCAGTTGATAGGGCAGGTTGCCCGGGCTCGATGGCGCCACGGCCAATTGCGTGGCGGTGATCCTGGAGCCGTCCTTGGCCTGCCAGGTCGCCGGTGGGCCGAAGTAGGTGCCTACTTGCTTGCCGCTGCGATCATTCAGCACGGCCTTGGGGCCGACAAAGGTCCATTCGGTCTGGCCTGCAGCATTGGCCTTGTCGCGACACTCATAGGTGATTTCGCCGATGCCTGTGGTCTCCATCGCAATCTTGTGACCCTGGGGCACCTTGATACTGTCAGGCAGGCCGGCCTGGGCAAAGGTGGCGGGGCTGGCGATAAGCAAACCGGTGAAGCAGAGCAGGGCTTTAGCGTTCATGGTGATTCTCCATTGGGTAGAACAGCACGGTTACTGAAGGTATTACCCATGAGCGGATCAATTGGATGCAGCGTTTAGAAAATAAAGTTTGGAGTGCATACGATGAAAAGGCATAAAGTCAGATCATATTGGTATAAGTGGTTATAAGAAAAATCGCTATCCTGCGCCCAGAAATTTATAAGGCTGCAGGTAGCTGTAATGGATGTGGGTAATATTGGTTTCGTGGTTGCCGGCCTGATCGTTGGTTTTATCGTGGGCATGACCGGTGTCGGTGGTGGCTCGCTGATGACGCCGATTTTGTTGTGGTTTGGTATCAATCCGGCCACTGCGGTGGGCACTGACTTGCTGTATGCCGCCATCACCAAGTCCGGTGGCGTGCTGGTGCATAGCAAGAACCGCAATATCGACTGGACCATCACTGGCTGGCTGACTTTGGGCAGTGTGCCTGCGGTGCTTTTGACGCTGTGGTTCATTGCCAGCCTGCACACCGACCCCAGCGCGATGAATGCGGTGATCAAGCAGGCGCTGGGCTTTGTGCTGTTGCTGACCGCATTGGCGATCCTGTTCAAGAAAAGCCTGTTGGCCTTTGCTCAGCGACATGCCGGTGATGACTACCACATGCGCCCGCGCAACCTGAACGCCCTGACCGTGGTGACCGGCGCGGTGCTCGGCACCATGGTGGCCTTGACGTCCATTGGCGCCGGGGCCCTCGGCACGGTGGCGCTGTTTATTCTGTACCCGTTCCTGGCCACGCGCCGCCTGGTGGGCACCGAAATCGCCCACGCCGTGCCCCTGACCCTGGTGGCGGGCCTGGGTCATGCCAGCATGGGCAACATGGACTGGCACCTGCTGGGCTTCTTGCTGATGGGCTCGTTGCCGGGGATCTACTTTGGCAGCCATATGACCGGCAAGATTTCCGACAGCGTGTTACGCCCGTGCCTGGCGGTCATGTTGATGGCGGTGGGGTACAAGCTGGCGTTCTGAGCCGCATGTGCTCCAAATGTGGGAGGGGGCTTACCCCCGATGAGGGAGTGTCAGTCAATACCTCCAAGTCTGACACACCGCTATCGGGAGCAAGCCCCCTCCCACAGTTTGAGCGCGATCGGCTTCAGGCCTTCGCCGGGCCGTCGCCGATTTGCCATACAAACGGTGGTTCTGTCCCATTGATCACCCAGTCACCCACGATGCGCGCCTTGTAGATCAGCGGATTGTGCAAAGACCGTCCGTGCGTTGCGCCAATGTCGGTCCAGCGCCTTGCCCGCCGGGACTTTGCTCCCCTGTTTACGGTGAGCAGGGGCGATTCGGTGTTGCTCCAGCAACAGTGGATCGACAAACCGCTGCGATACCTGACACCAGCGTCGTACTGATTCGAGGTGCTTTTTTTAGCGCAGCGCTTGTGGTGAGGGCGTTTGCGCGGCCTGGCACGCTTGCTGCGTAAGCCACAGGACATCCCTTTGTGCGAGGTACCGTCCGATGAGTCAGCAAGCCGTGAAATTTGCCTATTGGGTGCCCAACGTCAGCGGTGGGCTGGTGGTCAGCAAGATCGAACAGCGCACCCACTGGGGCATCGATTACAACCGCAAACTGGCGCAACTGGCCGAAGCTGCCGGCTTTGAATACGGCCTGACCCAGATCCGCTTCACCGCCGGTTACGGCGCCGAAAACCAGCATGAATCCGTGGCATTCAGCCATGCGCTGCTGGCCGCCACCACCACGCTGAAGGTGATTGCGGCGATCCTGCCCGGCCCCTGGCAACCGGCGCTGGCCGCCAAGCAGTTGGCGACCATCGACCAGCTCACCAACGGTCGGATCGCGGTGAACATCGTCAGCGGCTGGTTCAAGGGCGAATTCCAGGCCATTGGTGAGCCTTGGCTGGAGCATGATGAGCGCTATCGTCGTTCCGAAGAATTTATCCGCAGCCTCAAAGGTATCTGGACCCAGGATGACTTCACCTTCAAGGGCGACTTCTACCGCTTCAACAACTACACCCTCAAACCCAAGCCCCTGGGGCAGCCCGAGATCTTCCAGGGCGGCAGCTCAAGGGCGGCGCGGGACATGGCCGCGCGGGTCTCGGACTGGTATTTCACCAACGGCAATACTCCCGAAGGTATCAAGGCCCAGGTCGATGATATTCGTGCCAAGGCCGCCGCCAATCACCATTCGGTGAAAGTAGGCGTGAATGCTTTTATCATCGCCCGCGACACCGAAGAAGAGGCCAGGGCCGTGCTGGCGGAGATCATCGACAAGGCCGACCCGGAAGCGGTCAACGCCTTCGGTGATGCTGCCAGGCAAGCGGGCAAGGCCTCGCCGGAAGGTGAGGGTAACTGGGCCAAGTCCAGCTTTGAAGACCTGGTGCAATACAACGATGGGTTCAAGACCAACCTGATCGGCACCCCGCAGCAGATCGCCGAGCGCATCGTCGCGCTCAAGGCGGTGGGCGTGGACCTGGTGCTGGCTGGCTTCCTGCACTTTCAGGAAGAAGTCGAGTATTTCGGCAAACGGGTCTTGCCGCTGGTGCGCGAGCTGGAGGTCGAGGCGGGTGTAGGAGCGAGCTTGCTCGCGAAAAACGTTAACGAAAAAGTAGCTAGCCTGGTTTAGCGCGGGGTCTGGGCGTTTTTCGCGAGCGAGCTCGCTCCTACAGGCTATAGCGGTGGTTAGGGGTGATTTTGCAAGGTCAACACCTCGAAGCCATCTGCCGTCACCGCCACGGTATGCTCCCACTGCGCCGACAGGCTGTTGTCCCTGGTTACCACGGTCCAGCCGTCTTTGAGGCTGCGCACTTTGGCGCTGCCCTGGTTAAGCATGGGTTCGACGGTAAACACCATGCCTTCGCGCAGTTCCAGGCCGGTGCCGGGGCGGCCGAAGTGCAGCACCTGCGGCTCTTCATGCATCTCCCGCCCGATGCCATGGCCGCAGTACTCGCGCACCACGCTGTAGCCGTTGGCTTGCGCATGGCTCTGGATCGCATGGCCGATATCACCCAGGCGTGCGCCGGGCCTGACCTGGCGGATGCCGGCCCACATCGCTTCAAAGGTCATTTCCACCAGGCGCTTGGCCTTGGGCGCCACGTTGCCGATCATGTACATCTTGCTGGAGTCGGCAATAAAGCCGCCTTTTTCCAGGGTGATGTCGATGTTGATGATGTCGCCGTCCTTGAGGATTTGCCTGGCGCTGGGCATGCCATGGCACACCACTTCGTTGATCGACGTGTTAATGCAGAAAGGGTAGTCGTACTGCCCGAGGCTGGCCGGGCGAGCCTTGAGGTCGTTGCGAATGAAGGCTTCGACGGCGCTGTCCAGCTCCAGAGTGGAACGGCCGGCAGCGACAAAACCGTCGAGCATGTCGAATACCTGAGCCAGCAAGCGCCCGGATTCGCGCATCACAGCCAGTTGCGCGGCGGTCTTGATCATCAGCTGCGCCCCCGGATCAGGTGCGCCCCCGGATCAGGTCGGGCTTGTCCAGCAACAGCTTGTTGATCAGCTCGTTGTAGGGCAGGTGTGGGTTGAGCTCGGCAAGCAGGCCTATCTTGATCCAGAACTCGGCCTGGGCGTTGATCGAGCGGTCCATGGCGGCGCTGGCCAGGCGTAGCTGTTCGTGCAGTGGGTCGGTGATCTTGACGATGCCCATGGGGTTCACTGTGTCTGGTTGATATACAAAGCGTATATGTTTTGTATGTCCGCTGTAAACATCATGGCGAGAGGGTTAAACGTTTAATCGAAGCCATTCGAAGACGATCACGCCTCGCCCAAATACGTTATATAACGCAGCACGCGCCTTATGAAGAATGGTTACAACGCCAGCCGAATTTGCCGCGTAGGCTTGGGGATGACAAGCGTCTTACAGGGTTGGCAAGACGTGAACTGCCAGCGACTGCCAGACACATGAGCAACCGCTTGGCAGTCTCAAAAAAAGGAGAAGTTAGCCATGCTTTCGGAACTAGAGCTTCGCAGCATTATTGAAGGAAGTTTCCTGCCTAAACGGTGCGAATGCACCAAAGCCGAAGATGCCTCGTTGACCATAAAAATCTTTGATGACCGCAACCGTGACCGGGTGGATTTGGAAGTCAAAGGCATCAACGCGGACAAGCTCGACAGCAGTCGAGCGATTTGCAACCTGATCACCGGGTTGCGTGAGGATCTCAAGTACAGCCACGCCCCGGTCCTGCAACGCGCAGGCGGGCGCGGTTATCACTAACCACTGTAGGAGCGAGCTTGCTCGCGAAAAGCGTAAAGACACCGCGTTACTCCAGGATGTGCGCGTTATCGTTAACACTTTTCGCGAGCAAGCTCGCTCATGCAACCACTATTTGGCTCACGCCAGTTGGTGGCGATAGGGCAGGTCGGGGCCGGTCTTGGTACAGGTCAGCGCGGCAGCCCGAATCGCAAAGCCGAGCATGTCATCCATTTGCGCGCGCGTGAGCTGTTGCAGGCCAGTCACTGAATCAAGCTGATGCTCGGTCAGCCAGGCAATCAACGCCGCCTGAAACGTATCGCCGGCGCCGACGGTATCGGCCATTTGCACTTCGACCGCAGCGGCAGACCAACTGCCATGCTGGCGGCTGAACACCGATGCACCGTCGCCGCCGCGGGTGAGGAACACCAGTTGGCAGCGGTGCTGCAGCCAGCCTTGCAGCACACTTTCGGGTGACTGATCGGGGTAGAGCAGGTGCAAGTCCTCGTCGCTGACCTTGATCAGGTCGGCATGTTGCACCAGCTGCGCCACGCGCGTGCGCCACAGTTGAATATCCGGCTGCGGGTTGAGACGTACATTGGGGTCCAGGCTGATCAGGCGCTTGCCGCTTTCGCGCTTGACCAGGTTCAGCAAGGTGTCGCCAATGGGTTGCACCACCAGCGAGAACGAACCGATATGCAGCCCACGCACCTCATCACCCAGGGGCGGCAGGTGCGTCAACTCTAACTGGCGGTCGGCGCAGCCTTCGCCACGGAAGCTGTACTGCGGCGAGCCATTGGCACCCACGGCAACCATCGCCAGGGTGGTCGGCGCGTCGAACTCCACCAGAAAACGTTCACTGACGCCTTCGGCCTTGAGCACCTGGTGCAAGCGGCGCCCGAGGTAATCGGTGGACAACCCGGCAAACAGCCCCGACTCAACGCCCAGACGGCGCAGGCCCACGGCCACGTTGAACGGCGAGCCCCCGGCAATCGCCTTGTAGTTGACCCTGGAGGGCTGCCCGCTGGCATCCTCCTCGCTGAAAAAATCAAACAGCGCCTCACCACACACCAGATACATAGTCGTTCGCTCTTAAAGGGATGCCACGTGCTGTTGATAACGCTCATACGCCTGTTGATAGGCGCTGACACGCTCGGGTGCCGGCAAGGTGCGGCTGGCCGGGTCGATGCTCACACATCTGTCGCACAGGCTGGCCAGGGGTTCGCCGCTCTGGCACCAGGCCGCCTGGATCGCCGCACCGAGGGCCGCGGCTTCACTCTGTTCGGTACACACCACTTCGGTGTGCATGATATCGGCGACCATCTGCCGCCACACCGGGCTTTTTGAACCGCCGCCAATCAGGCGGATGCTCTGGCTTTGCAGGCCGGTCTGACGCAGCAGGTCAAGGCCATAGCGCAGGCCGAAGGTAGTACCTTCGACTACCGCACGGCACAGGTTGGCACGGGTCAGGTTGGTCATGGTCAGGCCGTGCAGGCTGCCGGTGGCGTGGGGCAGGGCGGGCACGCGCTCGCCATTGAGAAACGGCAGCATGCAAACGCCGTCGGCGCCGATGGGGGCTTGTTCGACCAGGGCGTTGAAGGCATTCAGGTCCAGTTCGAGCAGCTCGCGAATCGCCCCGGTGGCGTTGGTCAGGTTCATGGTGCAGATCAGCGGCAGCCAACCGCCACTCGACGAACAAAAGGTCGCTACCGACGCCTGCGGGCTGATGTTGGGCTGCTCGGCAAATGCGTACACGGTGCCCGATGAGCCCAGGCTCATGGTGATCACGCCGGGGGCGATATTGCCGGTGCCGATGGCGCCCATCATATTGTCGCCGCCGCCGCTGGACACCACGGCATTGGGGTTGATGCCCAGCCGCTCGGCGATGGCCGGCAGGATCGTGCCCACTGCCTGGTCGGCTTCGATCAACTGCGGCAGCGCTGCTTCCAGGTGACCGCTGGGGTCGATGTGCCGGAGTAACGCCACGTCCCAGCTGCGGCTGCGCACGTCGAAGTAACCGCTGCCGGAGGCATCGCCATAGTCAGCGCAGGCGCGGCCGGTGAGCCAGTAGTTGAGGTAGTCGTGGGGCAGCAGAATATGGGCGATGCGCGCAAACACCTCCGGGTGCTGTTCGCGGGTCCAGAGCAGTTTCGACACCGTGTACCCCGGTGCGATTGCTACGCCCAGGCGTTCCAAAGAGCCGCTTTCACCGCCCAGGTGGTGCAGCAGGCGCTCGTTCTCCGGGGTGGTTTCGGTGTCGCACCATAACTTGGCCGGGCGCAGCACTTCACCTTGTTCGTCCAGCAGCACCAGGCCGTGCTGCTGGCCGGACACACCGATACCGAGGATGTCCTGGCCATCGACTCCGGCCTGTTGCAGGGCGCGGTGGGTGGCTTCGGTGAAAGCGTCCAGCCATTCCTGAGTGTGTTGCTCGCGCCGGCCGTTGGCGCCGCTGATCAGTGTGTGCGCGGCGGCGCCCAGGCCCAGTACTTTGCCGCTGTTAGCGTCGAGGACAATGGCCTTGGTGCCCTGGGTGCCGCAGTCGATACCGAGGTAAAGGTTTTGCTGGGTCATGATGGAGTGCTCAGCAGTATTATTTTTGGATTGGTAACCCGGTCAAGTGTGGGAGGGGGCTTGCTCCCGATGAGGGAGTGTCAGTCAAATACCTTTCTCTGACCTACCGCTATCGGGAGCAAGCTCCCTCCCACATTTTTAATCCGGTTTGTTCAGGAGTTGTTGCAGGGTTTCGGTGACGCCGTTGTCACGCAAGCTTGCATAACAGCGCTCAAACGCTGCCACAAACGCCGCCGACTTGGGAATAGCCGTGCCGAAAATCTCCTCCACGCCCAGCAAGCGCTGGCTGATCAGCGCGTCATCACTCACCAGCCCCTGGCAGAACTCGGCCCGTGGGTCGGGGATGTTGTAGCGCTCGCCATTTTCGTCCACGCCCTTGAGATACAGGGCCCAGGCCGCCACGACGAGTGCGGCGCGCTCGGTTTCACGGCTATCGGTAATCAAGCGATTGATGGTCGGCACGGTGAACTTGGGAAACTTCGACGACCCATCGGAACACACGCGTTCCAACTGGTCGGCAATCGCCTGGTTGGAAAAGCGCTCCACCAGCGTCTGCTTGTACGCCGTCAGGTCGATGCCCGGCACCGGCGCCAGATGCGGTGTGACGTCCAGGTCCATGTACGCACGCATATACGCCACGAACAGCGGGTCGTTCATGGTCTCGTGAACAAACCGATAACCCTTGAGAAACCCCAGGTAGGTAAGGGCCAGATGGCTGCCGTTAAGCAGGCCGATCTTCATCTCTTCATAAGGCGTCACGTCATTGGTGAACTGCACGCCGACCTTTTCCCAGGCCGGGCGCCCGTTGACGAATTTGTCTTCCAGCACCCACTGCACGAACGGCTCGCACACCACCGGCCAGGCATCGTCGATACCGTGCGCGTCATGCAGTTGCAGGCGGTGGGCAGTGCTGGTCATCGGCGTGATGCGGTCGACCATGGCGTTCGGGAAGCTCACGTTGGCTTTGATCCAGTCATGCAGCTCGGCGTTGTGCAGCGCGGCGAAGGCCAGCAGTGCCTTGCGGGTGACGGCGCCGTTGTGCGGCAGGTTATCGCAGGACATCACGGTAAATGCCGCAGTGCCGGCGGCGCGGCGCTGGGTGAGCGCAGCGCAGATAAAACCGAACACGGTTTTAGGCGTCTTGGGGTGCGCCAGGTCATGCTGGATCTGCGGCAGGTGGGCCATGAATTCGCCGTTGCTGTCGTCGATGCAGTAGCCGCCCTCGGTGATGGTCAGCGAGACGATGCGGATCTGTGGGCTGGCGAGTTTATCGATCAACGCCTGGGCGCCGTCTTCGGCCAGCAGCATATCGCTGAGTGCGCCGATGACGCGCACCTCGGTGTCGTCGGTGTCACCTAATTCGTAGAGGGTGAACAGGTAATCCTGGCCGGCCAGGTCGTCGCGGGCCTTGCGGTCCTCGGCCCGCAGGCCCACGCCGCAGATGCTCCAATCCAGGCCCTCGCCGGTATTCATCAACGCGTCGGTGTAATACGCCTGGTGTGCGCGGTGAAAGCCACCGACGCCGATATGGGCGATGCCCTGGCGGGTATCGGCAAGCGCATAGGCCGGGATTTTCACCTGGGGCGCCAGTTGGGTGAGGTTGTGCTTATTGAGTTTCATCGGGCAATACTCGCGGGATCAGGCGGCTGCGCGCAGTGGGCGAGCCACCGCTACGCCGTCAGTGTCGAACAGATGGCAATGCGCCGGGTCCAGGTGCAAGTGCAGCGTCTCGCCGTACTGGCTGGCCATGTCGCCGCGAATCCGCAGGGTCAGCGGCTCGCCATTGGCGGTGATGACGTGGCAGAAGGTGTCGCTGCCCAAGCGCTCGCCGACGTCGGCGGTCACGGTCAGGGTGGTTTGCCCTGGTGCGGCGATTTCCAGATGCTCCGGGCGAATGCCCAGGGTCACCGCGCTGCCGACGCTCAAGGTCGCGCCGCTCAACGGCAGGCTGATCAGGGTGCCGGCGTCCAGTTGCACCTCGCAGCCCTGGCCTTCGACACGCGTGACCTTGCCCTTGAGGAAGCCCATCTTCGGCGTGCCGAGAAAGCCCGCCACAAACAGATTGGCCGGCTGGTGGTACAGCTCCAGCGGCGAGCCGACCTGTTCGATACGACCACTGTTGAGCACCACAACTTTGTCGGCCAGGGTCATGGCCTCCACTTGGTCGTGGGTCACGTAAATCATGGTGGCTTGCAGTTCTTTATGCAGGCGCGCCAGCTCCAGGCGCATCTGCACGCGCAGCGCTGCGTCGAGGTTGGACAGCGGTTCGTCAAACAGGAAGATTTTCGGGTTGCGCACAATCGCCCGGCCAATCGCCACACGCTGACGCTGGCCGCCGGACAGTTGTTTGGGCTTGCGCTCCAGCAGCGGGCCCAGCTCAAGGATGCGCGCCGCTTCGCTGACCTTGCTGTCGACCAGCTTCTTGTCGACACCGGCCAGGTCCAGGGCAAACGACATGTTCTTGCGCACGCTCATGTGCGGGTACAGCGCGTAGGTCTGGAACACCATGGCCAGGTCGCGCTTGGCCGGGGTTACTTCGGTGATGTCGCGGCCATCCAGTTCGATGGTGCCTTCAGTGACTTCTTCCAGGCCGGCGATCAGGCGCAGCAGGGTGGATTTGCCGCAGCCCGACGGGCCCACGAACACCACGAATTCCTTGTCGTTCACCTCAAGGTCGATGCCCTTGATGATCGAGAAACCTTCGAAGCCTTTTTGCAGATTCTTGATTTTCAGGTTGGCCATGATGGGCCTCCTTGTCGAATTATTATTTGACGGCGCCAAAGGACAAACCGCGTACCAACTGCTTCTGGCTGATCCAGCCGAAAATCAGGATCGGCGCGCAGGCCAGGGTCGAAACGGCGGATAACTTGGCCCAGAACAACCCTTCGGGGCTGGAGTAGGAGGCGATCAGCGCGGTCAGCGGCGCGGCGCTGGAGGACGTCAGGTTCAGCGACCAGAACGCCTCGTTCCAGCACAGGATCAGCGACAGCAACACGGTGGAGGCCAGGCCGCCCTTGGCGATCGGCAGCAGCACGCGGACCATTTCCTGCCACAGGGTGGCGCCGTCCAGGCGGGCGGCTTCGAGGATGTCCTTGGGAATGTCCTTGAAGTAGGTGTACACCATCCACACCACGATCGGCAGGTTGATCAGGGTGTAGATGATGATCAGCGCAATGCGCGTATCCAGCAGGCCGAAGCTCTTGGCCAGCAGGTAGATCGGCATCAGCACGCCCACCGGCGGCAGCATCTTGGTCGACAGCATCCACAGCAGCGTGCCCTTGGTGCGCTGGGTTTCGTAGAACGCCATGGAGTAGGCGGCCGGCACCGAGATCAGCAGGCACAGGGCGGTGGCGCTGAAGGAAATCACCACCGAGTTCCAGGCGTAGGCGAAGTAGTTGCTGCGCTCGTTGATGTGCAGGTAGTTCTCCAGCGTCGGCGTGAAGATGAACTGCGGCGGCGTGGCGAACGCGTCGATTTCGGTCTTGAAGCTGGTCAGCACCATCCAGAAGATCGGGAAGAAAATCAGGATCGCGATGGCCCAGGCCAATGTGCCGAGCAACAGGCTTTGCAGGCGACGGGATTGTTGAAGCGTCATGGCGCGGCCCTCAAGGCTTGTCAGTCAGGTTTTTGCCGATCATCCGCACCAGGATGATCGCCGCGATATTGGCGATGACCACGGCAATCAAGCCGCCGGCCGAGGCCATGCCCACATCGAACTGCACCAGCGCCTGGTTGTAGATCAGGTAGGCGAGGTTGGTCGAGGCGTAGCCCGGGCCGCCGTTGGTAGTGGTGAAGATTTCGGCAAACACCGAGAGCAGGAAGATGGTTTCGATCATCACCACCACGGCAATCGGGCGGGCCAGGTGGGGCAGGGTCAGGTGCCAGAAAATCGCAATGGCGCCGGCACCGTCCAGACGTGCGGCTTCCTTTTGCTCCTGGTCCAGGGACTGCATGGCGGTCATCAGCAGCAGGATCGCGAAGGGCAGCCATTGCCACGACACAATGATGATGATCGACAGCAGCGGGTAATGCGCCAGCCAGTCCACCGGTTCGGCGCCGAAGAACTTCCACACCGCGGCGAGGATCCCGGACACCGGATGGAAAATCAGGTTCTTCCAGATCAACGCACCGACGGTAGGCATGATGAAGAACGGCGAAATCAACAGCACCCGCACGATGCCACGGCCCAGGAACTCACTGGCCTCCAGCAGCGCGCTGATCAACACGCCGAACACCACGCTGATCAGCAACACGCTGCCCACCAGCAACAAGGTATTGGTGGCGCCGGGCAGGAAACCCGAATCGGTGATGAAGTAGCTGAAGTTTTCCAGCCCCACGAATTGGTTTTCGCCGGGGTAAAGCAGGTTGTAGCGGATCAGCGAAAAGTACAGGGTCATGCCCAGCGGCACGATCATCCACAGCAGCAACAAGGCCACCGAGGGGCTGACGAGAAACCAGCCGGGGTTGGCCAGGCGGTTTTTGGTGGGTGTATTCATGGTGATCAGAACCAGTCAGATGCCTACAGAATCTGCGTCGGAGTGCGGTCACTGTGGGAGCTGGCTTGCCTGCGATGGCATCGCCTCGGTGCTACTGATAGACCGAGTTGTTTGCCTCGCAGGCAAGCCAGCTCCCACAAAAGCCCAGCGCCTACATTTGCGGTGGTGTGGCAGGGTTATTTGGGGTAACCGGCCCGCTTCATTTCCCGCTCGGTTGTAGTCTGCGCGGCGGTCAATGCAGCATCGACGGTCTGCTGACCGGTCAACGCGCCCGAGAAGAACTTGCCCACCTGAGTACCGATCGCCTGGAATTCAGGAATGGTCACCAACTGGATACCGACATACGGCACAGGCTTCTCGGTCGGCTTGGTCGGGTCGGCCACTTTCAGCGATTCCAATGTCACCTTGGCGAACGGCGCAGCCTGCATGTACTCGTCGCTGTAGGTGGATTGGCGGGTACCCGGCGGCACGTTGGCGATGCCATCGGTCTTGGCCACGAGCTGGCCGTATTCCTTGGAGGTGGCCCAACTGGTGAACACCTTGGCGGCGTCCTTGGCCTTGGAGCTGGTCGGGATCGCCAGGCTCCAGGAATACAACCACGACGTGCCCTTGTCGGTCTTCTCGTGGGGCGCAAACGCGAAGCCGACCTGCTCGGCGACCTTGCTCTGGCTCTTGTCGGTAACAAACGAACCGGCCACGCTGGCGTCTACCCAGATCGCGCATTTGCCACTGTTGAACAGCGCGAGGTTTTCATTGAAACCGTTGCTGGAGGCGCCCGGTGGGCCGGATTTCTTCATGTTGTCGACGTAGAAGTTCAGCGCGTTTTTCCATTCCGGGCCGTTGAATTCTGACTGCCACTTCTCATCGAACCAGCGTGCGCCGTAGCCGTTGGCCAGTGTGGTGATCAGCGCCATGTTCTCACCCCAACCGGCTTTGCCGCGCAGGCACAGGCCGTATTGCTCTTTGGATTTGTCGGTGAGTTTGGCCGCGTATTCGCTGATCTGGCTCCAGGTTGGGTGCTCTGGCATCGTCAGCCCGGCGTCCTTGAACAGGTCGGTGCGGTAATAGGTGATCGAGCTTTCGGCGTAGAACGGTAGGGCGTACAACGAGCCCTTGACCGACAAACCATCACGCACCGAAGGGAACACGTCATCAAGGTCGTAGGACGCCGGCAAGTCCTTCATCGGCTCCAGCCACCCCTTGGCGCCCCAGAGTGCGGCTTCGTACATGCCGATGGTCAACACGTCGAACTGCCCGCCCTGTGTGGCGATGTCGGTGGTGAGGCGTTGGCGCAGCACGTTTTCTTCGAGCACCACCCAGTTCAACTTGATCTCCGGGTGCTCGGCCTCGAAGGTTTTCGAGAGCTTTTGCATACGGATCATGTCGCTATTGTTGACGGTGGCAATGGTCAAGGTTTGCGCGCCAAGGCTGACGGCGCTGAGGGTCATGCATGCAGTCATGCAAGAACAGGCAAGCAGAGCTTTTGCTGTGAACTTCATCGCGCACTCCATTTCCGCGCCCAGGGGGCTACAGAAGGACGGTTATTGTTGTTGTGTCTTCCTGCAACGAGTCAGGAAGAGTGTGCGTCGATTACAGCCTTGAAATGGGGTTGTGACAAATCCTTGGGCGCACGCTCACTGATACTTTTTTGCACTCGATGATCGTCCCCGTGAAGTGTGGGGACGATCGATGCCGTATTTAACGCTCGATATCAGCCAGTACCCGCTCAGCCAACAATCGAGACACCTCGATCAATTGCGCGATACCCAGGGCGCCTTCGCGCCGCGAGCCGTCGAGATCAAAGGCGAAATCGCAGGTGAGGGCGTGGGCAGAGGCGAGTGATTCGCTGAGGTTGACCAGTAGGTCTTGGATGCAGATGCCGTCTTTAACGGTGAATAGCACGCTGGGTGCTGGATCGATTGGGGGATTTGGGGTGGGTTTGATCATGGTGAAACTCCGGAGATATTAAAGGAGCTGCCATTGATCGCCGCGACGCGATGGGGGTGGCAGCTGTACGCAGGTTCGCGGACCGACTCTCCGAAACATCGGCATACCCGAAGGTATCCCGCGCACAGCCGCCATAGCGCCGCACAGTAGACGACAAAAAAGCGCCAACTGAAAGGACACGATGACGCTTTTGCGTCTGGAGAAATACGGGCCGCGACGCCCGACCGCTGAGTGTGCAGCGGTGTACAGAGACTAGAGATTGAGTGTCCTAGGGACAACCTCAAAACCTTGTAAGACGTTTCTGTTTCCTGACGCCTGCCGAACGATCAACCTCAAGCCAAATTCTGCTCAGTCAACCGCTGCACCGCCAATCGCCGGTAGTGGGACGGCGTCATCCCCTTAAGCTGCTGAAACCGCCGATTGAAGTTGGAAATATTGTTGAACCCCGACTCAAAGCACACATCCGTCACCGCCTTATTGCCATCGGCCAGCAGCTCGCACGACTTGCTGATGCGCAGCCGATTGACGAATTCAATAAAAGTACGCCCAGTGGCCTGCTTGAATACCCGGGAAAAATACGTCGGCTTCATCCCCAGGTACTCCGCGACTTCTTCCAGCGGCAGCTCCCGTGCGTAGTGGGCGAAGATGTAGTCCACCGCGCGGTTGGTGCGGTCGATGCTGTGTTCATCGGCTTGCTGCGAGGTGGTCACGCCGGACAGCAACTGGTAGTCCTCACAGGCACTCAACACTTCCAGCAGGATAAAAAAGTGCCCCAGGCGCGCTATGCCGTCGGCGTCCTCGATGTTCTGCATGAGGCTCATGGCTTGGGCGATGGTTTTTTTGCAGCGAAATTCGATGCCGTATTGGGCGCGTTCGAGCAACGGCGCCAGGCGTTTGAGCTCGGTGAAGATATGGCTGCCATGTTCGAACAGTTCATCGGTGAAGTTCACCAGCATGTCGCGCTTGGGCACCACTTCGTCTTCTTCCACCTGGCTGATCCAGTTATGGGGCAGGTTGGGGCCGGTGAGGAACAGGCTTTCCGGGTAGAAGTTGCCGATGTAGTCACCGATAAACACCTTGCCGGAACTGGCGACGATCAGGTGCAGTTCATATTCCTTGTGGAAGTGCCAGCGCACCAACGGGCAGGGGAAGCCATGCTGACGATAGATGATGGACAGACCGTTGTGATCGTCCATCAGTTCGTAGGAAGGGTCGGTGATGCGCGTTGCTCGGGTCATGCTGCCGTCGCTTTATTGTGGTCGCTGCGTAGGATAATGCCCCGTCGCGCGCGACCTCGCCAGCAGCAGTGTTTATAGGGTGCGGTTTTTGGCCTCGATCCATTGGGACATGTACTGGGTACTTTTATGCGCGTGGTGGCGCAGCATGCTGCCAGTGAAATTGTCCCGGCGATGGGCGGTGAGGTTGTTGCGGCAACGTTCCAGGCATTCCACCAAGGCGGGCCCGTGGAGGTCCTGGTCATAGCGCCGGGCCAGCAGTTGGCGCCCTTGTTCCTGAGCCTGGGTCCAGCGCTCGCGGTTTTGGTAAAGGGCCACGGCAGCGGCGGCCAGGGTCGGGGCGTCCTGTGCGATCTCGCCGGGCCAGGGCTGGTCATCGCCCATGGCCTCGGCGCCGATGGGGGTGGTGACATTGGGTGTACCGCACAGCATGGCGTCCACCAGCTTGCCCTTGATGCCGGCGCCAAAGCGCAGTGGTGCCAGGCAAATACGCGCCGCCGTCATGACTTGCAATGCATCTTCGGCCCAGTTCATCACATGAAAACCCTGCGGCGGGTTGTGCAGGGCGGTGGCCTTGGGCGGCGTGTAGGCACCGTAGATGTGCAACTGCGCGCCCGGCAGTTGTTGGCGAATCAGCGGCCACAGGCTGTGCTTCATCCACAGCACCGCATCCCAGTTGGGCGCGTGGCGGAAGTTACCGATGCTGAGGAAATGCGCGCGGTCTTCAAACGGCGCAAACGCGGCCATGGGCGGTTGCAGCATCAACGGGCACCAGTGGAGCAGGGCGGCGGGCACCTTGAACTGTTCGGTGAGCAGACGGATTTCCACGTCGGAGATCATCAGGCTGATGTCGCAGCGGTAAATCGCGGCGATTTCGCGTTTGGCCAGGTCGGTATCGGCCATGCGTTGGAACTCGTCCTCCAGCGCCGGCGCGAACAGGGCGCTGAAGTCGTCGCTGTCGGGGTTGGCTTTTACATGCGCCTTGAAACGCTGGTGACGGGCGTCGCGCAGGCTTTGCAGGTCGGAGGTCTCCAGTACCCGCAGCGCGTGGGGGCAGCATTGTTCCACGCGCCAGCCAAATTGCTCCTCCATCATGAAACGGTCGAACAGCACGATATCCGGGGCCAGTTCGTGGATAAAGTCATCGAAGCTGCTGTTGTTCAATTCGATGGCGCGTTCGGCGATCCCGAGTGCCGGCAAGTCGGCCTTGTGTTCGCCGATGGTGGCGGGGCTGCTGAAGGTAATGTCCCAACCTTGCGTAAGAAAACTCTCAAGGATTTGCATCATATGCCCGCCCGCGGCGGAAGAGCGGGGCTCTGGCCAGACGTAACCAATGACCAGGACTTTGATGGCGGGCTGATTCATGAATGCGTCCTTAGTCCCGCAGGCGGGCTCTAAAAAGCGGCTGATTAAATCATACTTTTGTGTCGCAGCCCGCCTTGCGAAGGAATGCTGATTAACGTGGTGTTTGTAATTTCGAAATGAGCTCGTGACCTGTCAACTTTCACAGTTATCCCGGCTCGTGCAGGGTGCTAGGTTAGGTACAGCTTTCTGGATGTAGGGATGTCAGAAAAACATCAAATCGTTTTTAGGAGGTGCATCCCATGGATGCCGAACAAACCAATAAGGTAAACGCCGTTGAGGCTGACTGGCATAACGTTACATTGACAAGGGGCGTCACCGGCTATAGCGGAAATTTGCGTATCCGTTTTCAGCGCCTAGGCAACAAGCTGACGTTGACAACCGAGGCCTACATGATCAGTGGCGATAGTTCACGTAGCAAGGCCAATATCAATTATGAGGTGAGGGTCGGCAATAACAAGGTTTGGGACTTGGACTCGCCCGATGACCGTAAGCAGGATGGTCAGTGGCATACCTGGTCAAATTACAAGGAAGTATCGGTTGCCAGCGGGGCTCACACGGTAACGTTCAGGGCAGAGTTTATCTTCGATATGTCCGGAATCGATGATCGGGCTATAGCGACGCACACCGTAAACATCTAGCTCGCGAGCGCCAACGTCTTGCCGGGCACCTGCGGTGCCCGGCATTTCCTATCTATCGAACTGAATCCATATCAGCGCAATTTCGGCGGGTAAGCACGTGTCCGCGCCCGATTCCAGAAGGTGTCGGTAGTGATCATGCGTGGGGACATGACAATTTGTGTCTGGCGGTAGGTAGCGTCGGCAGTTTGTGGTTAACTTCCGCCTCTCGAATTCGTTTAACCAAACCCAGCATAAGGATTCCGTTCATGGCTCAAGTCACCCTTAAAGGCAACCCGGTCCAGGTTGAAGGCGAACTGCCGAAAGTCGGCACCAAAGCCGCAGACTTCACCCTGACCGCCGGCGACCTGTCCAACGCCACCCTGGCCACCTTTGCCGGCAAGCGCAAAGTGCTGAACATCTTCCCAAGCGTTGATACCCCAACCTGCGCCACGTCCGTGCGCAAGTTCAATGCCCAGGCCAACGATGTGGCCAACACCGTGGTGCTGTGCATCTCCACCGACCTGCCATTTGCCCAGGCGCGTTTCTGCGGCTCCGAAGGCCTGGAAAACGTGAAAAACCTCTCGGACTTCCGTGATTCGGATTTCGCCGTTGATTACGGTGTGGCGATTGCCGACGGCCCGCTCAAAGGCCTGACCGCACGCGCTGTGGTGGTACTGGATGAAAACGACAACGTGCTGCACAGCGAGTTGGTCAAGGAAATCGCTGAAGAACCAAACTACGATGCTGCTCTGGCAGTGTTGAAGTAACTGTTTCTGCGCGTAACTGTCGTTTGGCAGTCACACGTATGATGCATGATTGCGGCCTGGCCTAGTCCAGGCCGTTTTTATTTGAGCGTCAGCGGTTTAGCGAAATAGCTGACGGACCAAGATCAGACGTTAAAAGTTGTAAGCCCAAGGTAAATAGCCGGTAAAGGTGCTTTTCTAAACGCCCCCCAGTGCTTATCTTTCAGCCTCCCGAAGAAGAAGCTCTCATCCCCAATGGTTGATCACTCCATGCAATCCTCCTCCCGCAACTCCCGCCGCTGGCTGTTTGGCCTGCTTGTGCTGCTGGTTATCGCCGGCCTGTGCTGGAAATTCTGGCCCGGCGGCGCGGCCCACAAGGACGCACCAGCGGGGCACACGGGCAAGACCGGCATGGCGCGCCCGGGGTTCGGTGGTTCCACCGGCCCGGTGCCGGTGCGCGTGGCGCCGGTGGTGCAGGGGGAGTTTGCGGTGTACTACAAGGCGCTGGGCACGGTCACCGCGCTCAACACCATTAATGTGCGCAGCCGGGTGGGCGGTGAGCTGGTGAAGATTGCCTTTGAAGAAGGGCAGATGGTCAAGGCCGGCGACCTGCTGGCGGAAATCGACCCGCGCAGCTACCAGAACGCCTTGCTCCAGGCCCAGGGCACGCTGTTGCAGAACCAGGCCCAGCTGAAAAACGCCCAGGTCGATGTCGAGCGTTATCGCGGCCTGTATGCCCAGGACAGTATCGCCAAGCAGACTCTGGACACCGCCGAGGCGCTGGTGTTGCAGTACCAGGGCACGGTCAAGACCAACCAGGGCGCGGTGGATGACGCCAAGCTCAACCTTGAATTCACCAGGATCCGCGCACCGATCAGCGGCCGCGTGGGTCTGCGCCAGCTCGATGTCGGCAACCTGGTCGCCGCCAATGACACCACCGCCCTGGCGGTCATCACTCAGACTCAACCGATCAGCGTGGCGTTCACCCTGCCGGAAAATACCCTGGAAACCGTACTCGCCCGTTACCACGCCGGCAACAAACTGCCCGTGGAAGCCTGGGACCGTAGCGACGTGAAAAAACAGGCGGTCGGCGTGCTACAGAGCCTGGACAACCAGATCGACGTCACCACCGGCACCCTGAAGTTCAAGGCGCGCTTCGATAACAAGGACCAGGCGCTGTTCCCCAACCAGTTCGTCAATGTGCACTTGCTTGCCGACACCTTGCATAACGTGGTGCTGGCACCGTCGGCGGCGATCCAGTTCGGCAATACCGGCACCTTTGTCTACAAACTCGACGGTGACAAAAAGGTCAAGGTCCAGCCGTTGGTGCTGGGTGATTCCGACGGTGAGAACACCGTGGTCAAGGAAGGCCTGGTCGCAGGCGACCGCGTGGTGCTGGAAGGCACCGACCGCCTCAAGGACGGCAGCGAAATCGAAGTGGTCAACGAAAGCAAAGAAGTGCCGACCACGCCGACCGAACACCTGCAAGGCAAGCCCGCGGCAAAAGGGGAGACCGGCGCTGACGCCGGCAAGGCGCAAAAGGTCGGTTCATGAACCTGTCACGCCTGTTTATCCTGCGCCCGGTCGCCACCACGCTGAGTATGCTGGCGATTGTATTGGCCGGGATTATCTCGTATCGCTTGTTGCCGGTATCGGCCTTGCCCCAGGTGGACTACCCGACCATCCGGGTCATGACCCTGTACCCCGGCGCCAGCCCCGACGTAATGACCAGCGCGGTCACGGCACCCCTTGAGCGCCAGTTCGGGCAGATGCCGGGGCTGACGCAGATGGCGTCCACCAGCTCGGGCGGTGCCTCGGTGCTGACCCTGCGTTTCAACCTCGACATCAATATGGACGTCGCCGAGCAGCAGGTGCAGGCCGCGATCAACGCCGCCACCAACCTGTTGCCCAAGGATTTGCCGGCGCCGCCGGTGTACAACAAGGTCAACCCCGCGGATACCCCGGTGCTGACCCTCGCGATCACCTCCAAAACCATGCTGTTGCCCAAGCTCAATGACCTGGTCGACACGCGCATGGCGCAGAAAATCGCGCAGATCAGCGGCGTCGGCATGGTCAGCATTGCCGGTGGCCAGCGCCAGGCCGTGCGTATCAAGGTCAACCCCGAGGCCCTGGCGGCCAATGGCTTGAACCTCTCGGACGTGCGCGCCCTGATCGCCGCCTCCAACGTCAACCAGCCCAAGGGCAACTTCGACGGCCCCACCCGCGTGTCGATGCTCGATGCCAACGACCAGTTGGTTTCGCCCCAGCAATATGCCGAACTGATCCTGGCCTACAACAATGGCGCACCGCTGCGCCTCAAGGATGTGGCGCAGATCGTCGACGGTGCCGAAAACGAGCGCCTCGCGGCCTGGGCCAACGAAAACCAGGCGGTACTGCTCAATATCCAGCGCCAACCGGGCGCCAACGTGATCGAGGTGGTCGACCGCATCAAGGCGCTGCTGCCGAGCATCACCGACAACCTGCCGGCCGGCCTCGACGTGACGGTGCTCACTGACCGCACCCAGACCATCCGCGCCTCGGTGAAAGACGTGCAGCACGAGCTTCTGATTGCCATCGCCCTGGTGGTGATGGTGACATTCCTGTTTCTGCGGCGGGTCAGCGCCACCATCATTCCGTCCATCGCCGTGCCGCTGTCCCTGGTGGGCACCTTTGGCGTGATGTACCTGGCGGGCTTCTCCATCAATAACCTGACGCTGATGGCCCTGACCATCGCCACCGGGTTCGTGGTGGATGACGCCATCGTTATGCTGGAGAACATTTCCCGCTATATCGAAGAGGGCGAGACGCCGATGGCGGCGGCGCTCAAGGGCGCCAAGCAGATCGGTTTCACTCTGATTTCCCTGACCTTGTCGCTGATTGCGGTATTGATCCCGCTGCTGTTCATGGCTGACGTGGTTGGTCGGCTGTTCCGCGAGTTCGCCATCACCCTGGCGGTGGCGATCCTGATTTCGCTGGTAGTGTCCCTGACGCTCACGCCGATGATGTGCGCGCGTTTGCTCAAGCGCGAACCCAAGGAAGAAGAACAGGGGCGTTTCTACAAGGCCAGTGGCGCCTGGATCGATTGGCTGATTCAGGCCTATGGCCGCAAATTGCAGTGGGTGCTCAAGCACCAGCCGCTGACTCTGCTGGTGGCCATCGCCACCCTGGGGCTTACGGTGGTGCTGTACCTGGTGGTGCCCAAGGGCTTTTTCCCGGTGCAGGACACCGGGGTGATCCAGGGTATTTCCGAAGCGCCGCAGTCGATTTCCTTTGCGGCGATGAGCCAGCGGCAGCAGGAACTGGCGAAGATCATCCTCGCCGACCCGGCAGTCGAGAGCCTGTCGTCCTACATCGGTGTGGACGGCGATAACGCCACGCTCAACAGCGGGCGCTTGCTGATCAACCTCAAGGCCCACGGCCAGCGCGATTTGAGCGCAGCCGAGGTGATCACCCGCTTGCAACCGCACATCGATAAGCTGGTGGGCATCCGCCTGTTCATGCAGCCGGTGCAGGACCTCACCATCGAGGACCGCGTCAGCCGTACCCAGTATCAGTTCAGCATGTCGTCGCCGGACGCCGAGTTGCTGGCACTGTGGAGCGGCAAGCTGGTGCACGCCCTCAGCCAGCATCCAGAACTTACCGATGTCGCCAGCGACTTGCAGGACAAAGGCTTGCAGGTGTACCTGGTGATCGACCGCGACGCGGCCTCGCGCCTGGGCGTGAGTGTCTCGACCATTACCGACGCGTTGTATGACGCCTTCGGCCAGCGCCAGATCTCCACCATCTACACACAAGCCAGCCAATACCGCGTGGTGCTGCAGGCCCAGTCCGGCGAAACCCTCGGCCCGGCCGCGCTCAACCAGATCCATGTGAAGACCACCGACGGCGGCCAGGTGCGGCTGTCGAGCCTGGCCCACGTCGAGCAGCGCCAGGCGCAGTTGGCGATTGCCCATATCGGCCAGTTCCCGGCGGTGATGATGTCGTTCAACCTGGCCCCCGGCGTCGCCCTGGGCAAAGGCGTTGAGCTGATCAACCAGACGCAGAAGGACATCGGTATGCCGGTGGGCGTGCAGACCCAGTTCCAGGGCGCGGCCCAGGCGTTCGAGGCGTCGTTGTCGAGCACCTTGCTGCTGATCCTGGCGGCGGTGGTCACCATGTACATCGTGCTGGGCGTGCTCTACGAGAGCTATATCCACCCGATCACCATCCTGTCGACCTTGCCGTCGGCGGCGGTGGGGGCCTTGCTGGCCCTGCTGCTCAGTGGCAATGACCTGGGCATGATCGCGATCATCGGCATTATCCTGCTGATCGGTATCGTGAAAAAGAACGCGATCATGATGATCGACTTCGCCCTCGATGCCGAACGTAATCAGGGGCTGGATCCACAGACGGCGATTTACCAGGCGGCGCTGTTGCGTTTCCGGCCGATCCTGATGACCACCCTGGCGGCCCTGTTCGGTGCGGTGCCGCTGATGCTCGCCAGCGGTTCCGGCGCGGAGTTGCGCCAACCGCTGGGCCTGGTGATGGTCGGTGGCTTGCTGGTGAGCCAGGTGTTGACGCTGTTTACCACGCCGGTGATTTACTTGTATTTCGACCGTCTTGGCCGCCGCTGGCGCAAAGAGCCGCAACGCCTGGAGCCGGTTGAGCCATGAACCTGTCCGGACCGTTCATTCGCCGGCCGGTAGCGACCATGCTGCTGAGCCTGGCGATCATGTTGCTCGGCGGCGTCAGCTTCAACCTGCTGCCGGTGTCGCCGCTGCCGCAGATCGACTTCCCGGTGATCGTGGTGTCTGCCAGCTTGCCCGGCGCCAGCCCCGAGGTGATGGCGTCCAGCGTGGCGACGCCACTGGAGCGTTCGTTCGGCTCGATTGCCGGTATCACCACCATGAGCAGTTCGTCGAGCCAGGGCTCGACGCGGGTGATCCTCGCCTTTGATTCCGACCGTGACATCAACGGCGCGGCGCGCGAAGTGCAAGCGGCCATCAACGCGTCGCGCAACCTGCTGCCCAGCGGTATGCGCAGTATGCCGACCTACAAGAAGATCAACCCGTCCCAGGCGCCGATCATGGTGCTGTCGCTGACCTCCGATGTGTTGCAGAAGGGGCAGCTGTATGACCTGGCGTCGACCATCCTGTCCCAGAGCCTGTCCCAGGTGCCGGGCGTGGGCGAAGTGCAGATCGGCGGCAGCTCGCTGCCGGCGGTGCGCATCGAGCTGGAGCCCAAGGCTCTGGACCAGTACGGCGTGGCCCTGGACGATGTGCGCAATACCATCGCCAATGCCAACCAGCGCCGACCCAAAGGCTCCCTGGAAGATGGCGAACGCAACTGGCAGATTCAAGCCAACGACCAGCTGGAAAAAGCCAAGGACTACGCGCCGCTGTTGATTCGCTACCAGGACGGCGCGGCCCTGCGCCTGGGGGATGTGGCGAAGATCACCGACGGTGTGGAAGACCGCTACAACAGCGGCTTCTTCAACAATGATTCGGCGGTGCTGCTGGTGATCAACCGCCAGTCCGGCGCCAACATCATCGAGACGGTCAGGCAGATCAAGGCCCAGTTGCCGGCGTTGCAGGCGGTGCTGCCGTCCAGCGTCAAGCTCAGCCTGGCCATGGACCGCTCGCCCGTAATTGCCGCGACCCTGCATGAGGCGGAAATGACCCTGCTGATCGCAGTGGGGCTGGTGATCCTGGTGGTGTACCTGTTTCTGGGCAATTTCCGCGCTTCGCTGATCCCGACCCTGGCGGTGCCGGTATCGCTGGTGGGCACCTTCGCGGTGATGTACCTGTACGGGTTTTCGCTGAACAACTTTTCGTTGATGGCGCTGATCCTCGCCACCGGGCTGGTGGTGGACGATGCCATCGTGGTGCTGGAGAACATCTCCCGGCACATTGACGAAGGTGTGCCGCCGATGAAGGCTGCGTACCTGGGCGCCGAGGAAGTTGGCTTTACCTTGTTGTCGATGAACGTGTCACTGGTGGCGGTGTTCCTGTCCATTCTGTTTATGGGAGGGATCGTCACCAACCTGTTCCGCGAGTTTTCCATCACCTTGTCGGCAGCGATCATTGTTTCGCTGATCGTCTCGCTGACCCTCACGCCGATGCTCTGCGCGCGCTGGCTCAAGCCTCATGACAAGTCCAGGCAGACCGGCTTGCAGCGCTGGAGCCAGAAGATCAACGACCGCATGGTCGCCGGCTACGCCACCAGCCTGGACTGGGTGTTGCGTCATCGGCGTCTGACCCTGCTCAGCCTGTTGATCACCGTGGGCGTGAATATCGCGCTGTATGTGGTGGTGCCAAAAACCTTCATGCCCCAGCAGGACACCGGTCAGTTGATCGGGTTTGTGCGCGGCGACGATGGCCTGTCGTTCAGCGTGATGCAGCCGAAGATGGAAATCTTCCGCCAGGCGGTGCTCAAGGATCCGGCGGTGCTCAGCGTGGCGGGCTTTATCGGCGGCAACAGCGGCACCAACAACGCGGTGATGCTGGTGCGGCTCAAGCCGATCAGCGAGCGCAAGATCTCTGCCCAGGCGGTGATCGAGCGCCTGCGCAAGGACGTGCCGCTGGTGCCGGGCGGGCGCCTGTTCCTGATGGCCGACCAGGACCTGCAATTCGGCGGCAGCCGCGACCAGACCAGCGCACAGTATTCCTACATCCTGCAAAGCGGCGACCTGGCCGCGTTGCGGCTGTGGTACCCCAAAGTGGTCGCGGCGATGCGTGAGTTGCCGGAGCTGACCGCCATCGATGCTCGTGAGGGCAGGGGCGCGGCGCAGGTTACGCTGATCGTCGACCGTGATCAGGCCAAGCGCCTGGGCATCGACATGGACATGGTTACGTCGGTGCTCAACAACGCCTACAGCCAGCGGCAGATTTCCACCATCTACGACAGCCTCAACCAGTATCAGGTGGTGATGGAGGTCAACCCCAAGTATGCCCAGGACCCGAACACCCTGAACCAGGTCCAGGTGATTACTGCCGATGGCGCACGGGTGCCGTTGTCGACCATTGCCCATTACGAGAACAGCCTGGCCGACGACCGCGTCAGCCATGAAGGCCAGTTTGCCTCGGAAAATATCGCCTTCGACATGGCGCCCGGGGTCACGGTAGAGCAGGGCACCGCCGCCATCGAGCGGGCGATTGCCAAGGTCGGCCTGCCAGAAGATGTGATCGCCAAGATGGCCGGCACCGCCGACGCCTTTGCGGCCACGCAGAAGGGCCAGCCGTTCATGATTCTGGGTGCGCTGGTGGCGGTGTACCTGGTGCTGGGCATTTTGTATGAGAGTTATATTCACCCGCTGACCATCCTCTCGACCCTGCCGTCGGCAGGTGTCGGCGCGTTGTTGGCGATCTACCTGCTGGGCGGCGAGTTCAGCCTGATTTCGTTGCTGGGCTTGTTCCTGCTGATCGGCGTAGTGAAGAAAAACGCGATCCTGATGATCGACCTGGCGCTGCAACTGGAGCGCAACGATGGCATGAGCCCGCTGGAATCGATCCGCAGTGCCTGCCTGTTGCGCCTGCGGCCGATTTTGATGACCACCCTGGCCGCGATCCTCGGCGCCTTGCCGTTGCTGCTCGGCAGCGGCGATGGCGCGGAAATGCGTCATCCATTGGGCCTGACCATCATTGGCGGCCTGGTCTTCAGCCAGATCCTGACCCTTTACACCACCCCGGTGGTTTACCTCTATCTCGACCGCGCGCGCCACCGCTTCAATGCCTGGCGCGGCGTGCGTACCGATGCTGCCCTGGACACTGCGCTATGACCGATTCAACCAACGCCCCTGCAACCCCTGTAGGAGCGAGCTTGCTCGCGAAAAAAGCCCAGATGCCGCGCTCATCCAGAATGAACGCATTATCGTTGACGGCTTTCGCGAGCAAGCTCGCTCCTACAGTGGGCCTGGCCCTGTTGCTCAGCGCCTGCGCCATTGGCCCTGACTACAAACGCCCGGAGGTCATCGAGCCGGTGCAGTTCAAGGAGGCCCAGGGCTGGCGCCAGGCCAACCCCAGCGATTCCCTGGCCCGTGGCGCCTGGTGGGAGCTGTATGGCGACCGCCAACTCAATGGGCTGGTAGAGCGCCTCAACACCTCCAACCAGACCGTCGCCCAGGCCGAAGCACGCTTTCGCCAGGCCCAGGCCCTGGTGCGCAGCTCCCGCGGGGCGTTTTACCCCAGCGTCGACCTGAGCGTTGGCAAAACCCGCGCCAGCCAGGGCACCGGCAGCAGCAGCGCCAGCCTCAGCAGCTCCAGCAGTGGTATTCGCGACACCCTCAATGCGCAGTTGGGCGTGAGTTGGGAAGCCGATATCTGGGGCAAGTTACGCCGCGGGCTGGAAGCCAATGAAGCCAGCGCCGAGGCCAGTTCGGCGGATCTGGCCGCGATGCGCCTCAGTCAGCAGTCGGAACTGGTGCAGAGCTACCTGCAACTGCGGGTCATGGACGAGCAGACGCGCCTGTTGCAGGCCACTCTGGATACCTACCAGCGTTCATTGAAAATGACCGAAAACCAGTACCGCGCCGGCGTGGCCGGCAAGGATGCCATTGCCCAGGCGCAAACCCAGCTCAAGACCACCCAGGCCAGCCTGATTGACTTGATCTGGCAACGCGCCCAGCTGGAAAACGCCATTGCCGTGCTGATCGGCGAAGCCCCGGCCAACTTCAATCTGGCTGTCAGCAATGATATTCCGGCGTTGCCGCAGATACCGGTGAGCCTGCCGTCCCAGTTGCTGGAACGTCGCCCCGATATTGCCTCGGCCGAACGCTCGGTGATTGCCGCCAACGCCAATATCGGCGTGGCCAAGGCAGCTTATTACCCGGACCTCAGCCTGAGCCTGCAGGGCGGTTATTCCAGCAGCACTTATGAAGATTGGATCAGCCTGCCTAACCGCTTCTGGTCGGTAGGGCCGAAACTGGCGATGACCCTGTTCGATGGCGGCCAGCGCTCGGCGGAAGTCGACCGCACCGTGGCCAGCTATGACGAGACCGTGGCCAAGTACCGCCAGACTGTGCTGGATGGGTTCCGTGAAGTGGAAAACTACATGGTCCAGCTCAAGGTCCTGGCGGACGAGGCTGTGGTCAGCAATGAAGCACTGGAGTCGGCGCGCGAGTCGTTGCGCTTGACCGAGAACCAGTACAAAGCGGGGTTGATCGCTTACCTGGATGTGGTGACTGTGCAGGCGACGGCCTTGAGTAACGAGCGCACCGTATTGACCTTGTTGCAGTCGCGGTTGGTGGCGAGTGTGCAGTTGATTGCGGCGTTGGGTGGTGGCTGGGACGGCCAGACCTCTCTGGCTGAAAAGGAGTAACCGGATGCGCCGCGCATCCTGGGGGAGCAAGATCAACTGTGTGGGCTTGCCCCAATGCCAGTCAGTTAAGCACAGTACCCTGTGGGAGCTGGCTTGCCTGCGATAGCGTTAGTGCAGTAGTAGTTGCGGTGACTGACACACCGCCTTCACGGGCAAGCCCGCTCCCACAGGGGATCTGCGCAGGCCACATTTTGATGTCCATGACGTCGTTGAAAACAGCCTGGCGAAGCCATCCGATTGACGCCAAAAACTCACTAATGGCCAACTGATTAATTAATCACCTGCCTAAGATTCATTCTCGCTACAATCGCCCGCTTTACCACCCGGCATGGGTTTTTACGCCCTGTAGCCTGCGAGAAGCCCCATGTTGATCGGTAGCTATTCAACCTCCCTCGTCGTGATTTCCCTGTGCGTCGCGATGCTGGCGTCCTACACCGCGTTGGACATGGCCGGGCGAATCGCTACCGCCAAGGGGCGTGCCGTTTACCTATGGATCGCCGGCGGTGCAGGGGCGATGGGCGTGGGTATCTGGTCCATGCACTTTATCGGCATGTTGGCGCTGCGGCTGCCGTTTGCCCTGGGGTTTGACCTGGGCATTACCGCGTTGTCGTTGCTGATCGCCGTGTTGTCCAGTGGCTTTGCCTTATGGCTGGTCAGCCAGCCACGCCTGCCGGCCTGGCAACTGGCGTTCGGCGCGCTGGTGATGGGCGCCGGTATCGCCAGTATGCATTACACCGGCATGGCGGCGATGCGCATGACACCGGGTATCGACTACGACCCCACGTTGTTCGGCGCTTCGTTGTTGATCGCAGTGGTGGCCTCCGGCGCCGCGCTGTGGATCGCCTTCAACCTGCGCCGCAATACGCCCTACGTGCGCCTGGCGCGGGGTGGGGCGGCGGTGGTGATGGGCGTGGCCATCGTCGGCATGCACTACACCGGCATGGCCGCGGCGCAGTTTGCCGATGACAGTTTCTGCGGTGCCGCCCTGACGGGCTTGAGCGGCAAGGGCCTGGACAATCTTGTGCTGGTAACCTCGTTGGCGGTGCTCGTCATTGCGCTGCTGACCTCGCTGCTCGACGCGCGCCTGGAAGCACGTACCGCCGTGCTTGCAGACTCCTTGACCCTGGCCAACCAGGAACTGACCCACCTGGCCCTGCACGATATGCTTACCGGCTTGCCCAATCGCACGCTGTTGGCCGATCGCATTCAACAAGGCATTCAGGCGGTGTACGAACAGGGCGGGTGCTTTGCGCTGATGTTTATCGACCTGGATGGCTTCAAACCGGTTAACGACGCCTTCGGCCATCACATGGGCGACCAACTGCTGCGCGAGGTGGGTCTGCGTTTGCGCGAAGACTTGCGCAGCCAGGACACCCTGGCCCGTATCGGCGGCGACGAGTTCGTGTTGCTCGTGCAGTTGACCCAACCGGACGATGCCATGGGCCTGGCCGAGCGTCAGGTCGGCCTGATCAACCGCGCTTTCACGGTGGCCGAGCATGAGCTGAAAATCTCCGCCAGTATCGGTATCGCCATGTTCCCGGGCAACGGCAACAACCCCCAGGAACTGTTGATGAACGCCGACGCGGCGATGTATCACGCCAAGGGCATGGGCAAGAACGGCTATAGCTTCTTCGATGCGTCAATGAACACCAACGCGCGCAAGCAACTGCAATTGTTGCAGGACCTGCGCAATGCCCTCGAACACGGCGAGTTTCGTTTGTATTACCAGCCCAAATTCGATGCGGTGAGCGGTATTGCCGTGGGGGCCGAGGCGTTGTTGCGCTGGCAGCATCCGCAACAAGGCTTGCTGCTACCGGCAACTTTTATTGCGCTGGCGGAGAAAACCGGGCTGATCATTGCCATCGGCGAATGGGTGCTCGACGAAGCCTGCCGCCAGATGAGCCTGTGGTACGCCCAGGGCTATGAGAGCTGGCGCATCGCGGTGAACCTTTCGGCGCTGCAGTTCTGCCATGCCGGGTTGGTCAACAGTGTTGCGGCTGCCCTGGAGCGCCACCAATTACCCGCCAACAGCCTCACGCTGGAGATCACCGAGACCACCGCCATGAGCGATGCCGACGCGAGCATGAAGGTATTGCAGCAACTATCGGACATGGGTGTGGACCTGTCTATCGATGACTTTGGCACCGGCTACTCAAGCCTCATGTACCTCAAGCGCCTGCCGGCCAATGAGTTGAAGATCGACCGCGGCTTTGTACGCGACCTGGAACACGACAGCGACGACGCCGCCATCGTCTCGGCCATCGTGGCCCTCGGCCAGGCCCTGGACTTGCGGATCGTTGCCGAAGGCGTGGAAACCGATGCGCAGCAAAACTTCCTCACCCGCCTGGGGTGTGATTCTTTGCAAGGCTATCTGTTGGGGCATCCATTGCCGGCTGATAGTTTCATGGCAAACATCCGCAGTGGCGAGGATGCGTCAGCGCCTGACAAAAGCGGTCAGTGACGAGTATTCTTGGATCCAACCCTAACCGTCAGGTTGAATCAGGAGACCGCAGCCATGGACAAAGTCGTCATCATCACCGGGGGCAGCCGCGGGATTGGCGCCGAGACGGCCTTGCTGGCCGCTCGCGAAGGTTATCGCATCTGCATTAACTATCAGTCGGACGAGAAGGCAGCCCAGGCCGTGCTTGAACAAGTGCGCGGTCTCGGTGCGCAGGCCATCGCGGTGCGCGCCGATGTCAGCATCGAAGATGAAGTGATTGCGCTGTTCAATCGTGTGGATGCCGAATTGGGGCGTGTCACGGCGCTGGTTAATAACGCCGGTACCGTGGGGCAAAAATCGCGGGTCGACGAGATGTCCGAGTTTCGTATCCTGAAGATCATGAAGACCAATGTGCTGGGCCCGATCCTGTGCGCCAAGCACGCGGTGCTACGCATGTCGCCCCGGCATGGCGGGCAGGGCGGCAGTATCGTCAACGTGTCGTCGGTGGCGGCGCGGCTGGGGTCGCCCGGTGAGTATGTGGACTATGCGGCGTCCAAGGGCGCTCTGGATACCTTCACCCTGGGTTTGTCCAAAGAGGTGGCGGGTGAAGGCATTCGAGTCAACGCGGTACGCCCCGGTTATATCTTTACCGATTTCCACGCCCTGAGCGGCGACCCGGATCGGGTCAGCAAGCTGGAATCCGGTATTCCCATGGCGCGTGGCGGGCGCCCGGATGAAGTGGCGGAGGCGATTATCTGGTTGTTGTCGGATAAGGCTTCATACGCCACTGGCACTTTCGTGGACCTGGGGGGCGGACGCTAATAGCTGCAGCTCAACGGCCAAGGTCTTGCAGCGTGTCGTAGCCATTTTCTGCGAATGCTACAAGTAGACGAGCCTCAGAGTTCTTTCGGGTGCTATAGCCCGCGTTGTGGAAGCCGTTGATCTTGCCGTCGTGAGGTTCGCTATTGCCGACGCGGCGATCATTCACATTGTCGAGAACGTTGATCACCCGTGCCAGGTTATAGGCCGCATGGGCCCTGGCCCTCGCGACAGCGTTGGCGGACGTCCAGTCGCCAACCCGGCGCTTGAGCAAGTCTGTCACTGGGTAGCGGTCCCGACGTTTGAGCAGATGCTTCAACGCGGGATTCGCGTTGATGATTTGCCGGGCGGTACGATGGTCACCGGCGGGAGGATCTTCGGCTGCAGTCGGTACGACGAGCCAGTTATTTTCAGGGCGGCCTTCGTCGGGCCGATAGCGGTGCGGTGTATGAAACGGACTGATGCGCATGGCGGCCTCAACGTGGAACTGGACCTCACTGGGTGGTGCCGTGATGGCGCCGAGTTCCATAGGCGAGGGGGGGCGCCTTTAAAAAGATCGCACAATCCGCCCCAGCGTCTCCATGGCCTTTTCCGACGCCTCGTTCCAGGGGCTGCCATAGTTCAAGCGTATGCAGTTTCTGAAGCGTTGGGTCGCTGAAAAAATCGGCCCCGGTGCGATGCTGATGCCTTGCGCCAGGGCCATCTGGAACAACTTCAGCGAGTCGGTTTGCTCCGGCAATTCCAACCACAGGAAGTAGCCGCCCGCCGGCTGGCTGACCCGTGTCTGGGCCGGGAAGTAGCGGGCGATGGCCGCCAGCATGGCGCTTTGCTGTTCTTCCAGGGCATAGCGCAATTTGCGCAGGTGGCGGTCATAGCCGCCGTGTTGCAGGTAGTCGGCAATCGCCGCCTGGGCCGGCATCGAGGGGCACAGCGAGGTCATCAGTTTCAGGCGCTCGACCTTCTGCGCAAAGCGTCCGGCTGCGACCCAGCCAACGCGGTAACCCGGTGCCAGGCTCTTGGCAAAAGAGCCGCAATGCATCACCAGCCCTTCGGTATCAAACGCCTTGGCCGGTTTTGGCGCGTGTTGCCCGTAGTACAGCTCGGCGTAGACATCATCTTCGATCAACGGCACCTGATGGCTGCGTAGCAGTTCTACCAGCGCCTGCTTTTTTGCTTCGGGCAGGGTGGCGCCCATGGGGTTCTGGAAGCTGGTCATGGTCCAGCAGGCTTTGATCGGGTAGCGCTCAAGGCTTTGTGCCAAGGCGTTCAGATCAATGCCATCGCGCGGGTGTACCGGGATTTCCACGGCCTTGAGTTTCAGGCGCTCCAGCACTTGCAGGCAGGCGTAGAACGCCGGTGCCTCGATGGCGACCAGGTCGCCCGGTTCGGTCACCGCTTGCAGGCACAGGTTCAGCGCTTCCAGGGCGCCGTTGGTGATCAGCAATTCCTCCATGGGCAGCATCAGGCCGCCGACCATATAGCGCAGGGCAATCTGCCGGCGCAGTTGCGGGTTACCCGGCGACATGTCGGTGACCACCAGGCGCGGGTCCATTTCGCGGCTGGCGCTGGCCAGGGAGCGCGCCAGGCGCGGCAACGGGAACAGCATCGGGCTGGGGAAGGCCGAGCCGAAGGGCACGGTATTAGGGTCTTTGATCGAGTCCAGTACCGAAAACACCAATTCACTCACATCCACATGGGTGGACTCATGCACTTGCTCGCTCACGACCGGCTCGGAAAACGGGCTCGGCGCATGGGTGTTGACGAAGTAGCCGGAGCGCGGCCGTGCGCGAATCAGGCCACGACGTTCCAGCAAGTAGTACGCCTGGAACACGGTAGACGGGCTGACGCCGTAAGTCTGGCTGGCATAGCGCACCGACGGCACCCGCTGACCTGGGCCAAGGACGCCGGAGCGGATCAGTTCTGCGATGTCATCGGCAAATTTTTCGTAGCGTTTCATGGCGGCCTAATTAGCTTTTTGAATGTGTACGCAGGGCAAAACTGTAGGAGCGAGCTTGCTCGCGAAACACGTCAACGATAACGCGTGTTTCCTGAATGCACGCGGTGCCTGTGAGTTTTTCGCGAGCAAGCGCGCTCCTGCATTTGATCTCTATATCAGCGATTCAAAGGGGCAACAAATCGGCTGTCAGCTGCGGTATAGACCCAGGGTTCATCCACATCAGTGACTTTAAAACGGATAGTTTGAGAACTGCTGGCCGGTGTGTCCGCCAGCAACGCCACCGACACCGGTATATCGACAATTTCCCCGGGCGCGAGGCTGACCTGGGTCTTGCCTTGCAACTGGAACCCCTCGGCCTCCACCAGTTCCAGGCGGTATTCCTGGCGCTGCTGGGTCTTGTTGATTACCTTGAGGCTGTAGATGTTCTCGATCAAACCCTGGCTGTTTTCGCGAAACATGCCGCGGTCCTTGGTGACATCCAGCGACACCATCGGCCGTTCAATCAAGGCCACCACCAACGCGGCAATCATGACCAGCAGCACGGCACTGTAGCCGATCAGGCGTGGCCTGAGCAGCTGAGTCTTGCCGCCCTGCAGTTGGTGTTCACTGGTGTAGCTCACCAAACCACGGGCATAGCCCATTTTGTCCATGATCGAGTCGCAGGCATCGATGCAGGCCGCGCAGCCGATACATTCCATTTGCAGGCCGTCGCGGATATCGATACCGGTAGGGCAAACCTGCACACACAGCTGACAATCAATGCAATCGCCGAGCCCGACATCGGCTGGCTGCACCTCACGTTTGCGCGGGCCACGGCGTTCACCGCGCGCAGCATTGTAGGAAATGGTCAGGGTGTCTTTATCAAACATGACACTCTGGAACCGCGCATACGGGCACATGTGCATGCACACCGCCTCGCGTAACCAGCCAGCATTGATGTAGGTAGCGCCGGTAAAAAACAGCACCCAGAACAGGCTCACCCCGCCTGCTTGCCAGGTCAGCAGTTCGACGGCGAGCGGGCGGATGGGCGTGAAGTAACCGACAAAGGTCAGCCCGGTCAGCACGCTGATACCCAGCCACAGCGAATGTTTGGCTGAGCGCCGCGCGAGTTTGTTCAGGCTCCAGGGAGCTGCCTGCAGCTTGATGCGCTGGTTGCGTTCGCCCTCGGTGATCTTTTCACACCACATGAACAGCCAGGTGAACGAACTTTGCGGGCAGGTATAGCCGCACCACACGCGGCCGGCAAACACCGTGATCGCAAACAGCCCGAAAGCACAGATGATCAGCAGCGCCGAGAGCAGGATAAAGTCCTGCGGCCAGAAGGTCGCGCCGAAAATGTGGAACTTGCTTTCGGCCAGGTCCCACAGCACGGCCTGGCGCCCATCCCAGTTCAGCCACACGGTGCCGAAAAAGGCCAGGAACAGCAACGCCGCTCCGCTGACACGCAAGGTGCGGAACAGGCCGGTGAAGCTGCGGGTATGGATCAGGTTGTCACTGGATTTGGCCTTCACCTTCTTTGGGTGTATGGGCTCAAAGGTTTCCACGGTTGGGATTCGTTCGCTCATGGTCGTTCGCTCATCAGCCTCCATCAGGCCAATGCACTATGGGCGACGGGCTGTTTGCATAACAGACTCAGGTAGGGCGATAAAAAGCGGATCAGATGGGCTGGACATCTCAGTCTGCGTCAATCTGCTGCACCCCAGACTCAATGGGGTGCAGCGATAGATCGCAGCTGCTGACGCAGATCAATTAAATCACTGAACCCGGTTCGTCGGCCTTCACATGCTGACGGCCATCGGTTGCGCCTTCAACCGTCAGGGCGTCCGCCTCGGCTTCGGTGATGTAGATACGCGCACCCGCCAATTCCAGATAAGACATGGCTTTGTCGTGATCGGTAAGGATGGTCACCCGGGTGGCTGGCAGGCTTTGTTCCTGGCCGTTGTCGTCGAGCGTGAAGTAGCACAGATGATTTTCGATGCGTACGGTCATGACGATCTCCGTTTTGTGAACTGTGCAGCGTTAGGCGACCGCCATGCGCACGGGTTCCGGGCAACTGACTGGCGGTCTGTGCGGTCTATTCTTTATTCATAATAAAAGGAGCGCATTCATGGACGCCTGGTGGCATCAAGTGTGGCAAACCCTGCAAGCCGAATTCGCCGACCTTGCCGACGCCCGACAACTCACCCAAGTGACGGTGCGCCTGCTGATCGCTGCGATCCTGGGGGGCATTCTGGGTTTTGAACGTGAACACAAGGGCAAGGCGGCAGGCGTGCGCACCCATATGCTGGTGGCGCTGGGCGCGGCGCTGTTTGTGCTGGTGCCGCAGATGTCCGGTAACCAGGCAGACGCCATGAGCCGGGTGGTTCAGGGGGTGATTGCAGGCATCGGCTTTTTGGGCGCCGGCACTATTCTCAAGGGCAAGGAAGACGAAGAGGGCCAGCATGTAAAGGGCCTGACCACGGCTGCCGGGCTGTGGATGACCGCCGCCATCGGGGTGGCGGCAGGCATGGGGCGTGAATCGACGGCGGTACTCAGTACATTGCTGGCCCTGATGGTATTCAGCATCATGCCGAGAATCGTCAAGCTAGTGGAAAAGTGATAACCGGCTAACCTCTCGATCAGGTCACGATATTGCTTTGGCGCACCTCACCAAACACCTTCAACACAAAGGCTGGCTTGCCTGGAGCATCAGCAATGACGACCACGCTGGCATTGTTATTGGGCAAATATTGAATCTGTATTTCCCCGCTCGATTCTGGCGTGCGCTCAACCGTTCGCAGTGAGGTGTTCAACTGCTTCTGGATGCCGGCCAGGTTCAGTTTGTCTTGCGATTTGAAGTTGCGGACCTCTTGAGGCGATTCGAGTGTGGATTCACTGGCAGAGCTGAAGCTATAGGTAGCGCAGGTGTCGTTGTGAGTGTCGCTGGCCGATGGCATTGACACTGTGTCGGCTTGCGATGCATCAAGTTTGTCTTTGGCCAGCGAATTGCAGGTATTGCTTAAGGCTTTATAGGTCGAATCCATTCTGGAATAGTTTTGCTCGATTTTGGTTAACTCTGCGAGTGAGTGATCGAGACGGCCAACAGAGATCGAGGCGTCGCTGTCGAATGCCC
This sequence comes from Pseudomonas sp. MF7453, assembly GCF_016405455.1. Taxonomy (NCBI): domain Bacteria; kingdom Pseudomonadati; phylum Pseudomonadota; class Gammaproteobacteria; order Pseudomonadales; family Pseudomonadaceae; genus Pseudomonas; species Pseudomonas sp. MF7453. Next base: position 14,433 of record NZ_JAEKCN010000002.1, on the reverse strand, counting down.
CGAGCAGCGCCTCAATATTCTTGAAGATGAATCTATTCATCACCTGTTCTGTTGTTTTATGCCTGGCCGAATTCAGGTTTTTGGCACCCTCATCGAGCAGCACGTTCATCTCTTCAAGTTTCTGGCGATTCGCTTTAGCGTCGGGCCCACGTAACGCTGCGCGCCTGTTTTCGGGCTGAAAAATCCATTCCAGTTCGGATTTGATTACCTGAGATTGGGCAGAGTCCGGATTGCTCTGCAGTGCGTTGATTGTTTCCGGGGTCAATAGTGTACGAGCATCACTCACGCGTTTGGTCGCGTCTGTGTGTTGTTCTGGGGAGATCTGATTGGCGCGCGTGTCAGGCGATTGCTCTGAACGGTCTGGTGCCTTGGGCGCAGCGGACCAGTTGGGGCCAGCCTTGAGCAGCGTCTCCAGCTGTTGTGAGGTTGGCAGGCCCTGAATGTGCGCGCCGATGGAGGGTTGCGGTGGCGATGGCGGCGTGCTCAAAGCGTGTTGAGGGTTAATGGTCGACATGGTGTCCTCGCGATAGGGTCAGAACTTCCCATCGGAAGATGGGTTGAGTGCGAGGTAAATATATAAACCTGCGTTCAGGCGAGCATTCAGGCTTGTTTCCAGTGTCTGTAGGAGAGTTCAGTTTTTGTGGCTCGCTCGAGTTGATGAACAGCCTGGCCGCTCCCGAGCGAACCTCTATCATTGTGGCTCAGACGATGACCGGCGGCGTGGTCGCAGGGGGCTCCTGCGCTGGCGGTGGCTCATCTTCCGGTGGTTCCTGCCTGGGCGGCGGCGTCGGCTCCGCAGGCGGCAAGGGTGGATCGTCGATATTCGGATCTTCAGGCGCAGGGGGAATTGGGATATTCATCGGTGTGGCCTCCTTTGTGCTTGGCTCTATGGGTGGACCATTGCCTCAGGCAATTGATTCCCCGCCCGGCGGCGACATATCCACCTGAACTTTTGTCGCGCGCCCAGGCTCGGACTTTAAACGGCCCTGCTCAGGGAGAGCGTCGCCGTACTTGAATTCGGATCAAGCAAAGAGCGTCCACGGGGCGTAAGGGGAAGATGCTCGATGACTGCTGAAACACTGGCTCCAGAAGGCTCGGTACTGCCACTGTCGCAGGCGCTGTTGTTACCCAGGATTGCTATCGAAAACACCATGCCGGTGATCGACCATGGTGAGTTTGCGGTTAAGGCCGTTGTCGGTCAGCGCGTCAATGTCACCAGTAAAGTGTTCGCCGATGGGCACGACAAACTGGCGGTGCTGATCCGCTGGCGCGCGCTGGAGGATGAAAGCTGGCACAGCGTGGTCATGACCGATGTCGGTAACAATGGCTGGGAAGGCGCGTTCACCGTCGCCCATCTTGGCCCGCATGAATACTGCATCGAGGCATGGATCGATACCTTCGCCAGCTTCTGCTATGAACTGCGCAAGAAACACGAGGCCGGGGTGCCCGTCAGCCTGGAATTGCAGGAAGGCCGCAGCCTGGTGTTGCAGGCTGCCGAGCGCAGTGACAACGAATTGCGCGACCGTTTGATGTTGTTACACCACGAACTGTCCGGCCTGCTGGAAACCGAGCAGGTGGCGTTGTTCCTGCACGAAGACAGTGCACACCTGATGACCCAGGCCGATCATCGCGCGTATCTGAGCATCAGCCCCGCCTACCCGATTGACGTAGAGCGTGAGGCGGCGCAGTTCGCCAGCTGGTATGAGCTGTTTCCCCGCTCGATCACCGATGATCCGGCCCGCCACGGTACATTCAACGACGTGCACTCGCGCTTGTCGATGATCCACGACATGGGTTTTGACGTGCTGTACTTCCCGCCGATCCACCCAATCGGCCGCAGCCACCGCAAGGGTAAGAACAACTCACTCACCGCCGGCCCCGATGATCCGGGCAGCCCGTACGCCATCGGCAGCGCGGAGGGCGGGCATGAGGCGATTCACCCGCAATTGGGCAGCCGTGAGGATTTCCGTCGCCTGGTCAAGGCCGCTGCCGACCACGGCCTGGAAATTGCCCTGGACTTCGCCATCCAGTGCTCCCAGGACCACCCATGGCTTGAACAGCACCCTGGCTGGTTCAACTGGCGCCCCGACGGCACGATTAAGTACGCCGAGAACCCGCCGAAAAAGTATCAGGACATCGTCAACGTCGACTTCTATGCGGCGGATGCGATTCCGGGCTTATGGACAGAACTGCGCGACATTGTGGTGGGCTGGGTGGAAGAGGGCGTGAAGACCTTTCGCGTCGACAACCCGCACACCAAGCCGCTGCCATTCTGGCAATGGCTGATCAGTGATGTCAGGTCCAAATACCCTGAGGTGATCTTTCTGGCGGAAGCCTTTACTACACCGGCGATGATGGCGCGCCTGGGCAAGGTCGGCTATTCCCAGAGCTACACCTACTTCACCTGGCGCAATACCAAGGCCGAGTTGAGCGAGTACCTGACGCAGTTGAACCAGTCGCCGTGGCGCGAATGCTACCGGCCGAACTTCTTCGTCAATACGCCGGATATCAACCCAGGCTTTTTGCACCAGTCCGGACGCCCCGGCTTCCTGATTCGTGCAGCGTTGGCCACCATGGGCTCGGGCCTGTGGGGCATGTATTCGGGTTTTGAACTGTGCGAAGCCGCGCCGGTGCCGGGCAAAGAGGAATACCTGGATTCGGAGAAGTACGAGATTCGGCCACGGGACTTCACCGCCCCCGGCAACATCATTGCCGAGATTGCGCAGCTCAACCGTATTCGTCGGCAAAACCCGGCGTTGCATACCCATCTGGGCCTGAAGCTCTACAACGCCTGGAACGACAGCATCCTGTATTTCGGCAAGCGCAGCGAAGATGGCAGTAACTTCATCCTGGTGGCCGTCAATCTCGATCCCTATAACGCTCAGGAAGCCCATTTTGAACTCCCGCTGTGGGAGATGGGCCTGCCGGATGACGCCCAGACCCAGGGTGAAGACTTGATGAACGGCCATCGTTGGACCTGGTACGGCAAGACCCAATGGACACGGCTAGAGCCGCAGATGCCCTTTGGGATCTGGCGCATCACCCATTCCCCAGGCTGATGGAGATCCCCTGTGGGAGCTGGCTTGCCTGCGATAGCGATTTGTCAGCCACCATTTCAGGTACTGACAGACCGTTATCGCAGGCAAGCCAGCTCCCACACTGGAGCGCATTCCGTCTGCAGAACTTTAGTGTTTTCAGGAGTTCCCGATGGCGAAGAAACCCAAGACAGCCACCTTCATCAAAGACCCGCTCTGGTACAAGGACGCGGTGATTTACCAGGTTCACGTCAAATCCTACTTCGATTCCAACAACGACGGCATCGGTGACTTCCCCGGGCTGATCGCCAAGCTCGACTACATCGCCGACCTTGGCGTGAACACCATCTGGCTGCTGCCGTTCTACCCCTCGCCACGCCGCGATGACGGCTACGATATTGCCGAATACCGTGGCGTGCACAGCGACTACGGGACCATGGCCGATGCCAAACGCTTCATCGCCGAGGCGCATAAACGCGGGCTGCGGGTAATTACAGAACTGGTGATCAACCACACCTCCGACCAGCACCCCTGGTTCCAGCGGGCGCGCAAGGCCAAGCCAGGCTCGGCGGCGCGGGATTTTTACGTGTGGTCGGACGATGACCAGAAGTACGACGGTACGCGCATCATTTTCCTGGATACCGAAAAATCCAATTGGACCTGGGACCCGGTCGCCGGCCAGTACTTCTGGCACCGCTTCTACTCTCACCAGCCCGACCTCAACTTCGATAACCCGCAAGTCATGAAGGCGGTACTGTCGGTGATGCGCTATTGGCTGGACCTGGGTATCGACGGCCTGCGCCTGGACGCCATCCCCTACCTGATCGAGCGCGACGGCACCAATAACGAAAACCTGGCTGAAACCCACGACGTCCTCAAGCAGATTCGCGCCGAAATCGATGCCCATTACCCCGACCGTATGTTGCTGGCTGAAGCCAACCAATGGCCGGAAGACACGCAGCTGTATTTCGGTGAGCGCAAAGGCGATGACGGCGATGAATGCCATATGGCCTTCCACTTCCCGCTGATGCCGCGCATGTACATGGCGCTGGCCCAGGAAGATCGCTTTCCTATCACCGATATTCTGCGCCAGACCCCGGAGATTCCCGCCAACTGCCAGTGGGCGATTTTCCTGCGTAACCATGATGAGCTGACCCTGGAAATGGTCACCGACAGGGAGCGTGATTACCTGTGGAACTACTATGCCGCAGACCGCCGTGCCCGAATCAACCTGGGTATTCGTCGACGCCTGGCGCCGCTGATGGAGCGCGATCGGCGCCGTGTCGAGTTGCTCAACAGCCTGTTGCTGTCGATGCCCGGCACGCCGACCCTGTATTACGGCGACGAGATCGGCATGGGTGACAACATCTATCTGGGCGACCGTGACGGTGTGCGTACGCCGATGCAATGGTCCATCGACCGCAACGGCGGCTTTTCCCGTGCCGACCCGGCCAGTCTGGTGCTGCCGCCGATCATGGACCCGCAATACGGGTATCAATCGGTCAACGTCGAGACCCAGGCCCAGGACCCGCATTCATTGCTCAACTGGACCCGGCGGATGCTCGCGGTGCGCAAGCAGTCCAAGGCCTTCGGCCGTGGCAGCCTGAAAATGCTCTCGCCGACCAACCGACGCATCCTGGCCTACACCCGTGAATACACCGGGGAAGACGGCCACACCGAAATCATCCTGTGCGTGGCCAACGTATCGCGCAGCGCTCAGGCGGCGGAGCTGGACCTGTCTGCCTTCGCCGGCATGGTGCCGGTGGAGATGCTCGGTGGGAATGCCTTCCCACCGATTGGTCAGCTGAATTTCCTGCTGACCCTGGCGCCCTATGGTTTCTATTGGTTTGTGCTGGCGACGGAAAACCAGATGCCGAGCTGGCATGTGGAACCGGCGCAGAGCATGCCCGACTTCACCACTTTGGTACTGAAAAAACGCATGGAAGAATTACTCGAAGACCCTTGCCGCACCAGCCTGGAGCAAACCTCATTGCCGGCCTGGTTGCCCAAACGTCGCTGGTTTGCCGGCAAAGACACGGCCATCGACAGTGTGCACATCGCTTACGGCGTAAGGTTTGGCGACCCGCAGCACCCGGTATTGCTTAGCGAAATCGAGGTCAGCAGCGGCGGTCAGGTCAGCCGTTACCAATTGCCGTTGGGCTTTCTGGGCGAAGATCAAGCGACCAGCGCCTTGCCCCAGCAATTGGCCCTGGCCCGAGTGCGCCGTACCCGCCAGGTCGGGTTGGTGACCGATGCCTTCAGCCTTGAGCCTTTTATTCGTGAAGTCATCCAGGCCATGCAGGCGGGCACCGTGCTTAATTGCAGTGAGGGCGACCTGCGGTTTGAGGCCACGCAACACCTGGCCGGGCTGCAACTGACTCATGAATCGCCGGTGCGTTACTTGTCTGCCGAGCAGTCCAACAGTTCGGTGGTGGTGGGCGAAAGCCTGGTGCTCAAGCTGATTCGCAAAGTCAGCGCCGGGGTACACCCGGAGCTGGAAATGAGCGCCTACCTGACCGCTGCGGGTTACCCGAATATCTCGCCTTTGCTGGGCTTTATGAGCCGCCGCGACGGGCAGGGGCAGGACAACCTGTTGATGATTGCCCAGGGCTACCTGAGCAACCAGGGTGATGCCTGGACCTGGACCCAGAACAACCTGGAGCGGGCGATCCGGGACGAGCTGGCCGAGGCCATCTCTGAACAGGAGCAGCACTACAACGCCCTGGGCGAACTGGCGGATTTCGCTGCGGCGCTCGGCCAGCGCCTGGGGGAAATGCATGGGGTGCTGGGTGCGCCAACGGATGACAAGGACTTCAAACCCGAAGTTACCACGGCCAAGGATACTCAGGCCTGGGCCAAGGATGTCGGCGCGCAGATTGAACGAGCCCTGCAATTGCTCAAGCTTCATCAAAGCCAGTTGAACCCCGCTGACCAGGCGTTGGTCAGTGAGTTACTGGCAAACAAAAAAGCCATCGCCGGGCATGTCCAGGCGTTGGCGAAGGCCACGCTCGGCGGGCTGCGGATTCGTGTCCATGGTGACTTGCACCTGGGGCAGGTGCTGGTGGTCAAGGGCGATGCTTACCTGATCGACTTTGAAGGGGAACCGGCGCGACCGCTGCATGAGCGGCGCGGCAAGCACAGCCCCTATAAAGACGTGAGCGGTGTGCTGCGCTCCTTTGATTATGCGGCAGCCATGGCCCTGAATGTGCAAGCAGTGGATCAGACGCCGCAAGCCAACAGTGCACGCAAGCGCGTCACGGACCGCTACCTGAGTGAAGCCCGCCAGGCATTTACCCAGGCTTATCAGACGGCGACGTCTACACTGGCGCATGACTGGCAGGATGCCAACGGCCAGGACGCAGCGCTGACGTTGTTCAGCCTGGAAAAGGCCGCGTACGAAGTGGCCTACGAAGCGGAAAATCGCCCGACCTGGTTGCCGGTGCCCTTGCAAGGGCTGCACGGTTTACTGAGCGGGCTTACACCTATATCGAAACCTGTACGCGGTGGGGAGACGTCATGAGTTTTACACATAAAGAACCGCTGCAGCCCAAGTTGACTGCATTGCCGGCGTCCAGGGACGTCGAAGCGCTGGTGCGCGCCGAACACCCGGATCCCTTTTCAATCCTGGGCCCTCACGATGACGAGCAGGGCGGCCAGTTTATTCGCGCCTTTGTGCCGGAAGCGCTGAGCGTTCAAGTGCTCAGCCGAGAGGGCAACGAAGTTCTAGGCAGCCTTGACGCAACCCAGGTGCCCGGTTTGTTTGTCGGGCAGTTCAGCACGCGTCAGCCGTACCTGCTGAAAATCCAGTGGGCCGGCGGTGAACAGATCACCGAAGACCCCTACAGTTTCAGTCAATTGCTGCTGGGGGAAATGGACCTTTACCTGTTTGCCGAAGGCAATCACCGCGACCTGGGCAATTGCCTGGGGGCCCAGGTGACCAGCGTCGATGGCGTTCAGGGTGTGCGCTTTGCGGTGTGGGCACCCAATGCGCGGCGGATTTCGGTGGTGGGCGATTTCAATATCTGGGACGGTCGCCGCCATCCCATGCGCCTGCGTCATCCCTCCGGCGTGTGGGAGATTTTTATCCCGCGTTTGCAGCCAGGTGCCGCCTACAAATACGAAATACTGGGTGCCCATGGGATCCTGCCGCTCAAGGCCGACCCGGTGGCGTTGGCAACCCAACTGCCGCCCGACACGGCCTCCAGGGTCGCCGCACCGTTGCAGGTGGACTGGCAAGACCATGAGTGGATGCAAGCCCGGGGTGACAAGCAGAAAGCCACGGCGCCGTTGTCGATCTATGAGCTGCACGTAGGCTCCTGGCAGTGCGAGCTGGACGAGGTCGGCGAGGTGGCCCGCCAGTATGGCTGGCGTGAACTGGCCGAGCGCTTGATCCCCTACGTGCAGCAATTGGGATTCACCCATATCGAGCTGATGCCGATCATGGAGCACCCCTTCGGTGGTTCCTGGGGCTATCAGGCCTTGTCACAATTCGCCCCGAGTGCGCGCTTTGGATCGCCCGAGGACTTCGCCTGGTTCGTCAATGCCTGTCACCAGGCGGATATTGGTGTGATCCTCGACTGGGTGCCGGCGCATTTCCCCACCGATACCCACGGCCTGGCGCAATTCGACGGCACGGCACTGTACGAGTACGCCAACCCGCTGGAAGGCTTTCACCAGGATTGGGACACGCTGATCTACAACCTGGGCCGCACGGAAGTGCACGGCTTTATGCTGGCGTCGGCCCTGCACTGGCTCAAGCATTTTCATGTGGATGGGCTACGGGTGGATGCGGTGGCCTCGATGTTGTACCGCGATTATTCGCGCAAGGCCGGCGAGTGGGTGCCCAACCGCCATGGCGGGCGCGAGAACCTGGAGGCGATCGATTTTCTGCGGCACTTGAACGACGTGGTCGCCCTGGAAGCGCCCGGTGCGCTGGTGATCGCCGAGGAGTCCACGGCGTGGCCGGGAGTCAGCCAGCCTACCCAACAAGGTGGCCTGGGGTTCAACTACAAGTGGAACATGGGCTGGATGCATGACTCGCTGCATTACATTCAGCAAGACCCGGTATACCGCGCCCATCACCACAATGAGCTGAGCTTCGGCCTGGTATACGCCTGGTCCGAGCGGTTTATTTTGCCGATCTCCCACGATGAAGTGGTGCACGGCAAGCACTCGCTGATCGACAAGATGCCCGGTGATCGCTGGCAGAAGTTTGCCAACCTGCGCGCCTATTTGAGTTTCATGTGGATGCATCCGGGCAAGAAGCTGTTGTTCATGGGCTGCGAATTCGGCCAGTGGCGCGAATGGAACCACGACCAGCAACTGGACTGGTACCTGCTGCAATATCCCGAGCACCGTGGCGTGCAGAAGCTGGTGGGCGATTTGAACCGCCTGTACCGCGAAGAGCCGGCGCTGCATGAACAGGATGACGCGCCCCAAGGCTTCCAGTGGTTGATTGGCGACGACGCAATCAACAGTGTTTACGCCTGGCTGCGCTGGAGCAAGGACGGCCGGCCGGTGCTGGTGGTTGCCAACTTCACCCCGGTGCCCCGTGAAGGCTATGCGGTGGGGGTGCCGTTCGCCGGGCGCTGGAGCGAGGTGATCAACAGCGATGCGGACACCTATGCCGGTTCCAACTTTGGCAATGGGGGAGAGGTGTTCACCCAGGATGAGCCGCGCCATGGGCAACCGGTGTCGCTGTCGTTGAACCTGCCGCCGCTGGGTGTGCTGATTCTGCGCCCGCAGGGAGCGTAGGGGCGCTGGATTGCCGGACGCAGTTGTTCTCGCTAATGGCAAGGTGCCACAATGGCGTCTTTGCCGTCGTACTCGACACAGGCGCATTGCATGAATAGCCTTGGGCATGGGCAAGATCAGGATCGCGTCATCGAGCAGCAGGTGCGAACCGACCGGTTGCACCAGCTGTTTCGCCAGTCGTTTTCGGCCATCTTCGGCAGTTACCTGGGTGCCGCCATGCTTTGCTGGCTGTGCTGGGATCGCTTTGATCACCGGATCATTCTGATATGGCTGGTGCTGCTGGGGTGCTCGTCACTGGTGCGTCTGCACCTGTTTGTGCAGTGGTTTGGCTGCCCTGAGAGCGAGCGCACTCCAGCGCGTTGGGAGCGACGTTACTGGATCACACTGATGGTGTCGGCAGGTATCTGGGGCGGCGGGGCGCTGGCACTGATGCCGGTTGACGATCGCGTGTCCCAGGTGCTGGTCATGCTCTTTACCGTAGGGATGTCAGTCAGTGCGGTGTCCTGCTACTCGGCCTATCGCTACATGACCCTCAGTTCAATGGCGTTGGTGCTGCTGCCCTGTACGCTGTGGCTGTTGTTCCAGCCGGCGCCGATGCAAGTGGGTGTGGCCCTGGCGGTGCTGGTGTTTTCGTCTTTTGTGGTTGGGGCCACCTGTAAATTGTCCGACGCGCTGGAGAAAGCCTTTCGCCTGACTCGGCAGATGGAGCGCACACACAGCCTTTCAACCCGCGCGGCCCAAAACGATGAGCGCGCCGGGTTTGATGATCAACACCGCTGAGGCTCAAAGCCGCCATCAAATGGCCGTGGCGGGGGGATCATTGGACATCGCCCTTACCAACGCCCTGGCGACCTGTTCGGCGGAGTAGGGCTTGGCGACGAACTCGAACCCTTCATAACCACTGTCCGCCAGCTCTTCGCTGTAGCCCGAGACAAGTACCACCGGCAGGTCCTTACGCCGCTCACGCAGCAGTTTGGCCATCGCAACGCCGGTCATTCCCGGCATGACCACGTCCGAAAAAATCGCGTCGAAGGCTTGCGCGTCGCCACCGGCGAGGGCCAGTGCCTGTTCGGCGTTGGTCGCCCAGGTGGTCTTGTAACCCAGATCCTTGAGGATCTGGCTGGCGAAACGTCCCACTTCCAGGTTGTCTTCCACGATCAGCACATGCCGTTGGGCAGCATCCTGCGGCGGTGCAAGTTGCTCCTGTTCGTCCTGCTGCGGGGCGGCTTCGCCTTCCACTTGTGGCAGATACAAGGTGAACACAGTGCCCTGGCCGAGGGTACTTGCCACATCGATGTTACCGCCCGACTGTTTGGCAAAGCCGAAGACTTGCGACAGGCCCAGCCCGGTGCCTTTGCCAACGGCCTTGGTGGTGAAGAACGGTTCGAAGATACGGTCGATGGTGTCGGCAGCAATACCGGTACCGGTGTCGGCCAGCGAGATGGTGATGTAAGGCAGGCGCGACTCGGCGTCCCCACGGATGCGCGGCAGCGCCTGCTGCGCGGCGACCTTGAGGGTCAGGGTGCCCTGGCCGTCCATCGCGTCGCGAGCGTTGAGGGCTATGTTGATCAACGCGGTTTCGAGCTGGCTGGGGTCAATGCGTGCATAGCACGGCTGATCGGGCAACTGCACCTGAACATGAATACGTGCGCCGGTGACACTTTCAAGCATCTCGCCGATGTTGCGTACCCGCTGGCTGACATCCAACACCTGTGGGTTCAACGGCTGGCGACGGGCAAAGGCGAGCAATTGGCTGGTGAGCTTGCTGGCCCGCTCGACGGTGTCGGAGACGGCGCTCATGTAGCGCTGGCGACGCTCTTCCGACAGGCTCGGTTGGCGCAGGAAGTCCACGGAGGAACGAATGATGGTCAGCAGGTTGTTGAAGTCATGGGCGACGCCGCCGGTCAGCTGGCCGATGGCTTCAAGCTTCTGTGACTGGCGTAGCGCGGCCTCGGCCTGGGCCAGCGCGAGGGTACGTTCTTCCACGCGCTGCTCCAGCGTAGCGTTAAGTTCGGTATAGGCCGCCAGGCCCTCGCGTACGGCGGCATCGGCGCGCACGCGTTCGATGTGCGCCCAGGAACGTTCGGTGACTTCACCGACCAGAGCCAGATCATAAGACGACCAGTGACGCGGCTGTTTGTCATGCACGGCCATCAACGCCGTGAGGCGCCCATCCTTGATCAGCGGCACGCAGATGGTGGCTGTAACACCCAGTGCCTGAAAGGTTGCCGCTTCATCGGCGGGCAGTTCAGTGAGGTTATTGCAAATCACCAGGGGCTGACCGGCGCTCAGACAGCTCACGGCGCCTTGGCCAAACGCCGCCAGGCTGTAATGCCCAATGATGCTGGGCGAGCCCTGTGCCGCCCAGTCGCCACGGATGGTGAAGCCGTCTTCGTCGTCATCCATGTCCGCGTAGGCGCAAATTGACACTTGCAGGTGATGCGCCAACAGCTGGGTGGTCGACTTCATGATGGCTTCAGCGTCGGTGGCACTGGTCACGGCGCTGCCGATCGCGTCCAGCACCGCCAGACGGCGGGCGAGGAATACGGTGGAGGTGGTCTCGGTCACCGTATCGAGCATGCCCACCACGTTGCCTTGGGGGGCGCGGATAGGGCTGTAGCAAAAAGTGAAGTACGCCTGTTCAGGCGCATCATTGCGCTTGATCACCAGCGGGAAGTTTTCAATATAGGTGGCATGCCCGGCGAATGCGGCGCTGGCGATGGGGCTGATTTCGCTCCACGCCTCCTGCCACACCTCGCTGAACGGGCGGCCCAACGCCTCGGGCTTGTTGCCCAGGATCGGCCTGAATGCATCGTTGTAGAGCGTAATCAACTCAGGTCCCCAGACGATGGCCTGGGGAAATCTGGAAGCGAAGCACAGTGCGACGGTGGTCTTCAATACATCGGGCCATTGCTCCAGCGGCCCGAGGGGCGTACTGGCCCAATCATGCTGGCGGACCCGCTCGGCCATATCGCTGCTGCCCTGCAGCCAATTCATCATGGGGTCAACACCTTATCTACCGCGGTTCGACGGTTGCCTGAAACGTCAGGTTGCCAAGCAACAGACCTGTCTGACCGCAACCAGTTCAGCGCGAGTATCCAAGTCATTGAGCACCGAATACACCTGTCCAATAGATGCCCGCATCGCTCTTGGGGTCCATCGCGTAGGCCGCGCCCAATTCGCGAAATTGCGGGTTCATCAGGTTGGCGCAGTGGCCAGGGCTGGCCAGCCAACCGTCCACCACCTTGCGCGGTGTGTCGAGCCCGGCAGCGATGTTTTCGCCGATGTTCTTCGCGATATACCCGGCCAGCTCGGCGCGGTCACCAGGTGTACGACCGTCGTGGTCCAGGTGGTCGAAGAAGTTGCCGTTGGCCATGTTGCGCGTGTGGCTGTTGGCCGCGCTGGCCAGGGTGTCGTTCCACGACAGCGGTGTGGTCGCGCTGAAGGCCTGAGTGCCGCATTGGCGGGGTTCGGCGCGTGCGGCGTTGACCAGGTTGAGCAGTTGCTTGCCTTCGGTCTGCCAGTCGCCCAGGCCACTGGTCAGCAGCGGGCGGGCCAGCACGATGCGCCAATCCTGGCCGCTGTTGCTGACGCCGATGTCGACAAATTGCGGGTCCAGTACGACCCGGCAGAAGCTTTCGCGCACCGCCTTCATGGCAGCGTCGGCATCCTTGGGCCCGGACAGGCTGATGGCCTGCACATTGACCATCGGGTACGCAGCCCGCGCCAGCGACTGCTGCAAATCGCCGACATTGGAGGCCGGCAGCACCAGCCGTGTGTCGTTGGTCAGCGGTGGCAGCTCCTGGGAGCCCTGATCACCGCAGCGTTGCACCTGGCTGCGGTATTGGTTGATTTGTTGGACTAACTGACTTTCTTCATTCGCCATCGCGCTGGCGCAGAACACCGTAGTGGCGGCCAGCGTCGTAAGACCCATCATCAATGACAGAACGCGCATGGACGTTACCCTTGAACTTGAAAGTGCCCATGATGCGCGATCCAGGTGCTTGCATGCACCCGTTGATCCGAACTTTTTTCTTCAGTTCTTGAATTGGCCAAGCGTCGGTACGATTTTAGCCTGTCAGTTTTTTTGCTCCGAGTGGTAGCGCGTGCGAGCGCGGTTCCAGGCAATCACGCTGGCCAGCAGGATCATCCCTGCTGCCATGGCAAAGGTGATGTGCAGGCCGGCAGCGACCGCGTGGGGCGCTGCGTGAGTGATATCAGGGCTGCTCCTGGCGAATACCGCACCGAGCGCCGAGGTACCGAAAATCAGGCCCAGGTTGCGTGACAGATTCAGCAGGCCCGACACGGTGCCGCGGCGTGCCGCCGGAACATTGCTCATCACCGCGGTATTGTTGGCCGCCTGGAACAGGCTGTATCCCGCCGTCAACACAATCAGCGCAGCGAGGTAGGTAGCAAGGCCGGTTACCTGCGATAGCCACAGGGCTGCGCACAGCATCACACCCAGCCCCACGCGAGTCAGGCGCTGGCTGCCGAGGCGGTCGGTGAGGTAGCCCGCCGGTAGGCCGGTAATCGCAGCAACCCCCGGGCCAACTGCCATTGCCAGGCCCATCCAGGCAGGCTCCAGGCCCAGGCCACGGGACAGATAGAACGGGCCCACCACAAACGTGGCCATGATCACTGCCGACACCAGGGCGCTCATGATCAAGCCTGCGCGCAACCCCGCATCACTTAAAGGCGTCCAGAACGCATCGCGGGGTGACCCGCTGCGGCGGTTGGCATCCACCGGTAAATAGCGCCAGGCGAGGGCGGCGGCCAACCCGGCCAGGGGCATACCGATCAAGAACAGCGCCTGCCAGCCCCACAGGCTGAGCAGTACGCCTCCGACGCTGGGGCCCATGGCGGTGCCCAGCGCCGACATCGTGCCGAGTAGCCCCATGACCCGGCCGGTGCTTTGTTTGTTGACCGTGTCGCCGACCATCGCCAGGGTCATTGCCATCATGATCGCCGCGCCCAGGCCCTGCAGCACGCGTGCGCCGACCAGCCAGGGCAGGGAGGGCGAGACCGCACACCCTGCGCACCCAAGCGCAAACAGCAGCAACCCGGCCAGCAGCAGGCGCCGGCGGCCCAGGTAGTCGCCCAGTCGCCCGGCGCTGACGATCACCGCAGTGATGGTCAACAGGTAGGCGAGCACCACCCACTGCACCGCATGAAAGGACGCCCCAAAGGCTTGCGCCAAGGTGGGCAGGCCGACATTGGCAATGCTGGTGCCCAACGCGGCCAACAGCATGGAGAGCGACAAGGCAATGAGGCTGCCGCGCGTGGAGGTGTACATGAGCATTTCCTTGACTGAATGCGACTGTCACAAATCTACGGCGTGGCCTAACATGGCGGAAGACGCATGGGTTGCAGGTTATAACTGCACGTAACGCCTCATGTGGATGAACTGTCGCCACTGGACCTGTGAAAGGGGGCCCCGATGGCCATAGGTATTTACACAACTTTTGTAGCCACTGCCGACGCTAACCACGATGCGAAGCGAGCCGCTCTTGCTCTTGATCTGCTTTTGATCTTGATCTTAGGCGCCCCGTTAAACCACGCTGGCCGGAATTCGACAGGGATTTGGGGGGTAAACCGGCAGGGATGCCGGTTTAGCCGCCCCGCGCCATGGATGGCGCGTGGCGGC
>NZ_JAEKCN010000019.1:0-93921 GCF_016405455.1 Pseudomonas sp. MF7453 | reverse complement strand
TCGTCGAGCGATGCCCGTCCAGGGAGGGATGGCCGAGCTCGATTCTCCAGAAGGTAGCTGGTGACACGAGTGTTGAGCCCACCCAACTAGGGTGACGGAAATTTCTGGGGTTCCGGCTTACATCCCCAGTTAGGAAAAGCGGAAGCGCCTGGTCATCTGCTGGTCAAGCGCTGCGCCGATGAAAGCCGGTCGCGTGGGGCCATGCCGGAGCCTGTGGCCACGTGTGATGCTTGGCAGGTGAAAGAGGTGGCTGTCGAAGCGCTGGCCAAGGAGGGTGGTAGGACGCTGGCCCTGATTTACTGTGCTTTCCTCGTAACAGGGTTCGGTGTGATGGTCTTCACCAGCCCAGCCTCGCCTCTTCGCTTGCGCGAGCGCCTTGGGTTGCAACGTCGCAAATAGCGCGCCCGGACCTAAAACAAAGCCCCGCATTGCCACTTATACCCTAAATATACATATCTCTTATTTAGAGCAGGGATAAGTGCCTAATAGACCTTAGTAACCGGGGCTTCTGTCCGTAAAAGCATTACGATGTATAAATACATCGTAATGCATCGAAACATGAATTCGTCGACTTCAGACACCAAGAACTTTTCGGATTGCTCGGGCAAAACCCACCTCGAACATTGTACGGCCGCGCTCATTGACGATTTCCCCGTGACTACCCTCTCGAAAACCTCGCTCCTCAAGGTAGTTAGACGATATCGCCTTTTCTAAGGCTTCACGCTCCGTCGGAGTCAGTTGAGCCGATGGGGCGAGCACAGCCAGTGGGTGTTCACCAGGCGCCGTCACGATAGTCGCTCCCAGCGGGCGTCGGTCCACTGTTACCTGCGTGTTGGACTTCAGGACGTTGAGTTGCGCCTTGAGCTTATCCCGCTCAGAGATGATGGCCTGCATGATGGAACGGATGGCTGGTTCTTCGATACGCATCAGGTACTCATGGCTCGCTAGCATCTTTTGCGGCTTGGGCATGGGAGGTCCAGCGTATGCAGCCCATGATTCGATGAGAGACTTATAATCTGCCGATTGCGCGTTGTAGAGCGCGCGCCCCTTCAAGATGCCCTCGGCTTCGGCTAAACGACCGATGATCGGTAATGAGAAGTCGCGGGAGCCAACTTCATGCTGCTTGCGGCAAAGCTCGTGCATTTTCGCCAAGTTAGACCGCCGGTTTGAGCGCCCACCTTTGGCGAGCAGCGACTCAAGAACTGCGTCTGGGTGGATGTCCATCTTTCGATTCATGCGTCATTTACCATGAGGATATCTTGTTCAGCATGGAACGCTTGGTCCATTTTTTTTGTGGGCAATAACGTGGCAAGATCCATATCGAATTGCTGGCTGAGGCTCTCGCCTGCATCTATCAATCGAATTACTTCCCGCTTACCAAGAACGGGGTTCGCTGGATTCATCTGCTGCCCAAGGTGGAGCAGGAAGGCGTTGCCGGCAATCAGTTGCTCCTGTTCGTTC
Organism: Pseudomonas sp. MF7453; assembly: GCF_016405455.1. NCBI lineage: Bacteria > Pseudomonadati > Pseudomonadota > Gammaproteobacteria > Pseudomonadales > Pseudomonadaceae > Pseudomonas > Pseudomonas sp. MF7453. The sequence goes on along the minus strand of NZ_JAEKCN010000019.1, from coordinate 92,460 downwards.
AACAGCATGAACATGGGCGGTAGGTCTTGTCGGTAGAGAACTGAATCCAGCAACTGGCTACGGCGAAACACTGCCTTGCCGGATTCGAGGTCGGGATAGAGTGCGATATTTTCACAGACGCCAGCGAGCTGGAGCAATTCCGACTCTGTCTCCTGAAAGGCAATGTGCAATTCCCCAATTCCACCAGCGGCCACCAGTTGGTTGCCGTGACCCTGCGGGGATTCAAGCGCCATCTTGCAGCGTTCAATAAGACGCCAGCAGGCTACAAGATCCTCTGCTAAGTCACTAAAACGCTTCATTGTGCTCTCCCAGACACGCTCTGCTTGCCGGTAGGCACCCATATGCGCAAAGGGCTGACCAGCGTCTTCCGCTTCAGCTTTCTGCTTCTTCAAGCCTTGGAGTTCATTCTCACGAATGAGGCAAAGGTTGCGCGCCTCATCAAAGTGATAAGCGAGTGTATTGAAGTGGGCAACAAGCGCTGGCATGTAATGCGGCTCTGTCACAAACCAGCGACAGCGCACGCAGTTACGGCTGCCACCCGGAACGGGCCCATACTTCGGAGTTGAAGCTGAGCCGAAATTTGGGCCACCGTTGTAGCAGCCGCCAACTACGCCGTTATCCTCGATTTCGCTGGTGTTGCCACCAGCCAGGCACAGGCCGTGATGCATCGGCATCCAGCCCACTAAATTGCGCGCAGCTGGATGCTGCGGGATGGCGGAAGCGAGGCTAGGAATATTGTTGCAGATAGCCTGTTGAAGGAGTTCGTCATATTCGGTGTCGAGCAAGAAGTTCTGGATACTCGCCTCTTTACTCGCATTCAGTCGTTCTGCCGCATCGAGCAGCATATCGTGGATACGGGTTGCGCCTGGCTTTGTGTAATACAAAGTCATTATCAGACGGCTATGGCCAACGAGCTTTTGCAACACTGCGAACGGGACCTTACCTTCGAGTGCAAGCGCGGTGATGAGAGAGACACGCAGGCTGTGCAACGGAAAGAGGGTAGTCAATCCGTTGTTCTGTTCATCCGGCAGCGGGAGGAATCGAATTGGCGTACCGTTGCTATGGGTTTCTCCCCGGTCGGCAAGTCGCTGCTCCAGTGCACTTAATAGGCGGAACCAAGCGGGGAACAACGTAGTGTCCTTTAGCGGAAGTTGACGCTCGTGAATATCAGACTTAGGCACACGGAAGAGGAAGCAGGAATCGGGGTAGGACGCCAGTTGCATGTCGCTCTTCGCGGTGATGTGGCGGCCGTCTAACTCCGTCCATGCTGTGCGCCTCGAGATAGGATTGTACTTCTCCTGCCAATTGCGCAGCTTTTCCAACCAGTAGAATATGTCCTGATGCTTCGGTCCCCCGAAGGACCATGGCAACACGTAACCTTTCTCGGGACCTGACTTGGCGATGTCAGCGGTCTTATTGGTATTGATGTAGAGCACGGCTGAGACCGCTTCGCCATCGGCCAAGCGGTTGCTGCGGCGGAATACGCCCTGTTGTAGTGGCCGGCGTTCGCTACCCTGCGCAAGCCGATTAGGATTTAACGTCCAGTTCCCCGCCGCGTAGCGCCAGGTGTCGGCTTCGCCTGAGTCGAGCATCCGGACCTGGAAGGTGCGCAACGGCAGGATGAGCTTCGCGATCAATGCCACCCAGCGGACCGGGCTCCACATTTCTAGCCGCAAGCGGTCTTTCATTGGGCGCTCGCGCCACACACAGTCTGGGTCGTTCCGGTCAATCTGGTCTTCGTTTACCTCAAACCAGTCGGGCCCAGAACGCACGCGTTGGCCGGCTGCAATACTGAGTGAACTTTGTGCCCAATTCCAGTCACGGAAATGAGGTCCTGCGGCGAGCATCTGCCGCAGTTCGTCGATGTAGCCATAGGGTAGGGGCGAATGAACGCTCTCATCCCGTCTCATCCGCACCTTGGAATCAGAAAGACGTGGCACCGGGTTGTGAAAAGCAGGAGACACAACAGGTTCGCCATAGTCGTTGGCTTCACTGAGCTCATGCAGTAGCACAAAGTTCAGGAAGGCGTGGATGACATTATTGTACTTGATGCCTTCTTCTGAATCCGGACAGGCCGTACGGTAGAAATCGGGCAGGAGGGTTGTGCGCGCTAGGAGAACCGCGGGATCAAGCGGCAGCCTCTGCTGGACAAGGTAGCGCTCAAAGAAGGACACAAAGGCTCTCAACCTTTGGGCGATGCCAGTTGTTTCGCCCTCTAACCACAGCACCGTCAAGTCACGCCAGGCGGCGAGTTGAGGGTAATCCCGCCCGACCCAACTGAGGGTTTTATCCGTATTACGCTTAACCCCTTTTACCTTGGCGGTAGGTTTGGCGGATGCTCCCTGATCTGTCACATTTTCGTTCTCGTCCATGATGGTTCTCAGTCGTTCAGTTCGATATCAGCCAGTAATATGTTGGACTTGGAGAATGGCCCGGGATACGTGTCCCGCAATCGCTGCGCGGCCGACTCTAGTGCCGCGAAGGCTTCGCTGGTGTTCGTCCGTGTATACACTTCCTGGCTTTCCAGTGAGGAGTGATGCATAAAACGGCGGATGAGCGCCTTTTCGACGCCGGCGTTTTGCAGGCGGCGGCCGTAAGCATGACGATGCCCGTGTGGTGTCGTGCCCAGAGCCTTGTTAACTGTAAGTCCGATGCGCTTGCACGCGGCGGCATGGGCCTTATTGTATTGGGCAAGCGTATACATGGCTCCAATGGGCTCTCGGCTCAGGTTGATAAAGGCAAAGGGGTGGTCGCGCTCAATACGTGCAACCTGTTCGAGGTAGCGTCGCCAAAGCTGCTGGAACCATTTTCCATATTCGGGCAGGAACCAGTACGCCTGTTTGTAATATGGCCCATCGTGCGTACCGCCTTTCCAGCCGGCGTGGCGGCGGTCCAGTAAATCGGTGCGTGGTACGAGGCCAAACTGATGGGCAAGGTATTGCGCTCGCGTAACTTTGCGCGGTCTTCCTCCCTCATCGCGCCAATCAGTAGGCCCAAACCCATAACTCGGGTGGTGAATTAGAACTTTAGCTTGGTCAGGGCTTGAGGGCGCGGGGAAAACGTCCTGAATGTAGAGGTGAAACGGCTCAGATTCCCGAAAGCCCGCGCCGTGTAGCAGCAATGTGATCAGCATGCCGCGATAGTCCCGGCGCCCGCCTGCGTTAAAACCATTTAACAGTAATTCCTCAAAACGTTCTTCAGGAAAGGCAGGTGGCTCCCCCTTTTCCACTTTGGGCAAGCGTCGACTACGTATCCGGTGTCCGGTCTCGGAGGGGGCGTTCTGGGCCCAAGTATGACCTAGGAATGCCTTGTTTCGCCGGTACTGGTAGGCAGCTGCATCGATCTGACGGTCGAAGGCGCCGCCCTCATAGCGGGGATTCACTTTTGCGACTTCAGGGCGCATGTTGCCCAGCCAATCGAAGAAGTCAGTGAGGTTGGTGATAATTTGCGCTGCATCTTTCGGGGATCGTGGAGCCCAGCACAATCCGCTAGGATCTATACCCGTGCTGCGGTCAAATGTCCCTGTGTAGAGGCGTTGAGCAAAGTTCTGGAACAACTGATAGGTGTCACGCTCCGCTGGATTGGTTTGCATATATTCGAGGAATATCCGCAATGAACGAGTTAGCTTGATCATCCACATGAGGCTGCGGTCATGGCTGCGGTGAAGAAAGTAGTCAAGTAATGGTTCGAGCACTCCAGTAGGCGCCATTAACACTGGAAGTTCCGTATATACCCCCGTTGCGTCGGTGTAAACGCGAGCCTTGACCGTCACAAACACTAGATTAGCTCCCAATTTTTATTAGGATTAGAGTTGCCATTCATGCCCCTAGCCGATGACTTGGTGCGTCTCGCTGACCACCACAAGAGCTTTGCCGCGGTGCATTAAGTAGAAGCTGGATATGAGATCATCGTCAACGCCGGTTGCCGACGTTATTTCACTTAGCATGCCCACCCAGACGTAGCGCTGCGTTTCGAGACAGGCAAGGTAGTACCCAGTAGGCATCGAATTACCCCAATCAATAAAGAGGATACTCAGTTAACACTGAGAGCTTTCTAGTTTGATAGCCACATAAAGATACAATCATGCTAGCTGCACCTGCAAAAAAATCTGGCGAGCAATTATATGCCGCAACATTTTTTGAATTTCTTGTTGGAGCCGCATGTACAGGGATCATTTCTCCCAATTTTTTTATTATCCGAATTGCTGTGTATAGGGTGCGGCGCTACAAACTCAGTTACGCTCAACTCGCGCTTTATGAGTGACGATGTCTGGAAGAAATTCCAAATTTTGTTTTCTTGCTCGTAATGACTTTTTATTTCTTGCGTCCAGTTCTCGCAAGGCATGAGAAGAAAATCTTCTGAGCAATCTTCGTGATATTTTGGCGCGTTAATCGCAATACCAACTATGGTTTTCAATTCAGGGAAAGCGTTCTTTGCAGCGCCACAGGCAATCTCTAAAATTCGTTGCTTTTTACCCCTATAATCTTTCTGTTCCAATAGTTTCTGGCTAACTTTCAATTGAAGAAATACATACGCAGTTCCGTTGTGGTAGGACGGCATTAGGGTGACCTTTCTTGCTAAGCCTCCCATAGACTCAGGAAAGTCCTCCACCGACTTGAACATTGCGTCCGCTAGGGTTCGACGAATAAAACGAGGCTCTTTTACCATTTCAAATATTGCACTTTTTCCGCGCAATAAGTCCGCATTACCTCTGAGCGTTCCATCTAGCGAGTTCTGACATGTGCGCTGAATTATTTCATCCCACGCATATGATATTTGTGATGCTTTTTTGGTCTCTAGATAGACATTGCTATTAGAGAAGTCCCTCCATTCGCCTTCATGAATCATTAAGCCCGTAAGGTTTTCTTCGTCAACCCCGATGAAGTGTTTATTTTGCTCGTTAATATTTAGCAAGTAGTGTGCTAGCAAATCCTCTTCCCCGCAATAAGATAGCAGGTTCAAAGAATTGATGGCTTTGATTTTTGCATCAAGGTATAAAGAAAAATCGGTAACGGTATCTAGTTCATTTAACAAAATTGGCAGATTGTGACTGTCGAATACGTGTACTGGCTTATCCTTGTCCAAATTGATCATGAATGGCAGGCTGGGGGCCCCCGAGCTAGCAGAGACAGATGAGTAAGAAACCCCCAGGCTACCATAAATGTTGTCTTCGGACTGTTTTAAACATGCCTCTTTTGCGCCGTGTGCGACAACTATTTTGTGCACTATCATTGAGTCTAGATCAATATTCAATGGGAAAGGTATAGTGCACTTCCCATTCACATATATCTGCCGGCCGCTCTTGATATATCGCTCCGCACCATGCGCCGTGTTGATTTGTTTATCGATTACGTTTTTCTTCCATCGATCCCAAAGAATTTTTGGGTCTTTCTCTGAAGTTAGTGGAATTCGGTTGTCGCGATCGAAGAAGATAAAAACATGATTTCCAAATACGGCCAGTAAATCACATAGCTCGTGCTTGTCGTCTTTGTAGGGGTTTGGATAGGTCCAAAGCTTTAGGAAAGAGCGCTCGCAGTATTCAGAAAGAACACGCTCACTTTCTGTCACACCCATGCTTTTTTTTGATGTCATGACTGTTCCGTTGAGAAGAATTTACTTTAGCAAAAAGTCGTTGCATTTTGCTTTGCTGAAGGCCTACTGAAGAAGATCTATATTCAACAAACTCTTTGCAAAACGATCCAGAAATTTTCTGGCCTCCCTTAATCCTTCAGTTAACTCATTCTCACTTACCTCATGAGCGCGGTGGATAATTCCATCCCGACGGCCTATGAGCGCACTAATCCTGTCACGGTGAGGTAAACGCTGGGGTGACGTTAGGACGCCGATACGCTGTAATGCGTCTTGGAATGCGCGTAACGCTTCCCTTGGGCCGAGCGTCTCTGTACCGTTTTCTTTGAACGGCGACAACGCCAAATCTTCGCGTCGCTCGAACAATCCGTAGAGAAACATCTCTACAGCATGGACCGTGGCGATTGCCGCGAGACGTCGATTATTTGATCCGCCTTCATGTTGCAACTCTTCGGCCTTGCGGAAGAAATCTCGGGCCATAAGTAGAAAACCGTCTACCTGGGCAAGCATTTGGTTGCGATTGGCTAGATAATCGAGCACAACCCCTGCGGTAAACCCCTCAGACCAAGGATCAACTTCCCAATTACCATTCTCATCTTGCAGAGAGACTAACCATGTATCTCCCGACTCAAGCAAATGAGGTACGTCTGCAACCAAAGACGATCTACGAATTGCTTCCAGGACGAGCACGGTACTCATCAGGTCAGGCTCGTTCAAATCTTCTTCTCGCGGAAACGCTCCATTGGGCAGAGCTTTCGACAGCAGCCATGTGACAGCTTGGTCCACAACTACGTGGTAGCGGTCGTCTCCCAGACGCTGTAATGCGACCACAGCGAGCGCAGTAGCTCGAATGCTCTGTGGTTGGGTGTTGTCGTTGCCAGCCGTCCAGCCCCGTCCCTGAGATTGCCGCTTTGCCAGCCAACTTGTGAGGACTGATATCTCTCTTTGCAGTCTTCCTACCAGCGCTCGACTTCGGCTGACTCTCCACAGATAAAAGCCGACTTTCTCAATTAAATCTTCTGGGGCTTGCTCGTCCCTGCCAAGTTCCATCATCTCTTGAGCGGATCGATCTATTGCCGCATCCAGTCTGTTTTTCTCAGTTGCGGAGCCATAAAGGCTAAGAAACCAGGTGTAGGACATATTCCATGTCGATGGCAGATCATCATTGTCATCGTTTGTCTGGATAACTTGTAGCAGGGCATTACGACCTTCTGGCGTTCTAGGCTCTATGCCCACCAGTGGAAATAATTCTGGAGTCGGGAACTCGAGTAAACGCGCAGGTAGCAGGGCCATGGCCTTTTCAAAAGACGGAGGGTAAGCAGCCAGCTCGTCGAGTAGGGCTGTTGTCTCGCCTCGACGGCGATCACGTTTTGCCTCCGTGAATTCAGCGGCGACTATCGCCACAGGACGTTCGGCGCGTTCGGCTGTGCCGGTGGCGATAAGCTCTACAGGGAGGTTGCCATCCTTGATAGCCCAATGGGTTCTATGCCTTTCGAACTGCTGGATGTCGAGTTGTTCAGCAATCGCGAGCACGGAGGAGCGTTCTAGAAACGCGTGCTGCTCATCTAGCTCAAAGTCAAACGTTAACTCTGAACCTCGGCGGGTAATGTTCCTGGCTCGGCCATGGCGAATAATCCGATCGTGCGCTCCACCCGCACCGACCTCGTACATGAGGAGCATGGGAATGCTCTCCAGAGCCCGGATCGTTTCCGGGCGCGCAAGATCGACGTTCGCGGCCTCATCCCCGCTGTATTCCTTGAACCGGACAATTGGGAAGGAGTATGGGGGGGTTTCCCACATCTCATTGTGGCCAGCGACTAATAAATTAAACATCCATGTACCTCGATCACTGCATAAATTCGAGAAGAATTCGCTCTGGGATGGCAGCTATGGGCATTTCGGCCGTTCATGACTACGATGCATGCCGGTCAAATCTAATGCAATGATCGATCGATCGGTCGTTAACAAAATGGGGAGCAATTACCTGCTATTACCCAGAGAGAACTGACCTCACATTATCCGTTTTTCACCATAATGGCCATGCACCGGAATGCTCCCAACGACATACGATGTAAGTTTAGGGTATATCCGCATTGTGCAACGCCCCCAAAAAAGCCCCTTTGGTGAGGGGCTTCCTTAGTAGATGCCTCAAAAATGCTCTAACTATGTATTTTTATTGGGGGGAATAAGCAATGCGGGGCGTTTTCATTACTGGCGCTATCAAGCAACCGCTTCTTCGGGAAGCGAATCGAGAGGGTCTGCATTGCCCTCAGGCTCAATGTGACCCGCAGCCTCGCGCTCCTCCTTCTCGGCGCTCACTTTGGCTTCTGCCTTTTCGATATCTTCTTGGAGCTCTGCAACTTTGCTGGCGTATGCCTTTGCTCGCGCGCTCTGACCGAGGCCAACGAGTGAGCGGATCAGCCGGGCCATTTGGTTGCTCTTGTTTGCACGAAATTCCTCAGCTTCCGAGCTATCGATTTTCTCATGCAGCCAGGCGGTATCGACCTGGATAATCAGGTGGTCAAATGCCTGAAGCAGGCTGCTCATCCGCTTGATTTCTGGGCTGGTGATTTCGAATTCGCGAGTCAGTGGTGAGCTGTACCCTGCAAGCTCTTTGATTCCCAGACTCTTCAAAAGCGTGTCCATCCGCTCAGACTCGTCACGCACGGCTACTTCCATGCGCTCGATTTTCTTCGAGACCGCATCAACCACCGCTTTGTGATCAAAGGTCTTGAGGTTTTTGGCCAGCTTGCGGGACGTAACGTCGATGATAAAAAGAGCCGTCATGAGGCTATCGAAACGGTTGCCGGCGAAGAACTTCGCCTGCTCAGTGTTCAGTACCATCTTTCCTTTGAGGGATGGCTTGGAGTATTGGTATTTCGTCGGTTGTGGTTGAGTGGTCGCCATTAGCGGTTTCTCCGGATGTTGGTGGCCGGACTATTGCACCAGCTTGCGGAGCCTCTGGATTTCGATTTCACGCACGAATAGCGTCGGAATTTGAGGTGCGTTTTTCTGGTTGACGACAGAGTGAAATGGCGGCGAGAATTGCGGCACTCATCGGCCAAGGTCGATTAAGAATTTGCCTCCTGGAGGCCATTGACCCTAAGTGACAGCATGCTGCTGCCACTGGTACCCAAGACGTGTATGCGTCTGGGAGCAAGCCAAGCTGAGCTTATCAGCTTAAAAACCAAGCCTACGTTCGCGTAGCGCCGATCAAAAAAGGAAGCCATTTGGCTTCCTTTTTTTGTGTCAAAAAAACCCTGACGGGGAACTCCCGTTAGGGCGTTCTCCGTTCTAAAAAAATGGAGAACTGAAAATGGCATCTACAACCCTCAAAGTTAAAGTGCTGACCGCGTTTGGCTTCCTCGTTGCTATGTTGGGAGCTGTATACGCACCGCAGTTTGCAAAGCATGTTTTGCCTTTGACACTCTGCGTGTTCCTCGCTGTGGTGATCCTGAATGCTGAGCAGATCCTGCGTGGTGTTCTGAGCTACCTACGCGGTTGTCTGAAGGCTTCGGCTCCTCAAGCAACCAAGACCTTACCCAACGCCCGTTGGTGTAGCAGCGTCGATTATGACAACTACTACATTCCCTCCTACCTGCGTCGCCAGGGAGAAGAGAAATGATCCGTGTTGACTTCGATGTTCCAAGCTATCTCCGACTGCCACAAGGGCTATGCATTGTTTCAGAGCGCCTGGCCCATAAGCTTCCCGAGCCAGAAACCAATGAAACGATGCACCAGGCGCTTGAACCGGTGGTGATCAACAAACTGTACCGGCCGGAAGGCCGCAACCAGGTTGCATCGATCGAGAACCAAGAGCAGGGCGAGATCAAAGGGGAGTTCATCCCTCGCGAATCCCAGCCCGCGCATCAAGAAACAGCTCAAGAGATCCAAGTCGCCCAAAGCGATGAAGATCAAGATGAGCGCGCACCTGAACTCAATTTCCAAGGCGTTGCTGGCAGGTCTGTTACCGGCGAATACCGCGGTTCAGGTTTCGCCCACTATCGGTTTCTCAAGAAGAACGGAAAGTCGTTCTTCTTGCGTATCGGTGAACACCTGGTTTGGGGAATCGAGCTCAACGCTCAGCTACGCAAATCTGGAGCGCAACAAGGTGACAATATCTCGCTGACATTCCTTGGCAAAACCGCCGTGAGTGTGCTCAAAGAGGTCGTTGTCGACGGTAAGAAAGAACAGGAGTGGGTTGATACCTACCGCAACTCCTGGGAAATCAAGATCGTGAAATAGCCAGCAATGCGCCCTTCGGGGCGCATCTCAACCAAACGGAGGTACCCATGTCCAAAGACTCAGAAGGCAATTACGCCCCAGAGAAACAAGATGTGCTGGTAGCCGCTGATGGCCGCTGGCATGACATTTACGCAAGCCTCGCATCTTCATTGGTGCCGGCACACAAAAAAGCAGGACGTGGGGTTCCATGTCCGGTGCATGGTGGGGAAGACGGGTTTAAGATTTTCCGCAAGACGGCTGGATCGTCGAGCGGTGGTATCTGCCGTACCTGCGGAGTCAAGGCTGATGGCATAGCCTTGCTGATGTGGGTCAACCGCTGGAGCTTTCACCATGCTTTACAGGAGGTTGGAGCATTGCTCCGGGTCAAAGACCCGTATGGACGCACCGCTGATGGATTTATCCCAAGCGTTGTAATCCGAAAGGAGCGAGCCCCAGCAAAACCAGAGGCTTCAGACGATTGGCTGCGTGAAGCTATGCGCAACCTGTGGAAGGGAACCGTTCCTCTCACAGACCCATCAGCGGAACCAGCAAGGCTCTATCTTCGCTCCCGAGGCATTCTTGCTTGGGATCGACCAGAGCTGAGCCGCTACGTTCGCTTTCACCCGGAATTGACCTACAAGGACAAAGCCGGCAAGCGTTCTAAGCATCCAGGGATAGTGTGTACGCTCATCGATCCTGAAGGCCAGGCTGTGACCATCAACCGTCACTACCTGACGATGAAGGGTGAGAAAGCCGATCTCGCGGAGCCGAAAAAAATGTTTCCAATTCCCAGCAACCGCAAGCTTCCCGGTTGTGCGGTGCCAACATCGCATCCAGGAGAAGTCTTGGATGTATCCGAAGGATTGGAAACAGCTCTGTCGGTAGAAACAGCCATGGGTATACCAGTATGGCCCTTGGTGAATTCCTACTTGTTGGAGAACTTCGTACCACCAGCCTGCACCAAAGCAGTCCGAATCTGGGCTGACAAGGACCGCAAGGAGGGTGGCCAGAAAGCGGCATTGACCTTGAAAAAACGTCTGTGGGAAATGGGGATCAAGGCACAGATAATGTTGCCCGACATGCCCATCCCTGACGGCTCCAAAGGTGTCGACTGGAATGACGTTCTTCGTGAACGTGGTTCCCTCGGCTTCCTAGGCCACGAGGTCTATCGCGCACAGCGATAGGCCTCTGGCCTTCTCAACTTCCCCCTCTTTTTCCGACCGTAAAAGCGCCTGAAAACGCGCCCCCTCCTGTTGGCCAACGCTCACAATTCGAGCATCCCCATCTTGGCCAGACGGACTCATGACGCCCCTAAAATTTCCCATCTTGTTGCTTGCTGCCGCTATAAGCAGCACTTCCCTTGCGGGAGAGACCAAGCCCGCCGAGTCAAAAACGCCCCAGGTTGCTGGTTCTTCGTTCTACCAGGACAAAGAGCGCGGCTGGTTCTGGTACGAAGATCCGCCTCCTGAACAGGAACCCGAAAAACTCGAGCCCGCGCCGGTTCCAGCGGCCCCACCTCAAGCCGAAAGGGAAGCCTCCGAACCAGCCGCGCCCGAGCTGCCCCCGACCGGCAGCGTGGCGTGGATTCGGGAGATGCTTCCGAAACTGCGTGACGCAGCAATGGATAACCCTACCAAAGAGAACGTGAGTGCATATTTTTGGGCCAACCGAATCATGATGGACAAGGCCGAGCGATTCTCACGCCGCTCAGCTGACGTAATCCGAAATGATCCACTGCTCGATGAGGACATGCGTTATCCGGCTTCCAACGCCGCCTCAGATGCTTTGGCAACTGCGGCCGGCAAGCAGAAAGAAACCCTGTTGAAGCTCATCGCTGGCAGCTCTGCGCTGATGTTCTTCTACAACGGTAACGACTGCATTCTGTGCGAACAGGCCCAGGCAGCGGTCTCTGCTCTCGAGTTCAGGTACGGGTTTACTGTCATGCCCGTCTCGATGGATGGGGCCCCCCTTCCTGGCGGCAAATACCCAAACACACAGTACGACACTGGGCTCGCAGAGCAGCTGGGCATCATCACCTCGCCTGCGCTGGCCCTAGTCATCCCTCCGAATGACGTGAAGATCGTCAGCTTCAGCACCGTCTCAATGGAGACGGCAACCACTCGGATTTTAATGGCAGCGAATGAAGCAGGGCTGATTTCCGATCAGGAATACAACGCTACATCCCGCCTTAACACCATGGGTTTGATCGACGCCACGAAACTGGCTGACGCACCGCCCGACGCAACAAAAAACCCTAACGAATTCGTGAATCGGATGCGCGATGAAGCTCGTCGCGCCTTTCAAAAAGACAACGGAGGTGCCCAGTGAAAATCAAACCGATCGCCCTTGCTGTAGCGCTGATGGTGCCCTTCGGGGCTCACGCGAACATTCAACAGCAGGTCAATGAAATGTTCAGCGGCATGATCAACGTCACCAGTCCAGGGGCATATAAAACAGCCACACGCGGCGTTATTACCGGCGGGTCCGTTGTCCTTCGGAATCGGATATCCACCGCCAACCTCATCAGCATTACCCCGCCAAGCGCAAAGGGTGGATGCGGGGGGATCAACCTTTACAGCGGCTCGTTCTCCTTTATCAACGGCGAAGAGTTTGTAGCGCTCATGAGGAATGTGGCGTCGAACGCGGCTGGCATTGTTTCGGGCTTTGCCTTTGAGTTGGCCCTCGATGCGATGGACGCTCAGACAGGTGGTGTGATCCGCAACCTGGCCAACAAGATCCAGGCGCTCAATCAAATGTTTTCCAACAGCTGCCAGCTGGCGAGTGGGTTGGTTACGAATGCCAAAAAGGCATACGAAGAAAGCACCGACTTCAAATCCGCGATGACGGCCTTCGGGTCGAACGTCTCATCTGACTTCTTTACCGCGAAATCCACCAAAGAAGACTCACCAGCCAACCGGATTGCTGCCTCTGGTAAGGCCGTTCAATGTGAGAACACAGGGAATGTTCTGTGGTGCGCCATGATGAAGTCTGGCCTCCAGTCGCAGATCCTATTCGGCAGCGACGAAAACGCGGAATTCATCATGTCGATGGTCGGCAGCTACAACGTGTCGCTCACCAACGACGCCAGCGGGGGGAAAAACTTCGCTGCGCATCCCATGCCGAAGCTGATCACCGGCGAAGGTCTGAAGATTCTTGTTGAGGGCTCGGCCAACCTTGATGTCAAGGTCTACCAGTGCGACCAGGATGACCCGGACTGCTCAGACCCGAACATCCGAACTCTCACCAGCTTCAAGGGCCTCGAGACTCGAATCCTAGAGGATCTTCAAAACAACGGAATCCTTGAGCGTTTTGCGAACGGCACTGCAACCGCTGCTGACGGAAACCGGATTGCATACCTCGCATCAAGCCGAGTAGGGGTGAATTTGATGAAGATCACCCAGAAGGCAGGGGCTCAATCCGGTTATGACTATCTGAACCAGTTCGCCAAGAAAATTGCTGCTGATGCTTCGATGAGCCTGATTTATCAGCTGCTTGGGCATACAGAGAAAGGCCTGACCAGCCTGAATATGGCGGATGCAGGGAAGGTGATTGAGGACCTGCGGGCTACCAAGGGTGAGCTCATGGATGAATACCGCTCGTACATCGAGGAAGCAATGCAAGGCAAAGATGCCGATGGCCAAGCCGAGAAAATGCTCCAGATGGCCCCTGTGTTTGATAATGGAACCCTGCCACAGGGAACCATCAACGATAACGCAGGCGCGTAACGGAGATATCCATGGACTTCACTATCTACACGACAGGCAGCGCCGAGTTCCTTGAGATCATGCTCAATGCCTGCGCAATGATCACAGGCAGCGGTGACGCAGAAGACCTTGCCCGTATTGGCGCGCTGATAGGCTTATTTCTGTTGGCGTTCCAAGCTGTTTTCAATAACCAGGCCATTACCTTCGGAAAGGCGGGCCTTGTGCTCGTCCTTTACATGATGTTCTACGGCCCTACAGCCACCACTGTTATCGAGGATACGGTGTCGTCGCAGGTGCGGGTGGTGGACAACGTGCCTCTTGGCCCTGCCTTTGTCGGCTCAGTCATCTCAACGGTGGCCTACGGCATTACAAAAACCGCGGAGCAGGCATTTTCTACTCCAAGCATGACCGACTACGGGCTGTTCTCGAGTCTGAGCACATTGTCGAAAGTGCGCGACGCTCTTCGGAACCCGATGGCACTGGACGGCTTCCAAAACTACCGAAAAGCGGACGGGTGGGATCTGCCCCGATCGGTGAACGAGTACATGACATTCTGTTCACTGAACCCCGTGGCGCTGAGAACGGATAAGACCTTGACCGACCTGTACCGATCGCCTGGCTGGGCGGAGGTGCTGTCAAACCAGAACTCATCGATGTTCATCTACGTCTATGACGGTACCGCCGGCACCATGAAAAGCTGTGCAGAGGCGCGGTCGTTTCTCAACGCCCATTTGCAGAACGTCTATACAGACGTGCTAGAGGACATTCTCCAGAAAGGGTTCAGCGAAGAGGCCAAGACCAACCGCATGACCAGCGGTATCCAGGTTCAAGCCGCTACTGACCAAGCTATTCAGAGCCTCGCACTGAGTAGCAAGTCGGCTCAGGACTACGTTTTGACTTCGCTAATTGCGCCGATTTTCAACGATTCCCGTGTCGATGCCATGAACCATTGGCAAGAGCAAAGAGCCGCAATGGCTCTTCGCGAATCGCTCAACCAGCAAGAAATTCAATGGGCGGGGAAGGGCGACAGCTTCAAACACTACATGAGACCGATGATCGCCTTCTTCGAGGGCATGCTCTATGCGATGACGCCGTTCATGGCCTTTGCTTTGCTCCTGGGTGGGCCTGGCCTTTCTATCCTCGGCAAGTATCTCGTGTTGCCGCTGGCGGTGGGTTTGTGGATGCCGCTGTTGAGTATCGTGAATGCTTTTACCCTCTGGTATGCAGGCTCCCAGATGGAAGCCGTATTCAACGGCTACGACCCCACAGGTTCTGGTTTCGCAATGCTCCAACTCATGGACATAGACAAAGCCATCGGCAAGGCACTGGGTATTGGCGGTCTGCTTGCGGCGTCCGTGCCTCCATTGGCACTGTTCATCGTTTCCGGCTCTGCCATGGTTGCCAACAGCGTCATGAGCCAAATGACGGCAGGCGACAAATTCAAGTCCGAAGACGTGAATCCTCGGGCCCAGGATAGCGCACCTGTTCTCAGTCAAAATGCCTCGTTTACTTCCGACCAGGTAAGCTCCGGGGTGAGCAGAACGGGATCGCCGCAGCTTGCTGAGACGATAACCGGCGACCAAGCTGCGAGTGCAGTCCTTCAGAGCGCCCAAACCGCCTCGCAAACGGCCACGAGCCAGTACCAGAGCAACCTCTCAGCGGCAGGCCAGCAACTAGCCTCGACGAGTACGGGGCGCGAAGCGATGACGCAAATGGGCGAAAGCATCAAAGCTAGCGATGCTCTCAAGCAAAGCTCTTCCTATAACCAGGCAGTTGAGAATCTTCGAAGCAGTGGTTTCTCTGAGTCGTCGATAAACATGGCAACCGCAGCCTCAGCGCTTGGTGGGCAAGCCGGCCTGAAAGGCATCATGGCCAACCTCAAAACCAGTGATGGCAAGTCGCTTTCCGAAATGAGCGGCACAGAGCGTCGAACTGCCGAAAAATCTCTCTCGCAGTTAAGTTCTTCCGTGGAGAGCGCTAACACCCGTGACCTGACATTTGCCACCGGTGATGCCTTCCGTGACTCGTCGATGGCCCAAAGTAGTGTTAGCAACACTGATCAGATAAATCAAAGCCGCACTGAAGCTCTACAGGCACAGAATACGTACAGCCAAGCGGCTTCTCAGCAAGACACCATCAGGGCAAGTCAAGGCCTCAATCTTCGCGATGCAGCGATCAAGTCGCTATCGAGAGGCGGGGTATCTCGAGCAGAGTCTGGCTTAGAACTTCAGCGCATGGCTGGTGCAACTGATGAAGGGAAAAAGCTCTTCGCTGAAGCATTTAATAGCCAAAGCATCAAAGATATGTCGTCGAATACGGACGAGCAGAGGGCGATGGCGGCAATCCGGGCGATTAACCAGCAAGGCAGGCTCGGCGAATTGGTCATGAGCCAATTCAATCCATTCGACTTCAACGTAGCTCAGGGTAATGCGGGAGAGTTTGCAAACATAGCAGACAAAGCCGGCGCAGCAACGGCCGGGAACTCAGGTTTGCAAGGCGAGTTCAATTCAAGATGGCAGGGTAACAGTGACGCATATGCAGGTGCTCAGGACATGAACATTTCTGCTAAGGAAGCGGCTGAAGACCAAGGTGCTGAGCTTGTCGGAAACCGTCATGCGGAGAACAGCCTAGCCCCACAACTCGCGCATGCTCGCAACAGTGAGGATGTTAGAGGGGCGGCAGATTCAGAGGCCGCGCAGCAACTATCGACCTTCGGTAAGAACTACGATGATAAGGGCTTGATGATCAAGGCCGCATCGGCGGTTCAGAGCATCCAGTCGGGCGGCAAAACGCTTACGAACTTCCTGGCTGGCAACGAGAACACACAATTCAGCAATGACGTTTCTGAAGGGCAGCAACTGGGGCTGACAGATAGCCAAGCCGCACTTCGAGCAGCTAGCCGGGCAGGCATGCCAACGGACTCTGATATTTATCAGTGGTCCTCCTACCACACCTACTCGGAAGCCATGATCGCGTCTGGCGGGGATGAAGACTATGCGAAGGGCGTCCATGCTTCATTGACGTACCAGGCAGCAGGAAGTGATGGAACATCTGCTGACCGGCCGGTTGTGGAAACTGTCGCTGCGGGCAATCGTCACAATCCCCTGCCCAAAAACTTTAGACCTGCGGCAATTGAAAATGCTGAACAACCCAAACAGGCCAGCGGACCGAGGAGACCGTCAATCGAATGAGTAAAAAAGGGGCTTTATAGCCCCTTTTTAGTTGAAGCCGACAAAGACAAATCGGTAGATCGCCATGACAGCGAAAAAGAGGGCGATTCCACCAATGATAGTCAGCTCCAAAGAAATCGCTCGAAGCCCAAGAATGGCATCACGACGCAAGCGAGCAAGCCCGCTTTTCCGAGGCATCCCATTCCACTCCTCGCTCAAACAGAAGGGGCAGATGCTTTTGAGAGGCTTCTCACCCCCGACCTGCACACCATCGACATAAATCGATCGCTCCATAACCACACGTGGAACCATCATTTTCTTGCAGCATTGGCACTCAGCCTTGTCGTTTCGCATCTCGTTCACCCCTCGAAAGTTCTTACCCTAAGAATCTCACAGCGCGCTGTAAACCCAAGCGAATCTACGTAATGGCAGGAACTGGCTAGGGCAGGCCTCTCCCTGGATGGGTAGACACCTCACCTTCGCGACTGCGGGCGAGCCTGGCGCACAACGAAACCTTTCTCTCTATCGACTGCCCAATTCATCCCTTGAAGAGTTCGGCCAGCCAACCCTTCACCGCGATGGCAATTCGCTCCCGCAACAGGAACATCAAAACAGACAGGCCAAGGCTCACGCCCAACGCCTCGGCACCCAAGCGGGCGAACACGACGATGTTGATCAGAAGCAACACCATGATGCCAAAAAACTCAGCATTCGCTTTTGCTCCAGTGAGAACCTGCTGCTCAGTCAGCATCCACTTGGGCGACAGGCAAAACGGACAAACCGAAGACTCCGGGTCCCGGCCACCAACGGGGACGCCGCTGATGTAGAAGGGGGCGCTAGTGACCACCTTCGGGACCATCATTTTCTTGCAGCACTGGCACTCAACTTTGTCGTTTCGCATCTCGTTCACCAATGAACTCTTCCGCCACTAAACCGCATGTGCGGTTGTCGTCGGAATTTCGCGGGTCGTTGACTTGGGCTTGACCGCTTGCGCGGACAGCGGCTTGAGTCTCGCCGTCACGCCCGTCCCAGGCGTGTCTTGCAGTATCCAGGCGTCGAGCAGTACGACCCTGGCGCTGTTCTGATCCCTCGGCAGCACGCAGCCACAGGCACAGCGGTGCATGCGCTCACTGAGCAGTTTGGGCACGATGGCCCAGCAGGCTGAACAGCGCTGCGAGGGTTTTAATCGGCGCGTATCGGACAGATGCAAAACGGAACCAGCTTCGTGCGCTTTGTAGGTGAGCATCTGATGCGCCATGCTGAAGCCGGCCGAGAGAATTTCCCGGTTCAGTCCAGCCTTTTGCCGCACGCGACGGCCCGGTTTCTCAACCGTGCCCTTAGCGCTGCGGCTCATGTTCTGGGGTTGCAGTTCTTCCGTGGCGATCAGGGCGCAGCGCTGCACCAGGGAAGTCGTTTGTTTATGCAGGAAGTCGCGCCGTCCATCTGCAATGCGCTGGTGCAGACGGATGATTTCCTGGCTTAGCAGCCGATAGCGGTGCGAACCCCGCTTCCTTCTGGCGCGTTGTCGTTGCAGGTTGGCCAACTGGGGCAGCGCCTCGCGCAGCCAGCGGGGGTTTTCGATCTGGCTGCCATCATCAAAGTTGGCCCAGTGACTGACGCCCAGGTCGATACCAATTGCATCGTCGCCTGTTCGCTCACGCCGACAGGCGGACTCGGGCACCCGTAGGGTGATCGAGGCATACCACTGATCTTGGCCGGTGGCGTGATTGCGGCGGCGGCTGAGGGTCAGGTCATTCGGCGTGAAATCGGCGAAACGGTGGCGGCCCCGCAGACGAATCATCATCGCGCCCTTGCCGCTGCCCAGCCGCAACGTGCCGCCGCGCTGGCCGAGCTGCTGGAGCTTCCAGCCGGCTGGATCGGGGTAGGAGAAGCCCGAGTAGCGGGCGCTGGATTTGAAGCGGGGAAATCCCGGTGACTGGCCAGCTTTGACCCGGCGAAAGAACGCCTGAAAGGCTCGATCCAGTCGGCGCAGGGTCTCTTGCAGGGCATGACTACCCAGCTCGACCAGCTCCGGCCGAAACTGTTTTATGACGGGTAACGTGTTCTGTTGGTCGTAGTAGCTGATACTGATACCAGCTTTGCGGTACGCCTCGATGCGCTCCTGAAGCGCAGCGTTGTACAGTTCGGCGTGCAGGCGCACCCAGCCGTCCAGCCGTTCTTGCTGGCTGACATTGGGGTAAAGCCTAAAGGTCACTTTTCGCCTTTGCATGCTTCCGACCCTACAGCATCTCACCCATAACCCAAGTCGTCCGCTTGGCATGCCGCCTGGCTACGGGCCTGGCAGAGGATGTTCAGTGGTTGCACCAGATGCATCGGCCGGGCTTGAGCGCGTAACGAGCATTGATCTCCTTGCACTTGCTGCATGGGGTGAGAGTGATGTCTCCGGTCTTCATTGCGTTGCTGAGCTGGTAGCCATTGGAAGGGGAGATCATATCGCTGGCCTCGACGCCAACCGCTTTACACAGCTCCACATACTCACGATGAGCCGCAACCACCGCGCGAGCATTCGTCCGCCGAAGAGGATTGTCGGCGAGCAGCCTGTACACAGTGAGGTAGAGCAGGCTGTGAAGAGGGCTTTCAGCCAGTGTCTTATTCGGTGCCTGTATGCGCCCGCTTTGGGACTGGACAAGGGGGGTATCCCGTAGCAAGGAGCGCTTCATCCGAACTACCTCGTCTGCATTCAATCCTGTCCATTGCGCGACCAGCTTCGGCTGTAGCTTCTGCTGAAGCAACTCGGTCGCAACCACATCGAGGGGCATCGTAGACGGATAGTCTTTAACCCGGCCTATGCCACTTACGCCAGGCTTCAGGAAGTACCGAAGGTCGCCAAGCAATACGGTGGTCACGTCTCTCAGTTGATCATCTGGCGATGATAAGTTCATCCTCAGCTTCCTGAGGTTGCACCTGGTGCCAATCGAGAACCCGCCGCGGCTCACCAGCATCATGCGAGAGTCGAAAGATCCTGCCTCGAACACCCGATACCCAACATCGTCGAGGCCTACAGCCAGAATAGGGCTTGTTTCGTTGACGCGGGAGAAATGACAAAACTCCATGAACATGACCATCTTGTTGCCAATCTCCCTGAACTCCTCATCGTCCAGGTAGCCCCTGCCGACTTTCAGGGTGTTGTAGTGAACACGGTAGAGAGAAACGGGAAGGGCATCTACAGCGTTCAACTGACGCTGGTTCGCGCTCAAAGACGAAAGCCAAACCATATCGCTTTGAGTCAAGCGCTGCTCGGCGAGAATGACATTGAAATCCCGCAAGCCAGATGTCAGCCAGCGCAGGCCCATTTGTATCATCGATGCGTTGATCTTAACTCGCATGTCCCTGCCCTTACTTTAAACGCTGTAGTGAACGCCAAATGCTGAGCACATTACTCGCATACTCGCGTGCGTCAAGTTCACGCTTTGGGTTTCGTGTATGGTACCCACCAATAGCAAGTTGCATATCGACAGGATATTGAGCAATCGACTCGCAAAGTATCTGAGCACCAACGCGGATGTTCACCTCGGGGTCAAGAAGAAACTCCGGGCGCGCTACTCTATTGCCGTTCCAACGATAGTTTATTTGCATAATCCCTATGTCGGTGAGGATGTCTTCGGCAATATATTTGCCGAGTACAGCCTTGGCATCCATGTAGGTATTAGGGTACAGAGCGCCACTAGGTTCATTGCGAAGCGCAAACGGGTGTGGTGCAATCATCCCTTTTCCGGCAGATGTTTTAGATTCCTTTAGAGCTAGTGAATATAGAAGCAGAGGGTCCGGCTTGCATGCGGAGGCCATTGACGCTCGCTCCCACATCGTTCCTTTTAATGAAAAGCCATTAGCTTTAGCGCTCACTGAAGTACCTATGGCAATGCATGCAGATACTGCAATAAAAGAACTGATACGGATATTAAACATTTGCCCCCCTTATCCAGCTGGCAACTGGACGAGAGGCTGGCTCATTACTGACCTGTTCCTTTTTGTCATCAGCAACAATATTATCTTGCTGAGTATCTGCTTGCTTGCTTTTAGCATCTTCGGTCGCACTAATCATGCTTAGATATAGCGCTGCCATTGCAACAAGTCTTTTACCCCGATAATCGGGGTCAATAGTTTCAAGATGCGCGTGCAATTCTTGTGTCGCTGGCGTGACTCGACATTGTAGTCTCATCGTTTTATCCACATTCCCTCCTTAGCGCGTCCTTGCGCACCCGTTAAATTAAGAGCGTGCGATATGCCAGAAACCTTCGGCATTGCTTTTTACGCTGTTCACGGGCTTGACTACCAATGCATCGGGAAATTCTTTTCTGGCAAATGGCTCATACAATGAGGCTCCCCCGCCGCCGAGGATCACACAGTCGATAGCACGGCCCTTCAGGAATCGAAGTCCTTGCTTAATCTCAGTGAAAACGGATGGGATAACACGTTCGGCAGCACGCTCTAGATATTCTGCAAGTTCAACCTTGCGGCCATAAATCAGGATGTATGACTTACCCGACTGGAGCGCATGTTCAATCTTTTCTACGCCAGGAATACCGCCATGATCCTTCGCAATCTCTTCATTGCACGCTTCAAGTACAACAGACATAGCCTTGAGGCTGCTGCTGCTGGAGTTGACTACCAGCTCGCGATGGTCAAATACGACCCAATCAACACTGAAAAATCCCGGATCGATAATGATCGAAACTGACTCCTCAATAACTTCCGATGCATCTGAGTTGCAGTAGATCTCTGTCAGAGTCCCGATCGGCTGAGCAACAACCTCTACTCGCTTAACGGTAACCTCTCGCTTTGGCGTAATGCGATGCGTCCCAGTCATACGCTTTACTAGGGCTTCCACATAGGCCTTATCGCGAGCCTGCGAGACAGGAAGGCCAGTTACTAAGCAGTCAATCACGTCTTTATCACCCGCAGCATGCAGCAGAGCTCCCTTAAACAGGGCCTCATAGGCGTGCGAAGACGTGTAATCCTCGTGCAGTTCTCGTCCATCCTGAACACGGCCGGGCGCGGCAAATGCCACCCAGGGCGCTCCATCAACCTCCACGATTACTTCACCAGCGCGTAACCCAGAATCCCCAGGCAGAACGCTCAAGGGAGCGGCCTGCGAGGGGCGAATAATCGACTCCGGATGCCCATCCCCACTGCCAAAAACGCCAATCACGTTGCTGTAACCAATATCCAGACCTAAGGCGTTACCCATTCGAATGCCGCTCCCAGCAAAAAATGACAAAAGAAGTGCGTCAGATGACGACGCGAATGACCCCGCAGCACATGAAACCCCACATCCAAAGAATCCCAAGCGCTATATCTGCATCACCCGGTCACCAGATGACGACGCACCGTAATAATCAGCCTTCCTGAAAGCTTTGGGCTTCGTTTTCAGGACGTTTTAGCGTCTGAAAACGATCCACGCCTTCTCTGTCGACCCGCAAAATGCTCCCATCCACAAAGGAGCAACATATGAACTCACCCTCTGAAGCCCCCAAGCACCCAGCAGTAGCGGAGCTTGATCGCGTCTATTCCAGCCTTGTCGGCCGAGCGGAGGAGCTGCGCGACTCTTTCTTCCAGACAGCCCTTTCACTGCACGCAGGTAAGCCAGGGCACATACCGATCGTGATCCGTATCCGGCAATCCAGCCCGAATGCCGTCACCATCGAATGGGCGAAAGTCATTTTGCCGAGGCTCAAGGAAGGCGAAGCCAAGAAACCGCGGGTCATCCGGACAATCAATAAGGGTCAGGGAAGCAAGTACCCGGTCTCGTCGTTCTCATTCGTCAAGGAGCCCTTGAAGAACATCGTTCGGGCCTACGAAATCCAG
This sequence comes from Pseudomonas sp. MF7453, assembly GCF_016405455.1. Classification (NCBI taxonomy): domain Bacteria; kingdom Pseudomonadati; phylum Pseudomonadota; class Gammaproteobacteria; order Pseudomonadales; family Pseudomonadaceae; genus Pseudomonas; species Pseudomonas sp. MF7453. The sequence continues at coordinate 69,947 of NZ_JAEKCN010000019.1, read as the reverse complement.
CTCGCCGAGATCCGGGAAACGTGCTCGGTCATTCAGCGAGTCCGCCGTCAGCTTGTCCCTGCGGTGAAGAAAGCTGGCGTGGTTGACGGCTCGATTTCTGCGTTCATCACTCATGATTACCCCGCAACGTCCGACTAAGCGAGTCGCCTGGGAACTGTGCCGAAAAATGGTGGAGCCCAACAAAATCAAGGGCTCCGACCTACAACACCTCTTCACGACACCCCTTCACGACACCCTTCGACGATGACGACACCTCTTCACAGTACCGTTTGCTGCAAACTGACCCGGCTGAATAGCCGCGACGCCTTAGCGGGCGGGCGTTTCAGTCCAGCAACACCCCTTCACAACACCCCTTCACGACACCCCTTTGGCGATGACGACACCCCTTCACGGCAACCATCTGACGTGGATATCGCTACACGCCCCGTTGCGCGGGCCTTTCAGAGCGGCGCGCATGAAACTAGCCCCAATGCGATTTTCTCTCTATGTGAGGTGAACCGTCAGACTCCCATAAGCAAGCGAGGTGGTGTGAGGGTGGTTTTCCTGAACCTGTGTCGCGAAGCGGGTGAAGGGGGTGTAACGGAAGTGAGCAAGCACCTGCGGGCAGGTAGAGGGCGGGCAGCGGATTCGGAGCGCACTAAATCCTTGGGATTGATTGCGATGGTGGGAGCATTGGCACAGCGCAAATTTGCGGGCTGGAGTAAGCAGCCAGGATTGAGAGGGAGTAAATCTCATGCTCGGGAGCGAACAACTGGAACTACTGCTTGGATCAATCGGCGCGTTGAGTGCCGGGTTAGCAACCGCCTGGCTGACCTACTACGGATCGAGGTATGTACTCAGCGATGCGAAAACCGACTGCGCGAAACTGCGGGCGGCGATGAAAGCCTTGGCTGGCAAATCTGCGAGCGTAAGGGGAGGGCCTAGCGAATGATCTTCGCGAACCTGCCATACCTCGGAGCATGGACATCAGCAATCCACGGGATGATTTTCACTGGCATGTGCATTACCGGCATCGCTTGCTGCGTAAGCTTGTCGATCAAGTCAGCATTGGTTGTCACCAGCGTGATATCGAACATAAAGAGCCGGCGAAACACGGCAATGAACAGGCGGTGACATTTGGAGTTTAGAAAAAGAGATGACGGCAGGTTATTCCCGCCGGTGCTACCAAACGGCGATTTCATAGGCGTTGCCCATGGGAGCCAACTCCGGCAGGTTCTTTTTTCAGTGCGGGATGACGGCCTGTACGGGGAGGGTGTATTTCTCCTATGGCACGAAATATCCGGCGTATCCATCACTGACGCCAAAGGATTCCAGGTTCGGAGCGGAAAATATGCCAGCGGCGGAATTGGATTTTACGCAGGGGCATCTGCTCTGCTCGATTTGACTGGGGAAATCGTTACCCGGATAGATGGATACACTGTCGACTACTGCCTGATGAACCGAATCAGTTACGAATCAAACAGGAAGATCTAGTTCGATGCTGCGTTCGTGCGCTTTTAAACGTGTCGCGAAGCGGATGGATGCATGTTGTTAAGGTGAACCACAAATTTAGGGACAAGGGGATTTTATGTACGGCGTTAATGAGTTGATCGGGGCCAGCGGTAGTTTTTCTCTTGAAGGATACAACCTCCCTGCGGATAAGGAGTGGTCTGAGGAAATATTGGAGGTGCTGCATGCAGACATTCCGGGCAGTCATGATCTCCTAATTGCAATCGTACTCACTCAGGAGTGCGCAGGGTTGCGTGAGCGTAGTTCTATGGCGATGGCGGTAGTGCTTAGTGAATACGAGTCAACGCTCGGGCAAGCGGATGCGTTGCGAGCAAGAACGGTTTTTGCCGCCGCTATCACAGAGCTGAAGATGGTTCTCGATGAACTTAAAGACCAGCCGCAAGCAGAACAGGAAAAAGTGTTGTCGCGTTTGGGGGAGTATTTCGGGGCTGGCGTCCAAAAGTTGGACACCTCCTTTGAGGGGATGGAGCAAGTATACTTGCTGAGCAACCCCAATACGGGGAGATATTGGTTGTCGCTGAAGCGTCATGCTTAATAACGTGTCGCGAAGCGGAGGATTGAGCGGTGAGTGAGTGCGCGACTGGAGACAAGAATAAGCGCGCTCGCGCACTGGACAGAATCAAGAAATGTTTTGCGCTCGCCAAATCCAGCAACCCGCATGAGGCCGAAGCAGCAATGCGGCAAGCCCGCAAACTTATGGATAAGTTCAAGCTGGAGATAGGCGATGTGCATGCCACCCAGACGGAAGAATTTTCCCTGCGGATCGGTAAAGCCAAAAGCGTTCCGCCACAATGGATTCGCATGTTGTCGATGACGGTTTCTAAAGCGTTTGGCTGTGTGAGTTTCTACAGCTATGGCCCTGACGGGCAATCGCTGATTTTTATTGGAGAAATCGGTAGCGCTGAAATGTCGGCCTATGCGTATGAGGTGCTTATCCGGCAACTGAAAGACTCCAAGAGAAAATACCTCTCAGGAGTCAGTATTCAGGGCACAGTTCAAAGGCGCAAAGCGGGGGTGCTGTATGCGGAAGCATGGATCATCGGCGTACACAAACGAGTAGAGGAATTTTCCGGCGTTACGGAAGAAGTGGAAAGGGCAATCCACGCTTATACGCAGAGAAATTATCCAGGTGTTCCGGTCACAAAGATGAAACGCCGAAAACTGGATATGGATGCGTACCGAGCCTACATTCAGGGCAAAAGGGACGGTGAAAGCGTTTCTCTGCACAAACCCATGGGGCGTGACGAGCACAGGCAGTTGGAGCTGGAATGACGCAGGGCCCAGGAATAAGTCCCGCTCGAGCGGGATTTTTTTCGCCCGAGGTTTGTCCCCTGAAAGTGGGGGTAAGCCTGTGGATAAAGTCCTGGCGTGGCGGTCTGGGAACGCTCCCCCGGCGATGCTCAAATTTCAACCAGCCGGGCGAAATTCGACATTACACTTGACGTTCGCAATCGAGACAGAGATATTCCTCTCGGCACACGGGTAGGTGCCTGCCGTCCACATTGGCAAAGCGAAAGCACTACCGACAAACCAACGGAACCCTTATGGGTGCTCCGAAGTGGACACAGAGCATCAGCCTTTGGAGGCTGCCGTATGCAAAACCCAATCACACTCCGCGATATCGAAAACCTCAAAAAGCTCGCCAAACAGGCAAAGGCCCTTCACCCAGGACTGAGCCATGCGCAGCGCCTCAACCTGATGGCGCAGCATCATCTTCAAGCACGCAGCTATCACGAAGTTCGTAAGTGGGTCGCTCGCTCGTTAGAGCAGCACTACGAGCGGAAGGACGGTGGCGTGGTCTACTGCAAGCTCTGCCGCTTTTCGTTCGTCCCCGATGTAGCCGAGGACTCGACTACTCACGAGAAGCGTCACCTCAATTTTGAGGACGCTCTTTTCTCCCTTGGAGCGTTACCAGCTGCACATGCCACCCGAGAGCAAAGGAAACGCGAGGCGCATAACCTGATCCATTCCGCACCGTCCGCCGGCGAGGAACTGGCTGGAGTCGAGCAGCTGGTCAACGCCTGGTATGACCGTTCGCTGGAATCCGCGATCGGCAATGGAGACTGGAAGAAACACCCGAGCCTTGCCGAGTATGCCGCGATGATCGTTCCAACCGTTGAGGCCTGGTTGCGGCAGAGCAGGGTGTTGTACCTGTCCAAATACGGCTGCAATCGAGGCGTGATCCCAGAGGGTCAGACAACGTGGGTTCAGCCTGAAGGCTGATAGGGTTGGGTCTTTTGGGGAAGCTGCGACAATCGGCACGTTGATTGATCCCATCTTCCCCAGGACTTCCCACATGAGCCGAGATACCTACGAAGCCAACATCGCCTTCATCGACCAGACGGTAAAGCGCCTGGAGCGCAATGAAGTGAGCATCGACGAGTTGGAGACCCTTGCTCGCGAATTTGCGGATGCCCGTAAGTTCTGCGCCGACCGGCTTACCCGCATCGAGGGCGTTGTTCAAGCAACCTTGGGCGCTGAAGAGGGACAGGCCGGTGAGCGCACCTGATCCGATTGAGCAGCACCTCACTCTCAGCGCATACCTTACCCAGATCCAGAAGGCCATCCGTGCTGCGGTGCCAGACAGCTGCTGGGTTGTTGCAGAACTCAGTGACTTCAAGCGCCGCCCGAACGGCCACTGCTACATGGACATCTTGGAGTCGCGTGAGGGAGCCGAGGTCGCGAAGGCACGGTGCACCATGTTTGCGAACGTCGCCGGCAAGGTACTTGGTGAGTGGCAGCAGGCAACCGGAGGCCTGCCCCAAGCAGGAATGAACGTCCTGCTGAAAGTGAGGGCGGATTTTTCCCCTCAGTTTGGCTTCTCCCTGATGGTCACCGGCATCGACCCGAGCTACACGCTGGGTGACATGCAGGCCAAGATGCAGAAGATCATTGCCTCCCTGAAGGAGCGGCAGTGGTTCGACCTACAGCGGGGACTTCCCTCTCCAGGGGGGTTCTGGCGCGTTGCGGTTGTGGCTCCGCACGAGGCTGCTGGGCTGGCCGATTTTCGGCGTGATGCAGAGCAGTTGGCTGCGGCCGAGGTGTGCGGCTTCGAGTATTTCTCAGCGACGTTCCAGGGGCGTGATGCATCAGACAGCATCCGCTCTGCGTTGCGGACGGTTCATGAGCAACATCAACAGCAGCCATTCGACGCCGTATGCATCATCCGCGGGGGTGGGGCGAAAAGCGATCTGGCCTGGCTCAACGACGCGAACCTTGCGGCTTGGGTGTGCCGGTTGCCTGTTCCGGTATTCACCGGCATTGGGCACGAGATCGACGAATGCGTGCTTGACCTCGTGGCACACCGCCGGTTCGACACACCATCGAAGGTCATCGGGTTCATCAAAACAGCGCTCATGTCTGAGGCCTCAACTGCTCGGGCTCAGGTCGAGCGGGCCAACGGCATGATCTTGCGCCTGGTGTCTGGGCAAGCCCCGCATCTGGATCGCGCTTGGAGCACCTTCAGCCGGCGGGTGACGGAAACGCTCCATGGGGAGCATCGGCAACTGTTGCAACAGCAAAGCAGCCTCGACAAAGGCCGAGACCGCCTCCTCAGTCAACAGCGCATGGCCCTCCAGCTCGCGCAGGATCGATTTTCAAGGCTCGGGGCTGGTCTGTGTGTAGCTGAGCGCCAAAGGGGGCTGTTTGCCGCCTCGAGGGTGGCTTCCCTGAGTAGGGCGCTGATCGCCAAGGAAATTTCGCGCCTGGAGCTTGCATGCACGGTCTACGACAAGACAAATCCGCTTGCACTGCTCGGGAGAGGCTTTGCCTTAGTCCGTGGCCCTGGTGGGGAGATAATCAGCAGTGCCCAGCAGGCTCGCGATGCAGGCAAGCTGGATCTGGCCTTCGCCGATGGCCATGTCATCGCCGCAGTTGAGGATCGCTGAATATGGCTAGTCGCGGCCAACCTTACACCCCATGCAAGCTGTACATCGATGGCGCTGGCGACCTGAGCGCTGGCGACTACATCCTCACTTCCGGTGGCTCGGCCTACCTGGTGCAGGCTACTCGGCCCAGCCCAAGCAAACCTGAGCGCCTGTATCTGGATTGCCTGCGCTGGCCACCCGATCAGATTCCCGAGGACGCCAGGTGCTACCAGCTCAACTGGTACCGGCGTTGAGAAAGTGTGACCTTCGGCTGGCCTGGCATACACTGGATAGCTGGGCCCGCCGCCGGCGATAGTGCTGGTGGCGGTCGACGATGTTCATTTCACCGAGATAAAAGTGTGAGCGACCCGGTTCTTTACATCCCACTGCTGGCTTCACAGGCCGACATCTTGGTTGATCCGAGTAGTTCTGCTCGTGTCCTACTGGGGCAGTGGGACGTGCCCCAAGTGGCTTCGGTGGCTGTCATCCAGAATTTACCGGCCCTGGACGGAAAGCCGAAAAGCGAAATGCTCGTTGAGAAGGCCCTGGCCGAGTTGATCTCAGTTGGAACGGAACTGAGCCAAACGCATCCACCTGGTACGTTTTCTAGCCTGATTGCCGGCCGATTTAAGCGAGAGTTGTTTGAGCGAGGGCTGGCGCTTATGCCTCGGCTGCGGCTGCGCTTCCTGGATGAGGAGACGCTGGACGCGACGCAATTCCTGAATGGTGGCCACTGGGACTTCAACTTCTGTGCAGCGCACACCCAAAAGCTCAACCCGCTCAAGCATTCGTTCGAGACCCCATCGGGGAAAACAATTTCTCTGTCGAATCAGCAGAGCCGGACGTTTCGCGTTATTCACGCCGAACCCGATGAGAGCATCCATATCCAGGGCCTGGCTGGTACCGGCAAGACCCACATGATCGAACGCTTGGTGGACTCGCTTTCATCATGTCGACCACTCGTGCTGGCGTTCACCGCGGTGCAGCTCCAGGCCTTGATGCAGCGAATCGGAGCCGCGAACGTGAGAGGAATGACGTTCGGAGATCTCGCCAACTACGTGCTTGAACGAAGTGTCGGTTATTACAGGCCGGGCAAGCGGGCATCCGCTCGGCACCAGGTTACCCCGGAAGACATCGCTTCCCGGTTAGGCTTCGGGTCGATAAGTAGGCTCAGTCCAGCCCAAGTAGCCACGGCCTGCGCGAGGATGGTTGCCTCCTTTTGCAACAGCACTGACCTTGCCTTATCAGAGCAGCACATCCCCAAAGGGCTTACCCTCGATGCCGTAGATCGCTTGGTACTGGTAGGGTATGCGCAAAGGCTGTGGGACCAGACCATAGAACCAACCGATCAGCGCCTTCAGCTCCCGCTTCGCGGCTATCACCGAATCAAGCACATGACCCTTCTTCATGAGGCGGTCATAGGTCTGGAGTTCACCCACATCATTGTCGATGAAGCTCACGACCTGAGCTGGCCACTCTCGGTATTTCTCGACCGCTGTACCCAGCCCGTGATTACCCTGGGTGACGCATGCCAGCGCCTGGATGGGAGCTACTACCAACGGGCTAGCACACTCCGCAAGCACGAGATCACCCACTCCATTCGCGCCGGCCGGCAGATCGAGGGAGTCATAAACCCCCTCATCGACAAACACCCGATACTGAAATTGGCTTCGCTCGAGGGCAACAACGGCATCGAGACAAAGGTTGTCTACTACGACAAGCCAGAGGTTCCCACCGGGGCCGTGACGATACTGGTTGATTCCGAGTGGGGATTATTCGAGTGGTTTCAGCGCCTGGGGAGCGCTGGCGCGACCTTCAGCTTGCTACCTGGAGCAATCAACACTTTCCGCCGGTTCATTCTCGATTGCATTGGCCTGTTCCATGATCAGGTACGGCCAACCCACAGCGCGCTCTTCAGGTACACCAACTGGGATGATCTCCGGGCGGACATGGGCAGCAAAAATAGTAGCTTTCAGCGCATCGACCGGATGCTCAGTAAGGGCTATAGCTCATCAGAGTTCGAGGCATCGTTACTCAACCTCGATGCGTCAGGGACAGCCCCGCTACAGCTCGGCCGGGTCATGGACGCACGCAATTCAGAGATCGACGCTGTGATGCTCGCGCCAGACTTGCTCAGTCAAGTAGGGCCTGGTGACCGCATTGCGGCGAGCAGGGCTTTTGCAGCCCTTTACACGGGTGGATCGAGAGCTCGTCACAAGCTCATCGTTCCTGGTTATCTCCGGGACTGGGCGTCTGATATGTCCACGGCAGCGAAAGCTCAGATAACCCCATCTTCATGATGGTGGGCTCCATGAAAACAGTGCTGTCTCGAAGGCAGCGGCCAACAGCAATTGAATGGCGTGGCTGCAACGTCCTCCTTCGCTAGAGAGAAAAGATCACCCTGGTCATCGGCATAGCACAGCGCGGCATGGAGCGCAGGCAGCGTGTCGGCGAAGCGTGTCACGCTGGTACCGTCGAAGGAATTAGCACTGGCGGCAGCGCACATTCCGATCCGTCGAGCGCTGTTGACCCGGCCAACGTGGTAGTAGCAGTTGCGGCGACGAGAAAGGACACCCCAGGCAGCCATGGTTTGCAGCTTCCAAGGGGTGCTCCCTCCGAGAAATATCCCTACGGATGGGCTCAAGAACTCACGCACATCGTCTGGCTCCATTCCATCCTGCACAGCAATGAGCAACCTTTGAGGGAATCCCTTTAGCCGATCCAGCCAGCGCAGGCTGAAATCCAGCGACTCCATTCCACCTGCCACGATGTCAGGTAGGACAACCCAGTCAGCGTCTTCGCCAAGAAGATCCACGGCACGGCCGAAAGCACGCTCATCGAACGGCGTGCCCTGCTGGAAAGCGCTCCACGCTCCGTTGTCCAAGGCGTAATGCTCGAACCCCTCAGTGCGCAGAACCCCGGCCGCAGAAACGAGTAAACGCCAACCCGCCCCGCGCATTGCTGCGAGGTTGCGGCGTGTGCCCGTTCGGCTTGCATACGAGACCATCGGCGGAGGGATGTAGCCAAGCCGCTCCTCAATATCCAGCTCCATGTCGGCTGACCCGTCCATGCAGTAGTAATCGGCATAGGCTGCTAGCGCTTGGGCATTGCCTTGACGATGGCCATCGCGGTAAGCCTGAAGCCAAGCGGGGAGGCGGTTGATTTCCATGCTGGTGGTTCCTGGTAGGAGGTGGCCACCGTCTCATTTCCTACCGAAATCCCAACGGCCGCTGGCGCAATGCCTGATAGGGCCAGATACAAGCACTCCAGATAGAAATTATCCCCCTGAGTAGGGAGAACGTTTTCTGACCGCTTTACGACCTGATTACGGCCTTGCTGGCGCTGACGGCGTGGAATAATCGGCCGACATCAGCGATCCAACGGTTTCCCTTATGAAAGATATTGACCTGATCAAACTACTGCCGGAACTCCAACCAGCGGTACTGCACCTCGACGACCATCCTGGTGGGGAGCCTATGAGCAGAGCAGTGATGGTTACTTACCGCCTCTCAACACCACCGCAAAGGGCGCGGATTTTCGACGAATCAGATCGCCCACAAGGTGATCTTCTATCGCCTACAAATTTCCCGGCCGAAGGGTGCCACGAGATCTGGGTTGGCAACAATTTGGCTGGGCTGTGTTCCCTTGAGTTGACAGCACTCCAGAGCAAAGGCGAGACCAGCTTTCATCTGATGCTCAAGGCCATTTATCTTGCGCCGGTTCACCGTAAGACTGGTCTGTGTCGCCGACTCTGTGAGGTGGCGTTTGAGCATGTCATGCAGCAGGTACTGCTGCTGATCATGACAACGCCGGATCGTACGACACGCCTGTTCGAGCTAGAAGCAGACGCACACCTGTACAGCTTGGGAGGTCAGGCAGCGATCAAGATCATCGCCGAGTTATTGGAAAGTAAGGTGCAACTGATTACTGCAAGCCGCGGTTATGCAGTTGAAGCGCACACGACGACGTGCAATTTTTAGCGAGGACGCATAATGAATGATCTGTCGAAAGCCCTACTGGGGATGGCGATACTGCCCCTCCCGTTACTGGGCTCGCTTGCTGCGTTACCTGACGTAGAAGCACCCAGCCAAGGAACCTGGGTAGTAGCCGGCATCGTCGCTGCTGCTGGCGCTCTCGGGGCTTGGTTTCTTGAGTGGACGGAGCGGAAAGTGGTGGCGAATCGCGTCGTCATCGACCTGAAGCCGAATCAAATGATCGTCGACGGAGTGCCGATCGACTGCCCGTTTTCCTCCATGACTCATTTCTTCAGGAGCCGCGATGCGCTTGTCGAGGCTGTTGGTATCGCCGTCAACGAGGCCATGCTCAAACAGGAGAAATTCCTTGTCGCACGAAAATCGGCACTCATCAGGATCTGGCCAGGGAGCTTTCAGGTGACCGACTTCGAGCTGGAGGCGCTTTCCGAGGCCATGACAGCCGAGTTCATTTCGCCGGCGTTTGAGCTGATGGGGCAACCGATGGCTCCGCAGGAAAACCGCAACCTCCCCAGTGCTCCGGCAGTGAATCGCTGAGCACACAACGCCTTCCGGACAGAGGAATCGAACAGTGGCCATCAACGAAGAAATTCAAGCGGTACTCAGCAACCCTGAAACCAGCTACTGGCTGAAGAGCAGTTTGGAGAATGCGCTCCACCGCGATTGTGTGGATGCGGCCAATGATGCCGATCTGCTGCACGACCTGCTGACTCGGCGGTGCGATGAAGCTTTGAATGCAGATCCAGCGTTGCCCCAACTGGAACAGACCATGATTCAGTCAGCCACTAACCGCTTTGAGGCAGTGATGTCCTACTTTGAAAAGATCAAGGACGGAACTGCTGATCAAGATGACGGGGAGCAGTTCAACAGTGATTACGCGGCCCTGAGCGCGGTTCTCGAGCTTGGCAGCCTCCGTGACGGCGGAATGAGTCTGGCCGGGCGCGCCATCCTAAGGAAGCTGGAGGAAGATTCCAGCGCTGCGTATCGCGCATGTGTTAGCGCTGTCCAAATAACTTTCGAGCGTATTCAATCCTGATGGCGCACTGCTGGCGCTGTAGAACGAAGCAGCCAGCCATTAGGGCAAGCGCATCCGTTCGTGATACATGACCTGTTTCAAGAGGTGCAGGGCCACCAGATCACCGCCCACCTGGTCGCGCCAAGACTGGTGGACGGTCTTATAGAGCTTGTCGACCTCTGCCAGCACACGCCGATATCGAGCTACTTCGAGCGCCAGGCGGCGTATGTCAGGATCGTCATGTGCTGACCAAATGCGACGCAACTCGTCGAGCGTCACCGGCTCAAATGGCGGCAGTTCCGAAGATGGCATAGCACGCCTCACTGTATGTAAAAACAGTATAGTCGCACAGGATTATGGTCGTTGCTTACACGGCCCGAATCAGAACAGATCGATCTGACCCAGTGAGCTACCACCCAGGCGGGCAATCAGCGCAGCGCGGTCATGCAGGATGGGCTGAAGATCGCTTCTGAAAATCTGGTTGGACATCCGCATCATCCGATTCCAGTCGCCATGGTCGCCCTTGTAGATCGCGATGGTTCCCAACCCCATCAGGTAATGCAGCCCCGCAGTCGGAGACTGGTCGAAGGTCACGCGGGACAGGGCGTTATCCAGCTCGAAGTTCACGAACAGCTCTGCACCTTCGCGATCGATCTCGAATCCGCTGCTGGTCACCACGTCCATGACCACCATGCCACTGCGTGTTGTGGTCAGGAACTCAGCATCGGCAGCAGCATGGGAAATACTGCGCAGGCCGTTGAACATTCCCTGGTACTGATCATCACAGAACGGCACCTCGACCTCGGGGTAGCGCAGGTCTGCCTCGGTGTACTTTGGCAGCGCCGCGATGTCTGGGATCTCATAGCGAACACCTTGCTCGTAGACCTCCAGGAACACCCTCATTGCGGTAAACGGCTTCTGGTATCCATACCGGCCCCAAAGCGCCTCGACCGCCAGCAGTTGCTGGATATCCAGGAGCGTGAAGCGCGGTTTGATACCGGCTTGCTGGGCGGCGTCAAACTCGTCGAGCTGGATCGTGAGCATGATTCCCAACAGCTCTTTGGTGAATGCCGGCGAGTAGGAATTCGGAGCGATTTTTATCGTCCCCGTTTCCTTATCAATCGTGCGCGCCAGCCAGCATCGAGCGCTCGGATCGAAGTGGCGGGCCTTGATGTAGTTCCGCAAGTCGTTCAGGGGCTTGAGCCAGTCGTACTCGCCGCCTTCCTTGGCAATCATGCTCTCGGCCGACGAGTCTCGAGAGACGCGCGTACATGACCAGCAGCCGTCCGATGGCCACACGCGGGGCGTTCGGATTGTTTCCCTGCCAGGTAGACGTTCACCATGCAGTCCCCGCCATTCATGTCGCGGTAGATCTCAACCAGCTGATTAAAGCGGTCGTAGCACTCAATCCGACCGGCTATCACCTGGCCGATGTAGCTGAACACGTCCATGGTGGTCATTTCAGCGATTGGGCTGAGTACCCAGTCGTGCCCGCCAGCGCCGGCGGCGAGGTTCACAGCTTCAAAGGCGCTCTCGCCGCGCTCAGACATTTTCCGCTCGCGCTGCACAGACTCATCGAACCGGGTACCGATCAGCGAAACGATATCGTCATCAGCACACTTGCGGCCGAGGCGAGCCGCGACATCCCTGAGGATTGCCTTCTTCACTCGCTTCAGTGGATCTGCTTTGGTCATTTGCTGGCATTTGGCGTTGGAGCCAACGCTGGCGATGATGCGCCCACCGACCAAGCTAACCAGGTAGTCATTGCTCAGGCCCGGCTTCGCTACCCACACCTTCAACTCGATGCCGGCAGCCTTCGCGTAGGCCTGCATTTGCTGCATCTGGCTCTGGTTGTAGCAGTGGATCACCGGGTTTTCCATGCGGGTGTCGGAGTGCATGACGTTCAAGGTCGGCACCGCGAAACCTTCGGTGGCCAGCTCGCGAATTGCAGTGAACGCGATGTTCAGCGTAACGCTTGAGTCCTTGCCGCCACTCCACGCCACAACAGGCTGCTTGCCGGCCCGCACGACGCGCTTCACAGCGTCGACCGCCCCGGCAATCTTCTCGGCCAGGGTCTTCTCAGGCCCACGAACAACATTGGCAGGCATCTCCTGGACGCCAGCGGAAGAGAACAGATCGACATCGAACAGCTGCATGACAAGCTCCGTGCTTGAATCCGGCTCCTCACTGGAGCTGATGGATTCAAGGTACGGCAGGCATCGGAAATCCCAAGGAACTGAGGTCGGCTTCGGTTCAGGAGAAATCCGCGGAGGAGTTTTTTAAACCGATCCGCAGCCTTCGGTTACGAATGCTCCAGCTGGCAACTGCCAGGCTTTGCCCTCTGGCGTGAATATCGGCAGTACGTACTCGCGCTGGCGCGCCTGGGCAAGTGCGTCCAGATCGGTGATATCGAACGCTTCCGCTGTGGCCGACAGATCCACCACGTTGATTTTCTGCCGGCTGATAGTGCACCCAAACTCGTCCTCGTAACCGGCTATCGGGGTAACCCGCTCAGGGAAGTATTTTTTGATGGTGGCCCATACCTTCGGGGAGTTGTAGATGCACGTCATGCAGCTGAAGCGACCCCAGCCCAAGCGATAGGGGAAATATCCGGTCAGAACCATACTCAACACCTAACCATAATGCTTGCGCTTGAGTATCTGTACTCAATGCGATATACGCATCAAAATTCGGGGATTTTAATGAAAATGACTAAGTGCCTCGCCGCTCTTGTTGCCGTATTTTCCCTCTCAGTGGGGGTTGCTGATGCGCGGGGCCTGCTGGACTTTGCGCTGCCGCACCATGCCGAGAAAAAGGAATACCGCTCGGGTAGCCTGGGGGCCGACGAAGCGCTTGCGCTTTATACGGCAAAGCAGCGTCAGAACTCCTTCGAGGCATGTGCTGACCAGTTTCCTGGTAATAAGCCCCTTGACCTTGCCAGTGTGCCAGTGGGCATGAAGCCTATGGCCTTGTGCTCGAACGGTTTTGCGGTCCTCTATTCCCAGACCAGCAAGACCCCGGTGGTGGTGGTGGAACGACTCTCAGCTTCACGGCTGCGGGACGCCAAGGGCGAGGAGCGCACCAATGAGTTCTTTGTTGACCCCCGCATCCCCACCAGTGGTCGCGCCGAGTTGAGTGACTACCGTAGTCAGCAACCCGCCGTGGATAGAGGGCACCTTAGCCCGGCAGCCGATTCCGCCGACCAGCATGCGATGGCACAGTCTTTCGCGCTCTCCAATATGGTGCCGCAGGACCCTTCGTCCAACAGAAAAACGTGGAATAAGGCTGAGCAGGACACCCGCAAGTACGCGCTCCGCGCTTCGGGCAATGTGTTCGTGTTCTCCGGTCCCATTTTTGATGAAGGTCACGAGACAGTAGGGAAGAACAACGTCTGGAAGCCCACGCGCCTCTTCAAGCTAGTTTATGACGAAGCGACGGGTCACGCCTGGGCTTTCGTGTTGCCTAACGCAGAATCCCTCCTGACTCGCCCCATGGATTACGCCACCTTCGTTAAGATGACTGGCATGCGGCTACTTGAGGGCCAACGCGTTACCGGCTCAATTTCATAGCAGGTCAAAGAGGATGTTGTCTCCCTGATGATTTATACGGAAACGGTCCTGGTTCAGGACAAGATTCGTGCTTTCGCGTCCACGGTGCTTCTTATCGTGGGCGTTTCTCCGCTTGAGCAACTGCTTGAGTTCTTCCGGGAGAAGCTAGTTTCCCTGTCAATGGAACGCACCTACGCCCAAGCGACGGGGCGGTTCATTGAATGGCTGTCCGTGCGCGCCCATGAGTTCACGGACACCCCCAAGCGCAGCCTGCTGTACACGGCGTTTCTCCATGACCTGCGGTTCGGCACTTACCAAGCGGGCGTCGATGCCTACGGGCTTAACTGGACAGCGACTTCACAGCAAAATGCCAAGCGCCTTACCCGAGCCTTGTTGGAGTTCAGTGATTGGCTGAATCAGCGCCATGGGGCCACGATGCTGAATCCGATTCATCACCAAGCCTCCCCGGCGGACCAGCTTATCTTCTGGCGCAAGTGGAACAAGCAGAAGGCGGCCTCGCTCCTCGCGCATACGAAGCGTCGTACTCGGGCGGAGGAATCTTCTCACCGGGGGCGACAAGCGCGATTGCCCCGAGACCGCAATGGCTTTTTGGCAGAAGCCAAGGCCTTCCCGGCGGAGCGTCTCGATGACTTGATATGGCAAGGGTTTATCAACCCAGGCCGGAAAGCGGATACGCGCCCCTGGGTGAAGTACAACCTACGCGACATACTGATTACGCTTCTCTGTACGTATGGAGGTTGTCGGCCTTCGGAGCCTCTGCACCTATGGGTTGATGACGTATACACCGATCCGGATGACTCCTCGATTGCGCTTGTGCTGGTCCATGAACCCACGGATGGGCTAGTGGATTATATCGACCCGATAACCGGCAGTAAGCGCAAAACCAATCGAGCCGATTTTCTTCAGCGTTTTTGTGGCGGCAGAAAGCCCCTCACGCAGGAAACAGGCCGCCGCCATTCCGGGTGGAAAGGGTGCTTGCTGACCCATCGGGAGCGCAAGGCCTACCAGGTGTTCTGGATTGATAAGAACGCGGGCCGCTTGTTCCTGACCCTCTGGCGCATGTATATCCAGTATGTGCGCCCGGTGACGCCGCAGGTGCCCTGGGCCTTTCTGACCCAGGATGGCCAACCTCTCGGCGTCGAGGGCTTCGACGACTCTTTTAGAGCCGCAGTACGCCGAATCGGCTTGCTCCCTGCCAAATGGGCCGGCGCCACGAGCCACGGCCTTCGGCATCGCTACGGCCAATGGCTCAATGACCTGGGGCTCGGCGACAAAGAGGGGCAAGTGGCCATGCACCATTTGAATGCCAAGAGCCAGGATGTCTATCGGCAGGTGGGCCTGGCCAAGGTGGTGGCTGCCATCGGAAAACTCACAGTGACAGCACTCCCTTCGTTTAAGGACACGGAATGACCTCGATTTGCCATCTCGACGACTACACCACGACGGTCAGTTCGCTAACGGGGCGCACCGTCTATGTGAACAATGATTTGAATCGATACCTAGTGAATCCGCACTGGGACCCGACTCCGCTGCCTGGCATTATCGAATCTTGGTTTGTTCGATTGTCTATCGTAGCGAGGGTTCGGCGCCGTCCGCCAGAATCTTTGCAGAATGCAGTTCGGGCACTTTCACATTGCGTTACGCGTGAATCCTTTGCGGAAGCCCTCGATAACCTGCTGGTGAACGAGCATAAACGTCATGCCGAAATTAAGCCCCCGAAATATTCCCAGCACATCTTGGTCGAATTGCTGGTGCAGCTATGGCATGCGGGGCTCATTGCGTGGCCTGGCCGCAATCAAAGGCCGTTCAACATGCCTACCATACATATATCAAATGCTGGATTCGGCAACGCACCCCCGGCGTATCTGACAACAATTCATTCATATTTAAGCCGCGACCTTGAAAGCAAAGACACCAATTTTGGGGACACTGCAAAGTTTCGGTTCCTGTTGGACAACCTGCTTAGCCGGTGTGGAATCGAAGATATTGGCGACATTACTCCCGAAACCTTTCAGCTTACGGTTGAGCGCAGTCGATTGGGTAAGCTGCACTCCGTAGCGATACAGCCTGTCCTGGGCATGCTGCGTGAGCAATATCCTGTTGTGGCCATCAACTGGACTCCCGACGATTTTGGCTTCTTCAAGAACAAGATGGGCCATTTGGCTCGGGACGACAACTTCAACTGGCTGCTTGCCAAAGAGCCTGAAATGGCCGATTGGGTCCGGCTGGCCATTGAGCACCTAGAAGCGAACCCGGCCAACTTCAAGAGGCGCAAGTCGTCGGTCAACAATTTCTTGAAGCATTACCACGAACATCCGGAGTTGCCTCGAAACCCCGCCGCTTATTTTGACATCCGCCGGAGGCCCACTGAGCTTTATGTGGTGCCTGGCAGGAAGGGCCGGCAAACCATGACGGTCCTTCATGAATTTCACAATGAGGTGCTGTTTAAGGTCTGTGCTCAGCCCGATGATAATGAGGTCCCTATCCTGAGGCCGGGCTTTGCGAACCCCTTGCCCAAAGGCACCTATAAGAACGTGAATCAAGGGGAGACTCATCGGGAAGCCATGCCTACGCGGCTCATTAGTCTTGCCAAGCATATCCTGACCGAAAACGACTTTGCCTGGGCGAAGGAGGCTGGACGAATCAAGGATACCTTCCGGTGGCTTAACCCGGTAGCGGGGCAATACGAGACCGTCTGGAGCCCGGTGCGGGCGTACACGCTTCTTATCAAGCTTCTGCTGCCGGCACGGACTTATCAGGTGCGCATGCTGGACAGTGGAGAGGGCGATACCTATCGCTACGGCAAGGATGGCCTTTGGGACACGAACCTAGGGCTTCACCATCCCAAAGCCGGTGGCGAGCCCGTAGAACGCGGGGTATTCAGAAAATACAAGCGAAAAGATGGAACCGATGGCTCCGTCTTTTACTTCAACACGAACAAGACCGGTGATGCCGACAAGGAAGTCAAGGGCTACGTAATGCCCTGGGAAAAGCATGATGCGCTGACCCTTTTGTCAGAGTTTCGGGACTGGCAGGAAAAATACAATCCCGTGAAGGGCCCCACCCTTTGGACCGACATCATCGAGCTCAAAAAGGTCAAGCACGTTGAGGACCTGGAGAAGATGGGCGCGAATTACTTCCTGTTCCGGGACCCTGCGAACCAAACCCGGCCCGACTTGCCCGTGACCGACGTGCGTATCCGCAATCTGTGGCTCAAGCTGATGGACGAGATGGAACGCCGGCTGGCCGATGCCGGGGAAACTTTGAGCAACGGGGACCCCATTCGCTTGGTGCTGACCCGGGATAAGAAAACGGGCCAACCCTCTACAGCTACCTTTGACCTCCATAGCCTTCGGGTCTCCCTTATTACGGCCATGTACGAGGAGGGCGTGCCGCCCGAGTACCTGATGAAGATTGTGGGACATGCGACGGTGCTCATGACCCTCTACTACACCAAGCTCCACGTGGAAACTTTGACGCTTCGCATGGACGAGGCGCTCCTGGAGCGGCAACGCAAATCCCAAGCTGAAATGGCGGGCTTCATCAAGTGTGCAAGCCGCCAGGAACTGGAGCAGGCGGCGGCCTACCGGCATCCCTCCGCCCTCGATGCGGCAAGCGGCGGCACAGGGGTAGGCCTATTGGTGATGGACCATGGCATTTGCCCTGTCGCGGCCAAGCGCTGCCACGAAGGCTTGGTGGTCCAAGACCTCACCAGTAATGTCACCCGCTTTCAGGCAGTGCCCGGCGGTGCATCTAATTGTGCACGGTGCCGGTTTTTCATGACAGGCCCGGCCTTCCTATTTGGACTGGAGGCCCACGTCAATGACTTGTCGTATCGGCTGAAGAAGGCATCGCTCACCTTCGAAAAAGCCCAGGAACGGTTTGATTCCTTGTCGGATGCTCACGCTGACGCCTTGAGTGGTGGTGCCCCCTTCCATAAACAACGCGAGCTAGAGATTGCAGAGACCGCCTTTGAGTCCTCTACGGCTGAGGTGGACGAAATCGCCTTAAGCCTACAAGCCGCGTATGCGCTTACCGAGCAGTGCATCCGCATTGCAGCCCAAGACAAGGGTGATGGTTTGGCCCTGGTCGCGGCGGGTGGCACTGGTCAGCTTGAAGCGGTCTTGTCGGAAGGCCATGAGTTCGAGCAGCTGAATCGAATCTGCGTTAATGCCACCCTTTTCGACGGGCTGAAAATCAATTGGCGGCAACCCAACCTAGAGCGCGCTCGCCTGTTTGACCGAATGCTGCGAAATTCTGGCCATGAGCCCCGGTTTTCCTTGCTGGATGACGAAGACGCCTTGCACGTGGCCAATGCCATGGGGCAATTCCTCTATGCTCGGCTGGAGGCCAACACAGTGCATGCCTTGGTAGATGGGCGAACGACTTTGCACGCCGTGGGGCTGGACAAGGCTTTCGCTACCCAATTGGACTTCATGAAGCCCAAGACCTTCGGCTTTGCGCAATCGGCAAATTTGTTGGAGCAAGTATGATGAGCAACGGCCTCCCCCTCACTGCCCCGGATATTCTGAAGGATGCGCGACAGCTATATCAGGCCCACCGGGCTGCCGCCAGCAAATCCTCGAAAGTTGAGAACCTTGATAAAGTCTGGGAGGTGCTGAACGCGATACGGGACGATGGCGACCGCGACTATTCGCTGGCCGAAGTGGGTCGGCGCCTGGAGTCCATCGGCGGGCCCAAGACGCAAAGCCTGCGCAATACCCAAGGCGCGTACTACCGGGAAATCATCACGGCCTTCGCCAATGCCGTCAGCGGCTCCACCCGATATGTGGCCAAGAGCAAGTCAAACGTCGAACAGGCCCTGGAGCTGATAACCGACCCCAGCATCCGAGCAACTCTCCGGGTCGCACTGGACGAGGCCAAGCGGCTCAAGGTTACCAACGACAACCTTCACGCGGCCTTTAAGGGGCTTCAGGTCGGAGCTTCTATTACGCCGACATCGCCCGAGGCCCCCGCTACCTTACCCGCTCCGGTCGCGGCATCTCCCGAATTGTCGCCTCGCCTGCGAAATGCGCTTAGCAAAGGTATTGACCCTTCCCGCTTGGCGCAACAAGGCCTCAGCATCACGGATGATGGTGGTATTCAAAATGAACATGGAGACAAGGTGTTCCCGCCTGCCTTTGTGCTTGCCATTCAAACAATTCTGCAAAGCTAGGTGCGTAATTGCACTGACTTGACCACTCATTTGCATTGCCAATGACAGCCAATTGCATCCGTGCTAGCTACAGCTCAGACCTCAAGTAACGCAATTGGTCATCTACCACCGGGGATTGATCCTGGCGGTATGCTTAGAAACGCCTCCTGCACTGGCCACATACAATCCAAGGGTGGTCTAATGGAGCACGAGCTGGAGGACGGCTCGACGCTTAAAGGTCGGTTTGCGGGACTTATCCGGCGATATCGAACCTGATATCCTCCCGGCCCTATCGCAAAGGTAAGGCTGGGAGCCTGAGATGAGTTTTATCCCGAGCTGTGACAACAGACACGACGCCATTTGCTCTCTTGCTGAGATCTACGCGGTTTCTACCGATGAGATCGAACGAGTGCTTCTAGCCCCGGCAGTGCTGGAAATCGCACAGGTGTACTCTGAAATTAAGCGACCGGAGTTCCATGGGGTTGTTTGGCACCTGCTAAAAGCCTACCCGCGCGATGACATCACCCACGCGTATTACTACCACTCGACGAGTTATGCGGGGTGCGACTCGTGGTTTGCCGAGGGGTTGTTGGGTTCCTCGCAAGGCGTGGGGCGCTTCTTGGATAAGATCATGGAGTGGGTACCCCCCGAAAAACGACCAACTGCAAAACAGCGGGCTGAGGGTATTGTGAAGCTTCGCAGCGAGTATGAAGGGTCTACAGCTGAGGGCACGGGCCCTTACGCGTGGAACACCTTCACTGCTGCAAGCACCAGTGAAAGCGGCATCCGATACCGCGTACCAGAGGCAGTCCAAGATCTATGGTCTAGCAGCTTTTGCGGAAGTGGCGGATTTGTCGACCTGCGCGGTGTCATCGAAGAGCGACTGAAGCCTGTCGTAGTCAAGTTCAAAGGGAAAACGACTGACATCGAGGACTACTGTGCGTCACTTTGGGCCTACCTGCTTTCGGATGACGGAGAATGTCACCTCACCCACACCTTCAAGGGCACCGGACAAACCATTCCCCGCGAGGACATCGCCGCGGTAATTGATGTGGAACGACTTGAAGGCTGAGCCGTATGAATGGCGAAATGTTTGACTCGCTGGTCGAGTCGAAAACGGCCGTGTCTGTTCTTTGAAAAGCTCGAGTGGTTGGGGATTTCGTCTTCAAGGCTCAACCGGCAGAACCAACGATACGCCAGGTTCAAATGCGCCTTTTCGCACAACCGCCGCTCGGAGCGAATGCCGTAGCAATAGCCCACGATCAGCATAGAATCATCAGTTCGGGATCAGTCGAAGGATGCCCAATAGGACTGTAGAAATCGGCGAGGTAATGGCGCAGGTCGGCCAGAAGCGGACGTTGGCAAGCGAACGATACCGGCCAACAGTCAATCCGCTATGCAGGTCGATTCAAGCTATAAATTCACCCAGGCCAGCAGCAAATTGGGACGCGATCAGGCAACCGTTTGCACCTCGATTACCGAAGGCATCGGCCCACCGGTCGTAAAAGTTTGGTGCTCGTGTGGAGGTGCGGGGCATTGAACACGCAGCGCACATGTTCTATGGCATTATGATACCGTCCGTGGGCGAGCATCACTGACGCGGCGTATTATTAACATCGAATTTCAACCCAGTCGGTTCTAATCGTTACAGCGTGGATCAGGGAATGGATGGCTATCACGGAAACTACAAATACAAAATAATTGAAAAAATCGGGGAAGGCGGCTTCGGATTTGTAGAGAAAATTGAGCTATTCAATATTGATGGTCATAGATGCGGTGAGTATGCGCGAAAATCCCTAAGTGATCTTGATCCAGAACTTCGCGCTGAGTTCCGAAGACGTTTTGCCCGTGAGGTGTCATATCAAGCTTCCTGCGTGCACACTCATGTAGCTAACATATATCTGTGCGATCTTAAATCAGACCTGCCATGGTTTATTATGGATCTCGCGGCTGGCGATCTGCAGAAGGACATCGAAAAAGGGACGCTCACCACATCTCAGAAGATCGATGTGCTACTAATGGTTGCGGATGGCCTTATATACTTACACTCTATGGGCTATCTACATCGCGACATAAAGCCCTCCAATATTCTCCGGTTCAAAGATGGTATTTACAAGGTGTCAGATTTTGGCTTGGTTAAGAATTTAGACAAAAGCTCAGAATCAGAAGTTATCACGAAAATTGCAACAGCAATGGGCACCGCGAAATATATGGCTCCTGAGATATCCATTGCAGGCGATTACAGCAAGAGAACGGATATTTTTGCTCTCGGGGTTCTGCTAGAGGATCTGGAAATGCTGGAAAATCCAGGCGTTCATAAAGTCTATATGAAAAGTACGGCCCGGCGCCCCCCCGATCGTTACGCAGAAGTTCAAGAAATGCGAAATGAGCTTGTCGCCGCCATCTCAGGAGAGCCGAAATGATAAAATTATTAAGCTCAAGTGTATTCTCATTTCCAAAAGAGGTAGCGCGGAAAAATGAAGATTCTGTTCTACCACCACGCAAGGTAGGAAGTGGCTTTCTTATGGCGATTGCAGATGGTGTCGGGTCTTATGCTGGGGCAAGCAGCGCATCCGAGTCTGCTATCGAGTATTTGATAGGGTTGCAGCCGTCGGCTTTCGAAAGCACTGATGCTATTGAAAAAATCTTTGAACAGATCAAAGTTCGCGTCTCAAATCTTACTCATGAAGATCCTAGCTACTATGAAGCCGCGACCACTTTAACTTTCTGCTATGCGGGAGAAAAGGGTATAAAAATAGGTCATGTTGGAGACTGTCGTGTTTATCTTAAAAGTGATAGTAAGCTTATCCAGGTCACTAAAGATCATACCCAACACCAGATGCTTATAGACGAAGGTTTATACAAGCCTTCTGAGCTCAAAGAAGCCAGCGGAAAAAATACGCTGTTTTCGGCCATATCAAAAAAAATCAACCTGCACTTCCAAGAGATTTTTTTGAGGTATGATCAAGTTTGTGCACAGGATGGAAGTGTCAGCTTGTTCATTATGTCTGATGGCGCTTATCATCCATGGGAATTGAGGCCGCGCTTTCTTGAGAGCACTTTGGAAGATCCAAGTCGGTTTGCGGCAAATTTGCGAAGACGTATCGTGCGACTGGTGCCGACGGACGATTGCTCGCTTGTAGCTGTTAAATTGACAGTCAAGCCACAGCTTGATCTATTCGATTAGATTTATGTTGACCTGGCTGCATTAGCTGCGAGCTTTAATGTAGCCAGGTTGTTTCTCTTCATAGCAAAAATAACCTTTCCCTGACAGAGCTATCGTGGTTTTAATTCAGGGGCTATTTGATGCATAGAGCGCATGGTCGTCCGCATTATATCTTATCGGTCATTGTTGGATGCTTCTTGTGGCCGCTCTCTGCCCGACGCTTCAGTCGGGGCACGGTTAGTATCTGCCGATGACGACTGGCTCACCTGTGAGTGTCCGAAGCAAAGAGAAACGTTTCATACGGGCATATCGAGAATGCTGCTCCGCAGAGAGACGGAGAGTCAACCTCTCCACTGCGGACACCCGCTAATGGCCGCTCTCTGACCGACGTATCGGGCGGAAGTCGGCCTATTGCAAACGCTTAGCGGGTAATCAAGAATTATTATGGCACGCCCTTTCTATCTTTGGGTGAGTCTTTAAATTCAAACGAAATATTCACGCTAGGCGGAATTCCTACGTCAACGCTAAACCCGAAACCTCTGTCGAACTGAGAGCAATTCAATGCAGCTATCCCTCGAGCTTCGTAATCATACAATCCTATTTGTGACCTCCAACGATATAGAGAGGGATGCGCTGATCTCAGCGCTGAACATTTGCGGCGTTAAGATGCAGCGCAAGGCTATCGGTCTCCTGCAGCGTCTTAGGGTGGGTGTTCTAGCGGGGTATCCCGTTTGCCTACTTAGCGCAGAGCGGGGCAGTCATGGAAAGGCGTCAGTAGGGATGTTGTTACCTGAGGTGTTGCAAACACTATGTCCACGACTCGTCGTGCTCAGTGGTTTTTGCTACGGAAACTCCGCAGTTGGCGACCTGCATGATGTAGCTATTTCGAACAAAATTGTTTCCCTTATAGACTTTGTTGCGAAGGAGGGAAGCTTGAAGCTGCGCTCTCAACCTGTTTTGTCATCACGTATCGACGACGAACAGTTGAGCAGGATCGTTGGTGCGGTTACGCCGAGGTTCAACCAAAGTGTTAAGGCGCTGGGGATATCGTCGAAGATTGTCACGGGTACGGTATATAGCGGGGAAGTCTTTTCCGAAGACGAGTCGTTCGCCTCGACGTTATTCGGTGCCGACAGCAGCGCAGTTGGCGGGGACATGGAGGGTCAGCCTGTTGCAGCTCAATGTAATCAGAGAGAGATCCCTTGGATTTTCGCCAAGTCGCCAAGTGACAAAGGCGGAGGTACTGCTGGCACAAAGAACGCACAAGTATACTCCGCAAAAATTGCTGCAATCGCTGCTTGCCACCTAGCACAGGAATTCATAAGTACCGAGGGGCTTTCGGTATCAAAAGTGCTCAGCGAGTATATTGGCGAGAATGGAGATGATCCTATGCTTGATATTCTCGATGACGCCTCTGTACATCAGTTAATGGGAAACAGAACGTACGCTGAAAAGATTGGTGGGTTTGTCAATAAGTGTTCTCTTGGAGTCAGCTATGACGCTGGATTTAGATCCCACCTGATCGCTGTCTTGAAGGAAATGGTTGAGAATTCGGTTAAGTGGGGGCAGTCATCTCGAATTCAACTTCGGGGAGGTGCGCAAGAGATCACACTAGATAGCGATGGAAGAGTGTTCAATCCTCTGACTGAATTTCAAAAGATGAAAGTGAGCGGGGGCGGTCAAAGGGATCTGGCTTCGTTCCTAAGCGCGTATGGGCCATCGGGTAGTGGGATCGTTGACGTTAATTGGTATGCGGAAGATGGATCGCAATCGCTGGTTTTTAGGTTGAAGGAACTTTCTTGTGAGCTTCGCCAGAGCTATTTCTGTACTTTGATGCTGACAGCCGAAGATCTTCGCGGCTACGCGTTCTCTTACATGCCTCTTGGTGATCTATCAAATTGTCGTGAGGTTTGGCTCGATGCCAAGGACCTTTTTTTAAGTGGTTCGGATGGTATGTTGCTTTCGAATCTGTGCGCTAAAATCCCTAAATCGGTTGAACGTATATACATACGATGGATTAATCCCCGCTACGCACATGAATTCAAAGAGCATTTCGCTTTCGATGCTCGAGTCGTGTTTGTCGAGGGTATGACTAACTAAATTTGCAGCCAGTCCGCTAACTGGCTGACCGCTATTGGCCGCTCTCCGCTAGATGGTCCAGGCGGGAGTCGGCCAAAAACGGACGGTCAAATGTTCGCGGATGCTTGTGGAAAGTGTCTATGTGATGACCCATTCCTCAGATAGTACGTGAGCCCTACCCAAAAATTGACGCGCTAGGCGAGAGTTCTCTGCCGATCATAGTTACTAGGTGTGCTGGTCAAATCTGATGCAGTCGGTGGTCAGTCGAAATGCAAACTCCTGGTCAAGTGCAATGCAAACGAGTGGGTCAGCTCCGATGCAATCAGGTGTGCAATTTCGCAGCTAGGCGCATGAATAGGTAAGAACAACAGCAAACATTGAGTATGAACTCCTGCCGGGTATTTCAGGTGACACCTCCACTCGGTGACGAGAAAGCAGCTCCCACACCTGTTCTTCGCTGTAGTGCAGCACCGGTCGCCAAGCATCTACGTGCCGGCCGAGGCGACCCTTGCGCCGGTCGACGGCGTGAGGTTCCAGCTGATTGTATTTGCTGCGGTTGCTCGACTCAGCACGGCGCTCACCTGTGACGAACAAGGTCTTGGTACCGAGAAAGCGTTCCTGATTGGTGATGGCCCTACGGCCTACATCGATCTTGGCTGCGGAGCTACACCAGCGTGTTGTCAGGCTGGCGCTTTGCTGAGGAAACCGGCGGCGGGTCGCCGGTGATGTCCGACTGGTATCCCGATCCAAGCAGATAATTCCGCCTGGAGTTTCGACCATGTGAGGCTTGGAGTAGGCGTCCATCTTGAGCAATTCGCCCTCGATGCCACCCTGCAACCAGGAGAAATAGAGCGGCAGATTGAATGCAGCTGCGAACTTCTCGATGAAACTGTCATTGAAAGCCCAGTCCATGAGGGTGCTCCCCTCTGCACCATCCACCCGATGGTGCCAGAGCTCAACACGACGCAGATCCACACCCTGTTCGATCAGTGCCAGCAGGCAAGCGATGCTGTCCTTGCCAGACACACAGACTACAACGTGGTCATAGCTGTCCAGATCCACTGTCGGCGCATCGAAATAGGTTCCCTCTGCCAGCACAGCAGGCTCAGGCTCGAACCCAAGCAGGGTGAGCTGCTGGCCCAGTGCCGGGATAACTACCTGGTCGTCGAACTGGTGTGCGCGGGAGATTGACGGGTGCATTGGCTGTCCTCTGAGCACCTACCTGGTGCCTACAGACTCAGCCTACGGCGGCAACGGGAAATCCCAACTGATGGGCGGTGGAGGCGGCTCCTCCCTGCGACAGGAGGAAGCCGAGGAGAAATCATCTACAGGAAACAGAGCACGATCGGCTGCTACTTGGCTGCGCTTCTCCTGGATGGGATGGCTCTTGCGTGGCCGGGCTCACCAATCCGACCGATTCAGACGGTACGTGCCTGGAAGGCAGTTCTCGGCATGGCTCAACTTCGCTTCGGCTTCGGCCTGATCGTCCGCGCGGTCGATGGCGATCCAGTCGCCGTTCAGCTGGCGCTCCTCCACGAACCACACAGGGTCATCTTGTTGCTGCATCAACTCGCTGGGTGCGTTTGCCATCGTGGTCTCCATTCAGTTTTATTCGTCGATCCAGCCCTTCGCTTTCATGCGTTCAGTTTGCCGGTTCAGCCAATCCAACTGGTCGAAATAATCTCGCTCCGAGCCGTCCGGGTACTCTTTCGGGTTGATCGCACGGTGCTCGGCTAGCTCGGCCAAGTGCTTTCGCCCGCGATCACGACGATCCGCCCAGATGGCCGCGCCGACCTCGAGCAAGTGTGGATCATTCTCGCGGTGCTGGTGGTAGTAGGTGGCCATCTCGACAAAAATTGCGAAGTGCTGTTGGTCGAAGTTGGCCAGGGCGTCACCCCGGAACTGCCCTAGCTGGCCGTTGTAGCAGCTCAGGGCAAAATCTTGGAGCGCGCCAGCGGCGCTGTAGGATTGGTGGAGCAAGATCTCTCGGTGCTTCAGAAACGGAGATTCAGTTGCCATGATGTGTCCTTCTTCATTGTGAGGCCCGAAAGTGGCCCTCTCCTATGACCCCAGCCCCGCTAAGCGGGGCGTGGGCATTAACGGGGTTCGCCCTGCAAAACTCCACTGAAGAATGGGAGTTAGCAATAGGGCTTCTGACCACGAGCGACACGCTCTTTGACAGATTCAGTGGCGGTACGGGTTACTTTTCGACATTGGTACCAGCTATACAGCCAACGTGCCGCAGTCAAAACCACAACTAAGCCACCGAGAGCTATTACCAGTTTTAGGATGCCCAGGAACGGTTCCATCGGTTCGCCTTGACCTGCCGCCTTGACAGAAAATGACACTGCCAGAATTAACAACCCCATAGGTACGTTCATCATTTTTGTTCCCTCTCCGTTGCCCTAGGCGGACTCCCACTCGATCACGTCCCAGTCATAACTCACTTCGCAAAGGTCGCCGGCAGTTCGCCAGGTACAATCGTCCTCGACCACGCGGACTAGGCGATGCTGCTGGACAGTCCCACTGCTGCAATGCCTGAGTTTGCACTGCACGGGCACCCCTGGAGCAGGCATGAGGTCTTTTGTCTTGATCCAGACCAATGTTTTCGCCTCCGCTTTTCGTCAAACAGATCAGTCGTCAGCCTGGTTGCCGGCAATGATCGCGTTCAGCACGGTTTCGTCATCGTCAAACCAGCCGTCTTCAGCCAGGCCCAAGTTCCCGTCGAGGATGACGCAGACCGCCAGAGCGGCTTCCGCAGGATCTGCACCGTATTCACGAATCACACCCTCGATCTGTTTGCGCAGCAGGTGTGCAGGCTCGACTTGGCCTACGCCACGCTCAGCAGCAGGATCTGCAAGCTCCAGGGGTGTCTGCCCCTCAGCCATAGGATCGGTGGTGACGATGGCACCGGACTGGGTGCGAAATTTCATTTCCATGGATGGGTTCCTAGAACTTGATGCTTGTGGGCGCATAGGCGAGTTTGAAGCGGTACGCAATGATCGGCCCTCGCTTGACGCCACCCCAGTACGTCGTTGCAGTTGATGACTTATCTGGTACCACGAGCGTTCGCATAAGCAGGGTGAGTTCTTTGGCTGCATCCAACAGCCACAGCGGCTCGTAGTCGGGCTGGGGGCGGTCAGCATCAGCAAACAGCAGGTATGCCCGCTGAAGCTCGACGCTATATGCGAGGCCGACATTCTTGTGTCCGATGAGCGAATGCATGCACACCAACTCATAGCGATCACTGTCCGCGTCGACACCATCTCTGAGGGCGTGGCGATACTCGGCCAACATCTTTTCTGCTTCAGCGCATGCGTCAGCAATGGGCGTTTTGCCCTTCCCACTGGAGCGCAACGGGTCGCCGATAGTGAATGTTCCTGTAGGCATATCAGTCATTTTTCGTTCTCCATTGGGTCAGCTCCTGTCGGGCTTCTGGTTCCTTGGGTTAGCAGTCGTCACACAGAAACAGCCGCTCGGCATGGCTGCGTGGGTCGTTCTTGTGAGGGCCGCAATTCATGTTGCAGACCTTCGACGCCGGGTCGAACTTGGCCAGCTCGGCCGGGTCGGCGCGCGGCCACTCAATAGGCATTTCAGCCGGTGGCTGTGCTGGCTTTGACTTGCGGGCTTTCGCACTCATAGCGGGGCGGACTCCTCTTCAGAGTCTTTCGCCACTTTCGCTTCGCTTTTGATTTTCAGGATGACATCTGCGAGCTGCTGGCTTGAGCCGTTATCGTTGTGTGGCCATGGGCCGAAAGGCTGCGATGAAAGCCGGTTGAAAACGATCAAGCCAGGGCAGCGGTATTCAAATGGGCCAGTGGATTGGAACCGGACAAAGGCAACCGGGCTGGTGCATCCCGGCATATCGGTTATTTCTCCTATTTCCTTCATGAGAGCAACATCTGCCCAGCCAGCTTGATCGTTGTTGAAGAACGTCAGGTGGTCATATGCGGACTTACCACCTACGAAGCATGCCAAAGCAACGAGTGTCAGCTGGCCCATCGGCCAAAAGCCTTTGGAGTCAGCCGCTCTTTTCCACAGCGAGGGGATGTAGAAGAGTAGGGCCACTGAGGCAGCCAAAAGCAGATAGACGGTTAGCCGCGCAGTATCGACGCCAAGAGTTTCCCCCGGAGCGCCATCTGGGCCAAAGAAGAGGTAAAGCAGTGGTGCGCAGTAGGCCATGCCTACAGCATAGGAAGCCAGCACGAGAACCATTTGACGTAGCCGCTGCCCAGGGCCGGGGGAAACCAAGGCCAACGTAGCGCGAGCGACGGTACCAATGACCACGATCAGCAGAACAACGGAGCATAGGAGGATGTAGAGCATTATGATTGACGCCTTTAGCGCTTTTCGGTGGATTTACCGCCGAGTTGGTAGAGATCGAGATTTATGCGAGGGGTGCGTACTCGGTTATCCACTGCCTTCCTTCTTGCTGCCGTTACCCGAGAAAAGCAGCACGAATGGGGTTACAAGTAGCCCGCCCCCCATGAAGAACATGAAGAAGATGCCCAGGCCATCGCCCGGCTGTAGCCCGGTTCCAGCAGCGGTCGCCATCGCCCGATAGTGGTCGGCCTGTGCCCCAACGACACGCACAAGAACTATCGTCACGGCGCACACCACCAGAGCTTGCCAACCCTTGCGGATGTCCAGGTGATCGACGAACGTCCACAACCAAGTGAGGGCTGCGCCAATTGCCAGTAGGATCAACAGCCAGTAGAAGAGACCAGCTATATCGGCGATAAATGCAGCTCCCAACATGTTCAGCACTCCTTCAGCGCGTCATACCTTTGATGACCAAGACATCGTTGCGTAACCGAAAATTGGCACCATCTCACGGACTTAGCCCCAATTAAGGGGCCGTGGTCTGCTGCGGGATTTTCTTGTATCAGCTGTATAGCGCGTCGTTATACGGCACAACCTCGTCAATGGCATCCCAAGCGTCCGAACAGCAACTTTTTCCTCGAATGTGCTGGAGAACATCTACAAGCTCGGATTCGCGTGCTTCTGCGTTGGCTTTTGTTGCAGCCAACTCATCAAGCAGATCGTTCACACCTGAACCGCCAAACGGCCCAAGCACACTGGTAGCATCGCACCAGGTATCAGGCTCATGGCCAACGCCTTCGCTCAGGTACTGCCAGCCTTCCTCTGTCTTGCGCAGCTCCAGGGGGCCGAACTGCATCGTTACTTGCTCGCTCATGGGCACTTTCCTACTTCACTTCTTCGTAATGCCACTGGACAAGCTCAAACGCCGCCTGCTTTGCCTCGGCTTCGATCTGTTCAGCAGTAGCGTTGTCATCGACCTCGAATTCAAATTCCACCTCAGATCCTTGTACATCAGTCTTAATTGTGCCGGTGAAAGTGCGCATCGCGGTCTCCTCTATTTGCCTGCGACTAGGATAAAGGCCGGCGCAGATATCCCAAGTCGGGGCAGGCATTTTCCCACACCGATTGAAGATGAATTTATCTGGGTAAGAGGTACAGGGCGGGCGGAAGCTTTCGAGTGGCCTGCGCCAAGCCCCGAGGTGCATCAGTGGCTGGCGCGGTATTTGTGCGGGGCTTTAGGGGAGCGAGCGTCGGTGCAGGGCCAGCAGTTGAGCCAGAACCCACTGCCAGTATCCAAACTGGGTCTGGTTGTTGCGCACTGCTTGAAGCCACTGGTAATTGGTCAAGAAAGGGTGATCGTTGCCACGCTGTGCATATTTCCCCTCCAGTTGCGCCGGGGTGAGATCGAGATCGGGAAAGTAGGCTTCCGGTAGGTGATTGGGCACCAAAGCGAAGTCTGTGATGGCTCTTCCAATCGAGATGGATATTTCCTGGCCGGTTTCGTCACACCGGAGCGTCCTGATCTCACCCTCACGGCCAGTCACTCGCCACGCATACCCGGTCGGGGTAGCAGACGCCGGATCATCCGAGGGCACCGTCTCTTCTTCGCTGTAAACAACGAACTCCAGTGGAAAAAATATCTCTGCAATCATGCGATCAAGCTGATCCAGTGTCCGCCGATGGATGCCGGAACCCTCGGCCTCAATCAATGCCAGCAGGGTCGCTCTCGATGCGTTCAGTTCCTGGTAAAGCTCTGCCAAGTGCTGAGGTACGGAGGGGTCAACGTGAGTCATATTTGCTAGTCCTAACCAGGGGAGTGTGCACATAAAACCGCTCCGCTGGCCCTCTGGGCATAGCGTAAATAGCGAAACGGGTATTCTTAAACGTGGTTTTAATTGTTCCTGCCGATAACGCTTCTGTCTATGGAGAAGCGACCACCTACACGCGGGCGACCGGCAGGAACATCAAGCTTTGACCCTCAGGTGGCAGGAGCTTTTGGCAATGTCGTACGCGAAGAACGCCTAAAATCGGGCCTAGCTCAAGAGAAACTTGCTCTCCTGGCTGGGGTTGAGCGGGCGCACCTGGGGAAAATCGAGCGGGGCGAGAGTCTGCCCACACTTCCCTTGATTATGAGATTGTCCAAAGCCCTCGAAGTTAAAGCCGCTGACCTGATATCGCAGATGGAGCAGCGGCTGGATCAATGCGAAGACGGAAGCGGTTGAGTTAGGCGGATTGCGGAACAGCAGGGAACGGAAAAGCGTTTTGAGAGCCGGACGCCAGATCCACTGTGATCCAGTGCTTATCGGTTTCCCCCGTCCGCAGCAACTCCCACACAATGCTCATTCCGGCAGTTGTAACTGCCCGGTTGACCAAGCAGTCCTGCGAACGAATGGCTTCCGCAACCGAGCAGGATTTTTTGGTGTCATCTTCGAGCGTTTCGATTTCAGGGTAAGCGTCCATCACGTTGGGGTAGATGCCCCTCTTGTCTACATGCGCAGCGCCGAACACAACCTGTCCATGGCGGGCCTCGTTGCCGAGGTCAAGCCACATGCAGTGTCGGGATAGCAGCGCGCTGCTGGCGATTGCGCGGCGGGCCGAAGAAAGGTCAACAGCGGAAATGATCAAGTCGGCGGCGCGCATCGCCTCTATGGTCTCTTGGCTTGGGAATCGGAAGGGCAGGGCCTCCCAGGACGTACCCAGCATGAGATTGTAACGATTCACCAAACTGATTGCTTTGAATTGGCCCAAGTCACACGGCCAGAAACGCTGACGTACGAGGTTCGGCTCGCGCACGATGGCATCGTCAATTACCGTGACCTCCAGACCCTCTGGATGGCCGAGGGAGCGAAGCGCATGGTGGAAGCTGGCCAGCGCATCAACCACCTCACTGCCATTGCCACCGGCCCCGATAACCACAATGCGTGGTGCGCGTTCAACCCACGAGGCTGGCGTCTTGTAGATCGGCGATTGGTGAGCTGTGATCGGATGAACGCTCATCGCGCACCCCCTTTGATAGCTTGCGCTAGCGTTAGCGGGCCACTGTATGACCCTGCTGAAACCAGTTTAGAGGCTGGGAACCGCTTCGATCCTTTCTCGTTCAGTGCTCGATAGAACTCCTTCAAGGCCTCAAACGAGCGGCAACCCGCCACCGGCTCAACCGTGCCGCTGTGGGTGTTATCGCTCTCCAGCACGAAGTTCTCCCAGGCCGGGATGTTCTCACGTCGAACATCGCGGGGAACATTGCCGCTGCCAGTGCAGAAGGTTCCGCCTTGGTACACGTTCCCCAACGGAGCATAGAAGAGTTCTGTCTCCGGCGTCGGGCGCTGATTGCCCTTGAACGCAAAGCAACGGAAGGATTGGTTGGCCGCAGCGATGAAGATCAAGCCCGGCAGCGGGGCGCGTATGCGCTCGCCAAGAATCGGAATATCGTGCACACCAGGGCGGCGGTACCACGCCAAGACGGTGCGTGAGCTGAACAGATAACTCTCAGGGAGAAATTCTGCTCCGGCATCCTCATTCAACAGCAGAGCAGCCAGTTCGGATTTGTCGTAGGGACTGAATGCCCTCCCAGCGCCCAGCGTGAAGCCAGCCTTACCATCTTCCAGCGCGATGACGCTGTGACTGGTGACGGTGACCACGCCGGTCTGGCTGTGGTGATGTATCAGCATGGCCTTGCTCGAAACTTTTTCACTCAGCATTACCGCATTCCTCTAAAGCGTCGGCGATTCGCTGCAACAGACCTAGCGTCAGCGATAGCGCATCTAGAACTGGCAGGGTGACGGTGCGCAGTTGATCAGGACTCAGCGGTAACCCAATTGCAGGGAAGCCAGAGCCGCTGACAATGCCGTCAAAACCGTCATAGCTACTCTGCTCTAGATTTGGAAAATCCCTAGTCAGGCACACCAGAATGCTCTCGAAAAGAGAAACCCCATCACCGGCTGTGCCTGGGAAATCATGGGGGTTGAACTCTTTGAGCGATCCACTGGCCTCATGCTCCAGGCAGTGCTGCAAGGCTTCCGCCAGCACTTGAACCAACGGGGCGTGTGCATCATCACGCTCACAGATTTGCCGCGCCTGATCGGACAGCTCCTCGATCTCGCACCGATCTCCCTGGCCAAGGGTGGCTCCAGCTATCTGTTTCAGTTCATCCATCTCATAGATGGCGTCAAGCAAGCTGTTTACAGAATCCTCGTCTTGGCCGTGGCAGTAGAGATATTCGGCGATGTAATCATCATGCTCGACCGAATCGTCCAGCAGGAAGGCGCACAGTTCCTCTCTAGAGTGTGTTGCCAAGCGCGGAGATAGCTCCTCGAAAGCTTCCGAAAGCCCGTGGTTGAGGTAGCTATGCGGCCCCAGGAAGGTCATTGGCGTATGGAACGGCAGCAGATGGCGTGTCATCGCGTCGAGTGTCTTGAAAAGAAGCACCCGCAGTTCCAAGCTCGCTGGCGCTTGAACTGTGAAAGTAGCGAAGCAGCTCGACTCCAGGATGAAATGACCGTCCTGGATTCCGAAGGCGTAGGCGTCCTCGACGGATGTGGGCAGCTTGACCCGGCCAATCAACGAGCGCTCCAGCTCCGCCATTATCCTGCCTGCCCCATCAGGGCCTGCCTCGATGTGGGGGGCGAGCGCATCAAGTCCGACCAGCCCAGCCTCTACAGCGGCTATTGCATAGGATGCCGTCTCAACTGGATCGACGTATGGGGTATTCAGCCGATTCAGCAGGCTGGTGCGCTGTGGAAAAAGGCCTTCATCACTGATGGCAAAGCACGCACCAAGGCGCTGTACTACCTCGCCCGTAAGGCGATGCAGCCCGTAGCTATTTGGGTACTGCCGAAGCCATTCGATTGAGCTTTCAGCTACCAGACCAGCTTCCAAGGCCTCCCGGCACAGCATGCTATGAGCTTGGTGGTCGACCACCCCTGCATAGTCCCGGCTGAACAGTTGGGCCTGTGCTTCACGCATCACAGGCCCAACATTCGGCAAGCTAAGAGGTGTCAGCGCGGCAGTTGGAAGTCGATAGTGCCGGGATTGGCGGGGGAGGAGAGCAACTTCCATAGCCTTTGTCTCTGCTGGTGGTCTAAACAATCAGGTTCGGTACCGGATGGGAGGTGGCGATCCAGTTCGCCACGCTCCCACGCTTTCAGGACTTCAAGCGGGTCAACCTTTTGCGCCGAATCCGCCGTCTCGGAACTCGTAGACATAGCTGTCATTCTCCACAATGGGGTCGATAATTTTCGCTCCGTTGAGCTTTGGGAACTGACGGGCATAGTGTTTCAACACGTCAGTCACAGACATTTCGGGTTGCGGGTCGGGGAGGTCGCGACCGGCGTAACGAAAAACGCGGGCAAGAGAGATTTCAACAAGTGCCATGAGTGCAATTCCTAGAAAGAGGCCGCGAGGTTCAGATTGGGTTCATCCGAGCGGCTGTCCACGCCAGAACCGCCACCTACCTGCGCAGCGTCGCCATCCTCGGCATCGGCATCGGCATCGGCATCGAGGTCAGGCGTTGCAGCCTGCTCAGTAGCTGGCGTGGCGGCTTTCGCCTGCACAGTCGCACCAATCGAGCGGATTTCATCCAGCAGGCTCACCCCCTCATCCAGCGCCTGGACGTGCTGTGTCAGGCGCTTCATCAGCGCCTCCTCGATCTCAACAGCACTCCCTACCAGGATCAGCGGGCGGCACATGGCGGCGCGAAGCTGCACTTCGTGCTCGGATGCCTTCTCAGGTGTAGGGCCGAGGTCAGCGGTAATCATCACTTTCAGCGCGTCGGCGGAGGCGGTTTCGATTGCCACATTGACGCGGTGTTGAGTGCCAGCAAGTGCAGTGGCCATTACGGAAAAAAACGTGGATTGCATGGTGATGTTCCCTGTCAGGCTTGGGTCGATTCGGATTGCTGGGGAGCGGGGTTCTTCCCGCCCTGTGCCGATAGTTGTAACGCAGGCGGCAAATAACCCAACCAGCTGAACTCTTTGAAAGCCAGGATGGCGTCGATAAGAGCGCTTGCCTTGCCGGTGGCCAGCCCCTCAAAGGCCTTTTCGCCCTTCGCCTCGTTGTAGGCGGCGGCAAAGCCTGAACGCTTGCAATCTTCGATGATGCCCGCCTTAACCTGAGCCTTGAGGTAGCTCTCGTTCATCACGAATCCTTTGGCCGGATCGACGTTGGCGTACTCCATGAACTTGAGCGACTGAGCACCCGACACGGATTTCTCGAATGCGTCAGCGCTATCCGTGCGGAATAGCGAGGCGGCAGCCATGCTGCCCATGAACGTGAGGAGTTTTTCCTCCCCGAGTTGCGCAAGCCGAATCTCGGCATCGGCGCGAGCCGTAGTCATCAGGGAGCTTGTGACTCCCATGGCCTTTTCCATCTGTGCCCGCAGCTCGCTCTTGAGGTCGCTGCGCATCTCGAAATACATGCTGACGATGGCCACTGCCAGCGCCAGCGAGCGGTCATTGAGCACGACTTGCTTGCTCATACGGGCGTAAAGGTCGAAGGCTTCACGGCGTAGCGACTTCTTCACCTGGGTGGGCTTGGCGCTTGCGGCCTTCGGCTTGGCCGGGGCTGCTCCAACAGCGCCCCCGGCAACGGTGGCTGGTGCTGTGTTCGTTACGGTGGCCAGGGCGGTTTTGTAGGCGGCGGTTTTCTCCTTGTGGCAAGGCTTGTTGAAGCACATGCCGCCGATCACGTCGCCTTCGCGCCCCCTCGACACCATGACCACAGCGCCGAAGCTTGCACAGGTAGCGCACGCCGCTGCCTGTTGCTCTCCCACACCATCCTCGCCCCGTGCCACGAGCTTCACGTATGAGTCCTTGGCGAGATTCAGCTCGCTATGAACCACCGCGTGCTCCTCCTGCGCCTCGATCAACCGAACAGAAATTAGCTGCTCGGTTTTCCGGTTCCAGCAGACAGAGTTCTGGCAGCGAGACGCCCCAAGGCTTGCCTCGAACAAATCGGCATTCGCACCCGAGTTGTGGATGCAGCTCCGGCATTCCGTGGTGTCAAAGCGTGCAGTCGAAACGTCCCGAGTCAACTCCAGCAGGCGCGCCCTGGTCTGCTCGACGGAATAGTTCTTTTCGATGATCTTCGACAGAATGCCCGCCTGATCGGGGGCGGGGAGACGACACAGCAATTCAGCGTGGCCAATCTTGATCTGCTCCTCCAGCAGGGCATCGGCCACCGCATCACAGGCATGGGCGAGCAGCAGGCGGCTGTCGAGCTTGGTTCTAGACCAGTCCAAGGCCTTCATCACCGCCAAGTGGTCGTTGGCCATGTCCTCCAGCAAAATTACGGCATGCTGGGCTTCTTCGATTGGCGTCAGGTCAGCCCGCACCTGGTTCTCCAGCGCAGCGATCAACCGCGCTTCCTGATCGCTCATAGCGCGGATCAGGGCGGGAACCTCGATCAAGCCCGCATCGTGGGCCGCCGTCCAGCGCCGGTTGCCTGCGACCACCTCATGGTCGTAGTTCGGGTCATCGCGTACTGGCCTGACCAGAATCGGCTGGATGATGCCCTTGGCACTGATCGAACGCACCAGTTGCTCATAAGCGGACTTCTTCCGGCCTTTACGCGGGTCGATTTGCGGGTTGCGGCGGATACGGCCGAGGGGGAGGACTTGGGCTACTTGCTGATTCACTTGGCTAAACTCCGTGTTTGCAATGAGTTCAGCTTCACCCATATCCGGTAAAACCCAAGCGCTGAGTCGTGCCGGATATTTCGGGCGTAAATCGTGCCTGAAAGCAGAAAAACACGCCGGATTTACGAGATATATTTTTTGCTTCACAAGCAGGGGGAGCAGACGGCTGCTCAAATTGAATGAAAATATCCACTCTCGTTTTGGCACTCATTGCCATACCGGCATCGCATGCAATGGCTGATAGCTCGCTTCCACCTTATGCCGTCGCGGCAATCTCCGAACTCAAGATAAAAGTAGTCGTCTTCCTCGGCTGCATGCTGGTCGGTACAGTGCTTGGCGCAGTGCTGGCGCGGCGCATTGGCAAGAAAAATCGAATGCTGCGCGACCTTACTTTCTCGCTTTCAGTGTTGGCTGGCTCTGGGGTCGGGATGCTTATCTTTCTCGGGAAAATGCCGTGGTGATGAAACGTCTGATTTTGGTGGACTACGAGAACATCGGGAAAATCGACCTGTCGCGGCTGGACATCTCCTACCGAGCCATCATTTTTGTAGGGGCGATGCAACAGCTACCGAAGGCTGCGCGCAGGGATTCCACAGCGCATAGATTTTCCCGCGTTGATTTTCAGAAGATCGAGGGCGTGGGCAAAAACGCCTTGGATTTTCACATTGCCTTTCATCTCGGGCGCACATTCGAAATCGCGCCAGAGACTGAGTGCATCGTCCTTTCCAAGGATAAAGGCTTCGATCCACTGCTGGCCTACCTGAATAAGCATGGTTTGACCTGCAAGAGGATTGCGGCTCTGGAGGAGTTGGTACCACAAAAGATGACAGAGCTGGTGCAACAAGTTCCTGAAAGTACCTGCAATCACTGTGGCAGGGGCAGTTGTATTGAACACTTGGGTGGAAAGTGGTGCAGCTATTGCGGTCAATTTTCTCACTCGCCGGAACAGCAGCAACTCCCCTCCCGCTCGATACCATATTCTGAAAATAGAGATACCAATGGGGGTGGCCCGCGCATGGGTACTTGCGCTTGGTGCTCCCAGCATACCGACATGAGCGACGGATTCTTCGACGAAGGTGAGTGGATGTGTCCCGGCTGTATCATCGAAAATGCCCGATGAAATGGATTGGGAGAGAGCTGTAACCTCTGCTGCCAGCACTTGCCACATCAGCTTTGGGAGAAACAAGGGGACAAATATGGGATTAAGCGACAGGGACTACATGCAGGAGCGTGCGAAACAACGCGCCCGCGAAGGGAATCAGACAGACCGCTCAGAGAACGATCCGGTAAAGGATGCCTACTACAACCCAAAAGATTTCCGTCGCGAGCGGCTTCGCATCAAAGTTCCGAACTGGGGAGGGGAAAGAGAGGGGGGCGAATCCAGTAGCCCAGGCGTTGGAACTTTGTACTCGGTCTTCCTGGTAGGGATCGTGGTGGGATTCTTTATCACCTGCCTGCTGGGCTTGCTTCGATTCGAGCTTTTCGCCTGGGGACTCCAGATGATGCAGCCGCTTGCGATGCTGTTCTTGGAAATCTAGCCATTCGCTCAACTAGAAGCCGCCTGTTCGGCGGCAATAGGTGCATTTAACTGACCTCTCTATCAACCGCCTGCACGGCGGCACACAGATCAGCGGACGCGGTTATACCACGACAGCACTTCATATTCGCCTGAACGAGGCTTTAGCGGCAGTCGGCACAGCGCCAGCAAAGCATCTTTGAGCGCTGGCGCTTTGGCGAAAGCCTTTTGCAGTGTCTTGTTATCCGACTCGACCTTGGCGGCGTTACCCGCAACGTTGGCCTGCTGGCGCGACTGAAAGGTATGCAGCGCTGGCGCTACGTCTTTCTTCCAGTCCAAATCGCCCATGATCGTCACGGCCTGCCGCACAATGCTCAGGTCAAACTCAAACGTCGCACCGGCTGCGCAAAATCGGCAGAGCGCCGGGGGCTGAGAGCGTTTCATGCTGGCGTTCGGGTTTGCGTTGCCGATGACCCCGATCATCCACGCCGCATCCAGCGGCGCATCATTGACCAGCCATTGCGCAATGTACTTCTCGCCGCTGCCGTCTTCGCTCGGCACGAAAGACAGGCCGGGCATATTCGGCATTTCGACCTTGCCGATGATAACGCTCTTGTCCGGGCTGGCGATATAGAACGCATCAATACCTGCGCCGAGCGTGTTGCTCGCAATGCCCTTTTTCATGCGGGTCTGGACGCCGATCTTGGTGGACGCCGCAGGCTCAACATCGGGTGCCAGGTAGCGGCCAATGCAGTTGTACCAGAAATCTAATTCTTGCATTTAACTTACCTCGGGTTTAATTTCTCGCCGAGATTACTTCCAGCCATCCGCGCTGTCTACTTGGAGACGATTCAATGGCAACTCACTATGTACTCGAAGGCGAAATCAAAGCAGAGCAGCCGCTGGCTACGTGCAGCGCGGCGCTGAAAGAAGCGGAAGGCGGCAAGGGTAAGCCAATCCCTGTGCCCCACATGCAGACCCCGGAAGGCAACCGTCTGTATTTCCCGGCTACCGGGATTCGCGGCAAGCTGCGCCGCGCTTTGCGTGATGTGCTGCGTGAGAACGAAATCAAACGCACTGGCAACGACAAGCCGCTGTCGCTCGACCAGCACTATCTGCTCACCCTCGGCGGCATCAAGGGTTCCGAGGAAACCGACAAGGCATCGGTGGATCAAGAATCGCAGTGGCGTGAGCGCAACGTCCTGCTGAGTCTGTTTGGTGCTGGCGATGCAGGCTACATGGGCATGGTTCATGGCCGGCTGGCCGTTGGCAATGCGATCTGTGAATCGGTCAGCGTGCCGCATGTGTTCAGCGGCGTGCGCAGTGACGACCTGTACCGCGACCGCAGCCAAATTGAGTTCTTGTCGCAGGCAGATATTAGCGCCCTGGTAGCACAGTCGCAGGGCAACCGCGATGCCTCGGGCATCAAGAAGGAAATAGCCGTACTCGACAAAGCCCGCAAAGCTGCACGCGCCGCGAAAGAGGGTGATCGTGTCGATGAACTGAGTGCCAAAATCGAACAGCTCGAAACTGACATGAAGAACGTCAAGGCTGAAACCGGGGCGAAAATGTCTATCGGTATGCCGCTCGACGGCTGGCAAGCCATTCCGGCTGGTGCGGTGATGCGCCATCGTTTCATGCTGAACAACGCCAAACCGACCGAGCTGGGTGCACTGCTTGCGGCGCTGGATCATTTCAGCGCACTGCCTACCCTCGGCGCTCACCTCGCCGCAGGATGCGGCCTCGTATCTGCCCGCTGGGAGCTGTTTAAAGTCGTTCCGGGCGAAGGCAAGACCTCGTTGGGCGTACTGGTTCTTGAGCCGTTCGCTGGCGCTGTGACCATCGAAGCGCCAGCCGACAGCGAAGTATTCGCCGCCCGCAAAGCGTTCCAAGACTACTTGGCTGGGGATCAATTCAACTTGTCGATTCCGAGTGCTGCCGCATGCAAAGCCTGACGCACTACATCGACCTCGCGCCCCACAATGGCAACGCATTCTTTGAGCTTCATGGGCGCATTGTGACGGGAGCACACCTGAGCGCCCAAGATGGGAAGCCGGTCGCGATTGATTGGCCGGGCTGGAAAAACGTACCGGGCGGGTTTGGCCCTGTGGTGCGCCTGCTTGGTGAGCCTTCGGCCATCGAACACTGCCTGTCGGTTATTTCCCCGCTGGTTGAGGCTGAGTTGGTAGATGTGTGGGGTGAAGTGAAAACGGTGCCAGATAATGCTGCCTGGTCGCACGGCTATCGCCGTCACCGCAAACCCGACAAGTGCTCACCCACTCACCAGCGCCGGCTGGAGCGTCGTGCGCTGGCGCGGGGTGAAGTGTATGAGCAGCCGGCTTATGGCGAATGGCTGAAAGCCAGTCATCGGCTGCCCATGCAGAGCCGATCCACGGGGCAGCACTTTTACATCTTCATCAAGCGTGTAAGCGCTGCTGATCTGCGTTCGGCGGAGCCCTGCGGCTATGGCTTCGGCGCGGTCGTCCCTCAATTTTAAGCCGGAGTGCTCCATGAGCGATTTAGAAAAAAAGCTGCTCCAAGTCGTGGATAACGTGCTCGGGCCGAACGGCAAAATGGTGCGTGGGAAGTGCGAGCAAGGTAAGCGCACGTTCCGCTACAACAACAAGCAGCACGAATACGCAAAAGCCGTTGCTCGCGGCTTTTGCCGGTATTCACCTGCCGAGCGAGCGGCGGCGGTCAACATGCTGCAAGCCGCCACGGGGACGGGCAAAACACTCGGCTACCTGGTGCCGGCATTCGCTTACTCTGCTATTACGGGTGAGCGTGTGATTGTTTCGACGTACACGAAGGCATTGCAGCAGCAGATTTTGAAAAACGACGCGCCTCGGGCGCAAGCTTGGGTGCAAGATGAACTGGGCGTCAGCGTGAGTTTTGCGCGCCGGGTCGGGCGCGCCAACTACCTTTCCATGCAAGCATGCCAGTATCAGAAAGCGCTTCTTGCCGATGCTGGCGCAGCCGAAGCCGCCGATTTTGTGGCTGGTGTTATCGCGTGGCTGCAAGGTGATGCGCAACAGTTGCCGACGCTCGATGACTACTTGGCCGAACTGGGGGAGGGTGCAAGCCTGCCTGACGGCTTGGATAGCAAGCTGCTGTGCCTGTCGAGTGAATCACCGGAAGTCGAAAACGAGGCTTACGCGATCGCGATGCAAGAGACGCATGCCGTCGACGTGGCGATCGTCAACCACGCGCTAGTGATGATGGACGCCATGCTTTGGACTGCACTGCTCAATCCTGGGCGCCAAGCTAGCGTACTGATCTGCGACGAGGCTGACCGCTTGACTGACGCTGCCGAGTCCGTGCTGGGCGCTGACGTGTCCATGCACCAGTTCAGCCGATTGACGCAGGAAGTGGCCGAGGCATTCAGCCTGCCGGGCATCACTGATCATGTCGGCAACCTGTACAGCGCGGTGATGGCTGTCGATCCCGGCCACGCGAAAATGGCCACATTGCCGCAAGAGGTTGAACAGCGCATCGCTGGCGTTCTGAGCGTGCTCAAGCCTCACGTCGAGAAACTGGCTTCGATCCTCGCTTCGCCGCAAAGCGAGCTGGGCGATTCTGTACACAAGAAGGCACTGATCGCCAACTTCTGTGACAGCTACAACAGCCTTGATGCCGTACAGAAGGCTGCGCGCTCACAAGGCAACACCAGCATCATCAGTTGGTCGCCGGTGCGCCACTACCCATCATTGCGAGTGGGCCAGCCTGAGCCAGCGCGCATTTTGACCCGCTTGCTTGCAAAAGCAGACTGGTGGGATGAAGACGATGGCCGCGTACTGCCTGAGCGCAGCTACCTGAAAGGTGCTCTGTTTACGTCTGCGACACTGGCAACGCCGGGGCGCACATTGCCGGCTGCTTTCGATGCCTTCGCCCACACGGTCGGCGTCATTCGTCACTGCAAAGCAGGTATGGACACGCCGATTCACAACGTCACCGCTGATCTGTATCGCGTATTCGATGCGCCAGCCGACTTCGGTGAAATGTTCTTCGTCTTGCCTGCTCCAGATGCGCCGTTGCCAACCGGCGAAGTAAGCGAAGATCAGGATTATGTTTCCGTCTCAAACCCTGAATGGCTGGCGTACACCGGGGCAATGATTCGTGAGGCAGCTAGCGCGGGCGGCAAAACGCTGGTGCTGACGCTCAGTCATGCGGATACGAAAAGCCTGGGCCTGATTCTCGCCGACGTGCCGGGCCTGATCGTCGCCAAGCAGGGCGACTCTATGAGCACGCTGAAACAGCGTTATGTCGAAACCGAAAACGCCGTGATGATATCACCGGGCGCTTGGGAAGGGCTTGACCTGCCGGGTGACGTGCAGAACCTCGTTATCACGCGCCTGCCCTTCGGCTCCCTTAATGGCTTCCGCCTGAGCCTGAAAGAAGCGGTGCTGCGTCACCGTGGCTACAGCGAAGACAAGATCACCGCCATCAAGTTTGCCGACCTCGGTGCCGAGGCGCGCCGCCGCCTCGTACAGGGCTTGGGCCGTGGGATTCGTCAGCGCGATGACCGCGTAGAGGTCTGGATTGCTGACTCGCGCTTTCCGTACCCAGAGTCTTTTTCTTCGTCACTTGACGATGCTTTGATGGTTCGGCGGCAGCGGGTGCTGGCCACGTTTGCCGGCTGCATCCCGCAACGCTTTGAAGACAGCTTCAACGCGGCTCGCTTGTTCTTGACCAGCGGTAAAGTCCACACACCGGAGCTTGTCTGATGGCAATTGATTTCAAGCTAGTAATCAAGCTCGCAACGCCATTCGTGATGAGCCGACCGCGCACCACGCTCGACGGACTGCTGTCGGCTGCCGTGTTTCGTGAAACGGGGCTCATGGGGGGCGACACAATACCCCACATCCCGCTTGAGCGTGAGGACGGCATCTTTAAAGGGAGTTGCGCGTTTGTGTCGGGTGGGTACACCCACGCCACGGTACAGCGCATTATGAACCTGCGCGGCCTTGCAGATATGACCGATGAGCACTTTGCGCCTAACTCCAAGGGCAAGGTTAAACGTTACCTTGGCGTGGACATTAAGCGCGGCCCGTACAAAGCCAACATGAGCAGTTACGCCGGCATTGACGCCAAGACCGTGATTTTCTTTGGAAAAGGTGATCCTGATCGCGTGGTTGAGCTGATCAAGAACAATATTCCTGGCCTCGGTCGCCGGGCCAATGCTGGCGCTGGCGAAATCATCGACGTGAGCTGGGTGAAGGTATCGGCTGACCGTGATTGCTCCTGGATCATGCCCAGCGGCTCGCCGGCCAGGCCGTTACCGCTCGACGTGTGGAACCGCATTAGCGGCCACCGCAAAATGCCGGTCGCTGATCTGACTGTGCGGGTGCCGTATTGGTCGGGTGAGGCTGTCCAGGCGGTCTACCCGATGGACACGGCGGCGTAACGCGGTGCTGGCGAGTCACAAAGAGGGAATCGTCTACTTGGAGCATTGCCGCATCCAGGTGGACGATGAAAGGCTCTGCTTGGTGCGCTCGAAAGACGCACTGGAGAAGTTCTGGAGCATTCCGCACGCGGCGACTCTTTCCATCTTGCTCGGCCCTGGTACTTCGTTAACTCAGGCAGCGGCGAAGTTTCTGGGGAGCGAGGGTGTACTTGTCGCATTTGTAGGTGGCGAGGGGACGCCGATCTATTACGCATCCCAAAACGAATACAGGCCAACCGAGTACCTGCAAGCATGGGTTCGGAGTTGGAGTGAGCCAAATACTCGCTTGGCGATGGCGAAAGTTTTCCAGTCAGCGAGAGTCAAAATGCTCAGGAAAACAGCCAGCGTTTTTGCCGAACTGAACCCGTGCGAACAGGCGATATTCAGGTTTGAGCAAGAGACAAGGGCGGCTACGTCAGAAGCTCAGATACTGGCAGAAGAAGGCGTGTTATCGAAGGTGCTTTATCGCGCATGTGCTGGCGCAGCGGCCATGGATGGTTTTACCCGAGATCATCAAGGCGATGATTCGGCGAACAAGCTGCTATCGACCGGGAACTACTTAGCCTACGGGCTGGCAGCATCCTCGCTCTGGCTTCTCGGGATTCCGCACAGCCTTCCAGTCGTCCACGGTCGTACTCGGCGGGGTGGCTTAGTGTTCGACCTGGCGGATGTAGTCAAAGACGCTTGCGTCATGCCGACAGCTTTTCGCAGTGCCGCGCTCGGCGACGACAGGGCCGAATTTAGGGCCAAGTGCATTGCTGTCTTCGATAAATACCGGGTTTTGGAAACCATGATCGAAACAATTAAGGACGCTTGTGATTGTCATCGCCGTTGATGAGAGCCAAAAGCGTTCGCTGAGGAGATCCAGGCGAGTGTTATCCAAATGGCTCAGCCAAATAGGCTCTCGCACATGGACTGGGAGCCTAAGCCAAGAGGGTATCCAGCAGATGCGCAGCGAGCTTGCAAAGGCAGCGAGTAAAACCAGTGCTGTGGCCGTTTTTGCTGTGCGATCAGGGCGCAGAATGACTCTTTTGTTCTTCTGTGGTGCTCGAACCGATTGGGATGAAAATGGCTGGTTTTCTCATAAATCTATCAGCGCAAAATGCCTCATTGATAGTGACTATTTATTGAAGCAAGTGATTGAAAAATAGAAAGTAATCGCGGATTTATAACAGTGTGCCGCCGTGTAGGTGGCTTGAAGTGTCTTGAATTCGAGTGATGCAGGGGGCTTGGTGTGTGCCGCCGTGTAGGTGGCTTGAAGTGGTATGGCGTGTCCAGGCATCGAAAGGATTTCGTGTGCCGCCGTGTAGGTGGCTTGAAGTTTGAGGCCGGGGGACCAGCGGCACTGGTTGAAGTGTGCCGCCGTGTAGGTGGCTTGAAGTGAGAAAATCCAGGTACGCGAGGCGGGGCTAGAGTGTGCCGCCGTGTAGGTGGCTTGAAGTAGCACAAGCCCGAGCTGGTCGGCCCCCCATGCGTGTGCCGCCGTGTAGGTGGCTTGAAGTTGGAAACGCCCCTTTTGCCCTGATTTGCCCCTGTGTGCCGCCGTGTAGGTGGCTTGAAGTACGCATCAGCGCTGGTAATCAATTCACGTTCAGGTGTGCCGCCGTGTAGGTGGCTTGAAGTAAATTCCCCGAGTTCGCCCGCAAGTACCTGGAGTGTGCCGCCGTGTAGGTGGCTTGAAGTGCTGGCGTGGACAAACACTCGGTTCCAGTTGTGTGTGCCGC
The DNA here is from genome assembly GCF_016405455.1 of Pseudomonas sp. MF7453. NCBI lineage: Bacteria > Pseudomonadati > Pseudomonadota > Gammaproteobacteria > Pseudomonadales > Pseudomonadaceae > Pseudomonas > Pseudomonas sp. MF7453. The sequence continues at coordinate 24,960 of NZ_JAEKCN010000019.1, read as the reverse complement.
CGTGTAGGTGGCTTGAAGTCTACGTCTGCGATTACAAAAACACGGGCGGAGTGTGCCGCCGTGTAGGTGGCTTGAAGTGATCGGCCGGCCTGGCAATTGACAGCGATATTTGTGTGCCGCCGTGTAGGTGGCTTGAAGTAGATTGCCCAGCTCGTCGCATCCGCCCTTGTGCGTGTGCCGCCGTGTAGGTGGCTTGAAGTAGGAAGATGCCACTGCGCTGGCTGCCTTGGGTGGTGTGCCGCCGTGTAGGTGGCTTGAAGGAGGCTGGCTGCCAAGGGCAAAGCTATCCATTCGTGTGCCGCCGTGTAGGTGGCTTGAAGGCATAAGCAAGAGAGGTAGTGTGAGCATGTTTTGTGTGCCGCCGTGTAGGTGGCTTGAAGGTGCGATAGTCAGCGCACTGACGATTGCAAGCAGTGTGCCGCCGCGTAGGTGGCTTGAGGCTGCGGAATCGTTGAAGACGGCTGCGAAACTGTGTGCCACCGTATGGGCGGCTTGAAGGTACGATCTCGGGAATTTGCGTATCTGGGATACATGTGCCGCCGTCTAGGCGGCTTATAAGAACCAGTGGGGCATCGTCATCGGACGGCTTTTGTATGCCGCCGTCTAGGTGGCTTGTAGGCATAAGCAGGAAATGGGAGGTGAGCCCTGTTTGTATGCCGCCGCGTAGGCGGTTTGGGAAATAATCGACCGATCTAGGGGCAGACGGGCTAGGTGTGCCCCTGTGTAGGCGGTTTGAAGGCGTATGTTTCGAGTAGCCCAATAAGCTCGAGTCAGCGCCGTTTTTTGGGGTTCAACAGTGTTGCGCGATAAGCCTCGCCCTTCAGGGCAGTGAGGATGTCAACGATACAAAGAATTACTGACCAATAAACACCGCCTCAACTGCCGCCAAGGCTTGGCGCGCCCCCTCAAGCTCCGGCTGTATCAGCGTTAAGCCCCCCAGGTCGTTGCTCATCACCGACACGCAATCCTGAAGCGCTTTTTTGGCCTCAGTGAGAGCAGCCAACAGAGTAGAATCTTTGGCCTCCGCAGTAGTCGATGCCCCTTCTACTACGCTGAGGCGTTTGCTGAGAACGAAGTAGATGTGCGGGAAAACCAACTCCTGGACAACGCCTGCATTCTTCGCTGCTTTGGCTGACGCTTCTTCGACGATAGAAATCAGCTCTGCCTTGTGGATCGGGTTGAATAGTTGCATGTGGTGGCTCCCAGTGATGAATGCCCCCAGCATGCCGACCATTCCGCAAAACCCAAGCCGTCAAGCACGCACTCTGCCGAAGGTCGAGCAAGCGGCTTACCCCTTGACGCCTGCATGGCAAGTTGCACGCATGGCAGACACAGCGGGGTACCACCAGCGGATCAACCCGGTAATGTTCGTAGCAACGAAACAACCATTCAGCAGCAACAATCCCCAGGCCTGCGCGAGAACGGCGTAGCAGCAGAGGCTCAAGCTCGACACGAGGAATAGCCACCATCCCCACGGAGAAACACGGGTATTGGTGGAGATCATCAGCGCGCCGAGGACGCCACAGAGGCTTCCGATCCACTCGAAATACAGGGTCATAGGTCAGTCCTTCACATGTTCCAGGGAGATTTCTTCGGCTCGAATTTCATTGATGATCCGATGAGCATTGAGCCGACACTGGACGGGATACGCCAGAGGATCGTGGCCTCGGCGCTCAAAAGCTACGATGAGCTGGGCCTTCCAGGCGATACCAGATGACTTCGGGTCGGGAGCTAAGCCGCGGCCAGCACCAATGCGGGCTTGCCGGTAGCACCGACTCCAATTAGCCCTGGTCGCGCTGTACCGGCCAAGACTGGGTTTACGAGGGAAACACATAGGCACCCCTCAGATAAGCGCAAATTTGCGGAGGGAGTCACCGAGCGTCCCTGTCCATACAGCGCCCGACTTCGAGCTTTCCCCGTGATAGACGTTGAAGTGCTCGCCCTTCTTGATCGAATTCGGAACACAGGCACGCCGCACCACATGATGCCCGTCGATATCGAAATCCTGAAAACCGTGATGGGAGTTCACCAAGCGAGCGGTGAAGGTCAGTGGCTCTTTGGAGTTTTTCTGGCTCATGCAAATGACTCGATTGAACTGGATAGCCTTCAGGGTGAATGCGTCCGCAGAAAACCCAACTCCAATAGCCGGGCCGAATTTGTCCAACAGGCTGTTGGACGACCTCCATTTCAGGCACAAAACCAGCGTGAAAACGCGCCCGGCCTAGTTCCCAGCCCGATAGCATCAGGCCAAGCCACAGTGGCTTGCCAACCAATCACAGGGAATATTTTTCATGCAGAACGAACAACTTGAATACGCGGGTTTCTGGGCGAGAACAGGGGCGTGCATTGTTGACGGCATATTTTTCATGCTGCTGGAGTTGCCGCTCCTGATGATGATCTATGGCACGGGCTATTTCAGCAGCGACAAGCTGATCCAAGGGCCAGCGGATTTTGCAATCAACTTTGTCCTGCCAGCGATCCTGACGGTAGTTCTGTGGCGTCGTCTCCAGGCTACGCCGGGGAAGATGGCGCTGAAATTGCGGGTGCTCGACGCTGAAAGCGGCAACACCGCAAGCGTTCGACAGTGCATCGGCCGGTACCTCGGCTATGTAGTGTCGACCCTACCGCTGGGACTTGGCTTCTTCTGGGCGGCATTCGATCGCCGTAAGCAGGGGTGGCACGACAAGCTCGCCGGAACAGTGGTGGTACGCGAGCTCAGAACACAGCCGGTGAAATTCCGGAGCTGATCACCCTGCTCAGTTGAGCCGGACGTGGCGTTCTGGCTCATCCACCAGCCGTCCGTGGTTGGGAGTTTTTCAACCCATGGGATGCTGGCCACATCAACTGATCAAGGGAAGCGTAATGAGCAAGCAAACCAGCGAAGCCCAACCGGAGCTTGAAGTCGTAGCCACCATCGAAGTGATGAGCTACGACGAAGAGACGACCTACATCGAAACCCGCAGCGATCGGATCAACTTCGACAATGCAATCAACGATGATGCCCTGGTGTTCAAATCCGACGCCGAGCGCGTAATTTCTGGCCTGAGCTACAAAGCCGAGCTGTACGACGAGGTATGGGGCAAAGCCAAGGCGTTGGGATTCATGAATGTGACTATGGCGTTGGAGGAGGTGGAGAAGCTGCGCACCAACCCTGCGATTGCCGGGCTGCTCGAGGCCCTGGGGAAAATCGCAACTGGCTCCACAGGCATCATGGATCGCGACTCCGAGCTTGCCCAGATAGCAGCGGATGCGCTCACCAACTATCGCACCAGTCTGTCCTGAAAGGGCGATGAGTAACGATCCCGGCCGCCAATTCATCGGGCCATCAATAGGAATTCAAGGAAAGTCCCATGAACCGCGAAATAAAAGACCTTGAGCAGCGTGCCTTGAACAGTTCGGCCAAAGCCAGCTCGCTGATTCGTAAGCTGCTAAGCGGCTCGCCGCATGCGTCCCTGGATAGCGTGGAGATCCAAGTAGCCGAGCTCCAGGCTGTCCGAAATGAATTGGCTGACCGCACTGGTCGGAGCGCATTGGAATAGGTAAAAAATCCCGCGACATCCCAGCCCCGTTCTTCGGGGCTGAGCCCGCAGGGAAGGCGCAATTCTTGCTCCTCCAATAGAGGATACAGTCAGACCGTCAGACACTGACAATGGATGGCCTTCTGATGCACGGCATTGGTTTGGAACATGCCTAGTGACATTTTCTATGTGAAAAAATACCTGACGGGCCGAATTTGAAGGAAGTTGGTGCAATGTGGGGACTCAAGATGCAACGGGTGCGTACAACAGTAAGCAGCATCCTGACTCGGAAAAAGGACAGTGCTGATCGGCCGTTTATTGGCCCATACGTTCAGCAGGCAATAGTCGGTGGAGCGAAACTCGCTCCCATGATGCCGCTCTACGGTCTGATGGTTTGGGCCATGGGCGATTACGAGGGCCTGCGGCAGTTCTTATCCTCGGCGAGCAGTGCTGAGATGAGCCAGACGGTATTGATGTTCATCGTCGCGGGTTTCGCGCTGGGCGGCGCTGTACAGGTGCTGGTTGACGCGAGCACTCCAAGCCTGAGCTCCCAAGGAGCTTGGGAACCAGACTTCGAGCGTACCGAAACTGAGAAGTGGTACTGGGCTCAGCGACCAAACGGTGAAGAGTGGGCGGTGCGGGAAGCCACAACTGAACGCTGCTCACCGCACATCGACGTGCGCTGGGCCATGGGCGATCTGATCAAGGAACTTCAGCGCCCCGAGAACCGGACTGGCTCTGACTTCCTCGATCACAAGGTGATGAAGCTGCTCGGCATGCAGGCCCAGGCGCAGGGCCTGAAGCCAACACAGGGGTTGGATGACGCCAAGCGTTTGCTTGAGTTGCGCTATGGCGGAGTGCCTTCCCGGCTTGAATGGGATGCCAAGGCAGAAGAATTGCCACCGAGCTTCAAGGCGTACATCACCGTGCGCGTGCAGTCGAAGGCCCCGACGATGGAGCCGGAGCCCTGGCAGCGCTGCCTGATCGCGGACGGCCCGTCCGAGGCTCTAGCCGTCACCATCGCCGCGATTACTCGCGAGACCTGGACATTCAAATCCCAAGTGTGAGGTCGTTATGTTTCCGAAAGAGATCAAGGCTGAGCGTGAGCTGCTGGAAGGTGGCCGGTTTGCTTTCAACCTGCGTCACGACACCCTGGGCGAGCTGGGACGGATCGTGCTGCAACCTGCGCAGCTCGGCGGCAGTCACGTCTCCTATGAGGTCATCGATTTGCCTGATGGCCGCTTCAATCAGCGCAAGGCGATGATGGATTCGCTGGCCAAGACCGTCACGGCCGCGTTTGAAAAGGCCCGGCGCTAGCCATGGTTCGCTAAGTCATTGAAAACCCAGCCAACCTTGGCTCGCGAAAACCTTAGCGTACGAATTTTCCCGAATTCTGCGGGCTCCCGATACTCCCTCTTCAGTAGGAAAAGAATGATGATCGATGCAATCGCCCAGCGTTTGGGCTTCATTCGGGTGGCAGTTGTTAGGGATCAACTCCAGTTTGCTCGAAACATCTCCAAGCGACTGGATGAACATCGAGAGGTGGTTGAGCAGATCCAATCTCAAACGAATCTATTCACAGAATGCCCGTGGCACGTCAGCCACATGGCCACGCAAGACGACTACCTCATGCGGATCTATCGGATGGTGCATGGTGCCTGGCCCGACCATTCCGATGAAGTTCACCGTCAGCACTGGTACGGTGAATTTATTCGTCAGCGTCCCCAGCTGCTTGGTGGTTGCGGCTTGCCTGAGTACCGCCCGCAAGACAACGTGAGTAATTCCGACGCTCCAGCGTCCTGAAAACGAATCTCCTTCTCCTCCTCCCGCGATAGCCTCCTGATCGAATACACCAGGAGGATTCGCTCTCATGAAAATCCGCAGTCTCTGCGCCCTCGGCAAAATGAGGGCGTACTCCGCTGACCGACAAATGGTCACTCTCTCGCCCAAGGCATTCAGCATCCCCGACGGCGTAGATCCGCTTGAGCACGAGCCTGAAGCGATTCACGACTTCATCCAGAGAAACCGCTGGCTCCATGCAAACTGCATCGTCGGCCTGCACAACAGCCACAATCAGCTACTGGAACCAGGCGAGGTAGTCATGAGCGGTACCCGCTCGTCCCTGATGCGATGCCTGCTGCGATGGGAGGCGCTGCGTATCCTCCCTGTATGGATCGATGGCTTCGACAGCCTTTCTGATGATGAGCGCGCTACACGCGCCAAGCAGCTCGAATGCCTTGACCAGGCCCGCCACCAGCTCCTTTCCGTCGATAGCTGGTATCAGACTGACCAGGAACATTACGAGATAGCGCGTGCAGTCATGCGTACTGGTCACTGGGCGCTGGAAAACCTCCCCCCACTTGATGGGCTGGCGTGGCCAACCGGAGAGATCTTCGACCTGAAAAACCCCAGCCTTTCTGCTGAGGCCGTTGAGACCGGATACCTCGAAGGGATATTTTCCATGATTGAGCGAAAGGGCCGGTTTCATGGGGAGTGCGGGAGCATTCCAGCAGACGAATTGTTCGGTATTGCGCTCATGAGCCCCAAGTCCGGATATGAGTTGCTGGTCAGGCTGCATATACAGATCGAAGCAAACCGTGCTGAAGCAGCCTATGCCCGCCGGCAGCGGGCAATTGCCTGACCCGAATCAGGAGAGAAAAGATCATGCTCAACCGTCGATATCCCGTACTGATCTCTGGGAAACGTTACTCGCCGGAGTTCCAGACCGATCAGCAGTACGCAAAAAACTGGAAAATCGTTTTGGAGAAGGCCTACGGCACTCATGCAATTTGCCAGTGCCCAAGCAGCGGTTCCCGAAAACTCTCGATCAAGCGACGTGAAGAAAGCGATGGTTTTCATCTGGCGCGGTTCGCCGGTACAGGTCATGAGCACTCAAACGATTGTCGGTACTACGCGCCGGCCCCGGAGCGTTCCGGTATGCAAGGGTATGCCGTTGGCGTAGTCGAGGAGGGCGAAGATGGCAGCATTCGCGTGCGCCTGGCTCGAGGCATTCGAGTCCAGGCCCCTCGATCCGAGGAAAGCGAAAGCACCTCGGTGACAAGATCGCCTGGAAAGAGCAAGCCGGCTATGACGTTGCTTGGGCTTCTGCACCTGCTTTGGTCTGAGTCCCGACTCTCTACCTGGTATCCAGCAATGGAGGGCAAGCGCAATAGCGGCATTGTGAACTACGCGCTTCTACAGGCTGCGGAACGTGTCGCCGCAAGCCGAATGAAGTTGAGCGAAGTGCTGCTGCTGGCTGCTCAAAAGGACAGCAAGGGAGCGGTTCGCAATCAGGCGATCGCCAAGTCTGCAATCACGCGGGATCTGCGACTCGTCGCGATATCGCCGCTGGCACGCTACAACCCTGAGCGCCATTCTGGAGACATCAGCAGATTGCCTCTGGCCGGGCCCTTCGGGATGCCCATGCTGAATTTGCCCCCGGCAGTCTGGGTAACCGCCGCCCGCAGATTCGAGAGAGAACTTTCCGCCTGGAAGCGCGGAAGTCGAGTTATCGCCATCGCTCAGGTTACGCCGAGGAAGGGCGAGTCGTTTTCGCAAGCAGATGTCGTTGAGCTGGCCCTGATGCAGGTCAGTGAGCGTTGGATTCCTGTCGACTCAGATTACGAAGGGGTGATTGAGGCCATGCTCCACGCCGCTGGCCGCAGCTTCGATAAACCTCTTCGCTACGACGCTGATGAAAGTGAGGTTTTCCCTGACTTCTGGCTTTTGGACACGGGTAAGGACTGCCCCCTGGAAGTGTTCGGCATGAGCACACCTGCCTACCTGGAACGGAAGGCCGTCAAAACGGCTTGGTACAATCGGGAGTACGGCGGGGCAGGGTGGTGGTCGTGGAATGCCGCGGCTGACCCGAAAGGAAAAAATATCCCTCCTTTCCCTGCCAAGTCCTGATCACAACGCATCGCTGAACAGGGATGTACTTGGGTTTCCGAGGCCTCGTGAGATGCTGAGGCCATCGCCAAATTGAACGAGGAAATCAGCCATGAGCAACGTTGAGAAGAAGGAACGCATACCATCCTGCATCGGGCAGAAGCCGCTAGAGGGGAGCTACTATGCCTCCGAGTGCACTCTCTGCGGGTGGGTCGGTAGTTCGGAAGCACTTACCGACGATTGCCAATGTACTCAGGAGGTGGGCGACCGCTACTGCCTGGGCGATACCGATGAAATTGGCACCGATCGCTTGCTCGAAATCGTCCAGGCCATGGCCCGGCGCCATGTTGAGTCGCAACAGGCTCACCAACGGCTCATTGAGCACACCAACGAAACCGAGAAGTACCTGGACGACGCGGCCGAGCTGCTGGGCGAAATCGTCCAGAGCGGCCAAGCCTACCGCGAGTGCACCGACAAGGGCAGTGCGACGGGCCTGCGGGTTGCTGCCGTGCTCGGCTACGTCGCTCAGTTTCAGCCTGAGGCGCATCAGCCGTGACAGCTGAGGGAAAGGGCATGTCCTGGGCAGATCGAGCAGCACCGATTGTTGGGGAGGTAATTCGCCGCATAGGGCGAAGCGACAAGCAGGCCCTCCGAAAGGCACTTGCCGAGGCGTACCCTTGGGGAGCACGCAAGAATACTCCCTACAAAGCGTGGCTCGCCGAGGTGCGCCGGCAGCTAGGCCACCCGCTGAACAAGCCGAAAACAGATCCAGCGAACCAACAAGCAGACATGTTTGGCCAGAGCAGCCAGTAGGCTGACCCACCAAAGGCGCTCCTCGAGCATCATCCTGGATGGGTTGAAAGTGACCGCCCCATCTCTACCGGCAGGCGACCGCCAGCCGGGCCACCCAAACGGTAAGCTTGCATCCTCCGGCGTTTCCCGCATACTAACCGGGAAACGCCGGATAGGAGAACCATCATGCTTGCTGAAGTCCTACGCGACCACGGGTATTCAGCTTACCGTGCGCGCTTACAAATACTGCTGGAGATCCCAGAGTCTGCCAGCGACTTCGAGATTCACACCAGAATCAGCCATGGCTTTTCCGCAGCGCGGTTGATGAGGCTCACTGAAGAGGGGGTGGTTACCCCGCTGGAGCGAGACCAGATTATCCCGCTGCGCACCCTGAAAAACCGGATCGAACGCGATCAGCCCCTCACTGTCGAGGAAAGCGACCGGCTCTTCCGATCGGCGCACATCACCGCGATGGCTGAGGCTATCTTTGGGGACGCCGACAAGGCCAAGCGATGGCTCTCCAAGCCTAAGGAACGATTCTCTGGGTTGACGCCCATGCAACTGCTCACAACTCAGCAAGGCACAAGCCAGGTTGAAGAGATGCTGCTGCAAATCGCCGAAGGCTTCGCTCTGTGATTCTGTGGCGGATCAGCTCATATGCTGACTTGAGCGGGACAGGCGGCTTGCGCGTGAGCGGCCGTTGGCACCAGGCCGGCAGACCGGTCGTCTACACCGCGACCAGCCCGCCGGGAGCAATGCTCGAGGTGCTTGTTCATCTGGAAATTGATCCAGAGGATTTTCCGGCGACGATGCAGCTTCTCCGTATCGAAGTGCCTGACTCTGTATCGCAAGCCCAGATGCCCATTCTGCCGGCTGGTTGGTCGGCAGAGACCGAGCTCACCAGAGGCATTGGTAACCAGTTCCTTGATGAGTGCAACGCACTGCTACTGCCAGTGCCCAGCGCTATCATACCGAGCACGGTCAACTACCTGTTCAACCCTCGGCATCCAGAAGCACAGAGCGCGACTATTCAGGTTGAACTTTTCACACCTGATTCGAGGTTGTTCTAGCAAGCGCCCCTAAACAGCAAAAAGCCCAGCAGAAGTGCTGGGCTTTTTGCTGTCTTGCCGCTATGAGAAAGTCACCCTCTTGACGATGCAACCCTTGATTTCGAGGCCCGCGGCTTGCCTCGTCCGGGGTATGCAAGCTTCTTCCCTTCCAGGAAGAGCTGGCCCAGGACACACCCACAGTCCGCTGCCGCAAAACCAAAACTCATCTGCCCGCAAAACTCGCAGGTCGCAGTCAGTTGCTTGCGGGGGCTCAAGCGGCGGGGGATTACTGCATTTGACTATGGATTGGCCGGGAAAGGACCATTGCTGAACGTCTGCGCTCATCTTCCTCACGAGCAGATTCACGGTCAGGGTAGATATCCAAATGGACAAGCCGCGCAATGATTGCTCCTTCGGTTCTCTCCAGTTCAGCAGCAATTGAGTCGGCTGACATCAAGTACGTTTGCCAAAGACGCAACATCTCAGCCTCCTCGTCCACGCTCCATTTTTTTCCAGCAGCCACCGGCGGGGATGGGCTATCGCTGTCGTTAGCGTCGAGGTGCGAGGCGCATAATCGATCCCACCGAGCAAGGCGCTGAAGTATCAAATCCGCACTATCTACCTGTAGTAGGACCAGCTCACCGAGGTATGGAGACCCATCGGTAACAAGAGCTTCCAGGGACTTCCGTAACGCTTTCGCCGAACTGAGTGCGGTTTTAAGAAGAGCTTTATCGTGTTCGCTAGACATGTCAGTAAGTCTCTAGTTGTGTTTGATTTCTCGTAGAGAGATATGCCCGGCCTGGGCTCGCTCCTAAGCCATTTTACCGTTCGTGATTGCGTCGAAGCTTCGTATTCGGGCGGAAAATACGCCTGAAATCGCGCCGGTTTCCTTACTCGCTGTTGCATGCTTGGAATTCCCTACTTATCGGGTAACCCGATTCCCAACAAGCCAAAGGAGAGAGGTATGCGAGTCATGAACGAGGCCACAAGGTACGAGGCGCAACTGTTTTACAGCATCATGGGGGACCTGCTTTCCACGATGGAACGGGACGATACTGAGATGCGCTCGATGTTGATTGAGAAGCGTAGAGAGTTTCAGGTCTTGGCTCAAATGTGCCGGGACACAGGTTATTTCCAGCGGAGCAAGATCCAGTTCAACGAACTCAAGCAGCACCTGGAGGAATCAACACCTCCCGAAGATCGGCTGGCGAAATCGTGTTTTTGGCTTATGGATCTGATTGTCAATTGGCCTGCCTCTCTGCACATGCAGGGAGCAGTTCGCTTGTACGTGGTACTGGTTGCGCTTTACCTCAAGTGAGGGATGGGTAGTGCGTGTCACGTTGGTGCCCTTGGGTTATTCCAGAACTATGGCACGCTGAAATCATGAACCATACGAAGACCCTCCAAGTTCGCGTTCGAGACAAGCACGCCCCGCTGCTGCGGCAGATGGCGCGGTCGGTCAACCTCGTCTGGAACTACCTGAACGAACTCAGCCATCGCTCAATCTGTGAGCGTGGGGTGTTTCTATCCGCCTTTGATCTGCATCCGTATACCAAGGGCGCAGGTAAGGAACTTGGCCTGCACAGCCAGACGCTGCAATACGTCGCGGCTGAGTACGTCACCCGGCGAAAACAATCTCGTAAGGCGCGGCTGAACTGGCGCAAGTCTGGCGGTGTGCGGCGGTCGCTGGGGTGGGTGCCGTTCAACACGGGGGCTGCCAGTTGGAAGAACGGCCAGGTCTACCACAACGGTCACTATTTCAAGGTCTGGGACAGCTACGGGCTGGCCCAGTACCGCCTCCGCTCCGGCAGCTTCAGCGAAGACGCTCGTGGCCGCTGGTATTTCAATGTCGTCGTCGAGCTGGAAACCCAGCTATCGACGGGGCAAGGGGCCGTTGGCATCGATCTGGGCCTGAAGGATGTGGCCACCTGTAGCGACGGGCAGCGGCTGGAGAATGGCCGTTTCTACCACGACCTTGAGCCCAAGCTGGTGAGCGCCCAGCGTGCCGGCAAGAAGGCTCGCGTGCGGGCGATCCACGCCAAGATCGCCAATCGGCGCAAGGATGCCTTGCACAAATTCAGCCGCTCGCTGGTCGAGCGCTGCAACACGATCATCGTGGGCGATGTCAGCCCGCAGAAACTCGTCAGAACCAAGATGGCCAAGTCGGTGCTCGATGCCGGCTGGGGTCAACTGAAAACGATGCTGGCCTACAAATGCGCGCACGCAGGCATCGTCTTCAAGGTTGTGAACGAGGCGTACACCACCCAAACCTGTAGCTGTTGCGGTGCATTGCCCGACAGCAGGCCGAGAGGTATCGCAGGGCTTGGAATAAGGGAATGGATCTGTGAGTGCGGTGTCACTCACGACCGCGACGAGAACGCGGCCAGGAACATTCTCGCGCTCGGACATGAGCGTCCTGTAGAGGGAATCCCCGGCGCTTAGGCCGGGGAGGATGTCAATTCGAGATCGCGATACAACGACTTCGAGCTGCGCTTTCAGTCGGTAAAAGCGTCTGAAATAACAACCCGCCAAGGAATACGGCAGGTACGATCTCCAACAAATCCAAGGAGAAATTTTCCGCCATGACTCATTCAGTGGTCAGCATCGACCACCTCAAACAGCAGGTACTCCCTGAGTTGTTTACTTTCCCGGCTCGCCTCGGCGAGTACGGGGGCGTAGCGGATAGCTCTGCCAAAATCGATCAACTATCCGATCTCATGGAGAGCGGGTCGGCGGCGGCGCTTGCGGCCAAAATCGCAGAAATCCTCTCGAAAATGGCCGACGCCTCGCCGGAGCAGATTACCCGGAAGCCGACCTGGTTCGAGAAGGTTCTGGGTGGAGCCGTGGAAAAGCAGGTTCGCTATCAAGTCGCCAGGTCAACACTGGAACAACTGCTGGCCGAAGCTGAAGGTCATGCCCAAGGTGTACGCGATACGGTCAGCGCCATCAGCAGAATGATCATTGCCCACGCCGAAGAGGCAGAAGCACTGAAAGTGTTCATCCAGGCCGGGCGTGAATTCCTCGAAGAGAACCCTCTCATCGGGACGGTAGCGGAGGGGGAGATCGAGTTTGATCGGCCGCGAGAACAGCATCGCCAGAGTGCCTTGGCCGAGGCAAACGACTGGAAGCGCAACAGCTTCTGGGCACTTCTCCTGGCTGGGTTGTTTGGGGTCATTGCCACGGGCCATGAATCGATCGCGCAAATTATCTTTCGCAGAGTTCGTCGCATTGGCGAGCTTCTTACACCGCTGCGGTAGCTACTGCGAGCAGCGCTCAAACCCAAGCCTTGCTTGGGTTTTTTTTCCCCTGAATAGCCTGGAACCACCCTTGTTTTAAGGAAAAGACCGTGAAATCGATCCCCATGATGTTTTTGGCCATGCTGATGGCCACGTCTAACTGCGCTCTGGCCTCAGCACCTACGACCTTCGAGCAGGCCAAGGTTGAGCTACGCCAGAAAGTCTACTACGACCGCAACACCAGCGAAGCCGGCGATCTTTACTGTGGGTGCAATTGGAAGTGGGTAGGGCGATCAGGAGGCCGTGTGGACTTCGCCTCGTGCGGGTACGAAGTCCGCGCTCAGGAGAATCGCGCGCAGCGCATCGAATGGGAGCATGTCTTGCCCGCATACGCCTTCGGCAGCCAGCGGCAGTGTTGGCAGAACGGGGGGCGCAAAAACTGCATCGATACCGATCCGGTATTTCGCAAAATGGAAGCCGACATGCACAACCTCGATGTGAGTGTCGGCGAGGTGAATGCTGATCGCAGCAACTTTCGCTATGGCGTTTTACCCTCAACACCCAAGCAATACGGCGCTTGCCCGACCAGAACAGATTTCCAGCAGCGGGTGACAGAGCCTCGCGACCAAGTAAAGGGAGCGGTTGCTCGCATCTATTTCTACATGGGGAGCCCGCAGAATTCGGAAAAAATCGTACGCTAAGGTTTTCCGGGCATCCGTAGGGGCCGAAACTTCCCGTCTTCCAGTCTGCGGCTCTGCCGCCAGACGTAATCGCCGGTTAGGTTGATGTGCTCCCAGCCCAGCGGCGACAGGAATTGCAGCAGCTCGCCGTCCACCGGCTTGCCGGCCTCGACCAACCCCTGGGTGGCGCGTTCCAGGTACACCGTGTTCCACAGCACGATAGCCGCCGTCACCAGGTTGAGGCCGCTGGCCCGGTAGCGCTGCTGCTCGAAGCTCCGATCCCTGATTTCCCCAAGGCGGTTGAAGAACACCGCCCTGGCCAGCGAGTTGCGCGCCTCACCTTTGTTCAGGCCGGCATGCACGCGGCGGCGCAGTTCAACACTTTGCAGCCAGTCCAGGATGAACAGCGTGCGTTCGATCCGGCCCAGTTCGCGCAGGGCGACAGCCAGGCCGTTCTGACGCGGATAGCTGCCGAGCTTGCGCAGCATCAGCGAGGCGGTAACGGTGCCCTGCTTGATCGAGCTGGCCAGGCGCAGGATGTCGTCCCAATGAGCGCGCACGTGCTTGATGTTCAGGGTGCCACCGATCAGCGGGCGCAGCGTCGGGTAGGCCTGCACGCCCTGCGGCACGTACAGTTTGGTTTCGCCGAGGTCGCGGATGCGTGGCGCGAAGCGGAAGCCCAGCAGGTGCATCAGGGCGAAGACGTGATCGGTGAAACCGGCCGTGTCGGTGTAGTGCTCCTCGATCCGCAGGTCGGACTCGTGATACAGCAGGCCGTCGAGCACATAGGTGGAATCTCGGACGCCGACATTCACCACGCGTGTGCTGAACGGCGCGTATTGGTCGGAGATGTGGGTGTAGAACAGCCGTCCTGGCTCGCTGCCGTACTTCGGGTTGACGTGCCCGGTGCTCTCACCCCGGCCGCCAGCGCGGAAGCGCTGGCCATCGGAGGATGAGGTGGTGCCGTCGCCCCAATGGGCAGCGAAGGCATGGCGGTACTGGTGATTGACCAGCTCGGCCAAGGCCGCCGAATAGGTTTCATCGCGGATATGCCAGGCTTGTAGCCAGGACAGCTTGGCGTAGGTCAGGCCGGGGCTCGACTCGGCCATCTTGGTCAGTCCGAGGTTGATTGCATCACCGAGGATCGCGGACAGCAGCAACGTCCGGTCTTTGGCCTCGGCCCCGTCCTTCAAGTGGGTGAAGTGGCGGCTGAAGCCCGTCCAATCGTCCACGTCCATCAGCAGTTCGGTGATCTTGATGCGCGGCAGTAACTGACTGGTCTGGTCGATCAGCGCCTGCGCCCGATCCGGCACCGCCGCATCCAGCGGGGTGATTTTCAGGCCGGACTCGGTGAGGATGGCATCGGGCAGCTCGTTGTCCTTGGCCAGGCGGGCGACAGTGGCCAACTGCTCGTCCAGCAGCTGCAAGCGCTCTTCCAGGTACTGGTCGCTGTTCGGGTTGATCGCCAGCGGCAGGGCCTGTTCCCGCTTGAGCGCGGCGAACTTCTCGGCCGGCAACAGGTAGTCGTCGAAGTCGCGGAACTGCCGCGAGCCCTTGACCCAGATGTCGCCGGAGCGCAGGGCGTTCTTCAGCTCGGACAGCGCGCAGATTTCGTAGAAGCGCCGGTCGAGGCCTTCCAGGGTGATCACCAGCGGCTTCCAGCGCGGCTTGATGAAGGCAGTGGGGGCATCGGCCGGCACCTTGCGCAGGTTGTCGGCGTTCATCTCGCGCAGGGTCTGCACGGCTGCCAGCACGCCTTGCGCGGCCGGGGCGGCGCGCAGCTCCAGTACCTCCAGCAGGGCCGGCGTGTAGCGGCGCAGGGTGGCGAAGTTCTCGCCGACCAGGTGCAGGTGGTCGAAGCCCTCCGGCCGGGCCAGCAGCTCGGCCTCACTGACGCTCTCGGTGAACTCGTCCCAGGGAATCACCGCCTCGATGGCGGCGTAGGGATCGCTGCCGCTTTCCTTTGCCTCCAGCAGCGCCTGGCCGATCTTGGAGTACAGGCGCACTTTGTCATTGATCGCCTTGCCCTGCTTCTGGAACTGCTGCTGATGCTTGTGTTTCGCGACGCTGAACAGCTTGACCAGGATGCGGTCGTGCAGATCCACCAGCTCATCAATCACGGTTGCAGTGCTCTCCAGTACCACGGCGGCCAGGGTCGCATAACGTCGCTGCGGCTCGAACTTGCCAAGGTCTTTGGGCGTCATCTGCCCACCCTCGCGGGCCAGCTTGAGCAGGCGGTTCTGGTGGATGTGCCGGCCAAGGCCTTCGGGCAAGTCCACCAGCTGAAATGTCTTCAGCCGTTCGATGTGCTCAAGCATGTGGCGGGAGTTGGGTTTCAGCGGTGCCTGCCGCAGCCAGGTCAACCAGGTGATGCTGCTGCCGGCCTTGAGCTTAAGCAACTCGTCCAGCTTGGCCCGATGCGAGTCGGTGAGAGGTTCGACCAGGGCGCGGTAGACCCGCCGATTGGCCCGTGCAATGGCCTCCGAGCAAGCCCGGTCGATCACGCTCAACGCCGGCAGGATGCGTCGCTTCTGCCGCAGGCTCTCCAGCGCCTGGCCGGCCAGCAGCAAGCCCTTGTCGGTCTGCTGGGCTCGTTCGGTCAGCTCGCGCACCAGGGCGCGGAAGTCGGACAGGCCGAACGGGGCCAGTTGAAGGTAGGTGCGCAGTTCCTGGGCGTGCTCACGACGGGTCACATCGCGCTCGCCGTACTTCGTCCAACTCGCCGGATCGGTCTGGACTTGCTTGGCCACCCACAGGATGACCAGTTCGGGCAGCTCGCTGTCAGTGCCCAACGCATAGCCGGGGTAGCGCAGCAGGCAGAGTTGCACCGCAAAGCCCAGACGGTTGGCGTCGCCGCGCCGCTGGCGGATCAGTGACAGGTCGGAATCGTTGAAGGTGTAGTAGCGGATCAGGTCATCCTGGCTTTCCGGCAGCGCGAGCAGGGTGTCCCGCTCCGTGGCCGAGAGGATCAAGCGACGCGGCATGTGTCAGTCGTCCGTGCGGAGGTACTGGTAGAGAGTTTCGCGGCTGATGTTGAACTCGCGGGCGAGCTGCGCCTTGGGCTCACCTGCCGCCGCCCGCTGCCGCAGGGTAACAGTCTGCTCGTCGGACAGGGCCTTCTTGCGGCCCCGGTACGCGCCGCGCTGCTTGGCCAGGGCGATACCCTCGCGCTGCCGCTCACGGATCAGAGCGCGCTCGAACTCAGCGAAGGCCCCCATTACCGACAGCATCAGGTTGGCCATCGGCGAGTCCTCGCCGGTGAATACCAGCCCCTCCTTCAAGAACTCGATTCGCACGCCGCGCTGGGTCAGCTTCTGCACCAGGCGGCGCAGGTCGTCGAGGTTGCGGGCCAGGCGATCCATGCTGTGCACCACCACCGTGTCGCCCTCGCGGACGAAGCTCAGCAGCGCTTCGAGCTGGGGGCGCTGGGTGTCCTTGCCGGATGCCTTGTCGGTGAACACCTTGCTCACCTGGGTCTGTTCCAGTTGGCGTTCCGGGTTCTGGTCGAAGCTGCTGACCCGGACGTAGCCGATGCGGTGCCCCTGCACGATGTCTCCTTGGTTGAAGGCGGCTTAAGTGCACTTTCTGTTCCGTTGCGCCTCAAACCCCGTTTCTGTCAGGCTGAAATCTATAACCTTCGCGGGCATGTGTCAAAAAATGGGAAAGCAGACTCTATTCTGACGAAGCGGCGCGGCCCTGTTTGACATCAAGTTAGGGTATAGCTCAATATGACACATGGCTGCAAATCGCTAATTTACCAACTATAAAGAGCTATGCTCTCAAGAAGCGGTTGCGCTAGCCGATACAGGGCTAACAATAAGCTGCTTATTGATGTATCAGTAAGCATGCCGGCAGCCATTGCGCTTGATATAATACTACCCCATATGAGCAAGAGTATTTTCACGGAAAAGCTAGCAGCCCATTTCGGCCTCGCGGCCTTCCCGCTTCTCAATTGAGCATATAATTTTTCCGCAGCCAAAACCTGCTCAGGTTCAGGCTTGGTCCTTACAGACTGGTATTCAACAATCGAACCATTCTTAGCTATTGGCGTTACATAAGCACTTACCCAATAGTGGTCGCCATTTTTACAGCGATTTTTTATTAGCCCCATCCATGAGCGGCCAGATTTTAATGTACTCCACATATGCTCAAATGCAGCAGGCGGCATATCTGGGTGTCTTACGATGTTGTGAGGCTGGCCTAATAGTTCTTCCTCAGTGAAACCACTGATTTTAATGAAGTCAGGATTAATGTGCGTGATATGGCTTTGAGGGGAGGTAGTCGAAAGAATATTGGTATCTTTTGGGAGTTCTAAGTTTCGACCCGTCACTGGTAAATTCTGGCGCATAAGAGCCTCAAGGGTTGGCTGTTTTATTTTATTGTATTCGGCATTAAGCCCAATTTCTTTAGCGTTACGATAAAGCTAGCATGGAAACGATAGGTGCAAGCAAGTTAAGGGTTGCATCGCGCATGTCAATCTAGGCTATGCCCTAACTGGGCGTCAGGCCGGAACCTTGGGCAGTGTCAGAATAGGGCCGATTCCAGCATTTTCTGACGACTCGCCTGCAACCTCTAGGGCCTCAACCTGACAGGCCGCACGCTTAGCGTACGATTTTGTCCGTTTTCTCTATCGTCCCCTCCATGCCCGACGGACGGTCGCCGGCCCGCCCTGGTCGAAGGCCGCCCCACTCGGCCCGGCGAGGCCCGGCCAAGGTTGGACAGTTGCAGCGGCCAAAATCGCCCCCTGCGGCCTCCTGGGCGCGTTTCTGGTGCCAAGGTAGGCTTGCCCCCTGACTGACAGCTTCCGCGTTGTGTGGGCGATTCTGGAGGCTCTGACGCTGCTCCGGTTGCAGCGCTCCCGCCCCCTCTTTGGCGTTCAACCTGTCGTTTTCAGAAGACGGCTGCACTGAACGTCAGAAGCCGACTGCACTATAGCAGCGGAGGGGTTGGATCCATCAGGCAACGACGGGCTGCTGCCGGCCAATAGCCGACAATGACGACACTGGAAATCCCCGCCTGTGAGCGTCGGCTCAGGGCGGGACAGCGTCATCCAGCTACCTGCGCCACTGACTCAGCCTTGTCCAGCCGGCCGCGCCGCACGAACAGACTGACCAGCCGTTGACGGATCGCCACCTGGAGTTCCGCCAGTTGTTCCGGCGTGATGCGAATTTCACCCGCTCGACGAGCGCAACACCGGCGCCGCCTACGCCAAGAACCGGCGAATCGAACTCAAACTCACGAACCGCTGAGCGCCGCGTCACCGCGCTGCTGCGCCAGCCAGTCGCGCGGGGCGCAGCCCATGCGCACGCGGAAGGCGCGCGCCAGAGCGTTCGGGCTGCCGTAGCCGACGCGGTCGGCCACCACCGCCACCGGCCGCCCCTGCTTGAGCAGGGTGCAACTGACGTTCATCCGCCAGTCGGCCAGATAGTCGCCCGGCGTGACGCCCACCGCGTCCTTGAACGCGGCGGCGAAGCGCGCGCGTGACATGCCCGCCTTCGCCGCCAGCGCCTCGAGCGACCACGCGGTCTGCGGCGCATCGTGCATGGCGGTTATGGCGCGCGCGAGTTTCGGGTCGGCCAGGCCCGCCAGCAGTCCGGTGGCGCCAAGCCGCCCATCCATCAGATAACGCAGCAACTGGATCAGTAGCAACTCGCACAAGCGGTCGATGGCGGCCTGCCGACCGCACTGGTCGCGCTCGGCTTCGGCAAACAGCAACTCTAGCGTCGGCCCGAGGCCGGGCAAGTCCGCCAACGGAATCAGCAGCATCGACGGCAAGGCCATGGCCAACGGATTGCCCGTCGAAGCGCCCAGGTCGACCTCCGCACACAACCGCTCAGCGGTATCGCCGGGGGCGGCGACAAAACGATGCGACGCCACGCGCGGATAAAACAGCAGGCTCGGCTCGGTAACCAGCAGATCTTCATGCACGGGCGAACGCGCCGTAATCGGGCCGCGCCGCACCAGATGGATATAGCCATGCGGCGCCGCGTAATGATGCTGCCCACAGAAGGCGCCGCTGTGAAAAACGCGCGCCGAAAGCGAGTAGTGCCGGAGCAAGCCGGCCAGTCGATCCGCCATTCCACTCTCCATATAAGACGATAGGTTACGTATTTGATACTTTACGTGCCATATCGTACCAAACAAAGGGCGATCATGCCCACGTGCTCTTGCACCTCACCCACTACGGAGATAGACATGACCCAAATCGCCCCCCTGACCATCGACACCGCTGACGCCGCTACCGCTGCCACACTCAAGGCCGTCAAAGCCAAGCTTGGCATGGTGCCGAACCTGTTCGCCACGCTGGCCCACGCGCCGGCGGCGCTCAATGGCTACCTCGGCTTGTCCGAAACGCTGGGCACCGGCCGCCTGAATGCCTCCCAGCGCGAGATCGTTGCGCTCGCTGCCGGTCAAGCCAATCGCTGCCAGTATTGCCTGAGCGCACACACCCTGATCGGCAAAGGTGCCGGACTGTCGGCAGAGGCCATCGCCGCGGCCCGCACCGGCCAGGCGGCCAACGCACTTGACGATGCAATCGCCGGCTTTGCCCGCGCGCTGGTCGAGCAACGCGGCGTGGTGTCGGCCGACGCCATGGCCAACTACCGCCGCGCGGGGCTCGACGACGGCCTGATACTGGAAGTGATCGCCAACGTCGCGCTGAACACGCTCACCAACTACACCAACCACATCGCCGACACCACGGTGGATTTCCCCGTGGTCGCCGTCTGATCTCCATAGGCATATAAGGAGAACACGATGAAAATCGCACTCACCGGCGCTCTGCTCGCCAGCGCCCTCGTCCTGCCACTGGCCGTCACGGCCGGCGACTTTTCGCCCTATGTGGACAGCCAGGGCGGCATCAGCCGCCCCACAGACTTCCGCACAAACTTCGTCCACCTGGGCTCATATGCGGTGTTGGACGAAAAATCCGCCTCTCGCGGCTTGCACGATGTGTACACCGAAAAGGCCTCGGCCGAGCACTACCGCAAGACCGGCAAGTTCTTGGACGGCGCCACGCTGGTGAAAGAGATCCGCAAGCTCGAAACCAGCGCCATGACCACTGGCAACCCTGTGGTCTGGGGTTCCGATGCGGCCGTGTGGTTCGTGATGGTCAAGGACGCCAAAGGCCGTTTCGCCAGCAACCCCTTGTGGGGCGACGGCTGGGGCTGGGCGCTGTTCAAGGCCGACGCCCCCGCCAAGAATGTCGCCGTCAGCTACGAAGCCGACTGCATGGGCTGCCATGTGCCGGCGGCCAAGACCGACCGCGTATTCATCCAGGGCTATCCGACACTGACCCAGCACTGACTTGCTGCCGGGTTACGCTTCGCGCAGGATGGCACCTCCGTCCTGCGCGAGCCACCCTTTCCGGAAGCGCGCCATGCCGACACTCGACGCCTTTCTGACCGACGTCCGCGCCTGCACGCGCTGCGCACCGCATCTGCCACACGGCGTGCAGCCGGTCTTCCAGTTTCACCCGAGTGCGCCCATCCTCATCGCCGGCCAAGCACCGGGGGCCCGGGTCCATGCCTCAGGCGTGCCCTTCGACGACGCCAGCGGCGCGCGTCTGCGCGCCTGGCTGGGCGTGGACCGCGACACCTTCTACGACCCTACCCGCATCGCCATTCTGCCCATGGGCTTCTGTTATCCGGGCACCGGCAAAAGCGGTGACCTGCCGCTACGCCCGGAGTGCGCCCCCCGCCTGGCGCGAAGCCTTCATGCAGCGTTTCGAGCGCCTGTCGCTGGTCATCGTGCTGGGCAGCTACGCCATGGACTACCACCTCGGTACTGGCAAGACGCCGCTCACCCGGGTGGTCGAAGCCTGGCGCGAGCACTGGCCGCAAGCGTTCCCCCTGCCTCACCCTAGCCCGCGCAACAATCGCTGGCTGGTGCGCAACCCCTGGTTCCAACAAGACGTGCTGCCCGCGCTGCAAGCACGCGTCCAGGCAGTCCTCACCGCCAACCCCAAGGAAACCCCATGACCGACGACACCGCCGCCATTACCGAGCTGCTGCACAAGTACTACGACACCCTGGCCTGGGCGAACGGAGACAGGCACCGGCTTTGGAGCGATGAACGACGGCTTCAGGTGCGGTAGCTGACGCCTGGGACCTCAATCACCGTATGACCGGGTCGAAAGCGGTCCTTTCTCTGACAACATCGCCCTAGCCCGCACTCAACCCCCACAACACATCCAGCACATGTTGCGTAGGCCGCTCGACGTCCCCACCACGGTGGGCAATACCAAGTTGACGCCACAATAAGGGCTGTAATGGCCGCATGACGATCCTGGTATCGGGCAATGGCGTGGAGGCTTCATGCGGCAACAACGTCGCACCATAACCGGCCGCCACTAGGCTTTTGATCGCATCGTTGTAGTTCAGTTGAATACGCGGCGTGGGCTGCCGTCCATCACTGGCGAACCACTCCGAGGTCAAGCGCGAAAGCCGAGTAGTTTTGTCATTCAGAATTAATGGCTGGGCGGCCAGCCAACCGGGGGTCACAACATCCGGGCATTCCCAGCGAGCCGGCAAGAAGGCCATGACCGGGTCCCGCCGCCATGGCTCGATCCGCAATTCCTTCACCGGGGTCTGTGGCAGCGCGACCAGACCGATCTCCAAAGAGCCCTCGGCAAGCTTCTTCAAAGTTTCCTGCGACGTGAGCACCGCGACCTGCACATCGATAGCGGGATGGCGTTGGCCCAACGTCTCCAAAGCTTGCGGCATCAACTGTGCGATGGCCCCTGTGGAGGCACCCAGCCGCACACGCCCGGCCAAGCCCTGCACCTGACGCTCCACGTCCTCAAGCGCCTGCTCCGCATCCGCCAACAGGCGCCGCGCGCGCTCCACCAGCGTTTCTCCAATCGCCGAAGGCTGAATGCGCCCACGTGTGCGCGACAACAGCTTTCCGCCAACCCGCGACTCCAGGTCGGCAATATGCAAACTGACCGTGGGTGGCGCGAGGTGCAGCACACGGGCCGCCTCGGCAAACGAACCCAGGTCGGCAATGGCCACCAACGTGCGCAGACGGTCCAGGCTGATTTCGCGCATGAGTCACTCCTTGTTCAGAAAAGCTGAATTTCATCGTTTAGAAATTCAACTTTTCCTATCTTAGCCCCTCACTGAAGATTGGAACTCCTGATTTCCTATGTCCGAGAGCATTCCATGGCAAGTCCTCTTATATTCATCGACGGCGACCAAGGCACCACCGGGTTGCAAATCCATCAACGTCTACGCGACCGGACCGATCTGCGGCTTATCACGCTCAGCCCCGAACATCGCAAGGATCCGCAACGTCGCGCCGAAATCATCAACGCCTGCGACATCGCGATTCTCTGCTTGCCCGACCAAGCCGCACGCGACGCTGTAGCGAGCATCGAAAACCCCGCCGTTCGGGTGATCGATGCGAGTTCGGCGCACCGCACCCATCCAGACTGGACCTATGGTTTCGCGGAGATGAACTCGCAGCAGGCCCAACGCATCGCCACGGCACGGCGGGTCAGCAATCCCGGTTGCTATCCCACGGGGGCGATAGGGCTGCTGCGCCCATTGCTGGAGGCCGGGTTGCTGCCCAGGGACTATCCGACGAACATTCATGCTGTGTCGGGCTATTCCGGAAAAGGGCGCGTTGGCGTGCAAGAGCATGAGGGAGAGGGCGCATCACAGGCGCCCGCGTTTCAGGTTTATGGTCTGGGGCTGGCACACAAACATATTCCGGAGATTCAGCAGCAAAGCGGTCTGATGGAGCGGCCGATGTTTGTGCCGGCTTATGGGGCTTTTCGGCAGGGGATCGTGCTGACCATACCGTTGCAACTTCGCTTGTTGGCGCCGGGCGTGGATGCGGTGCGGTTGCATGCGTGTCTTATGCAGCACTACGTCGATGCGGACCATGTACAGGTGATGTCGATGCAGGAGGCCAAAGGGTTGACGTGCCTTGATCCTCAGGCGCTTAACGGGACTGATAGTTTGCGATTGGTGGTGTGTGAAAATGATGAGACGGGGCAGGTTTTGTTGGCTGCGGTGTTTGACAATCTTGGGAAGGGAGCCGCTGGAGCGGCGGTGCAGAATCTGGATTTGATGGTTGCAGGAACATGACTCCGACTACCCACTGGCTCTAGAGTCTATGGCTCGAATTTTCGAGCGGTTGTTTCCTCTCTGTTTATGGCCTGGCATCGACGGCATTAAACGAGTCGAAAACAGAATCTACGCGTGTCAGCAGTTTGCAATCCAGTCAGGCTTTGAAGTTAAACGGTCGTCCACGACAGGCAGCAATCGGCCAACAGCGGCCGTTTTAGAGTAGGGAAAATAAATCCCCTTTTCTGCTGTCTACGCTTCGCAGCGCCGGTTACCCGGTCACCACGCAAGACTCGCTTCCGGTCGGTGGCTAACCTTTACCGGGCGGGGGTCATACCCGCTGGGTTTCTTACGCCATTTCGTGACGGCTTGCGCCGTCATTCCCAGGCGACCAAGCTTTGCCTGGCGCACATAAATCAGTCCCCTTTTTCTCTTTGCGCAGCAATGGCGTCGATCCTTCGCGCCTGCAAACCTTTGGTGCAGGCTCCAGCTCGCCCATTGCCCCCAACGACACCGCCGAGGGTCGCGCCCAAAATCGCCGCGTTGAAATCAAACTGGTGCCCCGTAGCGGCGCTGTAGCTCAAGGGTAATGGTGCCTTGGTGCTCTTTTCGTCGGATGCCCAGCTATCTTTTAATGGGTTACGGGCGATTTGCAGTGGGCTCCAAAACCTGGCCTCAGGAGGTGCAAGCTCCCGTGGCACCGGCTTTGGACTGGGCAGACCAATACGCCGGCCCATAAGCCCATAAGGATCCCGGCCTCGGCCGGGTTCTTTATGCCCGCTTCGCGGGCTTGAGCCCAGAAGGGAGCGGCGTGCGCCGGATTCGCATCTGCCAGCCAGTACGCAGCCCGTTTGGAACTCAGTTGATCCGTCTTTTTCAACGGTTTAACAGCCAAATCAATACGTTCACAAGTACACTCGCCACCCTAGGGATGGTGAAGCATCCACGAGCGGTACTAGAATTTTCAGCTTTTCGGTGCCGCCGCACGAATTCAAGGGGCAAGCATGGATTACGAACAACTGCCGAGGGCCGCCTTGGTCCGTATGCTGCAGGAGCATGATGCGGCGCTTGCCGATGCTGGCAAGAATGGCATCGTTATGAGTTACACCGGGCGGGCTGCTCCCTGGCAGATCATCCGCCAGGTCAAGCCGAAGCTGCATCGTATTATCAAGAAAGTATCCTTTGGAGAGGAAACCGCCCAGTCAGAGAATGAGATCTGGGACGGTGAAAACCTTTCTGCGATGGTCACGCTCTATAAATATCGTGGTCAAGTTGATCTTGTAGTAACAGACCCGCCGTACAACACCGGCGAGGACTTCCGCTATAACGACAAGTGGGACAAGGATCCAAACGATCCAGATCTCGGCGATGTAGTTCCTAAAGATGATGGGTCCAAGCACAGCAAATGGTTGCGCTTCATGACACCCAGAATCTGGATGATGCGTGAGATGCTAACCCCAGGCGGGGTTATGGCTATCTGTATTGATCATAGGGAACTATTTAGACTTGGCATGCTCATGGACGAAATCTTCGGCGAAGAGAATCGCATTGGCATAATCAATTGGCAGAAAAGCTATTCACCTCGCAGTGATAATAAGGGGGCGGCGGCGAAAACTGAGTGCAACACCTGACCTTTCCGGTACGGTGCTGTCCCTATGTCTTATTCCGAACTCAGCGTTGAAGAGCGCGCCACCATTCAAATCGGTCATGCCCAAGGTTTCAGCCTG
>NZ_JAEKCN010000018.1:0-98066 GCF_016405455.1 Pseudomonas sp. MF7453 | reverse complement strand
GCGCAGAAGACCTATGAGTCCATAGGTTTTCGTGAAGACACCGAGTTCAAAAACTACGTGCTGCCGATCAACGAAGACTGAAAACCAGTCAGCCAGACACCGCAATATCCTTGTGGGAGCTGGCTTGAAGCCCAACCCCTTCACAATTTCGCGACACTCCCCGCTACAAAAGCCACACGCTTTTCACCTCTCAATCCGTATAATGCCGACCTTTCAGGGTTGTAAGAACCGCGACAATTACTTGTAGCCTTATTGCCTGAGCTTCCGCACAAGCCCGCTGAGTCGGGCTATTCACACAGGTGCCATCCATGGATTTCAACCCGCTCGACCTTATCCTGCATCTCGACGTCTACCTCGACATGCTGGTAACCAATTACGGTCCGTGGATCTACGCCATTCTGTTCCTGGTGATTTTTTGCGAAACCGGCCTGGTGGTCATGCCATTCCTGCCGGGTGATTCGTTGCTGTTTATCGCCGGCGCCGTAGCGGCCGGTGGCGGTATGGACCCGGTGCTGCTGGCCGGCCTGCTGATGCTGGCGGCGATCCTCGGCGACAGCACCAACTACGTCATAGGGCGCACGGCCGGTGAGCGCTTGTTCAGCAACCCGAACTCCAAGATCTTCCGCCGCGACTACCTGCAAAAAACCCACGACTTCTACGACAAACACGGTGGCAAGACCGTCACCCTGGCGCGTTTTCTGCCGATCCTGCGCACCTTTGCGCCGTTCGTCGCCGGCGTGGCCAAGATGCCCTACCCGCGCTTTTTCGGGTTCAGCGTGCTCGGCACCATCCTCTGGGTCGGTGGCCTGGTAACCCTGGGCTACTTCTTCGGCAACGTGCCCTTCATCAAGAAAAACCTGTCGCTGCTGGTGGTGTTCATCATCCTGCTGTCCCTGGTGCCGATGATTATTGGCGTGGTGCGCAGCCGCTTTGGCCGCACGTCCTCCGAAGCCAACCCGCACTGATTGCCCGTGTGGTCCCTCAGCGCCTGGCGTCGCCGGCGCCTGCTGGCCAAGCACCCGATTGCCGATGACACCTGGCAACGGGTGCGCCACCACCTGACCTTCCTCGACGGCATCACGCCGGAGCAAGACCAGTGGCTGCGCGAAGCCTGCGTGGTGTTCCTCAGTGAAAAACACCTCACCGCCCTGCCCGGCGTCGACCTGCACCAGGAACAACGCCTGCTGCTCGCCGCCCAGGCGCAATTGCCGTTGATGAACCTGGGCGACCTTGACTGGTATCAGGGCTTCCACGAAATCGTGCTGTACCCCGACGACTTCCTCAGCCCCCAGCGCCATCGCGATGCCAGCGGCGTCGAACACGAGTGGGACGGTGAACACAGCGGCGAAGCCTGGCAACAGGGCCCGGTGATCCTCGCCTGGCCCGGCGTGCTCGCCAGCGGCCAATGGGAAGGCTACAACCTGGTCATCCATGAACTGGCGCACAAGCTCGACATGCTCAACGGCGACGCCAACGGCCTGCCACCGCTGCACCACGACATGCGCGTGCAGGACTGGGCCAGCGTCATGCAAGGCGCCTTCGATGACCTCAATCGCCAGTTGGACGCCAACCCGGACGCCGAGACCGAGATAGACCCCTACGCCGCGGAAAACCCGGCGGAGTTCTTTGCCGTCACCAGCGAGTATTTCTTCAGCGCCCCGGATTTACTGGTCAACAGTTATCCACAGGTGTACGCCCAACTCAGCCGCTTTTATCGCCAGGATCCCCTGGCCCGCCTGACTCAACTGCAAGCCAGCGACCCGCGCTACTCGCCACAGGGCGAATGACCGTACGACGCTTGGCGCATGGCATCGGCGTCAGAATATGCCTATAATCGCCGCCACTTTTAGGCCAATCCGGCCATGTCATATGGCCAACTAACGGGGGCAACGCCCAATGAGCTACAGCAAGATTCCGGCTGGCAAAGACCTGCCGAACGACATCTACGTCGCCATCGAAATTCCGGCCAACCACGCGCCGATCA
Organism: Pseudomonas sp. MF7453; assembly: GCF_016405455.1. Taxonomy (NCBI): domain Bacteria; kingdom Pseudomonadati; phylum Pseudomonadota; class Gammaproteobacteria; order Pseudomonadales; family Pseudomonadaceae; genus Pseudomonas; species Pseudomonas sp. MF7453. The sequence goes on along the minus strand of NZ_JAEKCN010000018.1, from coordinate 96,082 downwards.
AATACGAAATCGACAAAGACAGCGACTGCCTGTTCGTTGACCGTTTCATGGCCACCCCGATGTTCTACCCGGCCAACTACGGTTTCATCCCCAACACCCTGGCTGACGACGGTGACCCCCTCGACGTGCTGGTCGTGACCCCTTACCCGGTTACCCCAGGCTCGGTTATCCGCGCCCGTCCAGTCGGCATCCTGAACATGACCGACGACGGCGGCGGCGATGCCAAAGTCATCGCAGTGCCACACGACAAGCTGTCCCAGCTGTACGTGGACGTGAAGGAATACACCGACCTGCCGCCACTGCTGCTGGAACAGATCAAGCACTTCTTCGAGAACTACAAAGACCTCGAAAAAGGCAAATGGGTGAAGATCGACGGTTGGGGCAACGCAGACGCCGCCCGCGCCGAGATCATGAAGTCGGTGGCCGCCTACAAAGGCTGATACCCGCGCCTCATTGCTTCGGCAAATAAAAAAGCCCCGTTAGTTCGGGGCTTTTTTATGGGCAAGATTAAACATCAAGTTCAACGTTTATTTTAGAAAGTTTATATAAGTTGCGCACCTGAAAGATCAAGCCACAACTAAGCAAAATCCTACATATGCAATTCAACGCATGGTTTATTTGATTAGTTTTTCCGGCCAGTAAACTCTGCGTTTATGAATACATCAGGTGATCGTTTAAAAGCGCTACTACGGGAAGTTAATCTTTCCGCCTCCGACTTCGCCAAGAACCGCGGCGTCACGCCTCAACACGTGAACAACTGGTTCAAACGCGGCGTTCCCATGGGCCGACTCAACGAGATCGCAGAGTTGCTGTGCGTCTCAAGTCGCTGGTTAAGCGACGGCCGAGGCCCCAAACACCCGCCCGCCAACTACCTGTTGGAAGGCCCCGACACCAGGAAACTACTGCCCACTCGCGAAGACACCGGCAAATACCTCACAGGCCCCGCCTGCCGCCCGGAAACAACCGACGTGGAGATCCCCCTCCACCCCACATTCACCTCAAGCGAACGCATCCGCGTCTCCCGGCACAACCTGCAAACCCTCAACGTCCACCCCGACCGCGCGATAGGCGCCTACATGGTCGACAACAGCATGATCGACATCATCCAACAAGGCGCCACCCTCGCCATCGACCGAGGCCGCACCCAAATCATCGACGGCGAAATCTACGCCGTCGAACACGACGGCATGCTGCGCATCAAATACCTCTACAACCGCCCCGGCGGCGGCCTGCGCCTGCGCAGCCACAACGCCAGCGAACACCCGGACGAATACCTCAACCACGAAGAACGCTTTGAACAAAGCTTCAAGATCGTCGGCTGGGTATTCTGGTGGTCCACCCTCAACAACCGCCGCCCACCGGTGCCGCTGGATGAACACCTGCTGGGCTGGGAAGGCTCTAAATCGGAACCGGAGGTGGGCAACTGAAGTGAATGTGGGTATCATGCGCCGCACATTTGGCAGGGGAATGGCTTAGCGATTTGCCCTGTCAGGCGAAGCGGAGGAGTTCCCGCGGATGCCCCTACTATTCAGCCAGACGCGATGTTGGCTGAGCGATTTGAAGGCTGCTGAGGTTTGTCAAAAACAAGCTGAGGCAGTCAGCGAGAAGCCGGCCACAAGCCGGCTTTTTAATGTCTGTAAGAATGCAGTTCAATTGTCCAACAGCCGCTGGACAATTGAACCGTCAACGAAGGCAGGCAGGTATCCTACCCCCTTTCAATAAGCGTCATTTAGGCTGCAAACACTCCACAGCCCGATCCGCCACCATCTTCGCCATCTCCACCAAATGCATCACCGCCCTCTGCGGCGCAGCCACTGACTCGCCGATCACCTGGGACGTAGCCAGCGCACAATGCAGCAGCTCAGCCACCTGCACCCAGGCATCCTCAAAGCTCAGATCTTCATTGACCGTGAATGGGTTGGTCGTGTGTGACGACAGCGAATCTGAACGAACGTTATCCATAGCAAAACTCCTAGCAGTAAGTGGATACCACCATCATTTCGCGACTAAACGAGCAGAGGTGGCGGCTGTACGCAGGTTAGTCGACCGGCCGCTAGGCACCGGCGCACCCGAAGGTGCCCTGCGCACAGCCACCATAAAGTGCAGGCGAGAAGACACCTGTCTTTGGGGTGGCGCGTGCGCCTAGCGAGGTCCGGGCGACTAAACCCGATCACTGAATCAGCAGTGACGGTCAGCAGCCTAGTCACCCAATTCCGCTGGCGCAAGCGGTTGGGATTCTCTAGGAAACGTCCTGCAAATGAAAGGGATCGGACCTGCTGGCTACTCAAAATCAGGCAATTCACTCCTGTTCTGCACAGCAATCCGGAGGCCTGAAATCGGGCGCCACCAATTGTCCACTTTAAGTTGACAGTAAGACTCCTTTCGCCCGATTTATCCCTCATCAACCACCTATTAATCTGTGCCCATGTTGAACGCAACGCCCAACCAACCTAAACAAAAAAGGATTCAACCATGAGCACTGCAACCTACAACCGCTTGAACAAAGACGACGCCATCGTTCTGCTGGTCGACCACCAAACCGGCTTGATCTCCCTGGTGCAGGACTTCTCGCCCAACGAGTTCAAGAACAACGTGCTGGCCCTGGCTGACCTGGCCAAGTTCTTCAACCTGCCGACCATCCTCACTACCAGCTTCGAGCAAGGCCCCAACGGCCCGCTGGTGCCGGAGTTGAAGGAGATGTTCCCGGATGCGCCGTATATCGCTCGCCCTGGTCAGATCAACGCTTGGGACAACGAGGATTTCGTCAAGGCGATCAAGGCCACCGGGCGCAAACAGATCATCATTGCCGGCGTGGTAACGGATGTGTGCGTGGCGTTCCCGACCTTGTCGGCACTGGCGGAAGGGTTTGAGGTGTTTGTGGTGACCGATGCTTCCGGCACGTTCAATACCACGGTGCAGCAAGCGGCGTGGAGCCGGATGACGCAGGCCGGTGCGCAATTGATGAACTGGTTCTCGGTGGCGTGTGAGTTGCACCGCGACTGGCGCAACGATATCGAAGGCCTGGGTAACCTGTTGTCCCAGCGGATTCCCAACTATCGTAACTTGATGAACGGGTATGCGGCGCTGACGGCCCAGCAGAAATAAGCAAACCCAGCGTAATGATAAGCCTGCCCTGAAAAGCAGGCTTTTTCCGTTGCTTGCCCGCCCCTAGCCCGCCAACTCCCGTTCGATCTGCTCAATACTCGGCAAACTGGTTTGCAATTCTGCGGGCAAAGATTCCACCAATTGATATTCCGCCACGCCGATAGGTCGGTTGTTATCGCGCAGTGCATATTCAGCCACCACCTCATTTTTACCTTTGCACAACAACAGACCAATCGTCGGGCCATCCTGTGGGTGCTTTATCTCGGCATCCACAGCTGCGAGGTAGAAGCTCAGTTTGCCCAGGTGTTCGGGTTTGAACTTGCCAGCCTTGAGTTCGATCACCACGTAGCAACGCAGCTTCAAATGATAGAACAGCAGGTCGATGAAGAATTCGTCACCGCCCACATTCAGCAGCACTTGCCGGCCTACGAAGGCAAAGCCTGCGCCCAATTCCAATAAGAAGTCGGTGACATGCTTGATCAGGGCGTTTTCGATATCACGTTCTTGCGCGTTCAGGCCCAGGCTGAGGAAGTCAAAGCGGTAAGGGTCCTTGAGGGATTCGCGAGCCAGGTCGGATTGAGCCTTGGGCAGATGACTTTCGAAGTTGCTGACAGCCTTGCCACTGCGTTCCAGCAAGCGGTTTTCAATGTGCATCATCAGCGTGTTGCGCGACCAGCTGTGTTTAACGGCCTGGAGAATGTACCAACGACGTGTTTCGGGGCCCGGAAGCTTATCGAGCAACACTAGGTTGTGACCCCAGGGCAATTGTGCAGCAGCTTGTTGCACAAATTCAGAATCCGGCCACGCCTCGGCAAAAGCACGCATGTACTTCAGATTGCGCGGCGAAAAACCCTTGATGTCTGGAAAGGCCGCCCGCAGATCCTGCGCAAGGCGATCGATCACTTTGCTACCCCAGCCTTGATCGTTCTGACGGGTCAAAATATCGCGGCCGATCTGCCAGTAGAGCAGCACCAGTTCACGATTGACCGCGATTGACGCACGCTGCTGTGCGTTATGGATACGGCCCTTGAGGTCTGTCAGCCAATCACTGTAGCCCTCTGGAGGTGCCGTCAACCCGATGGAGGTCTCGCTCATGCCTTTTTACTCTTGTGTTTTCAGCAGGCTAGTTAGCCCGCTGTGCCGTCACAAGCGCTCATGAGTACTCTCGGACGCGTCCTGCGTACCTTGCAGAAAGGTCCTGCTGGCACTGGCTGTGGCCCTTGACTCTCCCCTATACGGCACCCCCTACCCTGAACGCCCATTTCAGGAGCCTTCAGCATGAGTCAGCGCATCCTGGTCATTCTCGGCCATCCGTCCACCGATAGTTTTTGTTCAGCCATGGCGCAGACCTATATCCACGCTGCGAAAACGGCAGGTCACGAAGTACGCATCCTGCAGTTAGGCAACCTCAGATTCGACCCGATTCTTCACCACGGTTATACCCAGGCTCAAACACTGGAACCCGACTTGCTCAGCGCCCAAGCCGACATCCATTGGGCCGAGCACCTCACATGGGTTTTCCCTGTTTGGTGGGGCGGTATCCCGGCACTGATGAAAGGCTTTATCGACCGAGTTTTCCTACCCGGCTTCGCCTTCAAATACCGCGCAGGCAAGGCCTTCCCTGACAAGCTACTCAAGGGCCGAAGCGCGCACTTGTTAGTGACCCTGGACACGCCGTCGTGGTATTACCGCTGGGTCTACCGCATGCCGGCCATCCACCAGATGCGTCGCACCACGCTGGCGCTGTGCGGCATCACGCCGAGCAAGACCCTTCTGTTCGGGCCGGTGCTGGGCGCTACGCTGACGCAGCGGGCCAAGTGGCTGAAACAGGCCGGCGCATTATTTGAGAAAGGGAATTTTCATGTACATCGGCAAAGCCGCGCAGTTGTCCGGCACGACCATCAAGGCGATTCGTCACTATGAGGCGATTGGGTTGATGCCCGAGCCGCGACGCCTTGGCGGCTATCGCGTTTATACGACGCAGAGCGTAGAGCGACTGACCTTTATCAAATGCGCCCAGCAGCTCGGGTTCAAACTCAAGGAGTTGCAGGAGATTTTGCTGGGGTACGACGGTGACGCCTTTCCCTGGGACAGGGCGGACCAAGCCATCACCAACAAGAAGCACGCGCTGGCCGCGCAAATCGCCGTGTTGCAACGGATGCAGGCGGGCTTGATTGAGTTTGAAACCCAACTGAAAGACGCCCAAGGGCACTGCTCGTCAATCAGTAGTGTCGCCATTTGAAGTAGCCCTTACGCATGAGTTGCCGCTGACTTTTGCGAGCCCCGTGTAAGGGCAATCTGATTTTCCAAACCGTTCATCCAGCCGCTTTTCGCTGCGGCAGACTCCGACGCCTTGCCTTCTGTCGAGACGTCATGGATGACCCACGCTGCCCACATTGCCGCTATCGAACATGAGCTGGATGGCTTCCATCAGAGCCTGGTGGAGTACCGCCAGCAGATGGGCGCCTGGTATTCCCGTGCACTGGATTCGGTCAGCCATGCAGCGGATATGCCGTCGTTGCTGGGCATGGACAGGGTGTTGCGGGTTGGGGATTCGCAGCGTTCGGTGAGCATTACCGATGCAGATTTCTCCACCGTGGCCCGTTGCCCGGTGGGTGGCGTGCTGGAGATCGAGAGCAAATTCGAATCAGCGTATGACGTACCAATTGGCGATATCCCGGTTGAGGTGATCGGCCTGGATGACGGCAGCTCCACGCGGGTGATGCTTGATAAGCACGGCAAGGGCTCGCACTACTGCGCTGCTGGCGGGCGCTATGAGGTGCGGGTTCAGGGCGGCGTTTCGGCGGAGCAAGTGGAGGCCTTGTTTGCCTCCTATGCAGGGCTGACGGCGGACTTGGAACAGTGGCTTCGGTCACAGTGGAAAGACTTCAAACCCCACTGGGAACGCTCTACTGTCAGCGCGATTGGCAGCGGCGTGCTGGCGGGCAGTTGGGCGGCGATCACGGATGTGTGGGACAGCATCAAGCTGGTGCAGGCGATTCTTGAAGATCCGCTGAATTACGTCGAGCAACTGGGTAGCGAGGCGGCCAAGTTGGCGCAGATCGCCACCGATGCGCCCAAGGTCATGGAACAGGCGATGTTGCTCGCCACTGATGAAGCGGCGCTGTACCTGTTACTGCGCATCGCCATGATCTGGCTGGACGCGTTACCGCCCAATGAAGTTGCGCAAGCGGCCGCAGGTTTTATGGTGTCGTTGCTGATTGACCTGGTGATTGGCGCGGTGTTGACCATCGCGTTGCCGGCGGCGGGCGTGGCGTATTTGAGCGTTCGCCTGGTCAAGCATGGCGCACAAATTCTTAAGGCTGCCGTGGGCTTCGTGAAGGGGGTGCTGGCGATTCTCACCAAGTTCATGCAGGCGGTCGACCGTTATAAAGCGGTGGCGGTTCGCGGTGTGGTCGGCTGGGTGAAACAAGGCACAATGCAGATGCGCTGGCGGGCGCGGCAGAACGCGGTGCTGACGCAGAAAGAGCGTGTGGACGATGTGCGTGCCGTGGCTTCGAACCCGAAAGGGGATGCGGCGGCGCCAGCGGATAAAACGGTCACTCACGGCTGCCCGGTGTCGATGGTCACCGGCGAGGAATTGCTCACCCTTACCGACGGCGCGCTGGACGGGGTTTTGCCGTTTGAGTGGACGCGGCTTTATCGCACCAGTGCGGTGGAACTTGATTGTGGGTTGGGGTTTGGCTGGACTCATGGGCTGGCCCACCGGCTTGCGGTGTCGGGCGATTCGGTGGTGTGGACCGACCATGAGAACCGCTCGACTACCCTGCCCTTGCCCACAGTTGCTCGACCGGCGATTACCAATAGCCTGGCCGAAGCGGCGATCTATTTAGGCTCGGCTCCTGATGAACTGGTGCTGGCCCAGGCGTCGCGGTTTTATCACTTTCGCGACGGTGTCTTGGTTTCCATCAGCGATGCGTATGACAACCGCCTGCGCATTTTCCGTGATCGTTCCGGACGGATTGAGCGGCTGGATAACGGCGCTGGCCGTTCATTGCTGCTGCGCTATGAGCGGGATCGCATCGTCGCGGTGGACTACCAGGTTCATCGCGCCAAAGGGCGTGAGCCCTACGTTTGGGAAACCGAGCAGAACATCGTTTCCTACGCCTATGACGAAGCTGGACGACTGGTGTGTGCGACCAATGCCGTCGGTGAAAGCGAGCGTTATCGGTACGACGATCAGCACGTCATTGTCGAGCGGCAGTTAGCCGGTGGGGCGAGTTTCTTTTGGGAGTGGGAGCGTTCTGGCAAGGCGGCGCGTTGCGTGCGGCATTGGGCGAGTTTTTCGCAGATGGACACGCGCTATACCTGGGGCAATGACGGCCACGTCACCGTGCATAACGTCGATGGCAGCCAGGAAGTGTATGTCCATGACGACCGCGCGCGCTTGGTGCAGCGCATCGCTCCGGACGGCGCGCAGCATTTCAAATCCTACGATGCCAAGGGCCGGCTGACCGTCGAGCAAGACCCGATGGGCGCGGTGACGGCCTATCAATACGACGACGCCGGACGCTTGGTGGCGTTGTTTCCGGGGGATGATGAGCCGACTTCCTACGAACATGACAACGGTTTTGTTCGGGTTGTCAGGCGTGGGGAGGCGGTCTGGAAATACGAGCGGAATGAGCAAGGCGATGTCATCCGCAAAACTGATCCGGATGGTCATTCGACTGACTACAGCTACAACAAACACGGGAAACTGACCGGGGTTTGGTACCCGGATCATAGTTGCCATCGGCTGGTGTGGAATGAGCGTGGGCAGTTGCTGGAGGAGCAATTGCCCAATGGCGGGATCCAGCGTTATCGCTATGACGATATGGGGCGGCAAGTTGCCCGCGAGGATGAACACGGCGCGCAGACCGGTTATGAATGGGACAGCGTCGGTAGGTTGATTCGCATCGTTTTGCCCGGCGGCGCCACCCGGGAATTCAGCTACAACCCCTACGGCAAGATCATCGCCGAACGCGATGAACTCGGCCACGTCACCCGCTACGAATACGCCGACGGCCTGCACCTGATCAGTCGCCGTCTCAACGCCAACGGTACCCAGGTCAAGTACCGCTACGACAACGCCCGGCTACTGCTGACCGAGATCGAAAACGAAGTTGGCGAAACCTACCAACTCGACTATCACCCCAACGGCCTGATCCAACAGGAAACCGGCTTCGACGGCCAACGCACCGCCTACGCCTACGACCTCAACGGCAACCTGCTGGAGAAGACCGAATACGGCGACGATAACAGTCAGCTAATCACCCGCTACGAGCGCGACTACGCCGGACGCCTCGTACGAAAAACCCTGCCCGATGACAGCGTTATTGCTTATGCCTACGACCGCCAAGGCAATCTCCTGAGCGTCGATGACGGCCACTGGGCATTGGCCTACGAGTACGACCGCCAAAACCGCCTCACCGCCGAACACCAGGGCTGGGGGACCCTGCGCTACGGCTACGACGCCTGCGGCCAGCTGAAAAACCTGCGCCTGCCGGACAACAACCGCCTCACCTTCAACCACGACAAGGGCGGCCACCTCGCCACCGTCGAACTCAACGGTGACGTGCTCACCTCACATCTATTCAAGAGCGGCCGCGAACACCAACGCCAACAAGGCCAACTGCTCAGCCACTATCACTACGACGACCAAAACCGCCTGCACGCCCATGCAGTCACACAGCAGGAAAACTACCTTTACCAGCGCCAGTACGACTACGACAAATCCGGCAACCTCACGCGCCTGCACGACACCCGCAAAGGCCAACACCTTTACCGCTACGACCCGCTAAACCGCCTGACCCGCGCCGATCATTCCCAGGACGTGCAGGAACGCTTCGCCCACGACCCGGCGGGCAACCTGCTGATGCAAGACCGCCCCGGCCCGGACATCGTTGCCGGCAACCGCCTGATGATCCAGGGCGACCGCCATTACGACTACGACGCCTTCGGCAACCTGATCCGCGAACGGCGCGGCAAGGGTCATCAACTCGTCACGGAATATCGCTACGACTGCCAGCATCGGTTGATTGGCTTCACCAAACCCAACGGGCAGACCGCAAGCTATCGGTATGACCCGTTTGGGCGACGTGTCAGCAAAACCGTGGATGGCAAGACCACCGAATTTTTCTGGCAAGGCGACAAGCTGATTGCCGAGCACCATGCGGAACGCCATCGCAGTTACCTCTACGAGCCCGAAAGCTTCCGGCCATTAGCACTGCTGGAAGGCTACGGACCACAAGCCACAACGCCCTACCACTACCAACTCGACCACCTCGGCACCCCGCAGGAACTGACCAGCCCCGAGGGCGAAATCGTCTGGTCCGCCCACTACCGCGCCTACGGCCAGATCGCCCGGCTCGACGCAGGCAAAATCGACAATCCGCTGCGTTTTCAAGGGCAGTATTTCGATCAAGAAAGCGGCCTGCACTACAACCGCCATCGCTACTACAATCCGGATATTGGACGTTACCTGACACCGGATCCGGTGAAGTTGGCGGGTGGGATCAATGGGTACCTGTACGTGCCCAATCCTACGGGTTGGGTGGATCCGCTAGGGTTGAGTAGATGTCCTGGGGAGGACGGATGCAAATCGCAGGCAGGCGTTGAAGAGCCGGCAGATACAGCTAAGATAAATACAGGCGAACCAAACCAGCCAACCGTAACAACCCGTCCAACGGAGTTTGCCAACAAGCAAAAACTAAACGAGCATTACGAAAAGCATGGGCCAGAATTCGGAGTAGAGACCCCCAATGAATATTTACTGACGGCACGACATGTCGTGAACGAAGGAATTCCTATCAATTACCTCTACAAAAGCAAATCGACAACAGGATATGTTTTACTCATGGGAACGAATAGAACGGGCCAAGCCAAATTCGCATTCGCGGGTACGAATTCAGCTGGCAACATAACCACCTTACATACCAAAAGTGGGAAAGACTTCTGGAGGGTAATAAATGGCGACGCCACTGACAAAACCATCACACCTTACAACCAATAATTATAAAAAAGCAAAAGTGGTAGCACTCAACGAGCATATAGAAGAAGACGTGACTCTGATCATCGAAGGAACGACTATAAACTGCTTCGCCAGCTATTGCCCCTATGAACTTGAAGTGGGTAAGACGTATGACGTAGAACTCACATTAAATCTTTCCGAAAACTACGAAATTGAACGGACTGACGAAACTAAAACACTGATAAGACATACAAATCGCGGTTATTCCTATGTACTCTACGGACACCTGCGCAATGAAATCTTAATGACTTTCACATCTCTTAATGTCGAGGGCATACACTACGACCACCCCGAATGCAACGACCACTTTATCAAACTAAAAGTCGAAAGAATCGACGCCTCTTTTCACTAACATGCGAAATAGCTCGCGCAATCGGCTCACCAAATGAGCCGAATAACCCCCTCTATTCGGCTCACCCCACCCAGCAGTAACAGCCCCACTCATTTGCCCCAATCCCCCATGTCTGCTAGTGTCGCGCCGGTTTACCGTCTACCGGAATTGCCGCCATGGCCCGCAAAAAAGTTGCACTCGATTTCGAACAATCCCTCGCCGACCTGCAAACCCTGGTCGAGCGTCTGGAGAACGGCGAGTTGTCGCTGGAAGACTCGTTGACGGCGTTTGAGCAAGGCATCGGCCTGACCCGCGACTGTCAGAGCGCGTTGGCGCAGGCGGAGCAGAAGGTCCAGGTGTTGCTGGAGCGTGATGGGGAGTTGGCCGAAGAACCTTTCGATGCGGAACAGCCGGAATGATCAGCGCGTATCAGGCCAGTAGCCAAGCCCGGGTGAATGCGGCGCTGGAGCCCTTGTTTGTGGCGCCAAGCCCGGAAATGACGCGCCTCTATGAAGCCATGCGTTACAGCGTGATGAATGGCGGCAAGCGGGTGCGCCCGTTGCTGGCCTATGCGGCCTGTGAAGCCCTGGGCGCACCGGCGGCCGAGGCCAATGGCGCGGCGTGTGCGGTGGAGTTAATTCACGCCTATTCCCTGGTACACGACGACCTGCCGGCGATGGACGACGACGATCTGCGTCGCGGCCAGCCCACCACCCACAAAGCCTTCGATGAGGCCTACGCAATTCTGGCCGGGGATGGCTTGCAGAGCCTGGCGTTCAGCGCTTTGCTGGACCCGACGCTAAGCAGTGTCAACGCCGAGATCCGCTTGCGCATGGTCACCGCCCTGGCCCACGCCGCGGGCCCCGCTGGAATGGTCGGCGGGCAGGCCATCGACATGGGCTCGGTCAGCCTCAAGCTCGATCAAAAAGCCCTCGAACACATGCATCGCCACAAGACCGGTGCGCTGATTGAGGCCGCCGTGCAGCTGGGCGCCCTGGCCAGTGGCCGTGCCGACGCCGAGCAATTGGCGGCGCTGCAGACCTATTCCCGCGCGATCGGCCTGGCCTTCCAGGTACAGGACGATATTCTCGACGTGGAAAGCGATACCGCCACCCTCGGTAAACGCCAGGGCGCCGATATCGCACGAGACAAGCCGACCTATCCGGCCCTGCTGGGGCTGGAAGCCGCCAAGGCGTACGCCATTGAGCTACGCGACCAGGCGCTGGAGGCTCTGCGACCTTTCGACGCGGCAGCCGAGCCACTGCGCGACCTGGCGCGGTATATCGTCGAGCGCCGCCACTGACAGCCGCGGCCATTTGCGCCGCATATCGGCCAAGTTCGGCGCTCTGCGTGGGCAGTTTGCACGGCTTGAGGTAAACTGCCGCCTCTTCTATACCTATAACGATTCGCCTGATGCCCACGACGTTTCAAGAGATTCCCCGCAAACGCCCGTCCACGCCCCTGCTCGACCGCGCTGCCACGCCGGACGGCCTGCGTCGACTGGGTGAAGCCGAGCTGGAAACCCTGGCCGATGAGTTGCGCCTGGAATTGCTCTATACGGTCGGCCAGACCGGTGGGCATTTCGGCGCCGGGCTGGGCGTGATCGAGCTGACGATCGCCCTGCATTACGTGTTCGACACCCCGGACGACCGGCTGGTGTGGGACGTGGGCCATCAGGCGTATCCGCATAAAATTCTCACCGGCCGTCGCGAGCGCATGGGCAGCCTGCGCCAGAAGGACGGCCTGGCCGCCTTCCCGCGCCGCTCCGAAAGCGAGTACGACACCTTTGGCGTCGGCCATTCCAGCACCTCCATCAGTGCCGCGCTGGGCATGGCGATTGCCGCCCGTCTGCAAAACAGCGATCGCAAAGCGATTGCCGTGATCGGGGATGGTGCGTTGACTGCCGGCATGGCCTTCGAAGCGCTCAACCATGCGCCGGAAGTGGATGCCAACATGTTGGTGATCCTCAACGACAACGACATGTCGATCTCGCGCAATGTCGGTGGCCTGTCCAATTACCTGGCGAAGATCCTCTCCAGCCGCACCTACGCCAGTATGCGCGAAGGCAGCAAGAAAGTGCTGTCGCGCCTGCCTGGCGCGTGGGAGATCGCCCGTCGTACCGAAGAATATGCCAAAGGCATGCTGGTACCCGGCACCCTGTTCGAAGAGCTGGGCTGGAACTATATCGGCCCTATCGACGGCCACGACCTGCCGACACTGATCGCCACGTTGCGCAACATGCGCGACCTCAAGGGCCCGCAGTTCCTGCATATTGTCACCAAGAAGGGCAAAGGCTTCGCTCCGGCGGAAGTCGACCCGATTGGTTACCACGCGATCACCAAGCTCGAACCCCTGGACGCTCCCGCCGCCGCGCCTAAAAAAGCCAGCGGGCCGAAGTATTCCGGTGTATTTGGCGAATGGCTGTGCGACATGGCCGCCGCCGACCCACGCCTGGTAGGCATTACTCCGGCGATGAAGGAAGGCTCCGATCTGGTGGCGTTCAGCGAGCGTTTCCCGCTGCGTTACTTCGACGTGGCAATTGCCGAGCAGCACGCTGTCACCTTCGCCGCCGGTATGGCCTGCGAAGGCGCCAAGCCGGTGGTAGCGATCTACTCCACCTTCCTGCAGCGCGGTTATGACCAACTGGTTCACGATGTGGCGGTGCAGAACCTCGATGTGCTGTTCGCCATCGACCGCGCCGGCCTGGTGGGCGAAGACGGCCCGACCCACGCCGGCAGTTTCGACCTGTCCTACCTGCGCTGCATCCCCGGCATACTGGTGATGACGCCCAGCGACGAGAACGAACTGCGCAAGATGCTCAGCACCGGCCACCTGTACAACGGCCCGGCCGCCGTGCGCTACCCGCGCGGCACAGGCCCGAATGCCGTGATCGAGAAAGACCTGGAGCCGATTGAAATCGGTAAAGGCATTGTGCGTCGCCAAGGCAGCAAGACTGCATTCCTGGTGTTTGGCGTACAACTGGCCGAAGCGCTGAAAGTGGCTGAGAAGCTGGATGCCACAGTGGTCGACATGCGTTTCGTCAAGCCGCTGGATGAAGCGCTGGTACGCGAAATCGCCGCGAGGCATGAACTGTTGGTGACCGTCGAAGAGAACGCCATCATGGGCGGCGCCGGTGCGGCAGTCAGCGAGTTCCTGGCCCGGGAGAACATCCTCAAGTCGGTGCTGCACCTGGGTTTGCCGGATGTGTACGTCGAGCACGCCAAGCCGGCGCAGATGCTGGCCGAATGCGGGTTGGACGAGGCCGGCATCGAGGCGTCGGTGCGCGAGCGTTTGGCACGTCTGGCCCTGTAGAAAACGCGACTAAAATGTGGGAGGGGGCTTGCCCCCGATAGCGGTGTATCAGTACCAGATATTCTGACTGACACACTGCAATCGGGGGCAAGCCCCCTCCCACATTTAGCTGATATCACCTTCAAAATCGCTATGGACGGCCCATGAAACGCCTGTGCCTTGCCCTGCTGCTGCTCCCCGCCGCCGACCTGCTCGCCGACACCCGCGACCAGGCGTTGAAGCTCTCCGACGTGGTCATCAGCGCCAACCGCCAAGTGCAGGCGCGTAACGACAGCAGCGCCGCCAACACCGTCTTCACCCGCGCCGATATCGACCGCCTGCAACCGAGCAGCGTTACCGACCTGCTCAGCCGCGTACCCGGTGTGCAAGTCGCGCCAACCGGTGGGCGTGGCAGTTTGCCGGGGATTTTCATTCGTGGCACCAAGTCGGCGCAGAGCCTGGTGCTGGTGGACGGCCAACGCATCGCCAACACCACCTCCGGCGACAGCGGCTTGCAATACCTCAATGTCGATCAGATTGAACGTGTGGAAGTGCTGCGCGGTTCACGTTCGGTGATTTACGGCAGCGATGCAATTGGCGGGGTGATTCAGGTGTTTACCAGGCGCAATGCCGAGCAAGGCTTGCAGCCGCGCTTGAAACTGGGCTTTGGCAGCAACCAGACCTGGGAACGCAGCCTGGGCCTGTCAGGCGGCGATGAACACACGCGTTTCAACCTGGGCGCGAGCCTGGATGAAACTGCCGGTATCAACGCGAGCCACGCGTCGTTTCCCAGTGACGGCGACCATGATGCCTACCGCAACCAGTCCATCAACCTGAACCTCAGCCATTCGTTCAGCGATGAGCTGGAGGTGGGTTTCAACCTGTTGGATAACCGTGGCAAGTCGGAGTACGACAACAGTTATGGCCGCTATGACGGCGCCACCGGGCAAAGCTTCGGCCAGAAACCCTACACCGACTACACCGTCAGCAGCGCTAGCGGCTATGTCGATGCCAAGCTCAATGACAGCTGGCAGTCGCGCCTGGAGCTGGGCCACAGTGAAAACCGCGACACCAAGCGCGATACCCTCAGCGATGATTACAGTGCATTCAACACCTACCGCGACTCGGTCAATTGGCAGAACGACCTGACCCTGGATGAGCAAAACAGCCTGATCGTCGGCGGCGATTGGTACGAAGACCGTTTCCACGGTTCTACCACCTTTACCGAGAACAGCCGCTGGAACCGGGCGGCCTTTGTGCAGCACCGTTTCAAGAGCCAGTGGTTTTCCACCGAGCTGGGCCTGCGCCGCGACCAGAACCAGCAGTTCGGCGGCCAGAACAGTTGGAGCGGCACCCTGACTGTGCCGGTCAACCCTGACAATGACCTGCTCTTGAGCTACAGCGAAGGCTTCCGCGCGCCGACCTTCAACGACCTCTATTACCCCGACACGCAGTACAGCAACCCAAACCTGCAGCCCGAGACATCAAAGAGCTACGAGCTGCAATGGCGCAGCCAGCTGACCGACAGCGCACGTCTGGAAGCCTCGCTGTATCGCACCGACCTGAGCGACGCGATCATCCTTGACGCCGGCAAGCCGCAAAACGTGGCGTCGGCGCGGATCAATGGTTTTGAAGCGGCGCTCAAGCAGGAACTGTTTGGCTGGCAGGGCAACCTGGGCCTGTCGCTTATCGACCCGCGTGACCGTGACAGCGGCCACACCCTGGCACGTCGCGCACGGCGAACGGTGAACCTGGATCTGGACCGGCAATTTGATCAACTCGGTCTCGGCGCCAGCTGGCAAGCGATCAGCAGCAGCTACGACGATGAAGCCAACCGCAACCGTCTGGGCGGTTATGCCTTGTTGGGGCTGCGCAGTAGTTGGGCGTTGAACCGGGAGGTGTCGTTGTCGTTGAAGGTGGATAACGTGCTGGACAAGTCTTACGCACGGGCGAAGTACAGCTACCTCGGGGAAAGCCAAAATTATCGTGAAGAAGGTCGGGTGTGGATGGTTGGGGTGACGTGGACACCTGAGATCTAAGTGACCTGAACGGGCGTCATCGCAGGCAAGCCAGCTCCCACAGGAGAATGCATTTCAATTGTGGGAGCTGGCTTGCCTGCGATAGCGGTGTCACAGGTTCGGCGCAATCACCTGGCACAACCGCGCTACCGCCTCAAGCATCTGCCCACTCGGCCGCTCCAGGCCCTTGTCCGGCACCAACCGCACCCGCGATGCCATCATTGGCCACGCCTTCCAAGCGTCCTTCTGAGCCTGATCGCCCACCAGGATCACCTCGGGATCACGCGCCAGCACCGACTCGATATTCACCTGCGGCGCCGGCAACTTAAGGTCATCAAACACATTACGCGCCCCGCACACGCTGAGGGCATCGCTGATGATCTGCCCACCGCCCACGGTGTACAGCGGCTGGTTCCACACTTGGTAAAAAACCCGTAGCGACTCGGCCCGTTGGTAGCGCTGGCGCAACTCGGCCAAGCGCTGGCGTAATTGCACAGCGAGCTGGCGCCCCGCTTCAGCGCGGCCCAATTGCTCGGCAATGGCCTGCACCTGGGCGGTCAGTTGTTCAAGGCTGTGGGGTTCGGCGACGTACACCGGGATATTCAACCGCTGGAGCTGCTCGCGCTGGGCCGGGCCGACGCTGCCAGGCCAGAGCAGGATCAGGTCGGGCTTGAGGCTGAGCAGGCGCTCCATGTCCAACTGGCCGTAGTGCCCGACCGAGGGTACCTTCGCCAACGCCGCCGGGCGGTCACCACCATCAAGCACGCCGACCAGCAAGTCCTCGGCACCCAGCTCAAGCACGATTTCAGACAGCGACGGCGCCAGGCTAACGACGCGTTCAACCGCCAACGCCTGGGCACTGAATACCAGCAAGAGTGCCAGCCAGTAGCGTTTCATCCCAACTGACGCGGGATGCGATAGAGGTAAAACAGCACCAGCGTCGACAGGGCCAAGAGAAACAGCGGCACCGCTTCCAGGCCGACGAACACTGCCAGCGCGCCGATCCAGGCCGGTAGTGCAGCCACCAGCAAGGCCGTGCGGCGACGGGCCGCGAGGGTGATCCAGGCAGCGGGTTCTTCGGCGGTATCGAGGGCTTTGGAGGTGGCGATCAGTGCATGTTTATAGCCGTGGAAATAACGCAGGCTCAGAAACATCGAGGCCACGCCGGCAATAAAGAACGGCATGGCCAGCACCGGCAGCAAGGATTCAGCGCGGCCGAACAGCAGATTGATGACGAACAGAGGCAGCAACGCCAGGGCCAGGTACTGCCACCAATTGAAGGACAGTCGCCGCTTCACCTGGCCGCGGGTCACGCGCGGTCGACCTCGCCCTGATGCTCGTTGCCCATCATATGATCGAGCTTGCTGGCTTTGGTCGCCAGGTAGAGTTTGTTGTGCGGGTTGTGCCCGGTGTGCAGCGGCACACGCTCGGCCACGGTGATGCCCATTTCGGTCAAGGCTTTGACCTTGCGCGGGTTGTTGGTCATCAGGCGCAGGGATTTGACCCCCAGGTGTTCAAGCATCGGGAGGCAGATGGCGTAGTCGCGCTGGTCGGCGGCAAAGCCCAGGCGCTCATTGGCTTCCACGGTGTCGGCGCCGCCGTCTTGCAGCTCGTAGGCGCGGATCTTGTTCAACAGGCCAATGCCACGGCCTTCCTGACGCAAGTACAGCAGCACGCCGCGGCCTTCACGGGCGATGGCTTGCAAAGCGGCTTCCAGTTGCGAGCCGCAGTCACAGCGCTGGCTGAACAGCGCATCGCCGGTCAGGCACTCGGAATGCACACGCCCCAGCACCGGCGCGCCATCGGTGATGTCGCCGAGGCTGAGCACAACGTGCTCGCGCCCGGTGGCTTCTTCGAGAAAGCCGTTCATGGTGAACGTGGCAAAAGGGGTAGGCAGCTTGGAAGCGGCGACGAAAACGACGGGCACCGTGTGCTCCTGATTTCAGATTTCACAGAGGCGGGCATTGTAACAGCAGGTTCCTACAGACGCTTAAGCTGAATTATCGCTGATAAAGATCAATAGGTTCGATTGGCCTTTGGATTGATTCTATGTAGGAGCGAGCTTGCTCGCGAAAGTCGTCAACGGTAACGCGGGTATTCTGAATCAACGCGGCGTCCAGGGGGTTTTCGCGAGCAAGCTCGCTCCTACAAGGGGTAGGGCTGTTTCCAGCGGTCGAAAATTGCCTTCAACTCACCGGTCTTGATCAGGCTGGCCAGACGCTGGTCATACACGGCCATCAATGTCCTGCCACGCTCGGTGTCGGCAAAGGCTACGTAGAGCGGCAATTCAGCGATATGAGTGAGCTTGAATTGCTGCGGGTCTGGGGACTGACTGAGCACGTATTTGGCTTCGGTAAGGGCATCGATATAGAAATCGGCACGGCCGTGTTGCAGCATCGGCAGAATGCCGCTGCGCCGCTCGATCTGGTTGTAGCGCTGCACGTTGGGCAGGTACCCCTCGTATTTATAGCCGCGCACCCAGGCCAGGCGGTAGTTGCCCAGGGTCGCCAATGTCGGCGTGGGTGAAGTTGCCAGCCCGAGAGCGTAGATATGATCGGCGTCAAAGTTCCAGCGCGGGTACAGCACTGCGCTGGCCTCATCGCGATAGGTGCCGACACAACCATCCACCTCACCACGCTGAGCCAGGCCGACCGAGCGGGTGTAGGGCACGCTGCGAGTTTGCACGGTAACGCCTGCTGGCTCGAAGACTTCGCGCAACAGGTCCCAGGCCAGGCCGCTGCCATCCTTGTTGGTGTAGTCGTTCCACTCTTCACTGGCCAGCACGATTTTGCCGGGCGCGGGAGTGTCCGCCTGAACCAAGGAAATGAAGGTACACAGCACGATCAGCAGCCAGCGGCATACAGCCATAGTCACGGCCTCTTACTCGGGATAATCGTCTAAAGGGTAGCGCAGACCGCCGACTCAGGGCGTCTGGCGAAAATGCTGGTAGCCGCGCACAGCCGGGGTGATGTCCTGGCCGTCGACGTCGAGCAGTGTCACGCCCTGCCCCGCTTCGACCCGGCCGACCACATGCACCGGCCAGCCATCGGCCTGCAACGGCGCCAACTCGGACGGCGGCAAGGTGAACGCCAGCACATAGTCGTCGCCCCCGCTCAACGCCGCCACTTGAGCCTGGTCCTCACCGACAAACGCCAGCAAGGCCTTGGACAACGGCAACCGCTGGCGCTCAACCACCAGGCGCACCGCAGAGGCCTTGGCGATATGCCCACAATCGGCCAGCAGCCCGTCGGAAATATCCATGGCCGCAGTCGCCTTGCCCCGCAGCGCCAGCCCGAGGGCCAATTGCGGTTGCGGCGCCCAGTAATGGGCGAGCAGCGGCTCGGCGATTGCCGCGTCCGCCGTGCGTTGGCCCAATACCAGCGGTAAAGCGCCAGCAGCATTGCCCAGCTCGCCGCCCACACACAGCAGGTCACCCGGCTGTGCACCACTGCGCGTCAACGCCTGCCCCGCCGGCACGCGGCCAAATACCGTCAGGGTCAGGCTCAGCGGCCCACGGGTAGTATCGCCGCCCACCAAGCCCACACCGCAGCTTTGCGCCATGGCGTTCAAGCCTTGGGCATAGCGTTGCAGCCAATCGGCATCGACGGTCGGCGTGGTCAGGGCAAGGGTAAACGCGAGGGGGGTGGCGCCCATGGCGGCCAGGTCGCTCACCGCCACGGCCAGCGAGCGCTGGCCGAGCAGGAACGGGTCACAGGGGTCGGCAAAATGCACGCCGGCCACCAGCGTATCGGTAGAGACCGCCAGTTGCTCCCCGGCGGGCAGCGCCAGCAAGGCGCAGTCGTCGCCGATCCCCAGGGCAATACCTTCGCCGCCTTGCGCACAGGGCGCGGCGGCGAAGTACTTGCGGATCAGCTCGAACTCGCCCATGCGGGACTCAAGCGCAGATTAGCGCTTGTGTTCCTTCACTTCGGCTTCACGCAGGCGCGGGGCCAGCTTGTCGAGCACGCCGTTGACGAACTTGTGACCGTCGGTCGAACCGTAGACTTTCGCCAGTTCGATGCCTTCGTTGATCACGACGCGGTACGGCACGTCAACGCGCTTGAGCAGCTCCCAGGTGGACAGACGCATCACGCACAGTTCAACCGGGTCGAGTTCTTCGATGGTCAGGTCCAGGCATGGCGCCAGGGCTGTGTCGATCTCGGTCAGGTTGGCATGCACGCCGTGCAGAATGTCGTGGAAGTAGCTTTGGTCGGCGAAGGTGAAATCGTTATCGACGCGAAACTGTGCCTCGATTTCGTTCAGCGAAGCGCCCGCCAGGTGACGCTGGTACAGCGCCTGGGTCGCGAGTTGACGCGCCTTGCGGCGCTTCTCGCTCTTGGACGGTTTGCCGGCATCGGCAGGACGCGGGTCCTGAGGGTTGAACTGATCGCTTTCGTCGGAAATCACTTGGCCTCCAACTGCGACAGCAGGCTGACCATTTCCAGGGCGGACAAGGCAGCTTCAGCGCCTTTGTTACCGGCTTTGGTGCCGGAACGCTCGATGGCTTGCTCGATAGAATCCACGGTCAGTACGCCGAAAGCGACTGGCACGCCGAATTCCATGGACACCTGGGCCAGGCCCTTGGTGCATTCGCCGGCCACGTATTCGAAGTGCGGGGTGCCGCCACGAATGACCGCGCCCAGGGCGATGATCGCCGCGTATTCACCCTGCTGAGCAACTTTTTGCGCAACCAGTGGAATTTCGAAGGCGCCAGGCGCACGGATAAGGGTGATATCGCTCTCGCTCACACCGTGGCGAACCAGGGCGTCAACCGCACCGCTTACCAGGCTTTCAACCACGAAGCTGTTGAAGCGGCCAACCACCAGGGCATAGCGGCCTTTGGGGGCGATGAAGGTACCTTCGATGGTCTTCAGGGTCATTCGACAAATCTCTTAAAGAGCCGGGACGCGAAAAGTGCGTCCCTCAGTGATGATTTAACCGCGAACAAGGGGCAAAAATCGCCGGCCTTTATTCGGAGGGCACGTATTCTACAACTTCCAGGTCGAATCCGGATATCGCATTAAATTTCATCGGTGCGCTCATCAGGCGCATTTTGCGTACGCCCAGGTCACGCAGGATCTGTGAACCGGCACCGACAATGCTGTAGGTGGTCGGTTTTTTCACCGGCACGGCGTCGGCGGTTTCACGAATGTGCGCCAGCAATACGTCGCCATCCAGCGGGTGACCGAGCAACAGCACCACACCGCTGCCGGCCTCGGAAACCGCGGCCATGGCGGCGCGCAGGCTCCAGCGACCGGGCTGCTTGACCATCAACAGGTCACGCAATGGGTCCATGTTGTGCACGCGTACCAGGGTCGGTTCTTCTGCGCAAATGTTGCCCAGGGTCAGGGCCATGTGCACATCGCCTTCCACTGAATCACGGTAGGTCACCAAATTGAATTGGCCCAGTTCGCTGTCCAGCGGCTGCTCGGCAATCCGCTGAACGGTACGTTCGTGGATCATGCGGTAGTGAATCAGGTCGGCAATGGTGCCGATCTTGAGGTTGTGCTCGGCGGCGAAGGCTTCCAGTTCAGTGCGACGGGCCATGGTGCCGTCGTCGTTCATCACTTCGCAGATCACCCCGCTTGGCTCGAAACCGGCCATGCGTGCCAGGTCGCAAGCGGCTTCGGTGTGGCCGGCGCGAGCCAGGGTGCCACCGGGTTGGGCCATCAGCGGGAAGATGTGGCCAGGGCTGACGATGTCTTCGGCCTTGGCGTCTTTCGCGGCAGCGGCTTGCACGGTGCGGGCACGGTCAGCGGCGGAGATGCCGGTGGTGACGCCCGTGGTGGCCTCAATGGATACGGTGAACTTGGTACCGAAACCCGAACCATTGCGCGGCGCCATCAACGGCAACTTGAGCAACTCGCAGCGTTCGCGACTCATGGGCATGCAGATCAAACCACGGGCGTGCTTGGCCATGAAGTTGATGTGCTCAGGCTTGCACGCCTCGGCGGCCATGATGATGTCGCCTTCGTTCTCGCGATCTTCGTCATCCATAAGGATGACCATCTTGCCTTGGCGGATATCTTCAACCAGTTCTTCGATGCTATTGAGCGCCACGCGGCACCCCCTTGGTCAGGATTTCAGGTAGCCGTTAGCGGCCAGAAAACTTTCGGTGATGTTGCCTGATGCAGGCTCTGCGGCCTTTTCGCCCAGCAACAGGCGCTCCAGGTAACGGGCAAGCAAGTCCACTTCCAGGTTCACCCGGCGGCCCGGCTGGTAGGAGGCCATGATGGTTTCGCTGAGGGTGTGAGGAATGATGGTGAGTTCAAATTCGGCGCCATTGACGGCGTTCACGGTCAGGCTGGTGCCATCGACGGTGATCGAACCTTTGTGGGCGATGTATTTGGCCAGCTCTTTGGGCGCACGGATGCGGAATTCCACGGCGCGGGCGTTTTCGCTGCGGGCCACCACTTCGCCGACGCCGTCGACATGGCCGCTGACCAGGTGACCGCCCAGGCGCGTGGTGGGCGTCAGGGCTTTTTCCAGGTTGACCGGGCTGCCGGCCGCAAGATCGTTCATCGCGGTGCAGTCCAGGGTTTCCCGGCTGACATCGGCAGCAAAGCCGTTGCCCGGCAGCTCAATAACGGTCAGGCACACGCCGCTGACGGCGATACTGTCGCCCAGCTTGACGTCGCCGAGATCCAGCTTGCCGGTTTCAACCAGCAGGCGCACGTCGCCGCCTTTGGGGGTCATTGCACGGATGCTGCCGATGGATTCGATAATGCCGGTGAACATTTCGTTCTCCTGAAAACGAGGGGCTGACGCTTAAGCGCAGGCCGGGAATTATACGCTCACTGCCGGGACGGGGATGGCAGTGACTCGCCAGTCGTCGCCTACAGCACGCATGTCAGTGATCTTGAGTTGGGGGGCGTCGGCCAGCTTCTCAAGCGGCCAGTCCAGCAACGGGCGGGCAGCGGAGCCGAGGAACTTGCCGGCGATGAATATGACGTACTCATCCACCAGGCCCTGCTGGGCAAACGCGCCGGCCAGGCTCGGACCGGCTTCCACCAACACGTCGTTGACGCCACGGGCAGCCAGGGCGACCAGTGCCGAGCGCAGGTCGACCTGGCCCTCCACGCCCGGCACCACCAGGCACTCGGGGCCACGGGGGAACTGATTCTCCGGGGTCACACAGGTGATGACCAACGCCGGGCCGGCCTTGAAGAACGGTGCGTTGAGCGGCACCCGCAGGCGGCCATCGATCAGCACACGCAACGGCGGGCGCGACATGGCCAGGGCGGTGGTTGCGTCGTCCAGGCCCAGTTCGGCGGCGCGAACGGTCAAGCGGGCACCGTCGGCCAGTACCGTGTCGGCACCGGTCAACACCACACTGGCTTCGGCGCGCAAGCGTTGCACCGCAGCACGGGCGGCGGGGCCGGTGATCCATTGGCTTTCGCCGCTGGCCATCGCCGTGCGGCCGTCCAGGCTCATCGCCAGCTTGACCCGCACGAACGGCAAACCGTGTTCCATGCGCTTGAGGAAGCCGGGGTTAAGCGCCCGCGCCTCGGTTTCCAGCACACCACTACGAACCTCGATACCCGCCTGGGCCAGGCGCTGCATGCCCCGTCCGGCCACTTCCGGGTTCGGGTCCTGCATACCGGCCACCACCCGCGCCACACCGGCGGACACCAGCGCATCGGCACAGGGCGGCGTACGGCCATGATGGCTGCACGGCTCCAGCGTCACGTACACCGTTGCGCCACGGGCCTTGTCACCGGCGGCGCGCAGGGCATTGGGCTCGGCATGGGGCT
Source organism: Pseudomonas sp. MF7453 (assembly GCF_016405455.1). Lineage (NCBI taxonomy): Bacteria > Pseudomonadati > Pseudomonadota > Gammaproteobacteria > Pseudomonadales > Pseudomonadaceae > Pseudomonas > Pseudomonas sp. MF7453. The sequence continues at coordinate 72,553 of NZ_JAEKCN010000018.1, read as the reverse complement.
CGCCGGTGCGCTCATGCCAGCCTTCGCCGACGATCTGCCCGTCACGTACGATCACACAGCCCACCCGTGGGTTGGGGTGAGTGGTGTACAGGCCCTTGCGCGCCAATTGGAGGGCGCGCGCCATGTAATGGGCGTCGAGGACTGCCTGTTCAGAGGTCATTGTTTGGAGGGCTCACGGGCCAGGCGGTCGATCTCTTCGCGGAACTCGTTGAGGTCCTGGAAGCGTCGATACACCGAAGCGAAACGGATATAGGCGACTTCGTCGAGCTTTTGCAACTCGCCCATCACCAGCTCACCGACCACCAGGCTCTTGACCTCGCGCTCGCCGGTCGCCCGCAGCTTGTGCTTGATATGCACCAATGCCGCTTCCAGGCGCTCGACACTCACCGGGCGTTTTTCCAGGGCGCGCTGCATACCGGCGCGCAGTTTTTCTTCGTCGAAAGGCTGGCGGCTGCCGTCGGACTTGATCAGACGGGGCAACACCAGTTCGGCGGTTTCGAAGGTGGTGAAACGTTCACCACAGGCCAGGCATTCGCGCCGGCGACGCACTTGGTCGCCCTCGGCGACCAGACGCGAGTCGATGACCTTGGTGTCGTTGGCACCGCAGAAGGGACAGTGCATGGTTGGCAGGCAACAAAAAATGGGAGGGCCATGGTAGCGCATCCCTGTGGCAAGACAAGCCATAGCCTTTACGGTATATAGGCAGGCTTATATGTTTCTATTTTTTTAAGCCACGGATGTTGTCCTTTCTGGAGCCGTACATGCAGTTACGACCACTCGTTTTACTCACGCTGTTCAGTTTTCTGGTCGCCTGCAGCAGCGAAGCCCCCAAACCGGCCGCGCCTCAACCGACACCCGCACAAGAGAAAAAAGTCCCGGGCATTGAAGACCTCGGCCCCCTGCCCGCCTATCAACGGGAAATCAGCGGCAGCCTGACCAACGTGCCCGCCGGTGCCGAAGTCGAGATGGCACTGCTGGTGATCGACGACCGTTCGCGCCCGCAGCAGCTGCTCGCCAGCAGCGTGCTGAGCGGCAACGGCAAGCCTCTGGCCTTCCGCCTGCGCTTCAACCCTGAAGCCTTCCCGGCCGGTGCGCGCGTTGAATTGCGTGGCCGCGCCAGCCAGTCCGGCCAATTGATCCTGCACCTGCCCGCCGTACGCGTGACCCAGGCGATCACCCAGAGCACCGGCCCCCTGCAACTCGTCAAGGCACCATGACGCCACCGCTGCACCTGCAGCGTGCCTTGAGCGAATTGATCGGCGACGCGCAATTAGTGCCCTGCCCACTGCCGGGCACCGAATTGTCGCTGTGGCTGCTCGACGCCGACAACATGGACCGCGCCTTCAGCCAGGAAGAAACCCGGCGCATCCTGCATGAGCCGCCCTACTGGAGCTTTTGCTGGGCCAGCGGCCTGGCGTTGGCGCGTTACCTGGCGGCGCATCCCGAGTGGGTCGCCGGCAAACGCGTGCTGGATTTCGGTGCCGGTTCCGGCGTGGCCGGGATCGCCGCCGTAAAGGCGGGTGCGCTGGAAGTGGTGGCGTGTGACCTGGACCCGCTGGCTTTGGCGTCTTGCCGCGCCAACGCCGAACTCAACGAAGTAGAGTTGGGCTATTCGGCGGACTTTTTCGCCGAAGCCGACCGCTTCGACCTGATCCTGGTGGCCGACGTGCTTTACGACCGGGCCAACCTGCCGCTGCTGGATCAATTCCTCACCCGAGGCCGCGAAGCCCTGGTGGCCGATTCACGGGTGCGGGACTTCCAGCATCCTTGTTATCGACGGTTGGACGTTCTGGATGCGTTGACCCTGCCGGACCTGGCCGAGCCTTGGGAGTTTCGCAAGGTGAGCCTGTACCATTCGCGGCGTGCTTGAGGCCATCGCGGGCAAGCCCGCTCCCACAGGGGAATGCATTTCAAGGTGGGAGCTAGCACGATGCTTTCAGCCAACCTCGCCAGCCTTTATAGTTGCCCCCATTCCCGCTTTATTCGAGACACCCCATGAGTGAGCCCACGCCGTACATCTTCGACGTTACCACCGCCAACTTCGACCAGGCAGTGATTCAGAACTCCTTCGAAAAGCCCGTATTGGTCGATTTCTGGGCCGAGTGGTGCGCGCCGTGCAAGGCGTTGATGCCGATGCTGGCGCAGATTGCCGAGAGTTATCAGGGCGAGTTGCTGCTGGCCAAGGTCGACTGCGAGGTCGAGCAAGACATCGTCGCGCGTTTCGGCATTCAAAGCCTGCCGACGGTGGTGTTGTTCAAGGATGGTCAGCCGGTGGACGGGTTTGCCGGTGCGCAGCCGGAGTCGGCGGTGCGGGCGATGCTGGAGCCTCATGTGCAGATGCCACCACCGGCTGCGGCAAACCCGCTGGAACAGGCCCAGGCGCTGTTCAGCGAAGGGCGCATCAGCGAGGCTGAAGCGCTGCTGGTGGCGCTGTTGAGCGAAGACAATACCAACGCCCCCGCGCTGATTCTGTACGCCCGCTGCCTGGCTGAGCGCGGTGAGTTGGGAGAAGCCCAGGCCGTGCTTGACGCAGTCAAAAGCGACGAGCACAAGGCCGCCCTCGCCGGGGCCAAGGCGCAGATCACCTTCCTGCGCCAGGCCGCAGACTTGCCGGACGCCGCCGTGCTGAAAAGCCGTCTGGCACAGAACCCGCACGACGACGAAGCGGCCTATCAGTTGGCGATTCAGCAACTGGCGCGTCAGCAGTACGATGCGGCGCTGGAGGGTTTGCTCAAGTTGTTTACCCGCAACCGCAGCTACAGCGAAGGCTTGCCGCACAAGACCTTGCTGCAGGTGTTCGAGTTGCTGGGCAACGAGCACCCGCTGGTCACGGTGTACCGCCGCAAATTGTTTGCCGCGTTGTACTAACCCTACAAAGGGTCAACCCAGGTGTACAGCGGCGTATCCCCTCCGCTGCTCACCTTGACCTTGGCGCTATGGCGCAGGCGCACCAACAGGCGCTTGCCCGCGCCCGCATCGCCTGCCAACCCTTCCAGTTGATCGAGCAGCTCCAGACCGTTGAGCTGCCCGGCGCTGCGCAGCACCTCCTGGGCGCTCTGCCATAGGTCGTCGTTGTGTTTGACCGGCGCCGCAGTTGACGCGCTGGGCGTTGGGGCGGCCTGAAGCTGTGCGCCCAAGCGTGCCCAATCGCCGTCGTCCAGTTCCAGGGTCAAGTCCACCGGCAGGTCGCCGATGGTTCCACGAATTCGCAACATCGTTGTACTCCTGCATTTTTCTGACGGTCATGCTCCCATGCAGCTTGCGCAACACCAAGCAGGCGGTCAAACTCTCGGCTCTATTGTTATAAGATCACATAACAAAACTTTCATCCTGGAGCCCTCCCATGCGCCGTTTGCTGCTCGCTTTGCCGTTTGCCCTGCTCCCACTGGCTGTTGCCCACGCTCATGAAGAGCATGATCACGAACACGGTAGCCTCGGCGCCCATGAACATGGCGTTGGCCGCCTCAACGCCGCGCTGGATGGCAAGTCTCTAGAGCTGGAACTGGACAGCCCGGCCATGAACCTGGTGGGCTTCGAGCATGTGGCCACCAGCGCAGCCGACAAAGCCAAGGTCGCCGGCGTACGCAAACAACTGGAGAACCCATTGGCCCTGTTCAATCTGCCCAAGGCTGCAGGTTGTGTGGTCAGCAGCCAGGAGCTCAACAGCCCGCTGTTCGGTGACAAACCGGAAGCCGACCATGACGACGATGACCACGCCACCGACGGCAAAGGCGCTGCCGCCCACGAGCATCATCACGACCACAGCGAAATCCACGCCCACTATCAGTTCACCTGCGCCACGCCGACGGCGCTGAGCAACCTCGATCTGAGCCAAGTGTTCAAGACCTTCCCTGCAACCCAGAAAATTCAGGTACAACTGATCGGCCCAAGCGGTCAGCAAGGTGTTGACGCGACGGCTACCGCAGCCACCCTGAAGTTCTGACTTGAAAGCACAGTCCATGTGGGAGCTGGCTTGCCTGCGATACTGGCGGCGCGGTGCAGCAGGCACACCGTGGCGATGCCATCGCAGGCAAGCCAGCTCCCACAGTGGATCGGCGCCATTTTCAACTACCAGGCGACACTGACTTCCCATGACTCAAGCGTTAATCGAACTGTCCGACCTGGGTTTCAACTGGCCCGGTCACCCGCAGTTGCTGGACATTCCCGCGTTCCGCCTGGAACCCGGGGAAACCCTGTTTCTCAAGGGCCCGAGCGGCAGTGGCAAGACCACGCTGCTGGGGCTGTTGGGGGGCGTGCAGAAACCCAGCCGAGGCAGCATTCGCCTGCTTGGTCAGGAGTTGACCGAACTTTCGGCCGGCGCCCGTGATCGTTTCCGGGTGGACCACACCGGCTACATCTTCCAGCAGTTCAACCTGCTGCCGTTTCTGTCGGTGCGCGAAAACGTCGAGTTGCCTTGCCACTTTTCCAGGCTGCGCGCGCAGCGGGCCAAGCAGCGCCACGGCAGTGTCGACCAGGCGGCCGCAACCCTGCTCGCGCACCTGGGCTTGAAGGACAAGGACTTACTGGAGCGCCGCGCCGACTCGCTGTCTATCGGCCAGCAACAACGGGTGGCTGCCGCTCGTGCGTTGATCGGCCAACCGGAACTGGTGATCGCCGACGAACCCACCTCGGCCCTGGACTACGACGCCCGCGAAGCCTTTATTCAACTGCTGTTCGCCGAATGCCGTGACGCAGGCGCCAGCCTGTTGTTCGTCAGCCACGACCAGAGCCTGGCGTCACTGTTCGACCGCAACCTGTCGCTGGCCGAACTCAATCGCGCCGCCACGCCCGCAGAGGTTTGAGATGTATCTGTTTCGTCTAGCCATGGCCAGCCTGGCTAACCGCCGCTTTACCGCGATCCTCACGGCCTTCGCCATCGCGCTTTCCGTGTGCTTGTTGCTGGCGGTGGAGCGCGTGCGTGTCGAGGCGCGCAACAGTTTTGCCAGCACTCTCAGCGGCACCGACCTGATCGTCGGCGCACGTTCGGGTTCGGTCAACCTGCTGCTGTATTCGGTGTTTCGTATCGGCAACGCCACCAACAACATCCGTTGGGACAGCTTTGAGCATTTCGCCGCCAGCCCCCAGGTGAAATGGGCCATTCCGATTTCCCTCGGCGACTCCCATCGCGGTTACCGCGTGATGGGCACCAACGAATCCTACTTCGAGCATTACCAGTACGGGCGCAAGCAAAACCTCGAACTGGCCAGCGGCCGCGCCTTCGCTACCGACCCGTTCGAAGTAGTGCTCGGCGCCGAAGTCGCCGACGCCTTGCATTACAAACTTGGCGACAAGCTGGTGCTGGCCCACGGTGTAGCGGTGGTCAGCCTGGTCAAGCACGACGACAAACCCTTCACCGTGGTCGGCATCCTCAAGCGTACCGGTACGCCAGTCGATCGCACGTTGCACATCAGCCTGGGCGGTATGGAAGCGATCCATGTCGACTGGCACAACGGTGTGCCGGCCCAGGGCAAAGGCCGCATCAGCGCCGATCAGGCGCGCAATATGGACCTGACGCCGCAAGCCATCACCGCGTTCATGCTCGGCCTTAACAACAAGATTTCCACCTTCGCTCTGCAACGGCAGATCAATGAGTTCCGTGGCGAGCCGATGCTGGCGATCCTGCCAGGCGTGGCGTTGCAAGAACTGTGGAGCATGATGGGCACCGCCGAGAAAGCCTTGTTCGTGATCTCGCTGTTTGTGGTGCTGACCGGGTTGATCGGTATGCTCACGGCGATCCTCACCAGCCTCAACGAGCGCCGCCGCGAGATGGCGATCCTGCGTTCGGTGGGCGCACGTCCCTGGCATATCGCAACCCTGCTGATCTTCGAAGCCTTCGCCCTGGCTCTGTCGGGTGTGGTGGCAGGCGTAGGGCTGCTGTATGTATGCATCGCCGCCTCTCGGGGTTACTTGCAGGCCAATTACGGTCTGGACTTGCCGATGGCCTGGCCGAGCGAATATGAATGGACCCTGCTGGCGAGTATCCTCGCGGCAGCGCTGTTGATGGGCAGCGTGCCCGCGTGGCGCGCCTATCGACAATCTTTGGCCGATGGCCTGTCCATCCGTTTATGAGGAAGGCTTCGATGCGTCGTGCCCTGTTTGCCCTGTTGCTGCTGACGGCCGTGCCGGTGTGGGCGGATGAACAGCCCAAGGACCTGTCCTGGCAGGAAATGATCCCGCCGGATGCCCCACCGGAAGTGCCCAATATGAAGCCGTTGCACGACCTGTCGAACATGGCCGATGCCTTGTCCGTCGAGGCCGCGCCCGCAGCCAGGCAGGACCTGCCCAACGCACCGGTGGTACAGAGCCTCGACGGCCAGCGCATCCGCTTGCCGGGGTATATCGTGCCGCTGGAAGTCAGCGAAGAAGGCCGCACCACCGAGTTTCTGCTGGTGCCGTATTTCGGCGCATGCATCCACGTGCCGCCACCGCCCTCGAACCAGATCGTGCATGTGAAAAGTGAAGTCGGGGTGAAACTCGATGAGCTGTATCAGCCGTACTGGATCGAAGGCGCAATGCAGGTCAAGCCATCGTCGAGTGAACTGGCCGACGCCGGTTACCAAATGGATGCCGAGAAGATTTACATGTACGAGCTGCCAGAGTAACGCTGATCGCCCTTTCATTGAGCTGAGTCAAAAGACCGAACGGAACGATCTTTACCATTGGACGTACAACTTTTAAACGTCCTTTGGAGCTCCCATGAACAAGTCTCTGCTCGGCGCGTCCCTCTTCGCGCTCGCCCTCGTCGCCCCGGTCGCACACGCTCACCAGGCAGGCGATATTCTGGTGCGTGCCGGTGCAATCACCGTCAACCCGGAGGCCGACAGCGGCAAAGTCAAGGTTGACCAGGGCCCGCTGGCCGGCACCAACCTGGGCGGCAAGGCGACCATGAGCAGCGACACCCAACTGGGCTTGAACTTCGCCTACATGATCACCGACCACGTGGGTATCGAACTGCTGGCGGCCACGCCGTTCGAGCATGACGTGAAACTCAAGAACACCGCACTGGGCGCCGCCAACGGCAAACTCGGCTCGCTCAAACACCTGCCGCCAACCCTGAGCGTCGTGTACTACCCGCTGGACAACAAGTCGGCATTCCAGCCGTACGTTGGCGCGGGTATCAACTACACCTGGATCTACGACGAACACGTCGGCGGTCGCGCCCAGCAAGCCGGCTTCAGCAACTTCAAGGCCGAAAACTCCTGGGGCTGGGCCGCGCAGATCGGCGCCGACTACATGATCAACGACAACTGGATGATCAACGCCCAGGCGCGCTACATCGACATCAGCACCAAGGCGACTGTGGATAACAATGCGCTGGGCCAGGGCACTCGGGCCAAGGTCAATGTGGACGTGGATCCGATGGTTTACATGGTGGGTATCGGTTACAAGTTCTAAGCAACACTGCATAAACAACTGTGGGAGGGGGCTTGCTCCCGATAGCGGGCACCAGTCAATGAATCTGTTGACTGACACTCTGCTATCGGGAGCAAGTCGAATCGTCGCACCGCCCCTCCCACATTTTGGTTTTGTGTGGCGTCAGCTGTGGCGGTAGAACCGGTCCAGCAACGCCGGAAGCCCCGCCCGCCATGCCCTGGGCTTGATGCCAAAGGTATGCAGGATCTTCTTGCACGCCAGCACCGCGTGCTGCGGTTCCTCTGCCGCATCCGGCCGGGCCGCATGGGCCTGGGCAGTCGGCGACTCGATCGCCAGCGGGTGGAAATTGCGCGCTTCGGTGATAATCGCCTGGCCCAGCGCCAACGGCGTGGTCGCCTCGTGCCCGGCATAGTGGTAGGTGCCCCACAACGGCGCCGCGCAATCGAGCTGCTTGAGCACCGAGATAATCACCCGTGCGGCGTCGTCCACCGGCGTCGGGTTGCCGCGACGGTCGTCGGCCATCAACAGCTCATCCGGCTTTTCAGCCCGAGCCAGGAAACGCCCGAGCGTGCCGTCGACACTGTCATCGAGCAACCAGCCAAATCGCAGCAGCACATGTTGCGGGCAAGTGGCGCGCACGCTCTGCTCGATACGCCACAACGCCTGGCCGCGCAGGCCCAGGGGCACCGGCTCGTCTTTTTCGCTGTAAGCGGTGGCGCGTGAACCATCGAACACGCGATAGCTGGAAGGTTGCAGCAGCGTGATGCTGTGGTGCTGGCACAATTCAGCCAGGCGTTCGATGGCGAACTCCTGCGCAGCCAGGCGGGTTTCGCTCACGGTTTCGGCCTGGAACCAGTCGAAATAGTAGGCGAGGTTGATCAACGCATCGGGACGGGTGTCGTCGAGCAATTGGGTAAGGCTCGCGGCATCCCAGCCGTCTTGGGGCGGTTTGGGGGCGAGGAAACCGATGTCTTCCTCTGCACCGAGGCGAATCAGCGCCTGCCCGAGGGCATTCCCGCCGCCCAGTAACATAAGGCGCATTCGCATAGATTGAGCAGGCCCGGTCTGTTTGGAACGATGGTTATTATCGACAGGCGTGTGCGCCTTGCCGCAGGTAGTTGCCAGAATCGTTGCATTTTGCGGGTTTGTAGCGCAACCGTCACGGATAAAGTACGTGTTTGCAACTTGTTGGAGCCGGTGGATGGTTTTGCAGCACTTTCCCCTCGATGACAGGTGCCCAGACGTGGCCGCCGATCCGTCAGCGCCGCCGATTTCAAGGCCTCGTCATTGCGGCCTGAGTTGCTCGGCCTGCGCCTCATCCACCTGCGCCACACGCTTGGGCAACAGCACCTGTTGTGGATAAGTCTGCGCAAAATGCACCTCATCGCAGTTATCCACAAGCTTCTTCAGGCGCTGGTTGAACGCCCGGCTCACCGCATATTGCCCACCCGATACCGTGCGAAATTGCGCCGTGAGCACCACGCCATTGAGGTCCATCTTGTCCACGCCGAATACTTCCAGCGGCCCCTGCAGGTTGTACTTGAGGAACACATCGTCGCGAATCGACTGGCCCGCTTCGCGGATCAGCTCCACGGCCTTGTCCACATCGGTGTCGTAGGTGAACTGCACCGAGAAGAACGCGTAGGCGAACTGGCGCGACTGGTTGGTGACCGCCTTGATCTGCCCGAACGGCACCGAATGCACAAAGCCCTTGCCATCACGCAGGCGCAGGGTGCGGATAGTCAGGCCCTCCACAGTCCCGGCGTGGCCGGAGTCGAGCACCACCCAGTCGCCGATGGAGAGCGTGTCTTCGATGATGATAAACAGGCCGGTGATCACGTCCTGCACCAGCTGCTGGGAGCCAAAACCAATCGCCAGGCCAACCACCCCTGCACCCGCAAGTAACGGCGCGACGTTGATACCCAGATTGGCCATGGTGGTGATCGCACAGATGACCACCAGAACGATTTTCACCGCATTACGCAGCAACGGCAGGATGGTTTTGACCCGCGTACTGGGCTGGCGGCTGGAGCGTTTGTTCACCGGTGGCTTGAGCGCTTCCTGAATCGCCGTATCGAGCACCACCCAGAACAGCCATGTCATCAGCAGGATCAGGCCGATGCTGCTGAGCGAGTCGCTGATCGCGCGCCCCACTGAGTTGCGTTGGGCAAACTCCAACAGCGACACGCCCCAGATACGCCCCAGTATCTCGATAAAAGCGATAGCCATCACGATGCGCAATATCGCGTGCAGCAGGCTCAGAAAGCGCTCTTTGTACGCACTGCTGCGCTGTATCGCCACTTGGCTGCGAGACTTGAACAGGTGTTGCAGCACCGTGCTGAGAAACACCGTGCCGATAAGGAGGATGGTGGTTAACAACGCGCAGCGCAGGACCTTTTGATTGTCGTCGCCGGCACCGATCAGGTTGATCGCCGAAACCAGCACCATCAACAGGATCGGCCAGTACCACAACCCGGAAAATACCCGCAGCGACTGTTGCAACGCCGGATGCTTAAGGCGCTGCGCCAACGGCCGGTTGCGAATCAAATGCGCCACCGGGCGACGCAGGCGAACCACCAGCACACCGAAGATCACTGTCGCGAACAGCCCGGTAAACACCGCCACGCTGCTGGTGACGTTGCCGCCCAGTTGCCGGGCGATCTGCGGGCTGGTGAGCGCGTCGCTGAGGGCGGCAAGGAAGCCGATCAGGAACAGAGGTTTGGGGCAATAGTCGCGAATGATCTGCACCGCCGGGCGCTTGTGGCCGACATTGAACATGACGATCACACACAGCAGCATGGAAGTGGAAAAGATGCCGCTACTGGTAGCGTAGGCAAAACACAGCGCCAGCGCCCGCCCTACGGAAGTGGCTAGAAAGTGGCTGACATACAGCGTCAATGGCAGGCAGATAACTGCCGGGATGGTGTAAGGCACCACATACCCCAGCACGGCCAGCAAGCGTGCCCGACGACGGAAGAATGCGCGCAGGCTCAAGCGCCGCACGATAAAGCGCCCCAGTAACGTCAGCAACGCAAAAGCACCGACCCAAACGGCGGATAACAGCAGAAAATCCCCGGCCACGCTCCACGGCGAGCGCGCGGCAGTCTGATCGACCAGCCGCCCGACCTCATTCGCGGCCCGGTCGGCTCGCAGGCGCCACTCGTCGATAAAGTTCTGGTTCAGATCAAGCTTGCGCTGCACATCGTCAATGCTGGAGCTGATGGCGCCCAGCAGACCGCCCTCCACCAGCAATTCAGGCTTGGCCACCGCGTCGGGCTCCGGCGCGGTGGCCGCGGCTTGCAACGCGCTGCTGCCGCAGAATAGCAGCGCCCCGAGCAGTAATGCAGTCTTTAAATTCAGCAAAACAGCGGGCTCCTTCAGAAGGGTCTGTAAGGAACTGACGGGTTTGAGCCTTGATCGTTCCCTGCGTCTGCGGGCCCGCACTTAAGGCTTTTGTAGGCGCGAACTTGTAGGCGCAAATCTCACAAGCGCCGCGCTCATTCAGTAAGCCCTCGTTATCGTTGACGTTTTTCGCGAGCAAGCTCGCTCCTACAGTGGGCCGGTGTGGCTCTCTGCGCCGTCCGTAGGAATGTGGAAACTTTCAGCCAAATACCGCAGTCATCCCATAACGCACCCCACCTTCACAGGAGCAAGCATGGCGGCGATTCATATCGGCATTTCCGGCTGGCGCTACACGCCCTGGCGCGGGGATTTCTACCCCGACGGGCTGACCCAGAAACGCGAGTTGCAGTTTGCGTCACGCGCCGTGAGCAGCATTGAAATCAACGGCTCTTTCTATGCGCTGCAAACCCCCAAGCGCTATGCGCAGTGGTATGCCGATACGCCTGAAGGGTTCATGTTCAGCGTCAAGGCACCCCGCTATGTTACGCACATCCTGCGTTTGCGCGAGGTGCACAAACCCATGGCAAACTTCTTCGCCTCCGGGGTGCTGGAGCTCAAAGAAAAGCTGGGCCCCATCCTCTGGCAGTTCCCGCCCAGCTTCAAATTCGACGCCGCGCTGTTCGAGGCCTTCCTCGCCGATTTACCCACCGACACCCAACAGGCCGCCGCCCTCGCCCGCCAGCATGAGCCACGCCTGAACGGCAAAGCGAGCATGAAAGCCCATGGCAAAAAACCTCTGCGCCATGCGGTGGAGATTCGCCACACGAGCTTTGCGGTACCAGAGTTTGTGCAGCTGCTGGACAAGTACGGCGTTGCGCTGGTGGTGGCAGACACCGCAGGCAAGTGGCCGTATATCGAAGACGTCACCGCCAACTTCATGTACTTGCGACTACATGGCGACAAGCAGCTGTACGCCAGCGGCTATACCGATGAGGCGCTCAAACGCTGGGGCGACCGTATCGAACGCTGGGCTCAGGGCAAACAACCTACGGATGCGCACCTTGTGGCCCCGCAACGCAAACCCCGCGTGCGCAAACAGCGTGACGTGTTCTGCTTTTTCGACAACGACATCAAAGTGCGTGCGCCTTTCGATGCGCGCCAGCTGTTGCAGCGCTTCGGCCTGGATAAGCACCTGCTCACAGCACCCGGCCAGTTGCCGGAACCGGGAGTGCTGCCATGACTCACCCCGAGCTGATTCCTGTCACGCCGACCGCCCCCATCACACGCTTTACCGTGCTGACGGTGAATATCCACAAGGGCTTCACCGCGCTGAATCGGCGCTTCATCTTGCCCGAACTGCGCGAAGCGGTGCGCAGCGTGGGTGCCGACATGGTGTTCCTGCAAGAAATCCACGGCACCCACGAGCGCCATCCCCAGCGCTATAGCGACTGGCCGAAGATGCCGCAGTATGAATTCCTCGCCGACAGCATCTGGCCGCAGTTTGCCTATGGTCGCAATGCGGTCTATCCCCATGGCGACCATGGCAATGCGTTGCTGTCGAAATTCCAGATCATCCGTTACGACAACCTCGACATCTCCCAAAGTGGCCATGAAAACCGCGGCCTGCTGCATTGTGTACTACGCCTGCCGGGCGGCGAGCGCGAGGTGCATGCTATCTGCATCCACCTGGGCTTGCGCGAGGTGCATCGCCAACAGCAATTGCGCTTGCTTGAGCAGCGTATTGGCGAGATCCCCGCCGATGCGCCCCTGGTGGTCGCCGGCGATTTCAATGACTGGCGGCAAAAGGCCGACCTGAGCCAAAGCGGCCTGCAGGAAGTGTTCATCCACACCCAGGGCAAGCCTGCGCGGACATTCCCGGCTCGCCTGCCGTTGCTGGCGCTGGACCGCATCTATGTGCGCAACCTGACCATCCACAACCCGCGCGTGCTCACCACGCGGCCGTGGTCGCACCTGTCAGACCACGTGCCCCTGTCGGTGGAGATTGAGTTATGAACATTGCGGTAGAACATATCGCCACCGACCAGCCGCCGGATGACAGCAAGGCCCGGGACCTGGACTACGGCTGGCAGAGCGGCAATCGCCTGCAATTGCTGGAAAATGGCGAGGCGTATTTTCCTGCGGTGTTCGACGCCATGCGCAAAGCCCAGCGCGAAATCCTGCTGGAGACCTTCATCCTCTTTGAAGACAAGGTCGGTCATGAGCTGCAAGGCATCCTCATCGAAGCGGCGCAACGCGGGGTCAAGGTGGTGGTCAGCCTCGACGGTTTCGGCTGCGGCGAGCTGAGCCCGGCGTTTCTGCGCGAACTGGCCGAAGCCGGTGTGATGGTGCAGATGTTTGACCCGGCGTCCAAAACCCTCGGCATACGCACCAACTGGTTTCGCCGCCTGCACCGCAAGATCGTAGTGGTAGACGCCAGCGTGGCGTTTATCGGCGGGATCAACTTTTCTGCTGACCATTTGGGGGATTTCGGCCCCGAAGCCAAGCAGGATTACGCGGTACAGATCATCGGCCCGGCAGTCGCCGACCTGCACCATTTCGCCCTTGCCCAAAGCGGCCGCCAGGTGCGCACCCGCAGAGGTTGGCGCCGCCGCCAGCAGCGGCCTTCACCCTGGACCGACGAGCACGGGGACGGGCTGGTGCGCCTGATTTATCGCGACAATGTCCAGCATCGCGACGACATCGAAGAAGCGTATATCCACGCCTTGAGCCAGGCCCGGCAGCGGGTGGTGATTGCCAACGCGTATTTCTTCCCTGGCTATCGCTTGCTGCGTGAGATTCGTAATGCGGCGCGCCGTGGCGTGAAGGTGCAGTTGATCATGCAGGGCCAGCCCGACGTGCTGCTGGCCAAGCTGGCGGCGCGGATGCTTTACGATTACCTGCTCAAGGACGGCGTGGTCATTCACGAGTACTGCCAACGCCCGTTGCACGGCAAGGTGGCGCTGGTGGACGACGAATGGAGCACCGTGGGCTCAAGCAACCTGGACCCCCTGAGCCTGGCGCTGAACCTGGAAGCCAACGTGCTGATTCGCGACCGCGCCTTCAACCAGCAGTTGTACCAAAGCCTGGAAGCACTGGCGCGAGACCATTGCCAGACCATGCCGGCCAAGCGCAAGCCGCGCCTGTGGTTGTGGCGCCTGACCGTGGGCTTTCTGGTGTTCCATGTCATGCGCCACTTCCCCGCGCTGGCGAGCTGGCTGCCGGCGCACAAGCCGCGTTTGAAACCCATCGAGAGTCCGGCCCATGACGTCTGAAAAATACGGCTCACGGTTCCAGCGGTGGAAGAAGCCTCTGACCATTGCGTTCTTCCTGCTGCTGATCGTGCTCTTCACCCTGCTTGCCCGGCGCATCGACTGGAGCGAAGTGCTGCAGACATTGAGCGAATTCAAAGTCAGCACATTGCTGATCGCTGGCGCGCTGACGCTGTGCAGTTTTATTGTGTATGCCTGCTTCGACCTGATCGGCCGCACCTACATTCGCCAGCCCCTGCGCTGGAAGCAGATCCTGCCGGTGGGCATTATCAGCTATGCGTTCAACCTCAATCTGAGCGCCTGGGTGGGCGGCATCGCCATGCGTTATCGGCTGTATTCGCGACTGGGGGTAAGCACCAGCAATATTGCCAAGATCCTCGGCCTGAGCCTGGCCACCAATTGGTTCGGCTATATGGTCCTGGCCGGGGTGGTGTTCAGCAGCGGGTTGGTCAACCTGCCACCGGGCTGGAAGCTCAGCAGCGGCGCGCTGCAAGGTGTGGGCGTGTTGTTGGTGATCGCAAGCCTGGGCTACCTGGCGGCGTGCCGGTTTTCGAAAAAACGTGCGTGGTCGGTGCGCGGCATCGAGATCAATTTGCCGTCGCTGCGCATGGCCTGCCTGCAACTGGCCCTGGGCGCCTTGAACTGGTCGCTGATGGGCGCGGTTATTTTCACACTGCTGCCCGCCAAACTGGATTACCCGCTGGTGTTGGGCGTTTTGCTGATCAGCGCGATTGCCGGTGTGGTCACCCATATACCCGCCGGGCTTGGGGTGCTGGAGGCGGTGTTTATCGGGTTGCTGCAGCACGAGGCATCGCGGGGGAGTTTGCTGGCCGGGTTGATCGCGTATCGGGCGATTTATTTTATTTGCCCGTTGCTGATTGCGTTGGTGATGTACCTGGGGGTGGAGGCCAAGGCCAAGGCGTTGCGGGTGAAGAAGACACCCGCTTAACGTCCTATCGGGATTGGATAATGCTCAACCGCTCACCCACCACCATCTCGGTAATCCAGTCCACCAGGATCGAGGTGTAGGCTTGTTGCGACACCGGGTCGCTCAGGGAATGATCGGCGCCGTCGATGATGCGGTGGGTCAGGGAATGGGTTTGCTGGCACGCCGCGCGATAACTCATGATGGTGGCGTGGGGCACGTGGTCGTCGGTTTCCGATTCGACAATCAGCACATCGCCGGTAAATTGCGCGCAGGCGTGCAGCGCACGGTTGGTTTCGGCATGCACCAGCGTGCCGCGATAATCCATCAGGTCGGCCTTATCCAGCTCACGCTTGGGCTTGAGCCATTCCTGATCGCGGTACAGCGCGGGTACCCGCAGCGCCAGCCAACGCACCGGGCGCAATGAAGTCAGAATCGCTGCCAGATAGCCACCATAGCTGGTGCCCACCACCGCCACCGCCGAGGTGTCGATGGCCGGGTGGGACAGCAGCCGGTCGTAAGCGGCCAGCAGGTCGCGCAGGTTGTCTTCGCGGGTGACGCGCGATAACGGGATGCCGGTACCGGCATGGCCGCGCAGGTCGAAGGTCAGGCATACACAACCCAGCCCCGCGATGCCTTTGGCGCGTTCCAGATCGCGCTCCTGGCTGCCGCCCCAACCGTGCACGAACAACACGCCGGGCACTTTGGACTTGGGGCTGAGGAATGTCCCACTCATCTGTTCGTCATCTACATCAATACTGATGCTCTCGCTTCTAGCCGTCATAAGATTGAACCGTCACATACTTGAGCAGAAAGTCGCTGTTTTCGGCCGGACCTCGGTACACCTCGATGGCATCCGCCGGCAGCGCTTGATCCACGTAGGTTTCCACCGAAGACACCCGAATGGCCGTGAGGCTCGGGTTGTTGATAAAGCTCTGCAGCGCCGCGACTTCCGCGCTGCTGGCCCCGCCCATGCGCCAGGATTGTTCGAGCACGCCGCTACGGCGCTGGCCGTCACTGTCCAGGCCCTGGGCGATGTCGTAATTGCGCCGCGAGGCGTAGAACCCCGGGTAGGCTTCGTCGGCAGCATTATCGAAAACCCGGGCTTGCTCGATGGCTTGCCGCACATCGTCCGGCAGGGCCAGTTGCAGCAGGTCTTCGTAGTAGCCGGGTACGACCAGCAGGTTTGAGCCGCCGTAAACCTGCTCGCCCTGCCCGTCCTGGGTCAGGTATTGCTCGCCGCAATAGCTCAATACGTACTCACCGATAAAACTCTGGCCCACACTGTGGGTGACCACATCGTGCAGGTCTTGTTCCAGCACCACGCCGGCGTTGAACAGATCCGCCGCGTCAGCACGCGCCACTATCGCGTCGAACTCATCGAGGCTGTGGATAACTTCCTGGCCGCGTCCGGCACAGGCGTGCACCGGTTTCATCCGGATCGGGCCGCTATAGAGCAAGCGCGTGGCGGCGGGCCTGGCGTCTTCGAGGGCGAACACGCTCAAGCCATCCAACACCACGTCACGGACGCGCTCGCAGAAGAGCGGCGACCAACCTTCAGGTGCCTTGGCATCCGGGCTCAACAGGCCGTGACTGATGGCTTTGGTACACATGAAATCGTGGTCGACATAGCCGCCCCACAAATCTTCCGGCCCTCTGACGTTAAGCTGCAATGCCGAGGCCGGCCCGACCAGGGTTTGAGTGGGCAGCAAATACAGCTCGCGACCGGCATGGACCTGAGGGTCGTAACTGCCACCAAACTTGAGCCCCAATATCTGCGCCAGCCAGCGGGCCAAAGCGCGGTTGGTTTCAACTTCGTGCTGGGGTGCACCTGCACGCGTGGAGTGTGCGATCACCAGTTTCTTGCGATTTGTCGGGGTCATGCGTTCCCCTTGGCTATCCCGCCTTGTGTGTAGCGGGAAAGCTGCAGGGATCAGGCCAACGCCGCTTTGGGATGGTTGGTATTTAAATCAATACGTTGCGCGAAAGGCGATGGCAGTTAGCCTGTTTTATTCTGCACGACGAGGGGTTAAACCCACGGCGTTCTGCACGATTCAAACGCCAAACCGGGCACGGTAGTCGCTGGGGGCCAGGCCGGTAATCTTCTTGAAGATTGCGCGAAAAGCGCTGGGGTCCTGATAACCCACGGTCCAGGCGATGTGGTCGATCGTGCTGTTGGTGAACTCCAGCATCTGCCGGGCCTTGCCGACCCGCAGATGCTGGCAGTACTCGGTGGGTTTGAGCCCCGTCGCACTGCGAAAACGCCGTAAAAACGTGCGCTCTTCCAGGTTCGCCTCCTGCGCCATCGCCGCCACCGAAACATCCACGGCGCCACTGGCTTGCAACCAATGCTGGACCTTGAGGATCGCACTGTCGCCGTGCCTTAAAATCGGCGCAAAGTTGCTGCCGCACTGGCTGGCGCTGTCACTGTGTTCGATTACCAGAAACCGCGCAGTATCGGCTGCGACACTGGGGCCCATCAGCCGGTCGACCAGGCGCAGGCCCAGTTCGGACCAGGCCATCAGCCCGGCGGTGGTGATCAGGTCGCCGTCATCGACGATGGGTTTATCTGCTTCCAGGCGCACTGCCGGGTAACTGGCGGCGAAGGATTCCGAGGAAGACCAGTGAGCCGTGGCGCTGCGCCCATCCAACAAGCCGCTGCGCGCCAGCATGATTGAGCCGATGCACACACCGCCAAGCACCGTACCGGCGCCATGCTGCCGGCGGATCCACTCCAGCAGCGCGGGCGGCGCCTGGTCTTCGGTGAACTCGCCAATCGACGGCGGTACCAGCAGAGCCATCATCGGTTGGTCCGGCCCTGGGTGGCTGTCGAACACACGCGCAGGCGTGCCGTGGGCGTCCACCTGCCAGTGACTGACCCGCAGCAGCGGCAGTTGCGCAGCTTGATGCTCGGCGGCGATGCGATTGGCGACCCCGAACAGGTCGGTCAGCCCATGCACTGCAGCCAGTTGCGCGCCCTGATAGATCAATACACCCAGTTCGAGCGTCGCGCGTTCCACGGCCATTGTCAGTTTTCCCCCTGTTATTGTCGGTGCGGCCAATTCTCAACCTTGGCGCCAGCTAAGATACTGGGCCCATCAACCCATCACGAGGCAATACACATGGCCAAGCAAGCGCTCATCCTAATCGATATCCAGAACGACTACTTCCCCCAGGGCAAGTGGCCGCTTGACGGTGTGGAAGCCGCAGCGGACAAGGCGGCGCAGGTGCTACAGGCCTTTCGACAGGCTGGCGATGCGGTGATTCATGTACGCCATGAGTTTGAAGGCGACGATGCGCCGTTCTTCACACCCGGCTCCGAAGGTGCTCGCCTGCATGACAAGGTGTTGAACCAGGGTGACGAACCGGTAGTGCTCAAGCATTTTGTGAATGCGTTTCGCCAAACCAACCTGCGCGAGTTGCTGGAGCAGCGCAGCATCACCGATCTGGTGGTGGTCGGCAGCATGAGTCATATGTGTGTGGATGCTGTGGTGCGGGCGGCGGCGGACCTGGGCTATAAGGTCACGGTGATCCATGACGCTTGCGCTACCCGCGATCAGGAATTCAACGGCCAGGTGATCCCGGCGGCGCAGGTGCATGGGGCGTACATGGCGTCGTTGGCATTTGGCTATGCCGGTGTAGTGTCGGCGCAGGAATATTTGCAGGCGCAAGCGGCGGCCGCGTGACCGCCACTTAAGCCGATTGCGTTAGCGTGTGGCGATGATGAACAGGCGCGGAAAGGGCAGCAACACCGTGCCATCGGCCAGGGCTGGATAAGCCTGGGCAATTCGTGCCTGGTATTGCTGCAGAAAGGCGGCCTTTTCGTCGTCGGTCAACGGCGCAAGAAACGGTCGCAATGCCGACGCCTTGAACCACTCCACCACCGCAGCATGATCCGCCAACGGGTGCTGGTAGGTGGTGCGCCACACATCCACCGTGCTGCAATGCTTGCTCAGCAACTCATAGTAGTAACTGGCGGTGTGCCGCTCATTGTGTTTGACCGCGCCGATCTTCGCCGACCATGGGCCATCGGTCGCCACTTCGCGGGCCAACCGGTGGGCGGGTTCGTCGAGATTGTCCGGCGTTTGCACCGCCAGCGTACCGCCGGGGTTCAATTGTTTGACCAGGTGCGGATAGAGCGCGGCGTGGTCGGGCAGCCATTGCAGGGACGCGTTGGCCAGGATTACGTCGAATGTTTGCGCGGGGTTCCAGGCGCCGATATCTGCCAGCTCAAAGCTCAGCGCCGGCAGGCGTTTGCGGGCATCGGCCAACATATCATCGGAGCTGTCTAGCCCGGTGACGCGCGCCTGGGGGAAACGCTCGGCCAACACCGCCGTGGAGTTGCCCGGCCCGCAGCCCAGGTCGACGGCTGTGCGAACATCGGTGGTGGGAATGGCCGCCACCAGGTCGCGGACCGGGCGAGTGCGCTGTTGTTCGAACAGGGTGTACTGCTTGGCGGACCAGGTCATCGCGGCGTTCCTTCTTCTTAAAGAGGGCTACAGCCTAAATCGTGTGATCCGTGAGAACAAATGCCGCCGAGTGAGCACACAGCCACTTAAAACCCAGAGGGCTGAGGCTGCCATTGTTGCGTGGTGAGGGGGTTGTCCAACTCCATCTGTATCAACTGGCCAACGGTTTGCCCGACCTTTTGCACGGCTATCTCAACCTTGCGTGTGGGAGGGTTGGCGAAGTTCAGCCGGATGCAATTACGGTACTTTCCAGCTGCCGAGAAAATATTACCGTTGGCCACCTGAACATCCTGTGCTTCCAACAGCCGATTAAGGGCGTAGGTATCGAACTCTCCGGGCAACTCGACCCACAGCGTAAAGCCGCCCTGAGGCTGGCTGACCCGGGTCCCCGCCGGGAAGTAGCGGTTGACCCACTCACTCATCAAATCGCCGTTGCGCTTGTACTGCTTGCGCATACGCCGCAGGTGCAGTTGGTAGTTACCCTTGGCGATAAATTCGGCGACAGCCAGTTGCGGTTGGGTGACGGTGGCACCCGAACCGATGAATTTCATATGCAGCACCTGGGGCAGATAGCGCCCCGGAGCGATCCAGCCGACACGCAGGCCAGGGGCCACGGTCTTGGAAAACGAACTGCACAACACCACGCGGTTGTCTTCATCGAAGGATTTGAGTGAGCGTGGCCGCGGATAGCGATGCGACAGGTCACCGTAGATATCGTCTTCGATGATCGGGATGTCGAAGCGCTGGGCCATGCGGATCAGCTTGAGCTTGCGCTCGTCGGGCATGATGTAGCCCATCGGGTTGTTACAGTTGGCGGTCAACTGGATCACCTTGATTGGCCACTGCTCCAGGGCCATCTCCAGGGCTTCCAGGTTGATGCCGGTCACCGGGTCGCTGGGGATCTCCAGCGCTTTGAGACCGGCCGCCTTGAGGATCTGCATCATCCCGTAGTAGCTCGGCGAGGCGATCGCGACGATATCGCCGGGTGCGCAAATCGCACGAATTGCGGTGGAAAGTGCTTCCTGACAGCCGCTGGTGACAACCAGGTCGGCCGGGGTCAGGCGGACACCCGCATCGATGGACAGCCGGGCGATCTGTTCGCGCAACGCCAATACACCCTGAATGTGGCTGTATTGCAGGCTGGCATTATCACTGCGCCGACTGATACGGGCCATGGTGGTCAGTAGTGGCTTGAGGGTCGGCACGCTGATGTCCGGCATTCCGCAGCCCAGTTGTACGATATCGGCGCTTTGATCCAGGCGTATCAGCTCCTGAACCATGTCCCACTGGGAAATATCCACCGGACGCAGGACGGGTCGTCCCATCTGCGGCAAAGGCGCCACACGCCGGTCCGACGGCACGAAATAGCCCGACTTGGGGCGCGACACCGCCAACCCCGAACATTCCAATACACGGTAAGCCTGTTGCACGGTGGTCAGGCTGACGCCGTGCTCATGGCTGAGGGTGCGTACAGATGGCAAACGCTCACCGGGCCCATACAGGCCTTGTTCGATGCGGCTGCTGATGAATTCGGCGAGGTTCAGATAAAAAGTCATAGGCCCGACTGTAGCTTCTGATCTGTCGCTTAAGAAGGTACAGATTGGCCTTTTTTTGAAAAATTTTCAGCGTGAAAACCCAATCTGTATTCAAAATATTGAGTTCTGCTGTATCTGCAATACACATCGATGCCTTGGGATGATAGGTCCCATAACAGTGCACGAGACCTTGGACAAGGTTGGTACAAAGTAGTCACAAAATAGAAAAGCAGCACTGTACGTACCAAATTTTCAGAAATGCCCTACAAAACAAACGCCTGACAAACCCACAGGTGTTTGAATCTGCCCAGCGAATAATGGATCAAGCGCTATGACGACAAGGATGACGCTCACACCGCAGATGGCCGAGTACGAACAGAAATTCACCGATGCCGGTGAGGTTCGATGGCTACCCTACCTGATGTACTTCCATCCTACTGATCATGCTTCCCCCGTGGTCAATACCGATTCATCCGGCTTTCGCTACTCCGAGTCATTGGGCACCCGCTACTCGGTGGTCGATGGCGTCAAGGGCAATGGCCCGGTACGCCTGTTGGCGGGCAGTTCCACCGTCTTCGGCATTGGCGCAAGCGCCGACAACTGGACCCTGGCTTCACGCCTCACGCACAACGATACCCGCGGCCAGCGCTGGATCAATTTCGGCGGCCGCAGTTTCAACTCTACCCAGGAACTGGTGCTGTTTACCCTGAACCGGCATCACCTGCCCAAGGTCGATGAAATCGTGTTGTTTTCCGGTTTCAACAACCTTGGCCTGGCACGTCAGCCTCACCACTATCGGGGCGAGCACGGCGCGTTTTTCAACTGCCATCAATTTTTCGATGCCTTGACGCCCCAGCAGCCGGCCGCCAGCAACTGGAGCCTGTCGAATCTGTTCGGCAAGCCTCAAGAGCCCGAGCAGCCCGCACCGCCGTCGATGCAGGAACAGATCGACTACGCCGCCAACCTGACCTTGCAGCACCTGGATATCTGGCGCGCCCTGGCCGCCGACATGGGTGCGAAGCTGACGTTCATCCTGCAACCGCTCGCCGGCTGGGTGCGCGAGACCGGCAGCCATGAGGAAGAGCAACTGTTTGCCGAACTCGACCAGCTCGGCAATTTCACCGAGGTGTATGGCGACATCCTGCAAACCTCGGTTCGCGAAGCCTACGCCCAGCGCCTGCGCGACGGGGCCCGGGCCATGGGCGTGGGGTTTGTCGATATCACACCGTTGTTGGCAGAGGCACTGAAGCCGCAGGACTGGCAGTTCGTTGATCGCATCCACTTCACCGATGCCGGCAATGACCTGGTTTCAAAACTTATTCTCGATGTCACCCGCTAAAAGGACTTGCACATGAAATCCATCAAGAAGTTTTTCCAGCGCCTGTTTGGAAAAAAGAAGAAGAAACCTGACTCCTCCATTTATCCGATGTTCTGACGCAGCACTGGAAGGTAATGGCTATGGATGGCTCGATTCCAACACGCATCGCCGCGCATGACAGGTGGCGCGAACTCTATCGTTTGGCGCTGGACCCTGAATGTTTTCTGGATGCGGAGTATCTCGACAACCTGCTGGGTGACGATGTCGAGCCGGTGCAGTTGCCGCTGCTGTCCCAGCGGATCGACGCGTGGCAGTCGCAGCAAGCGTCAGCGTACGCCGGTGCCGCCACCGCTGCCGTCGAACAGCACAACGCCCGCGCTTTTGCCCAGGCGTTGGCGGTGTATTCGGCACCGATGGCCTCGGTGCTGGGCTGCTGGCTGCAGGGCCTGAGCGCGCCTGGTGTATTTGAAGACCCCGCGCAATTGCGCCTGATGCAACTGTTTGCCCATGACATCGGCGTCGGCTACCCGAACGCGTCGCGCGGCCATCACTTCAACGCACTGCTGGGCCAGCTACAACTGACCGCCTACGCCTTGGCCCCGGCGCAACTGGCGACCCTGCCGGACCTGCATGACGACGCGTTCGAACTGCCCGCGGTGCTGCTGGCCCTGAGCCGACGCAGCGATGCCTATGGTGATGAACTCTGCGGTGTCGATTGGGCCCTGCGCACCGTCGGTTTATGCCCGGGCTGGGCCGCCATGGGCCAGCTTGAGGAGCTGGCGCTGGAACCGGGTCGGCTGGACCTGAGTGCGTCATTCCCCGGCCTGGAGCCGGCTTCGTTGCGCCATATCAGCCAATGGGTCGCGCACCGCATCATCGAGCAGGGCGAAGAGCGCCAGGCCCGTCTGCTGCGCGGCGCCAACTGGTTGTTCGGTGCGCTGCAACGCTGGAATGCGCAGCTGTATAACGCCTCGCTGACCGCCACCTCGCCCCGGCAAGCCATGGCGCATTTGATGCAACGCCTGGCCCGGGTGGGCGCGGTGTATCACCAGAATTATTTAATTGAAGGGCGCAGCCTGGCGCTGTGGATCGAAGAAGCGCAGCACGACCCGTTGCCCCTGCTGGATGTGCTGTCACGCAGCCGCCTGATCGTGCCTGGCAACTCGAAAAAAAGCCTGCTGGTCACCAGCCTGGTGGCACCGACCGGGCGCATGTTCCGTATCTTCAGCGAGGCAGACCTGGGCGTGATTCGCCAGTGGATCGACTGGTTGCCCCAGGCCGGCGCCACACCGCAACTGCCACGCCAGCCAATCGACAGTGCCACCACTGAGCCCCGCCCGCACACAGCCAGCCCCGCCGACACCGGCCACTGGCCCAAGAACCTGCGCGAGGCCTATTTTGTCTTGCAGGGGCGCGCACTGCAGCCGGCCACCCGCCAGTTTGCCCAGGCCTATGTGAGCCGTTGGCTTGAGCGTTCGCGCCAATCGCTGAAGACGTCCGAGCGCCAGTTGCCGGAGCAGTGGAGTCCCAATGTGCTGCGCGCCTGGTTGCTGGACAAGCATGACCAGAACGGCCAGCAGTTCGATGACAGTGACCCGGCGCAAATGCCCAGCCGCGAAGAAATTATCGAGTCGACCCTGCAACTGGCGCCGCTGACGCTGATCGACGGTGCCTGGCTGCAAGGCTTTACCGACCTGGGGCTGGCGTCTTCCCATGTGGGCTACACCCTGTTCCAAACCTACTGGGATGAATTGGGCAACGGCATCGAGGCGCTCAATCACCCTAAAATTTATCGCGACGGCCTGCGCGACATGGATTTCGAACTGGCGCCCACCGGTAGCCGTGAATTTGCCGACGACCCGCGCCTGGATGAGGACTCCTTCCGCCTGCCGGTGTATTGGCTGTGCCTGGGCAAACTGCCGGTGACGTTCATGCCTGAAGTACTCGGCATGAACCTGGCGATGGAGCTCTCCGGCGTGGGCGGCAGCTATCGGTCGGCGCGGCGCTTTTTACGGCACTACGGGTTCAGCACGGCGTTCGTCGACCTGCACAACACCATCGATAACGTCTCGACCGGGCATTCGGCCTGGGCTGCCGACGCCATTGATGCGTACATGCGCGCGTTGACCAGTGCCGAGCAGGCCGCTGCGCAATGGCAGCGCGTGCGCGTGGGCTATGAGTCCCTGGCGCCGATGCCGGGCAAGTGGAGTTCGATGTTGCGGCGCTTGCGCCTCTCATCGGCCGGCAATGTACTCCCGCGCCCGACCCGCACAGCGGCTTCAAAAGGCTATCTGCATCACTTGCCGATCACGCGGCAGGTGTTGCTGCAAACCCACGAACAATAACGCCACGAGGAGCAATTATGTCTTTGGTAGAAGTGCATAACGAATGGGACCCCCTCGAGGAAATGATCGTGGGTATCGCCCATGGCGCACGCGTGCCGCGGCCGGACAAGGGCCTGTTCGCCCTCGACTACAGCGAGCACCACGACTCGCCCAATGAGATTCCGTCAGGACCTTACCCCGAACAACTGGTTGAAGAAGCACAGGAAGACCTGGACGCCTTTGCCGCGTTCCTGGTCGGCCATGGCGTGACCGTGCGCCGGCCCAAAGAGACTTATCACGCGGCACTGTTCGGCACCAGCGACTGGAAAACCGACGGCGAATACAACTACTGCCCAAGGGATGTGCTGCTGCCGATCGGCAAAACCATCATTGAAGCGCCGATGGCCTTGCGCAGCCGTTATTTCGAACCTTTTGCCTACCGCGAACACCTGCAGGCGTACTTCGCCAGCGGCGCCAACTGGATTTCTGCGCCCAAGCCGGAACTGCCCGACAGCACCTACCGGGTCAACCCCCGTGAAGGCTCGATCATCGCCAACGATGAGCCGATTTTCGATGCCGCCAACGTGCTGCGCATGGGCCGCGACATTCTTTACCTGGTATCACGCAGCGGCAATCGCATGGGCTACGAGTGGCTCAAGCGCGTGCTGGGCGACCAATATCGCGTGCACGCCCTCAGCGGGTTCTACGACGGTACGCACCTGGACACCACCATCACCCTGGTGCGCCCGGGGCTGGTGGTGTTGAACCCCGAGCGCATCGGCAAGGATCAGGTACCCGAAGTGTTCAAGCACTGGGACATCATCTGGGCCCCCGACATGGTGGACACCGGTTACTGCTGGTCGTACCCGCGTGCCTCTATTTGGCAGGGCATGAACTTCATCATGGTCAACCCGTCGCTGGCGGTGATCAATGACCAGCAAGTCCCGCTGATTCGCGCACTGGAAAAACACGGCATCGATGTGGCACCGCTGAAGATGCGCCACGCGCGCAGTTTGAGCGGCGGTTTCCATTGTGTGTCCGTGGACATTCGTCGACAGGGCACGCTGGAAGATTACCGTTGAGCAGGGCATGACCATGCAGGCACTGGATTACTACTCGATCGTGCTGTTCGTGATCGCTACCTGCGTCACGCCAGGCCCGAACAACGTGATGTTGATGTCGTCCGGCGCCAATTTCGGCATTGGCCGTACCCTGCGCCATGTGGCGGGTATCAACATCGGTTTTCCGCTGATGCTGGTGGCAGTCGGGTTGGGGGCCGGGGCGGTGTTCCGCCAGTACCCGTGGTTGCATGATGGCTTGCAGGTGGTCGGCGCTTTGTACTTGTTATTCCTGGCGTATCAGATTGCCAGTGCCCCCACCACCGACCTGGGTGACCAATCAGGCAAGCCTTTGGGATTCACCGCCGCGGCACTGTTTCAGTGGGTCAACCCCAAAGCCTGGGTGATGGCGGTGGGCGCAGTGCTGGCCTACACCTCGCCCCTGGGCTCATACACGGTGCAGGTGTTTCTGATTGCGCTGCTGTTTTTTGTATTCGGTTCACCGTGTTCGATGGTTTGGGTGTTTTTCGGGCAGTACCTGCGGCGCTTCCTGACCCAGCCGCAACGTTTGAAGGCGTTCAATATCACCATGAGCCTGGTGCTCGTGGTGTCTTTGATCCCGGTTCTACGAAGCCTGCCATTCGCGCAATGGTGGTCTTGATACGCAGAGAAAGGTTGCCCACACGCCAGCAGTTCGATTGGCGGGCGACTCCATGGATTGGCGAAATGTGACGAGGATGCACAGTTAAATGGCTAATTATGTTTTAGGGATTTCTGCCTTCTACCACGACAGTGCTGCCGCCCTGGTCAAGGACGGCGTGCCCGTCGCTGCCGCCCAGGAAGAGCGCTTCACCCGCGTGCGCCACGACCCGGCGTTCCCGGCCCAGGCGATTGCCTATTGCCTGGACGCCGAGGGCATCAGCCTGGATGACCTGCAGGCGGTGGTTTACTACGAAGACCCCCAGGAAAAATTCTCTCGGGTGATTTCGTCGTTTGCCAGCGGTGGTATAGGCGGCGCACGTACGTTCATCAATGCGATGCCGGAATGGATTCGCTGGAAGTGGAACGTGCTCAAGTTCGTCGACGAGCAATTGGACATTCTGGGCCGGGGCAAGGCGCCACGCACCCAGGCCTCCCAGCATCACCGCTCCCACGCGGCGGCGGCGTTTTACCCGTCACCGTTCAAGAACGCGGCGGTGTTGTGCATCGACGGCATCGGCGAATGGCATTCGACCACCATCTGGCACGGCCAGGGCTCCAGCCTTGAGCTGAAAAACTCGATTTCCTACCCTCATTCCGTGGGTTTGCTGTATTCGGCCATGACCTATTACTGCGGGTTCAAGGTCGACTCCGGGGAATACAAGCTGATGGGCCTGGCGCCCTATGGCCGACCGATCTATGCCGACAAGATTCGCGACGAGCTGATCAATATCCGCGAGGACGGTTCGTTCACCCTGAACATGAAGTACTTCGAGTACCTGCGCGGTGAGCGCATGGTCGGCGAAGCGTTTGAAGAACTGTTCGGCGGGCCGATCCGACAACCCGAAAGCCCGATCTCACAGCGCGAGTGCGACCTGGCCGCGTCGATTCAAAAAGTCACCGAGGAAGTGGTGCTGGGCCTGGCCACTGCCGCGGTCAAGCAGACCGGCGAGCGCAATCTGTGCCTGGCCGGTGGCGTGGCCTTGAACTGCGTGGCCAACGGCGTGCTCAGCCGCTCGGGGCGTTTTGATTCGATCTGGATTCAGCCGGCGGCCGGTGATGCCGGTTGCGCCCTGGGGGCGGCGCTGGACTTTGCTGTCAAGCACAGCGGGCGCCCGCACCTGGAAGGTGGCAAGTCTGATGCCATGAGCGGCAGCCTGCTGGGCCCGGGCTTTGGCGACGAAGAAATCGCCCGGTTTCTGCTGGAAAACCACTACCCCTTCACCCGCTATGACGACGCCGGTTTGTATGACCAGGTTGCCAGTCGCCTGGCCGAGGGCGCGGTGGTGGGTTGGTTCCAGGGCCGCATGGAGTTTGGCCCACGGGCCCTGGGCGCGCGTTCCATTCTGGGTGATGCGCGCAACCCAGAGATGCAGCGCACCATGAACCTGAAGATCAAATACCGCGAGTCGTTCCGCCCGTTTGCCCCGGCCGTGCTGGCCGAGGACGCCGGTAACTATTTCGACATCTGCGAAAAAAGCCCTTACATGCTGATGGTCGCGCCGGTCACCGACTCGATCAAATCCCAGCAGTCGCGGCAAGAAGGCGGCCCGGAGCGCGGCCTGGGCAGCATCAACAACATTCGCTCGCAATTGCCGGCGGTGACCCACGTCGACCTGTCGGCACGGGTGCAAACGGTGACCGAGGAAAACAACGCACCGTTCACCTACCTGCTGCGCAGTTTCAAGGAGCGCACGGGCTGCTCAGTGCTGGTCAACACCTCGTTCAACGTGCGCGGTGAGCCGATCGTGTGCAAGCCCGAGGAAGCGTACGCCTGCTTCATGCGCACCGAAATGGACGTACTGGTTTTGGGCCGTTACGTGCTGGAGCGCCCCGGCCAACCGGCCTTCGTCGAGGCTGTGGATTGGCGCAGCGAGATCCCGCTGGATTGATCCTTACCTTTAACTCAATGGAGCTTTTACCGTGCTGAGATTTCTTGCGTTTCTGATGTTTATCGTCGTGTTGATGCCCATCGGGCTGACGCGTTCGGTGTTCCATTCCTCACGTTTCGGGCGCCGTTTTCACCAGGCTCCGACGGCTTGGGATCACGCTGTGAGTAAACGCTAACGCCCATCGCCTGAGGAACTGCGTCCATGTCAAAAGTGATCTATAAAAACCTCAACAGCTCACCGATCCTGGCGGTCGGCGGGAGCGGGGTTTGGCTTGAGGATGCAACGGGCAAACGCTACCTGGACACCTGCGGCGGTGTCGCAGTGTCGAGCCTGGGCCACGGGCATCCGCGCATCGCCGCAGCATTGGAGCGCGAAGCGAAGAAACTGGCCTGGGCCCATGCGGGCAGCTTCACCACCGCCGCCGCCGAGGAGCTCGCCGAGCGCCTGGTGGCAGCCAGTGGCGGCCTGGCGCGTGCGCAGTTCCTGTCCGGCGGCTCGGAGGTGATGGAGCTGGCGATGAAAATCGCTTACCAGTACCAGTGCGAGCGCGGCTTGCCCGACAAGTCGGTGTTCATCTCCCGCCAACAGAGCTATCACGGCAGCACGCTGGGTACTTTGAGCATCTCCGGCAACCCGCAGCGCCAGTCGGTGTTTGGCCGATTGTTTGCGCCAGCCGAGTTCGTTTCACCCTGCTACGCCTATCGTGATCAACAGCCCGACGAGAGCCAGGAGCAGTACGCCACGCGCCTGGCCGATGAGCTGGACGCCAGGATTCGCAGCCTGGGCAGTGAAAATGTAGCCGCGTTTTTTGCCGAGACCGTGGTGGGCTCCACCAACGGCGCGGTGCCTGCGGTGCCCGGTTATTTTCGCAAGATCAAAGCGGTGTGCGAGCGTCACGACGTGCTGCTGATCCTCGATGAGGTGATGGCCGGCATGGGGCGTACCGGG
This sequence comes from Pseudomonas sp. MF7453, assembly GCF_016405455.1. Taxonomy (NCBI): domain Bacteria; kingdom Pseudomonadati; phylum Pseudomonadota; class Gammaproteobacteria; order Pseudomonadales; family Pseudomonadaceae; genus Pseudomonas; species Pseudomonas sp. MF7453. The sequence continues at coordinate 43,400 of NZ_JAEKCN010000018.1, read as the reverse complement.
CAGCTGTTCGCCTATGCCGACGACGGCATCGTGCCGGACATGGTTGCGGTCGGCAAAGGCCTGGCGGCGGGCTATATGCCGATCTCGGCGTTGTTGATCAGTGACCGGATACATTCAGTGATGGCCCGTGGCTCGGGTGTGCTGGGCAACGGCCAAACCCATGTCAACCACCCGCTGGCCTGTGCCATTGCCCTGGAAGTGCAGCAAGTCATCGTCGAAGAAGATCTGCTGAAACAAGTGCGCCAACGCGGTGAGCAACTACGCGCCTGGCTCAGGGAAAGCCTGGCTGACCTGGATATTGTCGGCGATGTGCGCGGGCGCGGATTGTTCGTGGGCGTCGAGTTTGTCGAGAGCCGAGCCACCAAGGCCCCGTTCAGGGGCGGCGGCGCGTATGCCGCGGCCCTCAAGCAAGAGGCGCTGCAACGCGGCCTGCTGATTTATCCCGGCAGCGGCACAGTGCAAGGCACACAAGGCAATCATGTGCTGTTCGCACCGCCGTTTATCACCAGCGAAGGTGAGCTGGGGCAAATGGTCGAGCGCTTCAGTGCAGTGGTCAGGGCTGTCGCGTACTAGCGATCGAGCGGGCTTACCGGGGGACGGTCGTGGTCACCCACATTCGCTGGAAAGGGAGAAATGAAGATGCAGACGATCGAACCATCCAAGGACAAAGTCCTGCTGTCGGTGTGCACCATGGACTGGTGTGATCACGGTGTGGAATTCGCCAAGACCGTGTTCTCCAACCTTGAGGTGTTTTGCTGGGACCCGGGCGATCCCTACCCTTATCACCTGGATGATTGGGAAGGCGACTGGATCATCTCCTACCGTGGCGACTTCATCTTCCCGCAGAGCATCTACAAGAATGCCCGCAAAGGCGCGATCAACCTGCACCCGGCGCCCCCTAAATATCGGGGCCTGGGCAGTCAGCATTACGCGATCTACTACAACGATGAAACCTACGGCTCGACCTGTCATCACCTGGCCCCTTCGGTGGACAGCGGGCAGATCATCGATGTGGCGCGCTTCAACGTCGCGCCCGCCGAAACGGCTTCCTCGCTGCGCCTGCATGTGGGTGCCTATTGCCTGCAGCAGTTCATTCACCTGCTCACCGACTACATCCTGCCGGGGCGGCCATTGCCGGTCTCACCGGAGAATTGGGGCGAGCGCCTGTACAAGCAATCGGAACTCAAGCCCTGGATGGAGAAGATTCGCGCCCAGGAGCCGGATCATCGTTGCTTCAAGTAGCTTTTTTGACCATCACTTCAAGCTGCGCTGGCTTGAAGTGCTCACTGCGCGCTGGCGCCACGGGTATGAGTGCACCTATGTTTGAGTTTTCAAGTTTTGCAGCGGCACTGGGGGTCTACGTGATCGGCACCGCCAGCCCGGGCCCAGGCAACCTGGCCATCGCCAACACCTCCTTGAACTACGGGCGTACGCCGGGCCTGGCGCTGGCGGCGGGGGTTATCTCCGGGTCGTTGTGCTGGGGCGCGATGACCGCTGCCGGCGTGTCGGCGCTGCTGATGTCCAACACCCAGATCATCCTGTGGCTGAAGGTGTTCGGCGCCTGCTACCTGTTCTTCCTGGCCTGGAAGTCGGTGCGCAGTGCGCTGGCGCATAACGCCACGACGGTGGCCAAAGCGCGAGCAAAACAGACGCGTAACCTGGGCTTTTATCTACAGGGGCTGGGCATCCACCTGACCAACCCCAAGGCGGCCTTGACCTGGTTCACCGTGACCACCGTGGGCCTGAGCGTCAACGCACCGGCCTGGGCGAGTTTTGTGCTAGTGGCGGCCTGTGCGTTGTTGGGCTTCCTGATTTTCTGCACCTACGCCCTGGCGTTTTCCGCCCACTCGGCAGAACCGTTTTTTGCCCGAACCCGCAAGTCGTTCGGGCTGATTTGCGCAGCGTTCTACTCGATGGTTGCCATCGGCTTTCTCAGTTCGTTGCTCTGACTTCAACTTTAAGTGGCCACAGTGCTCCTGTACCCGCGCTACCCGGGTGGCAGGTGAGGCGCTAAAGCCCGTTGCCAGGAAAACCCCATGTCCTTGTCGTTCGATTTGATGCTGGCGTTTGCTTTATTTGCGTTTGTCACGTCCGTCACCCCGGGCCCCAATAACGCCATGCTCTTGGCCTCTGGGGTTAATTTCGGCTTCCAGCGCACCATCCCGCATATCCTCGGCATCAGCTCCGGGTTTCTGGTGCTGGTATTGGCGGTGGGGCTTGGACTGGGCGCGGCGTTTACAGCCTATCCGGTGCTCTATACGATCCTGCGCTATGCCGGCGCGGCTTACTTGCTGTACCTGGCGTGGAACATCGCCTGCTCAGGCCCGGCGTCCGAAGACACCCAAGGCAAGGGCAAGCCTCTTGGGTTCTGGGGCGCGGCGGCGTTTCAATGGGTCAATCCCAAGGCATGGGTGATGGCAATCGGTGCAATCAGCACCTACACACCATTGCAGGGCTACACCATGAACGTGGTGATCATCGCGACGGTCTTCGCGCTGATCAACGCGCCGAGCGTGGGGGTTTGGGCTGGGTTTGGCAGTGTATTACGCAACGTGCTACGCAACCCGCGCTGGTTACGCGTGTTCAACTTCGGCATGGCGGCGTTGCTGGTGATCTCGCTGTATCCGTTGCTGCAGCAGACGGGCTGAGTTCCGGCGCTGTATTTTTTTGCGTCACAGGAGTCTGCGCGCATAAAAAAAGCGAAGCCAAATATGGCTTCGCTTTTTTATGCATTACGTTCTGAAAACTGCGGCTCCTCAGAACGGAATATCGTCATCAAAGCTGTCGAAATCCTGAGCCGGTTGCGGCGCAGCCTGTTGTGGCGCTGGACGCGACTCACGCTGTGGCTGCTGGGTTGGCTGCGGACGCGACTGCGGTGCACGCGGTGCCGAGTTGGACATGCCGCCCTGGCCCTGTTGGTCGCCCTGAGGACGGCCGCCCAGCAGTTGCATGGTGCCTTGCATGTCGACCACGATTTCGGTGGTGTAACGCTTGATGCCGTCTTTTTCCCACTCGCGGGTTTGCAGCTTGCCTTCGATGTAAACCTGCGAACCTTTACGCAGGTATTCACCGGCGATCTCTGCGACCTTGCCGAACATCGACACGCGGTGCCATTCGGTTTTCTCGACCTTCTGGCCGGTCTGCTTGTCGGTCCACTGTTCGCTGGTCGCCAGACTCAGGTTGGTCACGGCATTACCGTTAGGCAAGTAGCGAACTTCGGGATCCTGGCCGCAAGTACCGACCAATATGACTTTGTTAACCCCACGGGCCATAACGTTCTCCTAGGCTGGGCGCGCTGTCGGCACTGGGTTGACCAGTTGCTCAAGCGTCGCGCGATCCAATAATTCGGTGTCCAATTTGATGTAAATGGCCGCCTCTTCAGCGACCACGACTGCATCCGTTACCCCTACGACGGCCTTCAGGCGCTCTACCAGACCGGCCTCGCGGATCGCCTCGGGCGATAGCGGCAAACGCAGACTTGTGACGTAGGGAGGTTCGCGCATGGTAACAGCAAAGACCAGCCAAAGTGCAGCCAGCCCGGCGCATCCGAGGAAGACAACCGACAAACCGCCATGCTGGAACATCCAGCCACCCATGATGCCGCCTAACGCCGAGCCGAGGAACTGGCTGGTGGAATATACCCCCATGGCCGTGCCCTTGCCGCCGGCCGGTGAAACTTTACTGATCAGCGACGGCAGCGACGCCTCCAGCAGGTTGAACGCGGTGAAAAACACCACCGTGCCGATGACCAGTGCTCGCAGGCTATCGCCGAACTGCCAGAAGAATAGTTCAGTGAGCATCAATGTCGCGACGGCGCCGAGTAAAACTCGTTTCATTTTGCGTTTTTTCTCGCCATAGATGATGAACGGGATCATGGCGAAGAACGAAATCAGCAGCGCGGTGAGGTAGACCCACCAATGCTGTTCCTTGGGCAGGCCGGCTTTTTCCACCAGGGCCAGAGGCAAGGCGACGAAGCTGCACATCAGCATGGCGTGTAATACGAAGATACCCAAATCCAGACGCAGCAGGTCCGGATGCTTGAGTGTCGGCAGCAGCGCCTGGCGTGCGACGCCGGACTCACGGTGCTGCAGCGTGCCGGTAGAGCGCGGCACCATAAAGGCTACGATCACGATCCCGACCAGCGCCAGGCCGCCGGTGGCCAGAAACAAACCGTGCAGGCCAAAAGCACTGGTCAGCAACGGGCCGACGACCATGGCCACGGCGAACGACAGACCGATGGTCATGCCAATCATGGCCATGGCCTTGGTGCGGTGCTGTTCGCGGGTCAGGTCCGACAACAACGCCATCACCGCGGCGGAAATCGCCCCGGCGCCTTGCAGGATGCGTCCAGCGATCACGCCCCAGATCGAATCGGACTGGGCCGCAAGCACACTGCCAAGGGCGAACACGATCAAGCCAAAATAAATCACCGGGCGACGGCCAATGCGGTCGGAAATAATCCCGAACGGGATCTGAAAAATCGCCTGAGTCAGGCCATAGGCACCAATCGCCAGGCCGATCAACGCGGGGGTCGCGCCTGCGAGATCCATTCCATAGGTCGCCAGCACCGGCAACACCATAAACATGCCCAGCATACGGAAGGCGAACACCAGGGCCAGACCGCTTGCCGCTCGGGTCTCGCCGCTACTCATGCGTTCGCTGTGGGGATCGTGCATGGAAAAACCTCATGTGAACCGGCGGCGATTCTACCAGTCCCATCGATTGAGAGGGTATATGCGGCGCTTTGCCGCGCAGCTTTCATCTAAGGCTGCAAGCGGCCTTTTGACAGTGTATATTCATCCAGTCTTTAGCCGTATACTCCGGCATTATTTACGCCCGCCGTGCGAGGCCATCTTGGACAAGATCCTGATTCGTGGGGCTAGAACCCACAACCTGAAGAACATCGACCTGACCCTGCCCCGGGACAAACTGATCGTCATCACCGGTTTGTCCGGCTCCGGCAAGTCGTCCCTGGCGTTCGACACGCTGTATGCCGAAGGTCAGCGTCGCTATGTGGAATCCCTGTCGGCCTACGCCCGGCAGTTCCTGTCGATGATGGAAAAGCCCGACGTCGACACCATCGAAGGCTTGTCGCCGGCCATTTCCATCGAGCAGAAGTCCACCTCCCACAACCCGCGCTCCACTGTGGGCACCATTACCGAAATCTACGACTACCTGCGCCTGCTTTATGCACGCGTGGGTATTCCGCGCTGCCCGGACCACGATATTCCCCTGGAAGCCCAGACCGTCAGCCAGATGGTCGACCTGGTACTGGCCCAGCCGGAAGGCGCCAAGCTGATGCTATTGGCCCCGGTCATTCGCGAGCGCAAGGGCGAACACCTGTCGGTCTTCGAAGAGCTGCGCGCCCAGGGTTTTGTACGTGCGCGCATTAACGGCAAGCTCTACGAGCTGGATGAAGCGCCCAAACTCGACAAGCAGAAAAAGCATTCCATTGATGTGGTAGTCGACCGCTTCAAGGTACGCGCCGACCTGCAGCAGCGTTTGGCGGAGTCGTTCGAGACCGCGCTGAAGCTGGCTGACGGCATTGCCCTGGTGGCGCCGATGGATGACGAGCCGGGCGAAGAAATCATCTTCTCTGCGCGTTTCGCCTGCCCGATCTGTGGCCATGCCATCAGCGAGCTGGAGCCCAAGCTGTTTTCCTTCAACAACCCGGCCGGTGCCTGCCCGACGTGCGATGGCCTGGGCGTGAAGCAATTCTTCGATATCAAGCGCCTGGTCAATGGCGACCTGACCCTGGCCGAGGGGGCAATACGCGGCTGGGACAGGCGTAACGTCTACTATTTCCAGATGCTCGGGTCATTGGCCTCGCACTACAAGTTCAGCCTGGAAGTGCCGTTCAACCAACTGCCGGCAGACCAGCAAAAAGTCATTCTGCATGGCAGCGGTTCGCAGAATGTCGACTTCAAGTACCTGAACGACCGGGGCGACATCGTCAAGCGCTCACACCCGTTCGAAGGCATCGTGCCGAATCTGGAGCGTCGCTACCGCGAGACCGAATCGGCCAGCGTGCGTGAAGAGCTGGCAAAATTCCTCAGCACCCAGCCTTGCCCGGATTGCCGTGGCACGCGCCTGCGCCGTGAGGCACGGCATGTGTGGGTGGGCGAAAAAACCTTGCCGGCCGTGACCAACCTGCCAATCGGCGATGCATGTGAATACTTTGGCGTGCTCAAGCTCACCGGGCGTCGTGGGGAAATTGCCGACAAGATCCTCAAGGAAATTCGCGAGCGCCTGCAGTTTCTGGTCAACGTTGGCCTGGACTACCTGTCGCTGGACCGTAGCGCCGATACCTTGTCGGGCGGCGAAGCACAGCGAATCCGCCTGGCCAGCCAGATTGGCGCCGGCCTTGTTGGCGTGTTGTATATCCTCGATGAGCCGTCGATTGGCTTGCACCAACGGGATAACGATCGCCTGCTGGGCACGCTGAAACACCTGCGCGATATCGGCAATACCGTGATCGTGGTCGAGCATGATGAAGACGCTATCCGCCTGGCGGACTACGTGGTCGATATCGGCCCGGGTGCGGGCGTGCATGGTGGTCACATTGTTGCAGAAGGCACGCCTGCCGAAGTGATGGCGCATCCTGATTCGTTGACCGGTAAGTACCTGTCTGGTCGAGTGAAGATCGAAGTGCCCGCCAAGCGTACGCCGCGCAATAAAAAGATGGCGCTGCACCTCAAGGGCGCGCGAGGGAACAACCTGCGCAATGTTGACCTGGAGATTCCGCTGGGCCTGCTGACCTGCGTGACCGGTGTGTCCGGTTCGGGCAAGTCGACGCTGATCAACAACACCTTGTTCCCACTGAGTGCCACCGCCCTGAACGGCGCGACCACTCTGGAAGCTGCGGCCCACGACAGCATCAAGGGCCTGGAGCATCTGGACAAGGTCGTCGACATCGACCAGAGCCCGATTGGACGCACACCGCGCTCCAACCCAGCCACCTACACCGGCCTGTTTACGCCTATCCGCGAGCTGTTCGCTGGCGTACCCGAGTCGCGCTCACGGGGTTATGGGCCGGGCCGGTTCTCGTTCAACGTCAAGGGCGGGCGCTGTGAAGCCTGCCAGGGCGATGGCTTGATCAAGGTGGAGATGCACTTTCTGCCGGACATCTACGTGCCTTGCGATGTGTGCAAGAGCAAGCGCTACAACCGTGAAACCCTTGAGATCAAGTACAAGGGCAAGAGCATCCATGAAACCCTGGAGATGACCATCGAGGAAGCTCGGGAGTTCTTCGACGCGGTGCCGGCGCTGGCGCGCAAGCTGCAAACGTTGATGGATGTGGGGCTGTCGTACATCAAGCTGGGGCAATCGGCGACCACGCTGTCGGGTGGTGAAGCGCAGCGGGTCAAGCTGTCTCGCGAACTGTCCAAGCGCGATACCGGCAAAACCTTGTACATCCTCGATGAACCGACCACCGGTCTGCACTTCGCGGATATCCAACAGTTGCTCGACGTGTTGCACCGCCTGCGAGACCACGGCAATACCGTGGTGGTGATTGAGCACAACCTTGATGTGATCAAAACTGCTGACTGGCTGGTGGACCTGGGGCCGGAAGGCGGTTCCAAGGGTGGACAGATCATTGCAGTGGGCACCCCGGAGCAGGTCTCCGAAATGCCACAGTCGCACACCGGTTACTACTTGAAACCGTTGCTGGAGCGCGACCGGGCCTGACTTTTCCAGGCCCAATAAAAAGCCCCTGTCACTTTGCGGTGACAGGGGCTTTTTTACAGCCGGGAATCAGAACTGCGATTGCAGGTAATTCTCCAGGCCAATCAACTTGATCAGGCCCAACTGCTTTTCCAGCCAGTAGGTGTGATCTTCTTCGGTGTCGTTCAACTGTACCCGCAGTATTTCCCGGGTAACGTAGTCGTTGTGTTGCTCGCAAAGCTCGATACCCTTGCAGAGCGCTGCGCGAACTTTGTACTCAAGACGAAGATCGGCAGCGAGCATGTCCGGAACCGTGGTCCCCACATCCAGATCGTCAGGACGCATACGCGGCGTGCCTTCGAGCATCAGGATACGGCGCATCAGTGCGTCGGCGTGCTGTGCCTCTTCTTCCATCTCATGGTTGATACGTTCGTAGAGCTCGGTAAAGCCCCAGTCTTCGTACATGCGCGAATGGATGAAATATTGGTCACGAGCTGCCAGTTCGCCCGTCAGCAACGTGTTGAGGTAATCGATTACGTCGGGGTGACCTTGCATCGCCCTACATCTCCCTGCTTGAAAGACTGTAGTTTGAACCATGATGACTTGAAGGTCACGGGATCAACGGCAGAAAAGTGAAGATTTCCGCAGAAAAGTAGCTGAAATAACGCAAAAACCGCCCAAATGAGGGCGGTTCTGCTTATCGTTTAGAGTCAGTTAAGCGATACACCCAGTGCCTTTGCGATTGCTTCTCCATAAGCCGCGTCGGCCTTGTAGAAGTGCTGCAATTGACGCTGGACCACATCGCTGGAAACGCCTGCCATTGCGCCGGCAATGTTATTGGTCAGCAGGGCTTTCTGCTCATCGTTCATCAAGCGAAACAGCGCGCCTGCGTGGCTGTAGTAATCAGTATCTTCCCGGTGATCGTAACGATCAGCGGCGCCGCTCAGGGCCAATGCCGGCTCTGCGTACTGCGGGGCTTGCTTGGGCGCATCGGCATAGCTGTTTGGCTCGTAGTTGGGCGCCGCACCGCCATTACTGCCGAAGGCCATCGAACCGTCACGCTGGTAGCTGTTAACCGGGCTACGCGGCGCGTTTACAGGCAATTGCTGGTGGTTGGTGCCGACACGGTAGCGATGGGCATCTGCGTAGGCGAACACTCGACCTTGCAACATACGGTCGGGTGACAGGCCAACGCCTGGAACCATGTTGCTTGGACCAAATGCAGCCTGCTCCACTTCAGCGAAGTAGTTCTGCGGATTACGGTTGAGCTCCAGCTCGCCCACCTCGATCAACGGGAACTCTTTCTGCGACCAGGTCTTGGTCACGTCAAACGGGTTCTCGTAATGAGCGTTTGCTTGAGCCTCAGTCATGATCTGGATGCAGACGCGCCATTTCGGAAAATCACCGCGCTCGATCGCACCAAACAGATCACGCTGGGCGTAGTCAGGATCGGTACCTGCCAGGCGCGCAGCCTCGGCCGGTGCCAGGTTCTTGATGCCTTGCTTGGTCTTGTAGTGCCACTTCACCCAGTGGCGTTCGCCCTTGGCGTTGATCAGGCTGTACGTGTGGCTGCCGAAGCCGTGCATGTGACGATAGCCGTCCGGGATGCCACGGTCCGAAAACAGAATGGTGACCTGATGCAGCGCCTCTGGTGAGTGCGACCAGAAGTCCCACATCATCTGCGCGCTTTTCAGGTTGCTCTGCGGCAGGCGTTTCTGGGTGTGGATAAAATCCGGGAATTTCAGCGGATCACGAATAAAGAACACAGGGGTGTTGTTACCCACGATGTCCCAGTTGCCCTCTTCGGTATAGAACTTCAGAGCAAAGCCACGTGGATCACGTTCGGTGTCAGCAGAACCGCGCTCACCGCCCACAGTGGAGAATCGCAGGAATGTCGGCGTTTGCTTGCCTACAGATTCGAACAGCTTGGCGCTGGTGTACTGGGTGATGTCCCGGGTGACTGTGAACGTACCGTAGGCGCCCGATCCTTTGGCGTGCACGCGACGCTCAGGGATGTTTTCACGGTTGAAGTGAGCGAGCTTCTCGATCAGGTGGAAATCGTCGAGTAACAACGGACCACGAGGGCCCGCGGAACGGGAGTTCTGGTTATCCGCAACGGGAGCACCGCTGGCGGTGGTAAGGACTTTATTCTGGCTCATGCTCAATCTTCCTCAGGTCGGACTTGGAACTGCCGGCTAATCGGCTTGGAGGGAGTATTGATCATCAACACCATGCCTACAAATTCATTAAATTGTAGGCATCGATAGAGAATAACTAACAACACTCCGTTCGCTATAGTGCAGCGCTCGGCCTATGGAAGCTTGTATAAGTTGCGCTTTTGTTACGCGCACAAAAAACCGGGCGCTAGGCCCGGTTTTTCGTTGCAGCTTGTCGTCTTACTCGGCGCTTACAGCTTCGCCGGCAGTAGCACGATCAACCAACTCGACGTACGCCATAGGCGCGTTGTCGCCAGCGCGGAAACCGCACTTGAGGATGCGCAGGTAGCCACCCTCACGGGTAGCGTAACGCTTGCCCAGGTCGTTGAAGAGCTTACCAACGATAGCTTTCGAACGAGTACGGTCGAAAGCCAGACGGCGGTTAGCCAGGCTGTCTGTCTTGGCCAAAGTGATCAGCGGCTCAGCAACGCGACGCAGTTCTTTAGCTTTCGGCAGTGTAGTTTTGATCAGCTCGTGCTCGAACAGCGACACCGCCATGTTTTGGAACATGGCCTTGCGGTGCGAGCTGGTACGGCTCAGGTGACGACCACTTTTACGATGACGCATGGTTCATTCCTTACCAAACTCACGTTCGGTGATTACGACGATCAGGCAGTCGCCTTGTCGTCCTTCTTAAGACTTGCAGGCGGCCAGTTGTCGAGGCGCATGCCGAGGGACAGACCGCGGGAGGCCAGAACGTCCTTGATTTCAGTCAAGGATTTCTTGCCCAGGTTCGGAGTCTTCAACAGTTCTACTTCGGTACGCTGAATCAGGTCGCCGATGTAGTAAATGTTTTCCGCCTTAAGGCAGTTAGCCGAACGTACAGTCAGTTCCAGATCGTCAACCGGGCGAAGCAGGATCGGATCGATCTCGTCTTCCTGCTCGATTACCACTGGTTCGCTGTCACCTTTGAGGTCGACGAACGCAGCCAACTGCTGTTGCAGAATGGTTGCAGCGCGGCGGATAGCCTCTTCAGGATCCAGGGTACCGTTGGTTTCCAGATCAATAACCAGCTTGTCCAGGTTAGTACGCTGCTCGACACGGGCGTTTTCCACCACGTATGCGATACGGCGAACCGGGCTGAACGAAGAGTCAAGCTGCAAGCGACCAATGCTGCGGCTTTCGTCTTCATCGCTCTGACGCGAGTCGGCCGGTTCATAACCACGACCACGAGCTACGGTGAGCTTCATGTTCAGGGCGCCGTTAGACGCCAGGTTAGCGATTACGTGATCGGGGTTAACGATCTCGACATCATGATCCAGCTGAATATCGGCAGCGGTAACCACCCCCGAACCCTTCTTCGACAAGGTCAGCGTAACTTCGTCACGGCCGTGCAGCTTGATAGCCAGACCTTTAAGGTTCAACAGGATTTCAATTACGTCTTCCTGTACACCTTCGATGGCGCTGTACTCGTGGAGCACACCGTCAATCTCGGCCTCGACTACTGCACAGCCGGGCATTGAGGACAACAGGATGCGGCGCAGCGCGTTGCCCAGGGTGTGGCCAAAACCACGCTCGAGAGGCTCGAGAGTAATTTTGGCGCGGGTTGGACTGACAACCTGCACATCAATGTGGCGGGGTGTCAGGAACTCATTTACCGAAATCTGCATGGATGCACCTATTTTCTAGCCCTTACTTGGAGTAGAGCTCGACAATCAGGCTTTCGTTGATGTCGGCGGACAGATCACTGCGAGCAGGAACGTTCTTGAAAACGCCCGACTTCTTCTCAGTGTCTACTTCTACCCATTCTACGCGGCCACGTTGGGCACACAGATCGAGAGCTTGGACAATGCGAAGTTGGTTTTTAGCTTTCTCGCGAACTGCGACCACGTCACCAGCACGAACCTGGTAGGACGGAACGTTTACGGTCTGACCGTTAACGCTGATCGACTTGTGCGATACCAGCTGACGGGATTCGGCACGAGTCGAACCAAAGCCCATACGGTATACAACGTTGTCCAGACGGCATTCGAGCAGTTGCAGCAGGTTTTCACCGGTTGCACCTTTCTTGCCAGCAGCTTCTTTGTAGTAGCCGCTGAACTGACGCTCGAGAACGCCGTAGATACGACGGACCTTCTGCTTTTCACGCAGTTGGGTGCCGTAATCGGACTGGCGACCGCGGCGTTGGCCGTGGATACCAGGTGCTGCTTCAATGTTGCACTTCGATTCGATCGCGCGCACGCCGCTCTTCAGGAAGAGATCGGTGCCTTCGCGACGAGCGAGTTTGCATTTTGGACCAATGTAACGAGCCATTCTTTACAATCTCCTGGATTACACGCGGCGCTTCTTCGGCGGACGGCACCCGTTGTGCGGGATTGGCGTCACGTCGGTGATGCTGGCGATCTTATAGCCACAGCCGTTCAAAGCACGGACAGCAGACTCACGACCTGGACCTGGACCTTTGACGTTAACGTCGAGGTTTTTCAGGCCGTATTCCAGCGCAGCTTGACCAGCACGTTCAGCAGCTACTTGAGCAGCAAACGGGGTGGACTTGCGGGAACCGCGGAAACCCGAACCACCGGAGGTAGCCCAAGAAAGCGCGTTACCTTGACGGTCGGTGATGGTCACGATTGTGTTGTTAAAAGATGCATGGATGTGGGCGATGCCATCAACCACTGTCTTTTTAACTTTTTTACGAGGACGAGCAGCAGGTTTTGCCATGATAATTTTCCTGTCGATTCGCTGGGGCGATTACTTGCGGATCGGCTTACGCGGACCTTTACGGGTACGCGCGTTAGTCTTGGTACGCTGACCGCGTACTGGAAGACCACGACGATGACGCAGACCGCGATAGCAACCGAGGTCCATCAAACGCTTGATTTTCATGTTGATTTCGCGACGCAGGTCACCTTCAGTGGTGAACTTCGCCACTTCGCCACGCAGCTGTTCAATCTGCTCGTCGCTCAGATCCTTGATCTTAGCGGCTGGGTTTACCCCAGCAACTGCGCAAATTTTCTGCGCAGTAGTGCGACCAACACCATAGATGTAGGTCAGCGAGATAACAGTGTGCTTGTTATCTGGAATGTTAACGCCTGCAATACGGGCCATTCAGTGGGACTCCAATTGACAGCTACCTACGCCCCGGAAGCCAAGAAATAGGGCGCGAGATAATATCGCTGTAATAACAAATAATCAACCCGGCAGCGCACTAGCTGCCGGGCTTCAAGCGGATCACACTCAGCCTTGGCGCTGTTTGTGACGCGGTTCCGCGCTGCAAATTACTCGAACAACACCTTCGCGGCGAATAATCTTGCAGTTACGGCACAGCTTTTTCACCGATGCACGAACTTTCATCACCAACTCCTCGAACCTTATGGGGTACTCAGCGCAACATGCCGCTGCCGTAGCCCTTCAGGTTGGCTTTCTTCATCAGGGATTCGTACTGGTGCGAAACGAGGTGCGATTGTACTTGGGACATGAAGTCCATCACAACCACGACCACGATCAGCAACGAGGTCCCGCCAAGGTAGAACGGAACGTTTGCCGCAACCACCAGGAACTGGGGCAACAGACATACGGCCGTCATATATAGAGCACCGAACAGGGTCAAACGAGTCAAAACGCCATCAATGTAGCGTGCAGACTGCTCACCTGGACGGATGCCCGGAATAAAGGCACCGGACTTCTTCAGGTTTTCCGCTACGTCTTTCGGATTGAACATCAACGCCGTATAGAAGAAGCAGAAGAAAATAATCCCTGCACTAAACAGCAGAATATTCAACGGCTGACCAGGAGCGATCGACTGAGAGAGGTCCTGCAGCCAGCCCATATTTTCAGACTGACCAAACCAGGTACCCAACGAAGCCGGAAACAGCAAGATGCTGCTCGCGAAAATTGCCGGAATAACACCGGCCATATTCACTTTCAGCGGCAAGTGGCTGGTCTGCGCAGCAAAAACCTTACGGCCCTGCTGACGCTTGGCGTAGTGAACAGCAATACGACGCTGGCCACGCTCAATGAACACCACAAAACCGATAATCGCTACTGCCAGCAAACCGATGGCAACCAGGGCGAAGATATTGATATCACCCTGACGCGCAGACTCGAAAGACTGCCCGATTGCTCTCGGAAGACCGGCGACGATACCTGCGAAAATCAACATCGAGATACCGTTGCCAACACCACGCTCAGTAATCTGCTCACCCAGCCACATCATGAACATCGCACCAGCCACAAACGTGGATATCGCGACGAAATGGAAGCCAAAGTCACCAGTGAACGCAACGCCCTGCCCTGCCAAGCCAACGGACATGCCGATAGCTTGAACCAGGGCGAGGACGACAGTGCCGTAGCGGGTGTACTGGCTAATCTTGCGACGGCCAGCTTCACCTTCCTTCTTCAACTGCTCCAGCTGCGGGCTGACGGCTGTCATCAGCTGCATGATGATCGATGCCGAAATGTACGGCATGATCCCCAGTGCAAAGATGCTCATCCGCTCCAGCGCACCGCCGGAAAACATGTTGAACAAGCTAAGAATGGTCCCCTCATTCTGTCGAAACAGGTCTGCGAGTCGGTCCGGGTTGATACCTGGAACCGGGATGTGTGCGCCTATTCGGTAGACGATAATCGCCAGGAACAGAAAACGCAGACGAGCCCAAAGTTCAGACATACCGCCTTTGCCGAGCGCTGAGAGAGCACCTTGCTTAGCCATTTATTCCTCGAACTTGCCGCCAGCTGCTTCGATAGCCGAACGCGCACCTTTGGTGGCGCCGATTCCCTTGCCGATAGTGACAGCGCGAGTCACTTCACCGGACAGCATGATTTTCACACGCTGTACGTTGACGTTGATCACGTTGGCATCTTTCAGGGTCTGCACAGTAACGATGTCGCCTTCCACTTTAGCCAGCTCGGACAGACGCACTTCTGCGCGGTCCATGGCTTTCAGGGATACAAAACCGAACTTAGGCAGGCGACGATGCAGCGGCTGTTGACCGCCTTCAAAGCCTGGAGCGATAGTGCCACCGGAACGGGAGGTTTGACCCTTGTGGCCACGGCCACCAGTCTTACCCAAACCGCTACCGATACCACGGCCCGGACGATGCTTTTCGCGACGGGAACCCGGCGCTGGACTCAGATCATTGAGTTTCATCGATTAACCCTCTACACGCAGCATGTAGTAAGCCTTGTTGATCATCCCGCGATTCTCGGGAGTATCCTGGACTTCTACAGTGTGACCGATGCGACGCAGACCCAAACCTTTAACGCACAATTTGTGGTTAGGGATGCGGCCGGTCATGCTTTTGATCAGCGTTACTTTAACGGTAGCCATGATCAGAAGATCTCCTTGACAGTCAGACCACGCTTGGCAGCGATGGACTCAGGAGATTGCATAGCCTTCAGACCCTTGAAAGTGGCGTGAACCACGTTTACCGGGTTAGTCGAGCCGTAGCACTTGGCCAGAACGTTCTGAACGCCAGCAACTTCGAGGACAGCACGCATAGCGCCGCCAGCGATGATACCGGTACCTTCAGAAGCAGGCTGCATGTACACCTTCGAAGCGCCGTGAGCGGACTTCATTGCGTACTGCAGAGTGGTGCCGTTCAGATCAACCTGGATCATGTTGCGGCGAGCAGCTTCCATTGCCTTCTGGATCGCAGCAGGCACTTCACGTGACTTGCCACGGCCGAAGCCAACACGCCCTTTACCATCACCCACCACGGTCAACGCGGTGAAAGTGAAGATACGGCCGCCTTTAACGGTTTTGGCTACGCGGTTAACTTGAACCAGCTTCTCAATGTAGCCTTCGTCGCGCTTTTGGTCGTTATTTGACATAACTTAGAACTCCAGCCCAGCTTCACGAGCAGCATCAGCCAGCGCTTTCACGCGGCCGTGGTACTTGAAGCCAGAGCGGTCGAAAGCCACTTGCGAGACGCCAGCGGCCTTAGCACGCGTAGCGACCAGCTGGCCAACCTTTGTGGCCGCGTCGATGTTGCCAGTGGCACCATCACGCAGTTCTTTATCCAAAGTCGAGGCGCTTGCCAGGACTTTGTTGCCGTCGGCCGAGATGACCTGGGCGTAGATGTGCTGCGACGAGCGGAACACGCAGAGACGCACGACTTCGAGTTCGTGCATTTTCAGGCGTGCTTTGCGAGCGCGACGCAGTCGAGTAACTTTTTTGTCGGTCATTTGCTATGCCCTACTTCTTCTTGGCTTCTTTACGACGGACGACTTCGTCCGCGTAGCGCACACCTTTGCCTTTGTACGGCTCTGGTGGACGGAAGTCGCGGATCTCAGCGGCCACTTGACCTACCAGCTGCTTGTCGATGCCCTTGATCAGGATATCGGTCTGGCTAGGAGTCTCAGCAGTGATGCCCGCTGGCAGTTCGTAATCCACTGGGTGCGAGAAGCCAAGGGCAAGGTTCAAAACCGTGCCTTTTGCTTGCGCTTTGTAACCAACACCGACCAGCTGGAGCTTACGCTCGAAGCCTTGGCTTACGCCTTGGACCATGTTGTTTACCAACGCACGCGTGGTACCGGCCATTGCGCGAGTTTGTTGATCGCCATTGCGAGCAGCGAAACGCAGCTCACCAGCTTCTTCAACGATCTCAACGGACGAATGGATGTTCAGTTCAAGAGTACCCTTGGCACCCTTCACCGAAAGCTGTTGGCCTGCGAATTTGACTTCGACACCGGCTGGCAGCTTAACGGGGTTCTTAGCGACGCGAGACATGCTTATCCCCCCTTAGAACACAGTGCAAAGAACTTCGCCGCCGACACCGGCAGCGCGCGCAGCACGATCCGTCATCACACCTTTGTTGGTGGAGACGATAGACACGCCCAGACCGCCACGAACTTTCGGCAGATCTTCAGCGGACTTGTACTGACGCAGGCCTGGACGGCTAACGCGCTTCACTTCCTCGATGACCGAACGGCCTTCGAAGTACTTCAGCTCGATGGACAGCAGTGGTTTGATTTCGCTGCTGATCTGATAACCCGCAATGTAGCCTTCGTCTTTCAGGACTTTGGCAACAGCTACCTTCAACTTGGAAGATGGCATGCTTACGACGGACTTTTCAGCCATCTGGGCATTACGGATACGAGTTAGCATGTCCGCTAACGGGTCCTGCATACTCATGGGCTAGACGCTCCTAATACAAAAAAATTAGCCTTGCGGCTACATATGTCGCCGAGAATCTCCGAGCACAAAAAACACGGGCTCAGGCGAGCCGCGTATTTTAGACATACTCCAGAAATGAAACAAGCCCCAAAAGGGGCTTGATCCAGATTCAAGGTCACCGGCGGTCAGTATCTTGCGATTCCGACCACCTGGACGTTGAAAGTACTTACCAGCTGGCTTTAACCAGACCTGGTACGTCACCACGCATTGCCGCTTCACGCAGTTTGTTACGGCCAAGGCCGAACTTGCGGTAAACGCCGTGTGGACGACCGGTCAGGCGGCAGCGGTTACGCATGCGCGAAGCGCTTGCGTCACGTGGCTGCTTCTGCAGAGCAACTGTAGCTTCCCAACGCGCTTCTGGACTTGCGTTCAGATCAACGATGATTGCTTTCAGTGCTGCACGCTTCTTGGCGTACTTGGCAACCGTGAGCTGACGCTTCAGCTCGCGGTTTTTCATGCTCATCTTGGCCATGGTCCTACTCCAATCAGTTGCGGAACGGGAATTTGAACGCACGCAGCAGAGCGCGGCCTTCATCATCGTTCTTGGCAGTGGTGGTCAGGGTGATGTCCAGACCGCGGAGAGCATCGATCTTGTCGTAGTCGATTTCCGGGAAGATGATCTGCTCTTTAACGCCCATGCTGTAGTTACCACGACCATCGAAGGACTTGGCATTCAGGCCGCGGAAGTCGCGGACCCGAGGCAGGGAGATCGACAGCAGACGATCCAGGAATTCGTACATACGCTCACGGCGCAGAGTCACTTTGACGCCGATCGGCCAACCTTCACGGACTTTAAAGCCAGCGATGGATTTCCGAGCGTAAGTCACAACGACTTTTTGACCGGTGATCTTTTCCAGGTCGGCAACAGCGTGCTCGATGACTTTTTTGTCGCCGATCGCTTCGCCCAGACCCATGTTCAGGGTGATTTTGGTGACGCGCGGAACTTCCATCACGTTCCCGAGCTTAAGTTCTTCCTTAAGCTTAGGGGCGATTTCCTTCCGGTAAATCTCTTGTAGTCGTGCCATGGTCTAATCTACCTAGCAGTGTTCAAGCATCAACCGCTTTTTGGGTCGACTTGAAGACACGAATTTTCTTACCGTCTTCTACTTTGAAACCAACGCGGTCAGCCTTGTTGGTTTCGCCGTTGAAGATGGCGACGTTAGAAGCATCCAGCGGAGCCTCTTTCTCGACGATACCGCCCTGCACGCCCGACATCGGGTTAGGCTTGGTATGACGCTTGACCAGGTTCAGACCACCGATAACCAGACGGTTATTAGCGAGAACCTTAAGCACCTTACCGCGCTTACCTTTGTCTTTGCCGGCGATCACGATGATCTCGTCGTCACGACGAATCTTTTGCATGTCGGATCTCCTTACAGCACTTCTGGGGCGAGCGAGACGATCTTCATGAACTTCTCAGTACGAAGTTCACGGGTCACTGGCCCAAAGATACGGGTGCCGATCGGCTCTTGCTTGTTGTTCAGAAGAACAGCAGCGTTGCCATCAAAGCGGATAATGGAGCCATCAGCACGACGTACGCCGTGACGAGTGCGGACTACAACAGCAGTCATCACTTGGCCTTTTTTCACTTTACCGCGAGGAATTGCTTCCTTCACGGTAACTTTGATGATGTCACCGATACCAGCGTAACGACGATGGGAGCCACCCAGCACCTTGATGCACATAACACGGCGAGCGCCGCTGTTATCGGCCACATCGAGCATGGATTGAGTCTGAATCATATAATTTCTCCGACCCCTAGTCCTTAGACTTCCACAGCGCGTTCGAGAACATCAACCAGTGCCCAAGACTTGGTCTTGGCCATCGGACGAGTTTCACGAATAGTGACTTTGTCGCCGATGTGGCACTGATTGGTTTCGTCGTGCGCGTGCAGCTTAGTCGAACGCTTAACATATTTACCGTAGATCGGGTGCTTAACGCGACGCTCGATCAAAACGGTGATGGTTTTGTCCATCTTGTCGCTGACAACACGGCCAGTCAGCGTACGGACAGTCTTTTCGGCTTCAGCCATGATCACTTACCTGCCTGCTGGTTGAGCACAGTCTTCACGCGAGCGATGTCACGCTTAACTTGCGAGAGCAGATGAGACTGCCCCAACTGGCCAGTTGCTTTCTGCATACGCAGATTGAACTGGTCGCGCAGCAGGCCGAGCAGTTGCTCGTTCAGCTGCTGTGCGGATTTTTCACGAAGTTCATTCGCTTTCATCACATCACCGTCCGTTTAACAAAGGAGGTGGCGAGCGGCAGCTTTGCAGCAGCCAGGGCGAAAGCCTCACGCGCCAGCTCTTCAGAAACACCCTCGATTTCATACAGGACTTTGCCTGGCTGAATCTGGGCTAC
This sequence comes from Pseudomonas sp. MF7453, assembly GCF_016405455.1. Classification (NCBI taxonomy): domain Bacteria; kingdom Pseudomonadati; phylum Pseudomonadota; class Gammaproteobacteria; order Pseudomonadales; family Pseudomonadaceae; genus Pseudomonas; species Pseudomonas sp. MF7453. Next base: position 24,042 of record NZ_JAEKCN010000018.1, on the reverse strand, counting down.
CCAGTATTCCACGTTACCCTTACCTTTACCCATCCGAACCTCGAGAGGTTTTTTGGAGATCGGCTTGTCCGGGAATACACGGATCCAGATCTTGCCGCCACGTTTTACGTGACGGGTCAGAGCACGACGCGCTGACTCGATCTGACGAGCGGTGAGACGACCACGAGCTACAGACTTCAGCGCGAACTCGCCGAAGCTGACTTTGCTACCGCGCTGAGCCAGACCACGGTTGTGGCCTGTCATCTGCTTGCGGAACTTCGTACGCTTAGGTTGCAACATTTGGCGTACCCCTTACTTAGCAGCTTTTTTACGAGGCGCTGGTGCTTGTGGTTTCAGTTCTTCTTGGCGACCACCAATTACTTCGCCTTTGAAGATCCAAACCTTTACACCGATCACACCGTAAGTGGTGTGAGCTTCGTAGTTGGCATAGTCGATGTCGGCACGCAGGGTGTGCAGTGGCACACGACCTTCGCGATACCATTCAGTACGTGCGATTTCAGCACCGCCGAGACGACCGCTCACTTGGATTTTGATGCCTTTGGCACCAATGCGCATGGCGTTCTGTACGGCGCGCTTCATAGCGCGACGGAACATTACGCGACGCTCCAGCTGCTGAGCTACGCTCTGCGCAACCAGCATACCGTCGAGCTCCGGCTTGCGGATCTCTTCGATATTGATGTGCACAGGCACACCCATTTGCTTGGTCAGGTCCTGACGCAGTTTCTCAACATCTTCACCTTTCTTCCCGATAACGATACCTGGACGAGCGGTGTGGATGGTGATACGTGCAGTTTGGGCCGGACGATGGATATCGATACGGCTTACGGACGCGCTTTTTAGTTTGTCTTGGAGATACTCACGCACCTTCAGATCAGCGAACAAATAGTCCGCATAAGTCCGACCGTCTGCGTACCAGACGGAGGTGTGCTCCTTGACGATTCCCAGGCGAATGCCAATGGGATGTACTTTCTGACCCATCTCTTCGACTCCGTTACTTGTCAGCAACCTTGACAGTGATATGGCAAGACCGCTTGACGATGCGATCAGCACGGCCTTTGGCACGCGGCATGATGCGCTTCAGCGAACGCCCTTCGTTGACGAAAACGGTGCTGACCTTCAGGTCATCAACGTCTGCGCCTTCGTTATGCTCGGCGTTGGCTACGGCCGACTCCAGCACTTTCTTCATGATCTCGGCGGCTTTCTTACTGCTGAAAGCCAACAGGTTGAGCGCTTCGCCCACCTTCTTCCCGCGGATCTGGTCGGCGACCAAGCGGGCTTTCTGGGCGGAGATTCGAGCGCCCGACAACTTAGCGGCTACTTCCATTTCCTAACCCCTTAACGCTTGGCTTTCTTGTCTGCCACGTGCCCACGATAAGTGCGGGTACCGGCGAACTCGCCCAGTTTGTGGCCGACCATGTCTTCGTTAACGAGAACTGGGACGTGTTGACGACCGTTGTGTACTGCGATGGTCAGACCGACCATTTGTGGCAGGATCATCGAACGACGCGACCAGGTTTTAACTGGTTTGCGATCGTTCTTTTCCGCCGCCACTTCGATCTTCTTCAGTAGGTGAAGATCAATAAAAGGACCTTTTTTCAGAGAACGTGGCACTGTCGTATCCCTCTATTTACTTGCGACGACGGACGATCATTTTGTCGGTACGCTTATTACCACGAGTCTTCGCGCCCTTAGTCGGGAAGCCCCATGGCGATACCGGATGACGACCACCAGAGGTACGACCTTCACCACCACCGTGTGGGTGGTCAACCGGGTTCATGGCAACACCACGAACGGTTGGGCGAACGCCACGCCAGCGTTTGGCACCAGCTTTACCCAACGAACGCAGGCTGTGCTCGGAGTTCGAGACTTCGCCCAGGGTCGCACGGCATTCAGCCAGTACTTTACGCATCTCACCAGAACGCAGACGCAGGGTCACGTAGACACCTTCACGAGCGATCAGCTGAGCCGAAGCACCAGCGGAACGAGCGATTTGCGCGCCTTTACCTGGCTTCAATTCGATGCCGTGTACGGTGCTACCAACTGGAATGTTACGCAGTTGCAGAGCATTGCCCGGCTTGATCGGTGCCAAAGCACCTGCGATCAGCTGGTCGCCAGCACTTACGCCTTTAGGGGCGATGATGTAGCGACGCTCGCCATCTGCGTACAGCAGCAGAGCGATGTGAGCAGTACGGTTTGGATCGTATTCAATACGCTCGACAGTGGCAGCGATGCCATCTTTGTCGTTGCGACGGAAATCGACCAGACGATAATGCTGCTTATGGCCACCACCGATGTGACGAGTGGTAATGCGACCATTGTTGTTACGACCACCAGACTTCGATTTTTTCTCGAGCAGCGGTGCGTGAGGAGCGCCTTTATGCAGCTCCTGGTTGACCACCTTGACCACAAAACGGCGGCCAGGGGAAGTCGGTTTGCATTTAACGATTGCCATGATGCACCCCTTCCTTACTCAGCACTGCTGCTGAAATCGAGATCTTGGCCTGGCTGAAGGGAGATAACTGCCTTCTTCCAGTCATTACGCTTGCCCAGACCGCGAGCAGTGCGCTTGCTCTTACCCAGAACATTCAGGGTAGTAACACGCTCTACTTTCACGCTGAACAGGCTTTCGACGGCCTTCTTGATTTCCAGCTTGGTTGCGTCAGTTGCAACCTTGAAAACGAACTGGCCTTTCTTGTCAGCCAGAACCGTAGCCTTTTCGGAAACGTGCGGGCCAAGCAGAACTTTAAATACGCGTTCCTGGTTCATCCCAGCAGCTCCTCGAATTTCTTCACGGCCGACACGGTGATCAACACCTTGTCGTATGCGATCAGACTAACTGGATCGGAACCTTGCACGTCACGGACATCAACGTGTGGCAGGTTGCGAGCAGCCAGGTACAGGTTCTGATCAACAGCTTCAGACACGATCAAAACATCGGTCAGGCTCATGTTGTTCAGTTTGCCCAGCAGATCTTTGGTTTTTGGACTTTCAACAGCGAAGTCCTGAACCACGACCAGACGATCAGTACGCACGAGTTCAGCAAGGATGGAGCGCAGAGCTGCGCGGTACATCTTCTTGTTGAGCTTCTGAGAGTGATCCTGTGGACGAGCTGCGAAAGTGGTACCGCCGCCACGCCAGATTGGGCTACGGATAGTACCGGCACGAGCACGGCCAGTGCCTTTCTGACGCCAAGGGCGCTTACCGCCACCACGTACGTCGGAACGGGTCTTTTGCTGCTTGCTACCTTGACGGCCGCCGGCCATGTAGGCCACGACTGCTTGGTGAACGAGCGTCTCGTTGAATTCGCCGCCAAATGTCAGTTCGGAAACTTCGATCGCTTGAGCGTCATTTACATTTAATTGCATGTCAGCTTCCCCTTAACCGCGAGCCTTGGCCGCTGGACGTACAACCAGGTTGCCGCCAGTAGCGCCAGGAACAGCACCCTTGACCAACAACAGATTGCGTTCAGCGTCGACGCGCACTACTTCGAGGGACTGCACGGTCACGCGCTCAGCGCCCATATGACCGGACATTTTTTTGCCCTTGAATACACGACCAGGAGTCTGGCACTGGCCAATAGAGCCCGGGACGCGGTGGGAAACGGAGTTACCGTGAGTGTTGTCTTGACCACGGAAATTCCAACGCTTGATCGTACCCTGGAAGCCTTTACCCTTGGACTGACCGGTTACATCAACCAGTTGACCAGCGGCGAAGATTTCAGCGTTGATCAGATCGCCAGCCTGGTAGTCGCCGTCTTCAAGACGGAACTCCATAACAGTACGACCAGCTGCAACGTTTGCTTTAGCGAAGTGACCTGCTTGAGCAGCAGTCACGCGCGAAGCACGACGCTCGCCGACAGTGACTTGCACTGCACGATAGCCATCGGTTTCTTCAGTTTTGAACTGGGTGACGCGATTCGGTTCGATCTCAATGACCGTGACCGGAATGGAGACACCTTCTTCGGTGAAAATACGGGTCATACCGCATTTACGACCGACTACACCAATAGTCATGTTGTAAACCTCATGAGTGTACGGGGCTTTCACCCGCTATGGCCGCCCATTTCAGAGCGTTACACGACTAAGACCCAAGTCTTAGCCGAGGCTGATCTGTACTTCCACACCGGCCGCCAGATCGAGCTTCATAAGTGCATCAACGGTTTTATCCGTTGGCTGGACGATGTCCAGTACGCGCTTATGAGTACGGATCTCGTACTGGTCACGCGCGTCTTTGTTGACGTGCGGGGAGACCAGAACGGTGAACCGCTCTTTACGGGTAGGCAGTGGAATTGGACCACGCACTTGAGCACCAGTACGTTTCGCGGTTTCCACGATTTCCTGGGTGGATTGGTCGATCAGGCGATGGTCAAAAGCCTTCAACCTGATACGGATTTGCTGATTTTGCATTGGATTTCAGACTCCGGCTGCTATTCCCACCGGGCGCAATACGCCCGTTAAAAGGAGGCGCAATTCTATAGACGCCCTAGATAGGTGTCAACCCAATAAAAAAGGCCCCCGCTAAGCGGGGGCCTTCTCAAAACATCAAAGCTCACTCGAAAGAGAGATTACTCGATGATTTTAGCTACAACGCCAGCACCAACGGTACGGCCGCCTTCACGGATTGCGAAGCGCAGACCGTCTTCCATTGCGATGGTTTTGATCAGGGTAACAGTCATTTGAATGTTGTCACCTGGCATTACCATTTCAACGCCTTCTGGCAATTCGCAGTTACCGGTCACGTCAGTAGTACGGAAGTAGAACTGTGGACGGTAGCCCTTGAAGAACGGAGTATGACGGCCGCCTTCTTCTTTGCTCAGAACGTAAACTTCTGCGGTGAACTTGGTGTGCGGCTTGACCGAACCTGGCTTAACCAGAACCTGGCCACGCTCAACGTCGTCACGCTTGGTACCACGCAGCAGAACGCCGCAGTTCTCGCCAGCACGACCTTCGTCGAGCAGTTTGCGGAACATTTCAACACCGGTGCAGGTGGTGACAGTAGTGTCACGCAGACCAACGATTTCCAGTGGATCCTGAACGCGAACGATACCGCGCTCGATACGACCAGTCACAACAGTACCGCGACCAGAGATCGAGAATACGTCTTCGATTGGCATCAGGAACGGCTTGTCGGTCAGACGAACTGGTTCTGGGATGTAGCTGTCCAGAGTTTCAACCAGTTTACGAACGGCAGTGGTGCCCATTTCGTTTTCGTCATTGCCTTCCAGAGCCATACGAGCAGAACCGATGATGATCGGAGTGTCGTCACCTGGGAAGTCGTAAGTGCTCAGCAGATCGCGCACTTCCATCTCAACCAGTTCCAGCAGCTCAGCGTCGTCTACCAGGTCAGCCTTGTTCAGGAAAACCACGATGTACGGAACGCCAACCTGGCGGGACAGCAGGATGTGCTCACGGGTTTGTGGCATCGGACCATCAGCGGCCGAGCAAACCAGGATCGCGCCGTCCATCTGGGCAGCACCAGTGATCATGTTCTTCACATAGTCAGCGTGACCTGGGCAGTCAACGTGAGCGTAGTGACGAATAGTCGAGTTGTACTCAACGTGCGCGGTGTTGATGGTGATACCACGAGCTTTTTCTTCTGGTGCGCTGTCGATCTTGTCGAAGTCAACACGAGCCGAACCGAAAACTTCGGAGCAGACGCGAGTCAGAGCAGCGGTCAGAGTGGTTTTACCGTGGTCAACGTGGCCGATGGTGCCAACGTTTACGTGCGGTAGGGAACGATCAAATTTTTCTTTAGCCACGACAATTAACTCCTTGCCTAAAGGACTGAATCAGCCTTGTTTTTTGGATACAGTTTCAGCGATGTGCGCCGGAGCTGTGTTGTATTTTTTGAATTCCATAGAGTAGCTTGCGCGACCCTGGGACATGGAGCGAACGTCGGTCGCATAACCGAACATCTCACCCAACGGAACCTCGGCGCGAATCACTTTGCCGGAAACCGTGTCTTCCATACCCAAGATCATGCCGCGACGACGGTTAAGGTCGCCCATGACATCACCCATATAGTCTTCAGGTGTAACAACTTCTACCGCCATGATTGGCTCAAGCAACTCACCACCGCCCTTCTGGGCCAGTTGCTTGGTTGCCATGGAAGCAGCCACCTTAAACGCCATCTCGTTGGAGTCGACGTCGTGGTAAGAACCGTCAAAAACGGTTGCTTTCAGGCCGATCAGCGGATAGCCGGCAACAACACCGTTCTTCATCTGCTCTTCGATACCCTTCTGGATAGCAGGGATGTATTCCTTAGGAACAACACCACCTACTACTTCGTTCACGAATTGCAGACCTTCCTGACCTTCGTCAGCAGGAGCAAAACGGATCCAGCAGTGACCGAACTGACCACGACCGCCGGATTGACGAACGAACTTGCCTTCGATTTCGCAGTTCTTCGTGATGCGCTCACGATAGGAAACCTGAGGCTTACCGATGTTGGCTTCGACGTTGAACTCACGGCGCATCCGGTCAACCAGGATGTCCAGGTGCAGCTCGCCCATGCCAGAGATGATCGTTTGACCAGTCTCTTCATCAGTTTTGACGCGGAAAGATGGATCTTCCTGAGCAAGCTTGCCCAGAGCGATACCCATTTTTTCCTGGTCATCCTTGGTTTTAGGCTCTACGGCAACCGAGATAACCGGCTCCGGGAAGTCCATGCGAACCAGGATGATTGGCTTGGCAGCGTCGCACAAAGTTTCACCAGTGGTGACGTCCTTCATGCCGATCAGGGCCGCGATGTCACCAGCGCGTACTTCCTTGATCTCTTCACGGGCGTTTGCGTGCATTTGCACCATACGACCCACGCGCTCTTTCTTGCCTTTAACCGAGTTGATCACGCCGTCGCCGGAGGCCAACACGCCCGAGTAAACGCGGACGAAGGTCAAAGTACCCACGAATGGGTCGGTAGCGATCTTGAACGCCAGAGCCGAGAACGGCTCGTTGTCGTCAGCATGACGCTCCATCTCTTCTTCCTCGTTATCAGGGTTGGAACCCTTGATAGCAGGAATGTCGGTTGGAGCAGGCAGGTAGTCGATAACGGCGTCGAGAACCAGGGGAACACCCTTGTTCTTGAACGAGGAACCGCAAACAGCCAAGACGATCTCACCAGCGATAGTACGCTGACGCAGAGCGGCCTTGATTTCCACGTTGGTGAGTTCTTCACCTTCGAGGTATTTGTTCATCAGCTCTTCGCTGGCTTCGGCTGCAGCCTCAACCATGTTGTTGCGCCACTCGTCAGCCAGCTCCTGAAGCTCTTCAGGGATAGGCTTGCGAACAGGAACCATACCTTTGTCGGAATCATTCCAGTAAACAGCTTCCATGTTGATCAGATCGATCTGACCCTGGAAATTGTCTTCGGAACCGATAGCCAACTGGATAGGCACCGGAGTGTGACCCAGACGCTGCTTGATCTGACCGATCACGCGCAGGAAGTTGGCACCAGCACGGTCCATCTTGTTTACATAAACAAGACGTGGAACGCCGTACTTGTTGGCTTGACGCCATACGGTTTCCGACTGAGGCTCAACACCCGAGGTGCCGCAGAACACAACGACAGCGCCGTCGAGTACGCGCAGGGAACGCTCAACTTCAATGGTGAAGTCTACGTGGCCCGGGGTATCGATTACGTTGAAGCGATGCTCGTCTTTGTACTGCTTCTCGGAACCTTTCCAGAAGGCGGTAATAGCAGCAGAAGTAATGGTAATACCACGCTCCTGCTCCTGAACCATCCAGTCTGTGGTCGCGGCGCCGTCATGCACCTCGCCCATTTTGTGACTTTTGCCGGTGTAAAACAGTACGCGCTCGGTGGTGGTGGTTTTACCAGCATCCACGTGAGCGACGATACCGATGTTACGGTAGCGGCTAATCGGAGTAGTACGAGCCATAAAGCCCTCGCAAAATTAGTGAAGCTAAAATTAGAAGCGGTAGTGCGAGAAAGCTTTGTTGGCTTCAGCCATACGGTGCACGTCTTCACGCTTCTTAACAGCAGCACCTTTACCTTCAGCAGCGTCCAACAGTTCGCCGGCCAAACGCAGAGCCATAGACTTCTCGCCGCGCTTACGGGCGAAGTCTACCAACCAGCGCATTGCCAGAGCGTTACGACGGGACGGGCGAACTTCAACCGGAACCTGGTAAGTAGCACCGCCTACACGGCGCGACTTCACTTCGACCAGCGGAGCGATGGCGTCGAGAGCTTTCTCGAAGATTTCCAGGGGGTCGCTGTTCTTGCGTTCTTTAACCTTTTCCAGCGCGCCATAAACGATACGCTCGGCAACGGCTTTCTTGCCGCTTTCCATCACGTGGTTCATGAACTTGGCCAGAATTTGGCTTCCGTATTTTGGATCGTCAAGCACTTCGCGCTTGGCTGCTACGCGTCTTCTTGGCATGGATAAGCCCTCAAACGGTCTTCAGGTTCGCTCGGAATCGGTGCCCTTTCGGGACGCCTCCGACCTTACTCTTATCGACTCAGAAAATAAGATGATTCAGGTTTACAAAAAGCCTACTACTTAGGCTTCTTGGTACCGTACTTCGAACGACCCTGGTTACGACCTTTAACGCCGGAAGTATCCAAGGAGCCACGTACGGTGTGATAACGAACGCCTGGCAAGTCTTTTACACGACCGCCACGGATCAGTACCACGCTGTGCTCTTGCAGGTTGTGGCCTTCACCGCCGATGTACGAGGAAACCTCGAAACCGTTGGTCAGACGCACACGGCATACTTTACGCAGTGCCGAGTTAGGTTTTTTCGGCGTGGTGGTATACACACGGGTGCATACGCCACGACGTTGCGGGCAGTTCTGCAGCGCAGGTACGTCGGATTTCTCGACGATACGCTTACGCGGCTGACGTACCAGCTGGTTGATAGTTGCCATCTACTAGCTCCACTGTTGTCTTGCGACGCTATTGTCTTGCAAGAAAAGCAAAATGGCAGGAACGAATTCCCGCCAAATTTAGGGGTACAAGAGTCTAAAGAGGATCTTGTCCCCAGTCAAGGCAAGGCCCCGACCTCCCCTCGCGTCGAAGCGGGGCAAAAATGCCTCGATCCGACGAACGGGAGTGTCAGGGCCCAGACTCATCTATCGCAGAACTCAGTTACCGCTTGAGTTCAGCGCTTCGGTCAGTGCAGCTTCCACTTCACTGGCGCTTACGCGCAGCGGCTTGTCAGCATCACGGCGACGCTTACGCTCGCTGTGATAAGCCAAACCGGTACCCGCCGGGATCAGACGACCCACGACTACGTTTTCTTTCAGGCCGCGCAGGTAATCGCGCTTGCCGGTTACCGCTGCTTCGGTCAGCACGCGAGTGGTCTCCTGGAAGGAGGCCGCCGAGATGAACGACTCAGTGGACAACGACGCCTTGGTGATACCGAGCAACACGCGAGTGAACTTGGAGACAAATTTCTCTTCGTTCGCCAGGCGCTCGTTTTCTACCAGTACGTGAGTCAGTTCCATCTGGTCGCCCTTGATGAAACTGGAATCGCCGGATTCAGCGATTTCAACTTTACGCAGCATCTGACGCAGGATGGTCTCGATGTGCTTGTCGTTGATCTTCACGCCCTGCAGACGGTAAACGTCCTGGATCTCGTTAACGATGTACTTGGCCAGCGCACTCACACCCAGCAGACGCAGGATGTCGTGTGGATCGCTCGGGCCGTCGGAGATAACTTCGCCGCGGTTTACCTGTTCGCCTTCGAACACGTTCAGGTGACGCCACTTCGGAATCAGCTCTTCATACGGATCGCTACCGTCGTTCGGGGTAATGACCAGACGGCGCTTGCCCTTGGTCTCTTTACCGAACGCGATGGTGCCGCTGACTTCAGCCAGAATCGACGCTTCTTTCGGACGACGAGCTTCGAACAAGTCGGCAACACGCGGCAGACCACCGGTGATGTCACGGGTCTTCGAAGTTTCTTGCGGGATACGCGCGATAACATCACCGATCGCGATCTTCGCACCATCCGCTACACCGACCAGGGCGTTGGCTGGCAGGAAGTACTGAGCGATTACGTCAGTGCCTGGCAGCAACAGGTCCTTGCCGTTGTCGTCGACCATCTTCACGGCAGGACGGATGTCTTTGCCGGCAGCTGGACGATCTTTGGCGTCGAGTACTTCAATGTTGGTCATACCGGTCAATTCGTCAGTCTGACGCTTGATCGTGATGCCTTCTTCCATGCCCACGTAGGTCACGGTACCTTTCATTTCGGTAACAATTGGGTGAGTGTGCGGATCCCACTTGGCCACGATTGCGCCAGCGTCGACCTTGTCACCTTCTTTAACCGAAATCACAGCACCGTACGGCAGCTTGTAACGCTCGCGCTCACGACCGTAGTCATCAGCGATTGCCAGCTCACCGGAACGGGACACAGCAACCAGGTGGCCATCCACTCGCTCAACGTGCTTGAGGTTATGCAGACGGACGGTACCGCCATTCTTAACCTGAACACTGTCGGCTGCGGAGGTCCGGCTTGCCGCACCACCGATGTGGAACGTACGCATGGTCAGCTGGGTACCCGGCTCACCGATGGACTGGGCAGCGATAACGCCGACCGCTTCACCGATGTTCACCTGGTGACCACGAGCCAAGTCACGGCCGTAGCACTTGGCGCAGATGCCGTAGCGGGTTTCGCAGCTGATCGGCGAGCGAACGATCACTTCGTCGATGCTGTTGAGTTCGATGAACTCGACCCACTTCTCATCCACCAGGGTACCGGCAGGAACGATAACTTCCTCGGTACCTGGCTTGAATACGTCACGGGCAATAACACGACCCAATACGCGCTCACCCAGCGGCTCTACAACGTCACCGCCTTCAATGTGCGGAGTCATCAGCAGGCCGTGCTCGGTGCCGCAATCGATCTCGGTTACAACCAGATCTTGTGCAACGTCTACCAGACGACGAGTCAGGTAACCGGAGTTAGCGGTTTTCAACGCGGTATCCGCAAGACCCTTACGAGCACCGTGAGTAGAGATGAAGTACTGAAGTACGCTCAAACCTTCACGGAAGTTCGCAGTGATCGGCGTTTCGATGATGGAACCATCCGGCTTGGCCATCAGGCCACGCATACCGGCGAGCTGACGGATCTGCGCAGCAGAACCCCGTGCGCCCGAGTCGGCCATCATGTACATCGAGTTGAAGGACTCCTGGTCAACTTCGTCGCCGTGACGGTCGATGACTTTCTCTTTCGAGAGGTTGGCCATCATCGCCTTGGAAACTTCGTCGTTCGCCTTGGACCAAAGGTCGATCACCTTGTTGTACTTCTCGCCCTGAGTTACCAGGCCGGAGGCGTACTGGCTCTCGATCTCTTTCACTTCGTCAGTAGCAGCACTGATGATGCGAGCTTTTTCATCCGGGATAACGAAGTCGTTAACGCCGATGGAGACGCCGGAGATAGTCGAGTAAGCGAAACCTGTGTACATCAACTGGTCAGCGAAGATAACGGTCTCTTTCAAACCAACCACGCGGTAGCACTGGTTGATCAGCTTGGAGATCGCCTTTTTCTTCATCGGCAGGTTGACGACGTCGTACGACAGACCTTTTGGCACAACCTGGTACAACAGCGCACGGCCGACAGTGGTGTCGACGATACGGGTGTTGCTCACGCTGCCGCCGTCACGGTCGTTGACGGTTTCGTTGATCCGCACTTTGACCTTGGCGTGCAGTGCGGCTTCGCCGGCACGGAACACACGGTCAACTTCTTGCAGGTCAGCGAACACACGACCTTCGCCTTTGGCGTTGATCGCTTCACGAGTCATGTAGTACAGACCCAATACAACGTCCTGCGACGGAACGATGATTGGCTCACCGTTGGCTGGCGACAGAATGTTGTTGGTCGACATCATCAACGCACGCGCTTCCAACTGGGCTTCCAGTGTCAGCGGTACGTGCACGGCCATTTGGTCGCCGTCGAAGTCGGCGTTGTACGCGGCACAGACCAGAGGATGCAGCTGGATAGCCTTACCTTCGATCAGTACTGGTTCAAACGCCTGGATACCCAGACGGTGAAGGGTCGGTGCACGGTTGAGGAGAACCGGGTGTTCGCGAATCACTTCGGCGAGAACGTCCCAAACTTCGGGCAGTTCGCGCTCGACCATTTTCTTGGCTGCTTTGATGGTGGTCGCCAGACCACGCATTTCCAGCTTGCCGAAGATGAATGGCTTGAACAGCTCAAGTGCCATCTTCTTGGGCAGACCGCACTGGTGCAGACGCAGGGTCGGGCCTACGGTAATTACCGAACGACCGGAGTAGTCAACACGCTTACCGAGCAAGTTCTGACGGAAACGACCTTGCTTACCCTTGATCATGTCAGCCAGGGATTTCAGAGGGCGCTTGTTGGAACCGGTGATAGCGCGACCACGACGACCGTTGTCGAGCAAGGCATCCACAGCTTCCTGCAACATACGCTTTTCGTTGCGCACGATGATGTCCGGAGCGGACAGATCAAGCAGGCGCTTCAAGCGGTTGTTACGGTTGATCACGCGGCGGTACAGGTCGTTGAGGTCGGACGTCGCGAAACGACCACCGTCCAACGGCACCAGCGGACGCAGGTCTGGCGGCAGAACCGGCAGAACGGTCAGCACCATCCACTCTGGCAAGTTGCCGGAACCCTGGAAGGCTTCCATCAACTTCAGACGCTTGGACAGTTTCTTGATCTTGGTTTCGGAGTTGGTTTGCGGAATTTCTTCGCGCAGACGACCAATCTCGTGTTCCAGGTCGATAGCGTGCAGCAGCTCGCGGACAGCTTCGGCACCCATGCGGGCATCGAAATCGTCACCGAACTCTTCCAGCGCTTCGAAGTACTGCTCGTCGTTCAGCAGCTGACCCTTTTCAAGGGTGGTCATGCCTGGATCGATAACGACATAGCTCTCGAAGTAGAGAACACGTTCGATATCACGCAGGGTCATGTCCATCAGCAAGCCGATACGGGACGGCAGCGATTTCAGGAACCAGATGTGGGCAACCGGCGAAGCCAGTTCGATGTGCGCCATGCGCTCACGACGAACCTTGGCCAGCGCAACTTCAACGCCGCACTTCTCGCAGATCACACCACGGTGCTTCAAGCGCTTGTACTTACCGCACAGGCACTCGTAATCCTTTACCGGGCCAAAGATCTTGGCGCAGAACAGGCCGTCACGCTCAGGTTTGAACGTACGGTAGTTGATGGTTTCCGGCTTTTTAACTTCACCGAACGACCACGAACGGATCATCTCAGGCGATGCCAATCCAATACGGATGGCGTCGAACTCTTCGACTTGACCCTGGTTTTTCAGCAAATTCAGTAGGTCTTTCAAGGCCTTTCCTCCTGGCGGAGCAGAGAGCGGGCCAAACGGCCACGCTCTCGATTCGCGTCACGTGTTATTCGGTTTCCAGATCGATATCGATGCCGAGGGAACGAATTTCTTTGATCAACACGTTGAAGGACTCGGGCATGCCCGGCTCCATACGGTGATCGCCGTCCACGATGTTTTTGTACATCTTGGTACGACCGTTCACATCGTCCGACTTCACTGTGAGCATTTCTTGCAGAGTGTATGCAGCACCGTATGCTTCCAGTGCCCAGACCTCCATCTCCCCGAAACGCTGACCACCGAACTGAGCCTTACCACCCAGCGGCTGCTGGGTAACCAGGCTGTACGAACCGGTAGAACGAGCGTGCATCTTGTCGTCTACCAAGTGGTTCAGCTTCAGCATGTACATGTAGCCAACAGTAACCGGGCGCTCAAACTTGTTGCCGGTACGGCCGTCGAACAGCTGCATCTGGCCGCTTTCCGGCAGGTCTGCCAGTTTCAGCATGGCCTTGATTTCGCTTTCCTTGGCACCGTCGAACACCGGGGTAGCCATTGGAACGCCGCCGCGCAGGTTCTTCGCCAGATCCAGGATTTCCTGGTCGGAGAAGGTGTCCAGCTCTTCGTTGCGACCGCCGATCTCGTTGTAGATCTCGTGCAGGAACTTGCGCAGGTCTGCGACCTTGCGCTGCTCTTCGATCATACGGTTGATCTTCTCGCCCAGACCTTTGGCCGCGAGGCCCAGGTGGGTTTCAAGGATCTGACCAACGTTCATACGCGAAGGTACGCCCAACGGGTTGAGGACGACGTCGACCGGGGTGCCATTGGCATCGTGCGGCATGTCTTCAACCGGCATGATCACGGAGACCACACCCTTGTTACCGTGACGACCGGCCATCTTGTCGCCCGGCTGGATGCGGCGACGGATTGCCAGGTAAACCTTGACGATTTTCAGCACGCCTGGAGCCAGGTCATCGCCCTGCTGCAGTTTGCGCTTCTTGTCTTCGAACTTGTCGTCCAGCAGACGGCGGCGATCAACGATATAGGCCTGGGCCTTCTCAAGCTGCTCGTTCAGAGCGTCTTCAGCCATGCGCAGTTTGAACCACTGGCCGTGCTCAAGACCGTCGAGAATTTCGTCGGTGATGTCCTGACCTTTCTTCAGACCTGCGCCGCCTTCAGCCTTGTGGCCTACCAGAGCGGAACGCAGACGTTCGAAGGTCGCGCCTTCAACGATACGGAACTCTTCGTTCAGGTCCTTGCGGATCTCGTCGAGCTGGGTCTTCTCGATGGACAGTGCACGAGCATCACGCTCAACGCCGTCACGGGTGAAGACCTGTACGTCGATGACAGTACCCTTGGTACCGGTAGGTACACGCAGGGAAGTGTCTTTAACGTCGCTGGCTTTTTCACCGAAGATGGCACGCAGCAGCTTCTCTTCCGGCGTCAGTTGGGTCTCGCCTTTCGGAGTGACCTTACCGACCAGGATGTCGCCAGCGCCAACTTCAGCACCTACGTAAACGATACCGGCTTCGTCCAGCTTGTTCAGTGCAGCTTCACCCACGTTCGGGATGTCTGCAGTGATTTCCTCTGGCCCAAGCTTGGTATCACGTGCCACACAGGTCAGTTCCTGGATGTGGATCGTGGTGAAGCGGTCTTCTTGAACCACACGCTCGGAGAGGCAGATGGAGTCTTCGAAGTTGAAGCCGTTCCATGCCATGAACGCGATGCGCATGTTCTGACCCAGAGCCAGCTCACCCATGTCGGTGGACGGGCCGTCGGCCATGATGTCGCTACGCTGAACGCGATCACCCTTGCTCACCAGCGGACGCTGGTTGATGCAGGTGTTCTGGTTCGAGCGGGTGTATTTGGTCAGGTTGTAGATGTCGACACCGGCTTCGCCAGTTTCTACTTCGTCATCGGCAACACGAACCACGATACGGCTGGCATCAACGGAGTCGATCACGCCGCCACGACGAGCCACGACGCAAACGCCGGAGTCACGGGCTACGTTGCGCTCCATGCCGGTACCTACCAGCGGCTTGTCAGCACGCAGGGTCGGTACAGCTTGACGCTGCATGTTGGAACCCATCAACGCACGGTTGGCGTCATCGTGTTCCAGGAACGGGATCAGCGACGCTGCAACCGACACTACCTGCTTCGGAGAAACGTCCATCAAGGTGACGTCTTCCGGCGCCTTGACGGTGAACTCGTTCAAGTGACGAACAGCTACCAGCTCGTCGATCAGGACTTTCTTGTCGTTCATCGTGGCCGAAGCCTGAGCGATCACGTGATCAGCTTCTTCGATGGCGGACAGGAACACGATCTCGTCGGTGACCAGAGCGTCTTTCACCACACGGTACGGGCTTTCGAGGAAGCCGTACTGGTTGGTGCGCGCATAAGCGGCCAGGGAGTTGATCAGACCGATGTTCGGACCTTCCGGCGTTTCGATCGGGCAAACACGACCGTAGTGCGTCGGGTGTACGTCACGAACTTCAAAGCCTGCACGCTCACGGGTCAGACCGCCCGGGCCCAGTGCAGAAACACGGCGCTTGTGGGTGATCTCGGAGAGCGGGTTGTTCTGGTCCATGAACTGCGAAAGCTGGCTGGAACCGAAGAACTCTTTCACCGCCGCAGCCACTGGCTTGGCGTTGATCAGGTCTTGCGGCATCAGGCCTTCGCTTTCAGCCATCGACAAACGTTCTTTGACCGCACGCTCAACACGCACCAGGCCAACACGGAACTGGTTCTCGGCCATTTCGCCTACGCAGCGAACACGACGGTTACCCAAGTGGTCGATGTCATCGACGATGCCTTTGCCGTTACGGATGTCGACCAGGGTCTTCAGTACCGCAACGATGTCTTCCTTGCACAGCACGCCCGAACCTTCGATCTCGGTACGACCGATACGACGGTTGAACTTCATCCGGCCGACCGCAGACAGGTCATAGCGCTCAGGGCTGAAGAACAGGTTGTTGAACAGGGTTTCGGCAGCGTCTTTGGTTGGTGGCTCACCAGGACGCATCATGCGATAGATCTCGACCAGCGCTTCCAATTGGTTGCTGGTGGAGTCGATCTTCAGTGTGTCGGAGATGAACGGACCGCAGTCGATATCGTTGGTGTACAGGGTCTCGATGCGAACAACCTGGGCCTTGGCGATTTTGGCCAGGATCTCGGTGTTCAGCTCGGTGTTGCACTCAGCCAGGATTTCGCCTGTAGCCGGGTGAACGATGACCTTGGCGGTAGTGCGACCCAGAACGTAGTCCAGAGGCACTTCCAGCTCTTTGATACCGGCTTTTTCGATCTGGTTGATGTGGCGCGCAGTGATACGACGGCCAGCCTCAACGATGACCTTGCCTTTTTCATCCTGGATGTCCAGTACGGCAATTTCACCACGCAGACGCGAAGCGATCAGTTCCAGCTTGAGGGTTTCATCCTTCAGGCTGAATACGTTGGTGGTATAGAAAGCGTCCAGCACTTGCTCAGTGGTATAGCCGAGCGCGCGCAGCAGTACCGAGGCCGGCAGCTTGCGACGACGGTCGATACGCACGAACACGCAGTCTTTCGGGTCGAACTCAAAGTCCAACCACGAACCGCGGTACGGAATGATCCGCGCGGAGTACAGGAGTTTGCCGGAGCTGTGCGTCTTGCCGCGGTCGTGGTCGAAGAACACGCCCGGGGAACGGTGCAGCTGGGAAACGATTACACGCTCGGTACCGTTGATAACGAAGGTACCGTTCTCAGTCATCAATGGGATTTCGCCCATGTAGACTTCTTGCTCTTTGATGTCCTTGATCGCTTTGTTCGACGATTCTTTGTCGAAAATGATCAGACGGACTTTTACCCGCAAAGGTACGGCGTACGTAACGCCACGCAACACGCATTCTTTGACATCAAATGCCGGTTCGCCCAGGCGATAACCGACGTACTCCAGCGCAGCATTGCCGGAGTAGCTGATGATCGGGAAAACGGATTTGAAGGCCGCATGCAGGCCCACGTCGCGGAACTGATCTTTGGTCGCTCCCGCCTGCAAGAATTCACGATACGAATCCAGCTGGATAGCCAGAAGGTACGGGACATCCATGACGTCCGGCAACTTGCTAAAGTCCTTGCGGATACGTTTTTTCTCAGTATATGAGTAAGCCATCAGCGTTCCCCAGCTTGGTCACCTGCTTGTTTGGCCCCTCCGACGGGAGCAGCCAGAAAATCTTGCAAACCCCATGGTTTGCACCACCGCTTCGGGTGGCTACAGCGCGTTAATGGCGGCGACCGAGTCGACAGCCAAGAACGGAAAAAGGCCGGTGGCAAGAGCCACCAGCCATCAGCCTTCAGCTTAACGCTTGGGCTGGAGACGCAAGGTCGATGCTTACTTCAGCTCGACTTTAGCGCCTGCTTCTTCCAGAGTAGCTTTGGCTTTGTCAGCTGCGTCTTTGGCAACAGCTTCCAGAACCATGGCAGGAGCGCCGTCAACTACAGCCTTGGCTTCTTTCAGGCCCAGACCGGTCAGTTCACGTACTGCCTTGATCACGTTTACTTTCTTCTCGCCAGCTTCGGTCAGCATGACGTTGAATTCGGTTTGCTCTTCAACAACGGCAGCAGCAGCAGCTGGGCCAGCGGAAGCAGCGGCAGCGGAAACGCCGAATTTTTCTTCGAAAGCTTTGATCAGCTCAACAACCTGCAGAACCGACATTTCAGCTACGGCGTTGAGGATATCGTCTTGGGAGATAGACATTGCTGTATTTCCTGAATTGGGGGACGGCCTACGCGGCCATCGAAATAAACAAAAATACGCGAGAGAATTTGCTCAGCCTTAGGCTGCGGCAGCTTCTTTTTGCTCGCGAACTGCAGCCAGAGTACGAGCCAGCTTGCTGGTAGCGCCTTGAATCACGCTCATCAGCTGCGAAATGGCTTCGTCGCGGGTCGGCAGTGTTGCCAGTACGTCGATTTGGTTAGCTGCGAGGAACTTGCCCTCGAACGCAGCTGCCTTGATCTCGAACTTATCCTGACTCTTGGCGAACTCTTTGAACAAACGGGCAGCAGCGCCCGGATGATCCTTGGAGAATGCGATCAGAGTCGGGCCAGTGAACACGTCGTTGAGAACACTGTATTCAGTGTCAGCAACGGCGCGCTTGAGCAGGGTGTTACGTACAACACGTACGTATACGCCAGCTTCACGAGCCTCTTTACGGAGTCCGGTCATAGCGCCTACTGTCACACCACGGGCATCAGCCACGACAGCGGACAGAGCAGCTTTGGCAGCCTCGTTGACTTCAGCGACGATGGCCTTCTTGTCTTCGAGATTAATTGCCACGGGTTTAACTCCTGCTTGTTACCGTTTCATCTGGCCGAGGCCGGATGTCGTTTTGGTGTCTGATTCGGTAAGGAACCGGGAGCACCATCTGCGTAGGCTTGTTGGTTTAAGACTTGCGTCGCCTACGGTCTTGGATAGCCCCCGCCAGGCAGGGACCCCAATCTTTCAACTGGCGCAATCGCTTGCGCCAACTTGTGTCTTATACGTCCAGCGAGCCTTGGTCGATGACCAGACCTGGGCCCATAGTGGTGCTCAGGGTAACGCGCTTGACGTAGATACCTTTCGAGGAAGCTGGCTTGATACGCTTCAAATCAGCGATCAGAGCTTCAACGTTTTCCTTCAGCTTGACGGCGTCGAAGCCGACTTTGCCAACGGAGGTGTGAATGATGCCGTTTTTGTCGGTGCGATAACGAACCTGACCAGCCTTTGCGTTTTTAACCGCGGTAGCTACGTCTGGCGTTACGGTGCCGACTTTAGGGTTAGGCATCAGGCCGCGTGGACCCAGGATCTGACCCAACTGACCTACAACGCGCATTGCATCCGGGGAAGCAATAACGACGTCATAGTTCAGGTCGCCGCCTTTCATTTCGGCAGCCAGGTCATCCATACCAACGCGATCAGCGCCGGCAGCCAGAGCAGCTTCAGCTGCCGGGCCTTGGGTGAAGACAGCAACACGTACAGTCTTGCCAGTACCGTGTGGCAGCACAGTAGCGCTACGAACGACCTGGTCGGATTTACGTGGGTCAACACCCAGGTTCACAGCAACGTCAACAGACTCGCTGAACTTGACAGTCGACAGCTCGGTCAGCAGGGCAGCAGCGTCTACGAAGTTGTAAGACTTGCCTGCTTCAATTTTGCCGGCGATAGCCTTTTGGCGCTTGGTCAGCTTAGCCATTACACACCCTCCACGTTAAGGCCCATGCTACGAGCAGAACCGGCGATGGTACGCACGGCTGCATCCATATCAGCTGCAGTCAGATCCGCGTTTTTGGTTTTCGCGATTTCTTCCAGCTGAGCACGAGTTACGGTGCCAACCTTAACGGTGTTCGGACGAGCGGAACCGCTAGTCAGACCAGCAGCTTTCTTCAACAAAACCGAAGCCGGGGTCGACTTGGTTTCGAAAGTGAAGCTACGGTCGCTGTATACAGTGATGATCACTGGAGTCGGCAGACCTGGCTCAAGACCCTGAGTACGGGCGTTGAAGGCCTTGCAGAATTCCATGATATTCACGCCGTGCTGACCCAGAGCTGGACCGACGGGTGGGCTAGGGTTGGCCTGAGCGGCCTTCACTTGCAGCTTGATGTAAGCGGTAATCTTCTTGGCCATGAGGCACTCCAATTACGGGTTCAAACGCCTAAAAAGGCTCCCCGGTTACTTGCGCGTTTATCCCAGTGACGACAAAACCCCACAGCCTAAGGCTGTGGGGTTGGGATGCTTTTTCAGCTAGACCTTCTCGACCTGGCTGAACTCCAACTCTACCGGAGTAGAGCGACCGAAAATGAGCACTGCCACTTGGATCCGGCTCTTTTCGTAGTTAACTTCTTCGACGGTGCCATTGAAATCAGCGAAAGGACCATCGGTAACACGAACAACCTCACCCGGCTCGAACAACGTCTTCGGCTTGGGCTTGTCACTACCGTCAGCAACACGACGCAGAATTGCTTCCGCCTCTTTGTCAGTGATCGGAGCAGGCTTATCAGCGGTACCGCCAATGAAACCCATGACACGAGGAGTGTCCTTGACCAAGTGCCAAGTACCTTCATTCATGTCCATCTGTACCAGCACGTAGCCAGGGAAGAACTTACGCTCACTCTTGCGCTTCTGGCCATTCCGCATTTCAACCACTTCTTCAGTGGGAACCAGAATTTCGCCGAAGCCATCTTCCATGCCTGCCAGCTTTACGCGCTCCAGCAAAGAGCGCATAACATGCTTCTCGTAACCCGAGTAAGCATGCACAACGTACCAACGCTTAGCCACGGGACACCCTTAGCCAACAATCAAGGAAACAAGCCAGCCGAGCAGGGAATCGAGCCCCCACAACAGCAACGCCATAACCAGAACAACAGCCACGACAATCAATGTGGTCTGCGTGGTTTCTTGGCGAGTCGGCCAAACGACTTTACGAATTTCGGTGCGAGCTTCCTTTACCAGGACCGCGAAAGACTTGCCTTTAGCTGTCTGCAGGCCTACAAAGGCAGCTACAGCAGCAAGGGCCAGCAATGCGAGAACACGGTACAGGATCGGCGAAGCAGAATAGTACTGATTGCCAACAACGCCTACGACCACCAAGGCGACTACAGCGAGCCACTTGACCAGATCGAAACGAGAGCTTTGAGCTTCAGCCTTAGGAGTCATCTATGAAGATCCTGTGAAAAGAAAGCCAGACACACCACGTGAATCTGGCAGGTCAGGAGGGAATCGAACCCCCAACCTACGGTTTTGGAGACCGTCGCTCTGCCAATTGAGCTACTGACCTAAAACAAATCAGGCCGACCATTATGCAGGCCTGAAAAAGACTTTACAACAACCAACCCCAACAGACTTGAAATCACCTGACAATCACAGCCAGACACAACACGATACAAGCCGAGGCAGCTGTTAAAACAAAGGCAGATATTTTCATATCTGCCTTGTTATATGGAGCTCTTGAGCGGATTTGAACCGCTGACCTCACCCTTACCAAGGGTGTGCTCTACCAACTGAGCTACAAGAGCAAAACACCTCGCACAACCTGCAAACTTGGAGCGGGTAGCGGGAATCGAACCCGCATCATCAGCTTGGAAGGCTGAGGTTCTACCACTAAACTATACCCGCGGAGCTTGCAGCTCACGCTAAAAATGGTGGAGGGGGAAGGATTCGAACCTTCGAAGTCGTAGACGTCAGATTTACAGTCTGATCCCTTTGGCCGCTCGGGAACCCCTCCTAAGCGAGCCGGCATTCTACATCACGCCGGCCTTCTGTCAAGCATTTTCTCATTAAAAATATGAGGTTAGCTGCGTTGACCTTCGTTTCGCACTGAAGTCTTTAAAGCTCTTCACTGCGAAGCGGGCGCCATTCTATGCAAACTATTCGAGAGTTGCAATGCCTTCGCACAGCATTATTTTATGTTTTAACTCATTGAATTCATTAGCAAGGCTTTCGAACGGCAGATCATCAGCCAAGCGCCGACTCTCAGGCGCTACACGCAACCAGTAACCCGAGGCCTCAGGCGCGCTCAACAATTGAAGCTTTACCCTTATATCCAGGCTCATCAGCCGCTGCTCGACAGTGAGCGCCTGGTGACGATCGGAGAAGCCGCCAATGTACAGACAGGTGCTTTGTGCTTCAGCTCCCCTTGCTCGATCACGCCGGGTCACAGTGTCTGCAGACTCACTCAGGAGCCGAATATCTTGCTGCGTCCCACGATAAAGACTCAATGGCGTAACGTCCTTGGCACGCAACGGAGCCTCTTGCTGATGCCAGACGTAGTAGAAAGCATTGAGGACAAGTAAAAGCAAAAACAGCCAGCGCATAATCACCTCAGGACAAAGGACACGCCATTGCCAAACCAACAAACACAAGGTCCGGGATCAAACGAGCCTGAGGCGCAGCATCCCTGACCAGGTCGGCATCCCCACCCGTCAAGAAGACAGTGAATTCTTCACCCCAATAGCCTCGCGCCAATTCAAGCTGGGTCAACACGAACCCTCTCAACATAAGCGTACAACCACGTTCGACAGCCTCTACGGTCGTCCGCCCAGGAGAGAGACGCTCCAGGGCTCTCTCAGCCGCTGCGTCGTCATAACGTATCTTGCGCGTATGGGTTCGCAACTGGTTGCGCATAAGCGGCAAGCCAGGGCAAATAAACCCACCCAAGTGCTGACCATCAACATCGATAAAGTCTGCGGTCGCCGCTGTACCGAAATCGAGCACTACGCACGCGCCGGACGCCAACTTGTATGCACCCAGCATGGCCAACCAACGATCAAGCCCAAGCCGCTCAAACTCTTCGTAGCCATTGCGCACCCCCGCCATTTCCCTCGCAGAACCCGCACAAGATACGGTAACGCCAAAGGCCTCCACCAATGCCGCTACTAGCTTATCGGTCTCCTCAAGCGCTCGAACACTCACTAACCGACAACGCGTGAGCAGAAGACCAGGAAGCGCTATTAGACTTTCAATCAAAGCGTCATCCGAGCCCACCACGCCTTCTGCGCTAATACGTGCATTACTCGCCTCAAGCACACGCCACTTGATGAAGCTGTTTCCACAGTCGAGCTCAAGAATCATCACGCAACCTCAGGCTTAACTCACCGCCGCTGTATATTTTCTCGATGCCGTCGACATCCAAACGCAACGCACCCTGATGATCCACACCCAACACCACCCCATCAATCTGGGTGACACCCGCAACGAGTGACACAGGCTTGCCCTGCCACAAGTGATGCTGCTCCCACTCATCTTGCAGCCCGGCAAAACCCTCAGCCTTGTGTCGGTCCAGATAGCTTTGCAATTGCCCCCCCAGACGCGCCACCAGCTGGTTGCGATCAATAGCAGAACCAGTCTCGAGCTGCATCGAAGTCCACTGCTGATCCACATCATCGGCTTTCTGCATATTCACATTGATGCCTATCCCCAGGACAACGTGACAGATATCTGCAGGATCTCCCACCAGCTCAAGCAAAATGCCAGAAATTTTCTTGCGGCCGACCAAGACGTCGTTCGGCCATTTCAAAGCCGCACCCTGTACACCGGACTCACGCAACGCCTGCATAACTGCCAAGCCAACTACGAGACTCAACCCCTCCAACTGTCGCAGACCACCTTCAATGCGCAGTACGAGGCTGTAGTAGACATTCTGCGCAAACGGACTGACCCATTTTCGACCACGTCTTCCCCTGCCAGCAGTCTGCTGCTCCGCCAGCACGACAAAGGGCGCTTCGCAGCCTGAGTCAACAAGCCGTAAAGCTTCTGCGTTAGTGGAGTCGATGGAATCGAAAATATGAACAGGCCAGGTTAAAGAGGCCGCATTCGTGGAGATTTGCTCTGAACTCAAGAAAACCAATGGCGCAGCCAATTGATACCCACGACCTCGGACCTTATGAATGGGCAACCCCAACTCTGCCTCAAGATGCTGAAGCTGCTTCCACACAGCGCTGCGACTGACGCCCAGGGCGGCGCCAAGCGCTTCTCCAGAATGGAATCGACCGTCTTTCAGTAGTTTCAACAACATCAGCATGCAAATATCGCCTCACAATGAGGCACGCATAATAGCCATGCGTAAGGTCATTGCATAGAAACGCGGGGCGTTTGCACTTGGGACATGAGCGATGGTTTTTCGACCGCCCAAAACAAAACCCCTGTTTGCGTTAGCAAACAGGGGTTTCGGAATTTAATCTTGACGATGACCTACTCTCACATGGGGAAACCCCACACTACCATCGGCGATGCATCGTTTCACT
>NZ_JAEKCN010000017.1:0-115456 GCF_016405455.1 Pseudomonas sp. MF7453 | reverse complement strand
GTGACAGATGAGTTAACTGACCCACCGCCATCGCGAGCAAGCCCTCTCCCACAGGGATCCGAGCCGGGCGCTGATTCTGCGAGCGATACATGGCTAATGTGGGAGCTGGCTTGCCTGCGATAGCGGTATATCAGTAACAGACGAATTAACTGACCCACCGCCACCGCAGCATCAATATTTATATCTACACAACTTCGGCACGACGCTGCACCTGTGGCGAGGGAGCTTGCTCCCGTGAAGACCTGACAGCCGACGCTTATCTCCCTGACTCCCACACTCCAACTGCGGGCTTGCTCGCGAAGGCAGCCCGACAGCCGACGAAAATGCGGGATCAGACCCCGTACTATCCGGTACTCAGGCAACGGCTACTTAGCGCTCCACCCAAACGGCAGCTCACTTTGCAAAGCAGCAAAGCAAGCAAAACACTCTCGCCCCACCACCCCATCAATCATCATGCAACAACCCCGAACCATACTCCCCATAACTACTCCCCAGCCCACTGCCACCGAAATTCATCTTCGCGGCTTTGTTGGGACTATGGTCGCCAAATGCCTGGCAACCGCCTGAAAAGCACGGGTCGCTGCTGGTCACGCTCGATGAAGATGAACAAGCACTCAACATCAACGTGCCGGTGATCATCACAACTTTGACGAGGTTCGAGATCATGGTTTCAGTTCCCTATGGGCTGGAGGCGCTGGGGTCCTCTCTCAGTAGGGGATCGTAGACCTCAACGGCGCAGAGAATTATGAAACTTTGCTGGGTGACAGCATGAGTTCAGGTTGCCGCCTTGGATAAGGCGGCAGGGTTGGTTGTCAGGCTTTGACTGGGGCGGTTACAGGCGCAACTTGCTCCTGGGCTCGGTCAACGAGTAGCGAACTCAACTCGATTAACTGCTGAATGCCCAAGGCGATGGCGCGCTGGGAGTCGTCGAGGTCAAAAGCCAAGGTGGCGGCCATTTCGTTGGCGGATGCCAGGTTTTCGGCGGCGTTGGCCAGGAGGGTTTCGGGGTCGATGGTTGGGTTTACGAGGAATAGGTTGTTGCTTGGGAGTTCAACAGGCGCAGCGTCGTCGGATGGGGGCAAGTGATGATGGATTGCTCGCTGGGCTGCGGCTTGAAGCTTGGCATCCACGGACGATGCGGTTTGATCAGTTGAAGAACTGCGTGTGTTGTTGTGCATGGGCGAAGCTCCAAATATTTACGGGAGTTTAAAACGCCTTAGCAATACGGACTTCCACCTCCGGCCGCTGGGTTTGCAGCGGCTTGAGGAGGTTAGCTATTGGAGGGCTGAGGGGCAAGCCGAGAAAAGCGTGGGAAATTTCTCAAGCAATATCGTCATCAGCCCTCAAGACCGTTCATAAGCTAGTGCAAATTCTATAAAACCGAAAAGGTCTGCGCATCAATGTAGCCATCACCGGTGATAAACTCTCTCAAGACATAATGGCGAACATGATAGCTAAATTCATCATTCGTGCTTCGACTAACAGAATTGAACGCAATCACAGCGGGATGAGACTTTTGATCACTTCTAAAAATCTCAAAGTCACGCAGCCTACGTACAAAATCTGGATGACGGCCAAACTCTCGAGTTAACCAGTAATAAACCGGAAGCATTCCTGAAGACTTAAGCAGAGAATTCCCATGACCAAAAACCTTATACATCAAATCAAGATTATTCATCACTCTATCTGCCGTTTCAGCAAATCCACTCTCCGTAAGTATCGCCTCAGAAACAAATCGATCAAGATTAGTCTTCTTCGTCTCCACAAAGGAACCACGATGCTCAATAATTAGTAACTTTGCAGCTACGTTCTCATGTTGTTTTCGCTGATTTGTGAATCCTACCCCTGCTGCGAAAAAAACGTGCCCAGCAATCGCTCTTATATATTTCGGCACATCCCCAGCCATAGCACTACGCACTTCCGCACCAGTCAAAGGCTTGCTTTTATTAAGCCTCACAAACAAATCATTAATCCGATCGGCTTGATTTGTTATTACAGACATAACTGACAAATTAAAACTTTCTATTCTTCGAATTATTCTTGGATGCTCACTCTCCATATCTCGAACGGTCATACCGGCGAGACGAACCGACTTGTCGGCCAAATACTTCATATCCGAATTTAACGATATGCGCCCATCCAAAAAATCGAAAATCGCCTCAAACCTTTGCCGCCCATCAATCACAGCATAAGGCCTACCAGCGGTATTCAAATCACTACTAGAATAGCTAAAATCCGCAATATAAAACTTAGGAACATCGTACCCATTAATAATTGAGTCGATCAAATAAGCCTTATCTTTAGGAGCCCACACCCCAGACTTCCGCTGATATGACGGAGACAGATCAATTTGGTCTCTTTCTGCATACCACCAACTAATACTAGTGGTGGAAAACGGACGAACTACAAAAATATTATCCATAATTAAAATCCGTACGAAGTCTTAATTTCAGCACCAAGCCCAGAAAGATCTGGATACACTACCGAATGAGTATACCCGATTGCGAGTAGCGTCTCATACATTACCGCCTTCAAAGCAGCTGGTATTTTAAAGCACGTCAAGCAGTCATCTGCATACCTTTTATGTTCCATAGGTTCGGATGACTTGCAAAACATGACGAACGTCCCTCGCTGCGCAGTTATCCGTGGATTTGTATGGTTTCCGAAAATAGCTATGGGATCATTTGGCGAAAAGTCATCACCAGGATCCTTTAGAAACTGTGTAGCTTGCGACATTGTAGGGTCAGGTATACGATCCAATTGCGCATTATTCAACGCGAGCTTATTCCATTTGATAGGATCCAACATCCAAATACAAGCATCATCTTCCTTAGCGCTACTTGACAAAGCAAAGTATAGTGCAATAAACGGATTTTCCGTCCAATCCAACAAACGAGTCGGCACTCCATAGTGCTGCTGCAAAAATAGCCAATCAAAATCTGTAGTAGGTGTCACAGACAAGAATGGGGCACTCGTCTGAAGGAATCGCATCTTAAGTTGCTGCTCCAACTTCAAGGGATTCTTCGTTGCAGCTAGCACTTCTTTATGCCTAAGCAGCGTGGGCTCAAGTCTATATAGTGGATACTTGCCACTACCACGAAACCAACGGGGGCTTTTTGAATCTTCTAATGACGCCTCTATAAACCGCATGATTTCATGCAGCTTGCCAACTTCAACTGGATCCTTCATGTACCGTCGTCCATTACCATCAGTGCGATTTCATTAATGAATGCCATTTGCCATCATGAGACTCAATCAATGATCGCCTCAAGTCAACATGAATCAGGTGTCGAGATCAAAATATCGTATGTAAACCATCTTCACCGAAGCATGGTCGAGCGTTGCCCCCATCCTCATAGACTACTGAGTCAACCAAGCACACCAAGGTGTAAGATGCCCCACAACCGTCCATCATCGAGGCCGCCATGACTGGGATATCCCTAAACCTGCCGGAAGACCTATCCAACTCTCTCGCCGACCTGGCCAAAACCAATGGCCAAACAGCGAGCTACCTGGCGATGGACGTTCTTCGAGACTACATCGAGCACGAAAAAATACTGACCGCTCAGATCGAGCTGGCGGTAAAAGACGCCGACGAAGGCAAATTCGCCACTGATGACCAAGTAGCAGCCATGCACGCTAGGCGCTGGAGCAGGAATGCGGGTTGAGTGGCTTGAAAAAGCACTCAAAAATCTGGAAGACGAAGCGAGCTACATCGCTCTCGAAAATCCAAAAGCCGCTGACGACTTCTCGAATGCCATTTTCGCCAGTGTCGACAGGCTAGCTCAGTTTCCTTCCATGGGCCGCGACGGTCGGGTGAAACATACCCGCGAATGGGCAGTTCCCAACTAGTCCTATCTGATCCCGTATAGAGTGCGGGGTGATCGACTGCAGATCCTTGGCGTATTCCACACACGGTAACGTCCTCGCTCGAAGTGGTAATGCGCGTAAAACTTGCCTCTCCGACACCCAAGATCCGTTCCTGATAAACTGCGCCCCATTCGCCTCGCTAACTCAGATCCCCCATGTCCCTACAAACCGCCCCACTCTCCCGCCGCTTCTCCGTCGCCCCCATGATGGACTGGACGGACCGCCACTGCCGGTTCTTCCTACGCCTGCTCTCCAAACACGCCCTGCTCTACACCGAGATGGTCACCACGGGCGCGATCCTCCACGGCGACCACGACCGCTTCCTGCGCCACAACGAAGCCGAGCACCCGCTGGCGCTCCAACTGGGCGGCAGTGTCCCCGCCGATCTGGCCGCCTGTGCCCGTATGGCCGAGGCCGCAGGTTATGACGAGGTGAACCTGAACGTCGGCTGCCCCAGCGACCGCGTGCAGAACAATATGATCGGCGCGATCCTCATGGCGCACCCTGCCCTGGTGGCGGACTGTGTGAAGGCGATGCGCGATGCGGTGTCGATCCCTGTGACGGTGAAGCACCGTATCGGCATCAATGGCCGGGACAGTTATGCCGAGCTGTGTGATTTCGTCGGGACGGTGAAGGATGCCGGTTGCACCAGTTTTACCGTGCATGCGCGGATTGCGATTCTGGAGGGGTTGTCGCCCAAGGAGAACCGGGACGTTCCGCCGTTGCGTTATGACGTGGCGGCGCAGTTGAAGCGGGATTTTCCGGAGTTGGAGATTAATCTCAATGGTGGGATCAAGACGCTGGAGCAGTGCCAAGAGCATTTGCAGACGTTTGATGGGGTGATGCTGGGGCGGGAGGCTTATCACAATCCGTATCTGTTGGCGGAGGTGGACCAGCGGTTGTTTGGCAGTGAGGCGCCGGTGATCAGTCGGGCGGAGGCGTTGGCGCAGTTGCGGCCTTATATTGCTGAGCATTTGGCCAGTGGTGGGACGATGCATCACATTACTCGGCATGTGTTGGGGTTGGGCACGGGGTTTCCAGGGGCGCGCAAGTTCAGGCAGTTGTTGTCGGTGGATATTCATAAGGCGGCGGATCCGTTGGCGTTGCTGGATCAGGCGGGGACGTTGTTGGAGGGGCGGTGATTGGTCGAGTGTCAGGTAGATGCTCATTGGGCGTACCGGCGTTATCGCAGGCAAGCCAGCTCCCACATTTTTGCCTGGTGAGTGTCAGGCAAGTGCTCATTGGGTGTACCGGCGCTATCGCAGGCAAGCCAGCTCCCACATTTTTGCCTGGTGAGTGTCAGGTAAGTGCTCATTGGGCGTACCGACGCTATCGCAGGCAAACCAGCTCCCACATATTTAGCGGTGATTGCAAGGGCGCGGCAGTTGCTGCCGGCCCTTGCTGCACTGTTGCTTAGTTTTCCGGCACTGTTCCTTTGGGCACAGTTACCCATTGGTCGGTGTCGCGGTTATACCTTTTCCAATCTTTATCGGTCCTGACTTTTCGGTAAAGCGTGTTGAATGTGGTGCCGCCGAGTATTTGCAATTGAACTTCACCGCCTGGGATTTTGCAGTTAACCAACCCCAGAATGGGTGAGTTCGGGTTTACTTGCAGTGCATACACGGCATCTCCAAAGGTTCCGGTGGTGGCGTAGTCCAGTGCAAAACTCACGAACTGACTTTTCGGGGTGTCGCTGGACTGTAAGGCGAGCAGTCGCATTGTCGTGTAGGTGGCACCGTTAAAACCCAGCGCGTGTAGGTCAGGCCCATCGATGGCCCAGTACTTTTCGGGTGTGCCACCGTCCCTTAGGTATTTATCCAGGTCGTTCTGTGCCTTGGAGTAGATCACCCCGGCCTTGAGTTTCTGGACGTGCCAATTGTTGGTGTCCGCGCTCTCATACGCGCGGTACACCCAGGTGGCAGGCGCAGTCACTCGGCTGTCGGTGATCTTGCCGCCGTAGGATGAGGTCAGTTCGTTTTCCTTTTCCAGGGTGCGGCTCCCCATGGGTTTACCTGCCTTGGCAGTGTCAATGATGCCACGCATTTCCTGGGTATCGTAACAACCGGCGCTGAGGGCCTGCTGTACCGTCACATCGGCAAATACCGTTGTTGAACAAATAAAACCGAGGGCGGCGAATAGTGTTGATATATTCCGTTTCATTACATCTCTCCTTTGCTTTCAAACTAACGAACCAGCAGATTTCAATGCACAGACGCACACACTTCGCCGCGGACAGTTATGTCATCAGAGTTTTTATCGGCCCAAGTTAGCGCTTGCCAGTCAGGTATAGCACAAGTAAAAACAGCAACAACTAAAGAGCTGGAAAATAAACTTTTCACAACTTCAAAACATTGATATTGCCTCTATCAATTGGCTTGAAACCAGTGGCGCAGGACGGGTGGAATCCAGTTGAACCTAGCCGCGATTTTGCCCTCCAATTGAGCACCACTGCCGGTAATTCAAACGGCCGTTTTCAGGTTGTTGCCCGCGCAAACGACCTATCGCATTTGCGCCCTTGAGCGCCTGCCAGCGCTCGGGTAATGTCATCAGACCCACAGGACAGAGCACGCCCATGACTTCCAAGCTGGAACAACTCAAGCAATTCACCACCGTCGTAGCCGATACCGGCGATTTTTCCACCCTCGCCAAGCTCAAGCCACAAGACGCCACCACCAACCCTTCCCTGCTGCTCAAGGCTGCGTCGATTCCTGGCTATGCCAAGCTGCTGGATGAGTGTGTGCAGGATTGCAACGGCGATGTGGGCCTGGCCAGTGACCGCTTTGCGGTGGCGGTGGGTCAAGAGATTCTCAAAGTAGTGCCGGGCCGTATTTCCACTGAGGTGGATGCGCGCCTGTCGTTCGACGAGGCCGCTATTCTCAAGCGTGCCCACCGTCTGATCGACCTGTACGACAAAGCCGGGGTTAGCCGCGATCGCGTGCTGATCAAGATCGCCTCCACCTGGGAAGGCATCCGTGCCGCCGAGAAGCTGGAAAAAGAAGGCATCCAGACCAACCTGACGCTGCTGTTCTCCTTCGCCCAGGCCGTTGCCTGTGCGGAAGCGGGTGTGTTTCTGATTTCGCCGTTCGTGGGCCGTATCTACGACTGGTACAAGAAGGCCAACGGCACCGACTACACCGGTTCCGATGACCCGGGCGTGCAGTCGGTGACGCGCATCTACAACTACTACAAGGCTAACGGCTACAAGACGGTGGTGATGGGTGCGAGCTTCCGTAACCTCAGCCAGATCGAAGAGCTGGCCGGGTGTGATCGCCTGACCATCAGCCCGGACCTGCTGGAGAAGCTGGCGGCGGATGAAGGCAAGCTGGAGCGCAAGTTGGCGCCAGGCCATGCCGGTGAGGCGCGGGTGCATATGACTGAAGCGCAGTTCCGTTGGGAGTCCAACGAGGACGCGATGGCGACTGAGAAGCTGGCGGAGGGGATTCGTCAGTTTGCTCGGGACCAGGAGAAGCTGGAGGCGTTGTTGTCGGCCAAGCTGTAAAGGCAGATAGCAGCAAAAGGGCGGTACCTGTGAGGGTGTCGCCCTTTTTTGTGCGTCGGTGTCACCGCCGTCCAGTGTGGGAGCTGGCTTGCCTGCGATAGCGGTGGGCCAGCCAACACTTCATCGACTGACAGTGCGCAATCGCAGTTCAAGCCAGCTCCCACAGGGGAATGTGTTTCAACAGGGAGGCTGTCAGTGCCGCTCGAGGGCGTTGACCAGGTCGTGGAAGGCTTCGCGGTTGGACTCGTTGAGGCCCATGAGGATCTTGTGCGCTTCCAGCACCTTGACCCGTACGATCTCTTCGGACTGGTCCTGGGACGGCAGGTCGGTGAGGCATTCCGGGCACGGGATGGGGCGGTCAACGATGTTGAACACCTGGTCAAAACCCATGGACTGCAACAGACGGGTGATGTCTTCGTGGGTGGTGACCACGGTCGGCAACAGGCCGACCTTCTGCCGCGACAGAATGGACAACTTGGCCAACAGGCCCAGGGTGGTGCTATCGATGCTGCGCGTTTCGGTCAGGTCGATCACGATCGCCGAGAAGTTCAGCGCTGTGAAGATCCGCTCAATCGTCGCATCCAGGGCCGAACACAAGGTCAGGCGCACTTCACCGACAAATTTCAGGACGAAGGTCCCGTCTTGCTCGGCGAACTGGATTCTTCCGGTACTCATCAAAGATTCCTGCTCAACACCAATAGGGCGATATCATCCGGCATCTCCCCTAGCGTGGCCAATCCAAAAACCTGCCGCAGGCCATCCAGGCTGCCGCCCGCCGACTTGACCTTTTGGGGCAAGGCGGCTTCTTTCTCTTTGAGTGTAGGCTCTGGCAAAAGGTCCAGGATGCCGTCGGACATCAGCGTCAGGCTGAAAGTCGGCGGCAGTTCCAGGATGTGGTCTTCGTAGGTGGCTTCGTTAAACAAGCCTACGGGCAGGCCACGCCCTTCCAGGTAGCGCACACTGTCAGGAGTGTACAAAACAGGCATCGGCAGGTGACCGCCAATGCTGTAGGTCAAAAGACCGGTTTCTTCGTCGATCACGCCGCCGACCATCGTCACGTGCTTGCCCAGCTTGCAGCTGATCAGGCCCCGGTTGATGTGGCCCAGCACCTCGGAGGGGGTGAACTCCGGCAAGGTGCCATTGCGCTTGGACTCAAACAACAGCCGTGTGGTCATGAACTTCAACAACACGGTCACAAAAGCTGAAGACGCGCCATGGCCGGACACGTCGGCCAGGTAGAACGCCACACGGCGCTCGTCCACACGGAAATAGTCGACAAAATCACCCGACAGGTACAACGACGGGATGATCTGGTGGGCGAACGTGAACTCGTCAATCGTCCAAGGGCTGACCGGCAGCATGTTCATCTGCACCTGGCGACCGGCGTTCTGGTCTTCCTGCAGCAGGTTCAGGCTGGCTTCGAGTTCGCGGTTGGCGGTTTCGAGCTTTTCGCGGTAGCGCTGGTTTTCCAGGAGCAGGCGTGCACGGTCCAGGGCGCGGCGCACCGAGTGCTCCAGCACGGCCAGGTCTTCCAGGGGCTTGATCAGGTAATCGGCGGCGCCCAGGCGCAGGGCTTCGACGGCGTCGTTCATGACCCCGGCACCGGACACGACAATCACCGGCGTTTGCGGGGCAAGGTCGGTCACCTGGCGAATCAGCTCCAGGCCGCCCATCTGGGGCATGCGCAGGTCGCAGATCACAAGGTCGGGCTTGTCGCGCTCGAATACCTGGAGACCCTGTTGGCCATTACTGGCCTGCAGGACGCTGAAGCCACTGTCTTCCAAGTAGGCCGCGAGGCTCGCGCGCACTACTTCGTCGTCATCGATTATCAGCAGCGTGGCACTGGTTTTTTGCATGTGGGCAAACGGCGCCAGAATTAGGTTGGCGTAGGCGGCTCGGCAATGGCCGGGCTCACGTACTGGATTCGCTTTCTAGCCTCTCTGTCCTACAAAGCATTGGGATTTGGCCCATGCACAACGGTAAAGCAGAGGTGCCCTTCTAAGGCGCAGACGGTACTCCCATCCGTGAGGGGTTTCAAGCTCATGGCGATGGTCGCCGGGCGTCTTTACCCTGCAAATCACCGGGAGTTATAAGAACGGCTTGGACCACAACACAAAGTAAGGTTGGAGCACGCATAAAAAAGGCGACCTTCAGAAGGTCGCCTTGGTTTATTTCAGGAAGTTACGGCTTAAAAGTCGTCGACAACCTTGCCATCCTTGACCTTGAACTCACGGTTCTGCAGGTAGGCGTTACGAATAAAGGTGTACTTGTCGCCGCTGATCAGCTTCTCGCTGTCGAGCAGGCTGGCGCGCACGTCAACGACGTTGAGGCCGAAGGTGCTGTTACGCCAGCCGATGTCGTTCATGTAGCGGTACGGCAGGGTGTAGCTGTCGACGTACTTGGACGGCGCATCACGCAAGGTGCTTGGGCCCAGCAATGGGATCATCACGTAGGGACCGCTGCCGACGCCCCAGTAGCCGAGGGTCTGGCCGAAGTCTTCGTCGCTGCGTTGCAGCCCCATTTTGGTGCCTACATCGATAAAGCCCAGCACGCCGAAGGTGGTGTTGACCAACAGGCGAGCGGTGTCGACACCGGCATTATGAGGCTTGAGTTGCAGCACGTTGTTGGCCAGGTTGCCGACATCGCCGATGTTGCGGAAGAAGTTGTGAACGCCATCCTGCACAAATTGTGGGGTGACGAACTGATAGCCCTGGACAAGTGGCTTGAGGGCGTAGGTATCAACGGTGTCGTTGAAGGTAAAGATCGGGCGGTTGACGCTTTCCCATGGATCATCTTCCGACGCGGCCTGAGCGGCGAACGGTGCCAACAGGATGGTGGCACACACCGACAGCTGAGCGAAGTATTGGCTCCAGCGCATAGCTTTTGCTCCTTGAATGGTCTGTCATGGGCGCTATGCCCTGAATAAGGCCGTCAGTATATGACGGAAGTGTTGGTTTAGGCAGCCACAACGAAACGACTTACTTAAAATGAACAAATTTCCTACAAATAGCGACAGTGTCATGCCCTTGTCATGGCGCGCCGATAGCGTGGTTGCTATTTCAGGGACGTTCAGATGCCACACGCCGAGATTGCCGTCGCCACCGCCCCCTCGCTGACTGCCGTGTTATTTGGCCTGAGTGGCTGCCTGGTGGATTTCGGTTCCCAGGCCCGCGGCGACTCGCCCTCCCCCGACGCCCAGGCCACGCCCGGGGCCCTGAAAGTTCTGCGCAGCCTGAAGGAGCAAGGTGTGCCCTGCGCCTGGCTGGACGAGTTGCCCCCAGCGGTGACCACCCCGCTGTCCGCGGGCTTGCCCGGCTGGCTCAAGGCTACCTCGCCCTCCTCCATCCGCTGGCCAGCCCCTCACGCTTGCTGGCAAGCCTTGATGGAGTTGAATATCCAACGCCTGGAAGGCTGCGTGCTGGTCAGCGGCGAGCCGCGCCTGCTGCAATCGGGCCTGAATGCCGGTTTGTGGACCATCGGCCTGGCCTCCTGCGGCTCGCTGTGCGGTCTGGCACCCGAGCAATGGCAGGCGCTGACCGAGCAGCAACGCGAACACAAGCGCGCCAAGGCCACGGTGGCGCTCTATGGCCTGGGCGTGCACTCGGTGATCGATCACCTTGGCGAACTCGGCACCTGCCTGGCAGACATCCGCCTGCGCCAGCTCAAAGGTGAGAAGCCCTGATCAAGATCATGCACAGTTGGCCGCAGTGGATTAATCTACAGGCCAGCCCGTAGACCTTTCCCGGCGCGCCGCGGTCTATGCCAGTGACTATCGATAAAAGGAAAGAACGTCATGCCTGATCGCAAAAAGCTGGAAGAACAGGTCGAGATCCTGCGTGGGCAGTTGGAACAGGAGCCACCGCTGTCACCTGAAAAACGTGAAGCGTTGGAGGAATTGATTGCCAAGTTCGAAGTGCAACTTGAATTGGAGCCGGCCACTCAGACGCCGAGCATCTCCGACGATGTGAATCAAGCGGCCATAGAGTTCGACGCTGAGCACCCGGTCATTTCAGGGACATTGCGCAATATCATGATCACCCTGGGCAATATCGGCATCTAACCCAATCCCAAACCAAACACACAACCAAATGTGGGAGCTGGCTTGCCTGCGATAGCGGTGTATCAGTCACTTGATGAATGACTGAAAGATCGCAATCGCAGGCAAGCCAGCTCCCACAGTTTTTTGTATGAAGGCTTACTGACGCGCCAGGCGCACGTTCAGGAACTGGGTATTTTCAGTGCTGCGGTAAGGGTTGATATCCAACCCACCCCGACGCACATAGCGCGCATACACGGTCAACTTCTCCGGCTTGAGCAAACGCTGCAAGTCCAGGAAGATCCGCTCCACACACTGCTCATGAAAGTCCGAGTGCTGGCGAAAGCTGACGATATATTCCAACAGGCTGGCGTGGTCCAGTGCCGCACCGCGGTATTCCACCACCACGCTGCCCCAGTCAGGCTGGCTGGTCACCGGGCAGTTGGATTTGAGCAGGTGGCTGTGCACGCTCTCCTCCACCACGCGCGAATCATCGCAACGCAGCAGTTCCGGGCGCGGGTGTTCGTAGCTGCTGACATTGATATCCAGCTCATCAATGCACACGCCCGGCAGCGCCATCACGCCTTCGGCCTCGATGTCAGCCAGGCTGCGAATACGTACGGCCACCGGCTTGCCGGCAGCAGCACTGAGGTCGGTTTGCAAGGTAGCTTCCAAACTTTGTGTATCGACAAACGCCGTCTGGTTCAGCGAGTTGAGGTACAGCTTGAACGACTTGGACTCGATGATGTTCGGCGAGTCGGCCGGAATGCTGAACTCACCGATGGCTACCACCGGCTTGCCCGAGGGCAACAACCAGGACAATTCGAAGCAGTTCCAGAAATCCACGCCCTTGTACGGCAGGGTGTCGGCGCTCAGGCCCAGTTCGGCCCACTTGGCGGCACGCGGGATCGGGAACAGCAACGAAGGCGTATAGGTAGAGATGTATTCACTGGACTTGCCCAGCGGCGAATGTTCGGCTGCGGGATGCATGGCGGAAACCTGGCTAAATAAACCGCGCCAGTCTACCAGCCTTTGCTCGCCCCCTTAACAAACGCCTCACTCAACGGTCAGTTTACCGACCATGCCCGCCTGGTAATGGCCGGGAAGGTTGCAGGCAAACTCCAGGCCCGTGGCCTTGGTGAAGGTCCAGGTCAGTTCGGCCGTCTTGCCCGGCTCCACCAACACACTGTTGGGATCGTCATGCTTCATGGCGCCCATATCGCCGTGGCCCATGGCGCTGTGGTCCATCTTGCCCATGCCGGTGGCGGTGAGCATGCCGCTGGCTTGCATCTGCAGCATCTCTTTCTGGTGAGCGGCATGCATTGCCGCGTCGCCCAGGTTGAATTCGTGAAGCAAGCGGCCTTTGTTGACCAGCACAAACCGCACGGTTTCACCGGCTTTTACGTCCAGGCTCTTGGGCTCGAAGGCAATGTCTTGCAGGGTGACTTCCACGGTACGCGTGGCCTTGGCTGCCGGAGCCGGCTGGCCGAACGCGTAGGTGTGAGTCGCATCTGCCAGTGCATGGAAGCTCAACGCCAACAGGCAGCCCGCCGTTAACAGGGATGTACGCAACGCCATTTCTCACGCTCCAAAAATAGGTGACCCGCTTGGGCCGCACTTTAAGATAGCCTCGCTGCCAGCCAGCTGACTGCTAGATTACAACTTTGTCAGCTTGCGCCCATAACCTGGCGAGCACGGTATAACGCCCAATGCTTTTTGTAGGAGCGAGCTTGCTCGCGAAGGGCTCAAGCACAACACGTTAAGCCAGACAGCCCGCGTTATCGTTGGCGTTTTTCGCGAGCAAGCTCGCTCCTACACCCACCGATTAAGAGCCCAACATGAAACTGCTGATCGTCGAAGACCAACCCAAAACCGGCCACTATCTGCGTCAAGGCTTGGCCGAGGCTGGCTTTACCACCGAACTGGTGGCCGACGGCACGACCGGCCAGCACCTGGCGCTGAGCGGGGATTATGACTTGTTGATCCTCGATGTGATGCTTCCGGGCCGCGACGGCTGGCAGATCCTGCAGGCGGTGCGCAGTGCCGGCCTGGACATGCCGGTGCTGTTCCTCACCGCTCGCGATGCGGTGGAAGACCGCGTACATGGCCTGGAACTGGGCGCCGACGATTACCTGGTCAAGCCCTTCGCCTTTTCCGAACTGCTGGCCCGGGTGCGCACCTTGTTGCGCCGTGGCAGCAGCACCCCGCAGGAAACCACCCTGCAATTGGCCGACCTGCGCCTGGACCTGATCCGGCGCCGCGTCGAGCGCGACGGCCAGCGCATCGACCTCACCGCCAAGGAGTTCGCCCTGCTGGAACTGCTGCTGCGCCGCCAGGGCGAAGTGCTGCCCAAGACCCTGATCGCGTCCCAGGTGTGGGATATGAATTTCGACAGCGACACCAACATCATCGAAGTGGCGATCCGTCGCCTGCGCCTGAAAGTCGACGACAACTTCTCCAACAAGCTGATCCACACCGTGCGCGGCATGGGTTATGTGCTGGAGGAGCGGTTCACGTGATCAAGCGCCTGTCCCTGACCAGCCGCCTGGCACTGCTGTTTGCCGCCTGCACCGCCGTGGTCTCGTTGATCGCCGGCGTATTGTTCAACCGCGCCAGCGAAGCGCACTTCATCGAACTGGACCAGCAACTGCTCGACAGCAAGCTGGTGGCCCTGCGCAGCGCCTTGCAGGGTGTCGACTCACGGGAAGCCTTTGCCCTGCGAAGCCCGCAACTGCGCGCCGAACTCGACCACCAGCCTGACTTTACCTTGCGCATCACCGCCGCCGACCAGCGCTGGATAGACGGCGCGCCACACCTCAGCGTGCCCGCAGCACCGGGCCTGCACAGCCTGCAAAATGCAGGCACCGACTACCGTGTGTACAACGCGCCGTTGACGCCCGGGCAACCCGGTTCGCCGCAACTGAGCCTGATCCTCGACATCACCCATCACCAGCACTTCCTGCAACGTATGCAGCACTTGATCTGGCTGACCGTCGGCCTCTCGGCCCTGGCGACCGCCCTGCTGGGCGCCTGGGCGGCGCGCAGTGGACTGCGGCCGTTGCGGCGCATGGGCGAAGTGGCCGCCAGCGTATCCGCCCACTCCCTGACGCAACGCCTGCCCCAGGCGCAAATGCCGGTGGAGCTGGCGGAACTGGCCCAAGCCTTCAACGCGATGCTGGGGCGCCTGGACGACGCGTTCCAGCGCCTGTCGGCGTTCTCCGCCGATATCGCCCACGAACTGCGCACGCCGCTCTCCAACCTGCTGACCCAGACCCAGGTCATCCTCACCCAGCCGCGCCCGCTGGAGGACTACCGCGAGGCGCTGCACAGTAACCTGGAAGAGTTGCAATGGATGGCGCAGCTGGTCAACGACATGCTGTACCTGGCCAAAGCCGACCACGGCCTGCTGATGCCCAGCCGTGAAGCGCTGGATCTGGGCGATGAGGTCGACGCACTGTTGGAGTTTTTTACCCTGCTGGCAGAGGACGCGCAGGTCACGCTGGTACGCGAAGGCAGCGCCCCTACGATGGGCGATCGCGGCATGTTGCGCCGGGCTTTGTCGAACCTGCTGGACAACGCGCTGCGGTTTACCCCACCGGGCGGCGAAGTGCGGGTGCGGATAGAGCCTGGCGTGACACTGACGGTTGAGAACAGCGGGGAAGCTATTCCTGCGCAGGTATTGCCGCGACTGTTTGATCGGTTTTACCGAGCCGACCCTTCAAGGCGGGCAGGCAGCAGTGAACATGCGGGGCTGGGGCTGGCGATTACCCAATCGATTGTGCGGGCGCACGGCGGGAAGATTTATTGTGAGTCGCAGGCGGGCTGGACAAGGTTTGTGATTGAGTTGCCCAAGGGAGATTGATGCAAGCTGGGCCGGCCCTATCGCAGGCAAGCCAGCTCCCACAATTTGAGCTGTGAATACAGTCACAATGTGGGAGCTGGCTTGCCTGCGATAGCGGTCTTAAAGGTTACGAATACCTGAGGGCGTGCGCCGGCTCAATCTTCGCCGCCCGATACGCCGGGTAAATCGTCGCCAAAAAGCTCAACACAAACCCCGCCGAGCAAATCAGCAACACATCCCCACCTTGCAGCTCCGAAGGCAGATTACTAACGAAGTACACGTCTGAACTGAAGATATGCTGCCCGCTCACCCGCTCCAGCCAGCCCACCAGTTCGCTCACGTTCAGCGCTGCAATCACCCCCAGCACGCCGCCGATCAAGGTGCCGACCACGCCGATCACCGTGCCCTGCACCATGAAGATCGCCATGATCTGCCGAGGCGTGGCACCGATGGTACGCAGGATCGCGATGTCTGCGCCCTTGTCGTTCACCACCATGATCAAGGTGGCGATGATATTGAACGCCGCCACGGCGACGATCATCAGCAACAGCAGGCCGATCATGGTCTTTTCCATTTTCATCGCGCTGAACAGGCTGCCCTGGGTGTGGGTCCAGTCATCCGGCTTGTAAGCCGCGCCCAGGCTGGCGGCGATATCTGCCGAGACTTTGGGCGCTGCGTACAGGTCCTTTACCGCCAGGCGCACGCTTTGCACCTGGTTGGGCTGCCAATGCTGAATTTCTGCCGCGTCGGCCATATGAATCAGGGCCATGGAGCCATCCAGCTCGGCGCCAACCTTGAAAATACCCACCACGTTCAACCGCTGCATACGCGGGGTGATGCCGCCCGGCGCACTGCTCAGTTCCGGGACGATCAGGGTCAGCTTGTCACCCACATTCAGGCGAAAGCGCCGCGCTGTGATATCGCCGATCACCACACCGAACTCGCCGGGTTTAAGGTCATCGAGTTTGCCGCGCACGATATGCTGGGTCACGATCGACACCTTGCCTTCCTGGGCCGGGTCGACGCCGCTGATCTCGATCGGCTGCATGGCGCCCTTGTAGGAGAACATGCCGTCCATCTGTGTGAACGGTACCGCAGCGGTGACTTGCGGATTCTTCATCGCAGCGGCCGCCACCGGTTGCCAGTCATCAATGGGCTTTACGCCAACGATGGTGGCGTGGGGCACCATGCCGAGAATGCGCGAGCTCATTTCGCGCTGGAAGCCGTTCATCACCGAAAGCACCACGATCATCGCCAATACGCCCAAGGCGAGGCCGATCATCGAGGTCATCGAGATAAACGAGACAAAACGGTTGCGGCGCTTGGCGCGGGTATAGCGCGTGCCGATAAAAATCGATAACGGTCTGAACATTCGCGGGCACCGTTGGAAAAATGAAAAAGCCCGGCCTCAAAAACCCGGGCTTGCAACAGGTCAGATAGCGACCAGATGACCTTCCTGCAAATGCAGTACGCGGTCCATCTGCCGGGCCATGCTCATGTCATGGGTCACCACCAGGAACGCGGTGCGCATCTGGGTGCTCAGTTCCAGCATCAAGTCCTTGATGCCCTGGGCGGTGTGGGAGTCGAGGTTGCCGGTCGGCTCGTCGAGCATCACCAGGCCAGGGTTGTTCACCAGAGCACGGGCGATCGCCACGCGCTGGCGCTCACCACCGGACAGTTCGGCCGGTTTGTGCTCCAGGCGATGGCCGAGGCCCACACGCTCCAGCAAGGCAGTGGCCCGTTGGCGCGCTTCGGGAATCGCGGTCTTGCCGATCAACAGCGGCATGCACACGTTTTCCAGGGCGGTGAATTCCGGCAGCAGGTGGTGGAACTGGTACACAAAGCCCAACGAGCGGTTACGCAGTTGGCCACGGGCCTTTTCATTCAACGCCGACAGTTCTTCGCCGGCCAGCCATACGCTGCCCTGGGACGGCGTATCAAGGCCGCCCAACAGGTTCAGCAAGGTACTTTTGCCGGAACCGGAACTGCCGACGATCGCCACGCGTTCGCCCGGATGCAGTTCAAGCTGCAGGTTGGACAGCACCACCACCGACTCCGGGCCTTCCTCGTAGGATTTGCCCAGGTTGCGGCAGCTCAGGATTGCTTTTTCACTCATGCCCGATTCACTCATAACGTAATGCCTGTGCTGGCTGGGTACGTGCCGCGCGCCAGGCTGGATACAGGGTGGCAAGGAAGCTCAGGACCAACGCGGCGCCGCCCACCATCAGCACGTCCTGGGTTTGCACCTGGGACGGCAAGTAATCGATGAAGTAGACGTCAGCGTTGAGAAACTTGTGGCCGATCACTTTTTCAAGCAGGGCAATGGCGGCGCTGACGTTCAGCGCGGCCAGAATGCCCACCGCCGTGCCGATCAGGGTGCCGACCACGCCGATCACGGTGCCCTGCACCATGAAGATCGCCATGATCTGCCCCGGCGTGGCGCCCAGGGTACGCAAAATAGCGATATCGCCCTTCTTGTCGTTCACCACCATCACCAGCGTGGAGATGATGTTGAAGGCCGCCACGGCGACGATCAGCAGCAACAGCAGGCCGATCATGGCTTTTTCCATACGGATGGCCTGGTACAGGTTGCCGTGGGTGCGAGTCCAGTCGCGGGCGTAGTACTCGGTCTCCCCCAGGTGCTGGGCAATTTCCCAGGCGCCGCGCGGGGCTTCGAACAGGTCGTTGAACTTCAGGCGCAGTCCCTGCACCTGGTCTGGCTGCCAGCGATGCAGGCGGGCCAGGTCGGTGAGGTTGGTCAGGCCGATGTAACCGTCGATCTCGCCGGCGCCGACGTGGAAGGTGCCCACCACGGTAAAGCGCTTCATACGCGGGAACATGCCGGCCGGGGTCACGGTGACTTCCGGGGCGACGAAGGTCAGCTTGTCGCCGACGCCCACGCCGAGCTTGGCGGCGGCCTTGTCACCGATAACGATGCCGAAACTGCCAGGCGCCAGGTCGTCGAGCTTACCTTGCAGCATGAACTTGTCGATGATCGAGACGTTGCGCTCCTGGGCCGGGTCGATGGCATTGAGCAGGATCTTCTGCACCTTGCCGTCGTTGGTCAGCAACCCCTGCATCTGGGTAAACGGCGCGACGGCCACCACCTTGGGGTTCTGCTTGACCTTGGCGGCCAGGCTTTGCCAGTCGTTGATGGGCGCATCGCCCTCGATGGTCGCGTGGGGCACCATGCCCAGCACGCGGGTACGCATCTCATGATCGAAGCCGTTCATCACCGACAGCACCACGATCATCACAACCACGCCCAGGGCGAGACCGATCATCGAGGTCAAGGAAATGAACGACACAAAATGATTGCGACGCTTTGCACGGGTATAACGCGTGCCGATAAATACGAAGAGAGGTCTGAACATGTCGGGGCTTGTTCGGAGGAAAAGAAGACGTCCCGGTGGCGGGGTCTGGTAAGCAGCTTTACACTCAGACCATTACCGTAACCTGGGGTTCGCCATGTCGACATTAGATGAAGAAGAGCGCCGCGAATACTACCGTATCGACGACATGATCGCACTTCAAATCAGCACATTGTCTGGCCCCGAAGCGGCGAGCAAGG
This sequence comes from Pseudomonas sp. MF7453, assembly GCF_016405455.1. NCBI lineage: Bacteria > Pseudomonadati > Pseudomonadota > Gammaproteobacteria > Pseudomonadales > Pseudomonadaceae > Pseudomonas > Pseudomonas sp. MF7453. Next base: position 96,639 of record NZ_JAEKCN010000017.1, on the reverse strand, counting down.
AAGTGTTGCTGGATGATTCGCCGCTGTTCAATCTACTCAGCGAATTGCACCTGAGCGAATTCGAAGCCCAGCACCTGCTGCGCCAGATCAGCGAGAAAGACCGCAGCCTGGCGGCCTTCCTCAAAGTGCAAAACAAGCGCCTGGATTTGCTCAGCCAGGTCATGGCCCGCGGCCTGCTGGCTGAAGTGGGCGCGCCACAGCCGGTGATCCTCTCCGAGGGCGGCATCGACTTCCAGCACCCTGCCCCACTGGCTCCCGACACACAGTTGGCGGTCAAGCTGGTGCTGATGCCCCAGGCGCTTGGCCTGTTATTACGCGCGCGGGTGACCCATTGTGATCCCAAGGGCGACGGCTTTGATGTGGGTACGGAATTCGAATCCATGACCGATGCCCAACGCCAACTGCTGGCGCGCTACATCCTGCAAAAGCAGGCGCAGGAACGCCGCCTGGCGCGAGAACAAAGCGACGACCTCTGAATACCTATTCATTCCGCCAGCGATCCTGGCGCAAAGGAGCAACTGTGACCCTGATCTACGGCCATCGCGGTGCCAAAGGCGAAGCACCGGAAAATACCCTGACCAGTTTTCAGGAATGTCTCAAGCACGGCGTCCGTCGTTGCGAGCTGGACCTGCACCTGTCCATGGACGGCGAGCTGATGGTCATCCATGACCCGACCCTCAAGCGCACCGCCGACCGGCGCGGCAAGGTCGTCGAGTACTCGGCGGCTGATTTGGTCAAGATGGACGCGCGCAAAGGCGGCCCGGGTTGGGTCAGCCCATGCCCGATCCCACGCTTGGAGGAGCTGTTCGAAAAGTGCGACTTCGATCACTGGCAACTGGAAGTCAAAAGCGCTTCGCGCACCCGCGCCGCAACCACCGTGCTGGCCATTCGTGAAATGGCCGTGCGCTTTGGCTTGATGGACAAGGTCACGGTGACGTCAAGTTCGCGGGAAGTGCTCAAGGCCGCCGTGGAACTCACCCCGGACCTGTCACGCGGCCTGGTCGCCGAATACGCCTGGCTCGACCCGCTGAAGGTCGCGCAGAACTACGGCTGTGAGTATTTGGCATTGAACTGGACGCTGTGCACCCCCGAGCGCCTGCAAAAAGCCCAGCGCCAGGGTTTGCATGTATCCGTGTGGACGGTCAACGAACCTGCGCTGATGCGCAGGCTCGCCGACTTCGGCGTAGATAGCCTGATTACAGACTTTCCCGGTTTGGCCACTGCCACCCTCGGGAATTACTGAAATCGGTCTCCCCGGCCGGCTCAGGCCACCGGCCGGAGCCGCTCAAAAAAGCCGGTTGAGGCCGTCGTAGGCCGCTACCCGATAGGCTTCGGCCATGGTCGGGTAGTTGAAGGTGGTGTTGACGAAATACTTGAGGGTATTTTGCTCACCTGGCTGGTTCATGATCGCCTGGCCGATGTGCACGATCTCCGAGGCCTGGTAGCCGAAGCAATGCACGCCGAGCACTTCCAGGGTCTCGCGGTGGAACAGGATTTTCAGCATGCCTTGCGGCTCACCGGCAATCTGCGCACGCGCCATGCTCTTGAAGAACGCCTTGCCCACTTCGTAAGGCACCTTGGCCTTGGTCAGTTCGTGTTCGTTCTTGCCGATCGAGCTGATCTCGGGAATCGTGTAGATCCCGGTCGGCACGTCATTCACATAGCGCCAACTGCCGTTGTCGACAATGCTGCCGGCGGCCGAACGGCCCTGGTCATGGGCGGCGCTCGCCAGGCTTGGCCAGCCGATCACGTCACCGGCGCCGTAGATGTTCGGCACGCAGGTGCGGTAGTTCTCGTCCACCTCGATCTGGCCGCGGCTGTTGACCTTGACCCCGATATTTTCCATGCCCAGCTTGTCGGTGTTGCCGGTACGGCCGTTACACCACAGCAAGGCGTCGGCCTTGATCTTCTTGCCGGATTTGAGGTGCAGGATCACACCGTTGTCCAGGCCTTCGACCCGCTCGTACTCTTCGTTATGGCGCACGGTGATGTTGTTGTTGCTGAAGTGGTAGCTCAACGCCTGGGAGATTTCCGAGTCGAGGAAGCTGAGCAACTGGTCGCGGTTGTCCACCAACTCCACCAAGACACCCAGGCCACTGAAGATCGAGGCGTATTCACAGCCGATCACGCCGGCGCCGTAGATGATCAGTTTGCGTGGGGTGTGGCCCAGGCTCAGGATGGTGTCGCTATCGTAGATACGCGGGTGGTGAAAATCGATGTCCGCCGGGCGATACGGGCGCGAACCGGTGGCGATGATAATGTGCTTGGCCACCAGCTTCTCGACCACGCCATTGGCGCAGACCACTTCGACGGTTTGCTCGTCGGCGAAGCTGCCGGTGCCGAAAAACAGGTCGACGCGGTTACGGGCGTAGTAGCCGGTGCGCGAAGCGACTTGCTTGGAGATGACTTTTTCGGCGCTTTTCAACACGTCCGGGAACGAGAACCAGCGCGGCTCGCCAATGGCCCGGAACATCGGGTTGGTGTTGAACTGCATGATCTGGCGCACGGAGTGACGCAACGCCTTGGACGGGATGGTACCCAGGTGGGTGCAGTTACCGCCGACCTGGCGACGGCTATCGACCATCGCCACCTTGCGCCCTGCTTTGGCAGCGTTCATCGCCGCACCTTCTCCAGCCGGGCCGGAACCCAGTACCACCACGTCATAGTTGTAGACAGCCATGCGTACTCCTCAGAACAGGCCAGGCGTACGGTTGGACGCCAGGCTAAATCATGCCGCGGCCAGCGGTCATGAAGGACAATTTGGCTCAAGTGTGTGAACCGGGGCACAGTCTATAGAAGGCCGAGCGCCGCGAACATTAACCCTTGGTCGCGTCGTAGGCCAGTGTTGCCATACTACAGGACGCACATCAGCGCCGAATTCAGGATGAGCCATTATGCGACAACTATTTTTTTGTTTAATGCTGATGCTGTCGATCAGCGCGCACGCCAACGATGCGCAGCGGCTCAAGCAGGCGAGCTTCCCGGCACAGGTCGAGGGGCTGGCCTTGAAAAACCAGGCGGTATTCAATTATCTCTGGGCGGATGTGTATGCGGCGGCGCTGTATGCGCCCGCTGACCTGCCGGCAAAGCAGGCCTGGGACCAGCAGAAGGCGGTGCGCCTGGCGCTGTACTACTTTCGCGACATTGACCGCAATGATGTGATCAAGGCGGCCACCGTCACCCTGGAGCGCCAGCAGGCCAATGCCGGGTTGAACCCGGAGGTAGCCAAGCTGCACGCGCGCTTTCGGGATATTCGCAGCGGCGATCGCTATGCCCTGGATTTTCGTCCAGGGCGCGGGTTGAATCTGGAGATTAATGGGCAGGTGGTGTTCAGCAGCCCGGACGCAGAATTAGCGAAGGCCTACCTGGGTATCTGGCTGGGGCCCAAAGGGCTGTCGGACAGTTTGCGCAACACGCTACTCAAGTGATGGCCGCGTTGACGGTTCCATCTTCATCGCGGGCAAGCCCCCACAGGTAAATGCATTTCAACTGTGGGAGCTGGCTTGCCTGCGATAAGGCCCTCCCAGACACCACAAAACCCACAGGCATAAAAAAGCCCCGAACCAGTCGGGGCTTCTTCATTCAGCGCAAAGGCTTAGCGCGGAAACGCAGGCGGGTTGACCCCAGCCATGTCTTCCATCACGCGAACCACCTGGCAGCTGTAGCCGAACTCGTTGTCGTACCACACATACAGCACAACACGGTTGTCCTGGGTGATGGTCGCTTCAGCGTCCACCACACCGGCGTGGCGCGAGCCGACGAAGTCGGTGGAGACCACTTCCTGAGAATTGACGAAGTCGATTTGCTTGTGCAGATCGGAGTGCAGCGCCATGTAGCGCAGGTACTCGTTCATCTCTTCGCGGGTGGCGGCTTTCTCAAGGTTGAGGTTGAGAATGGCCATCGACACGTTCGGCGTCGGTACACGGATCGCGTTACCGGTCAGCTTGCCGGCCAGCTCAGGCAGGGCCTTGGCAGCAGCGGTGGCAGCACCGGTCTCGGTGATCACCATGTTCAACGCGGCGCTACGGCCACGGCGATCGCCCTTGTGGAAGTTGTCGATCAGGTTCTGGTCGTTGGTGTACGAGTGAACGGTTTCAACGTGGCCGTTAACGATGCCGAACTTGTCATTCACAGCCTTGAGCACCGGCACGATGGCGTTGGTGGTGCAGGAGGCGGCGGACACGATCTTGTCGTCAGCGGTGATTTCAGCGTGGTTGATGCCGTGCACGATGTTCTTGAGCTTGCCTTTGCCAGGCGCGGTCAGCACAACGCGGTCAACACCCGGGCAAGCCAGGTGCTGGCCCAGGCCCTCGGCATCGCGCCATACGCCGGTGTTGTCCACCAGCAGGGCGTTCTGAATGCCGTACTGGGTGTAATCCACCTCAGTCGGGTTCTTCGCGTAGATCACCTGGATCAGGTTACCGTTGGCGGTGATGGTGTTGTTTTCTTCGTCAATGGTGATGGTGCCGTTGAACGAGCCGTGTACCGAATCGCGACGCAGCAGGCTGGCGCGCTTGGTCAGGTCGTTTTCGGCGCCTTTGCGCACCACGATGGCGCGCAGACGCAGGCCGTCGCCGCCACCGGTTTTCTCGATCAGGATGCGCGCCAGCAGGCGGCCGATACGACCGAAGCCGTACAGCACCACGTCGGTACCCTTGCGGGCTGCGGCGTTTTGCTGGCCAACCACATCGGCCATTTCTTCACGTACGAACTGCTCGGCACTGCGGCCGGCGCCTTCTTTACGGAATTTGTAGGCCAACTTGCCCAGATCTACCGAAGCCGCGCCGAGCTTGAGCTCGCTCATGGCTTTAAGCAGTGGGAATGTTTCGTGGACGGAGAGTTCGCTGTCGTCGGCAGAGCGATGGCGCGCAAAGCGGTGCGCTTTGAGAATCGCGATGACAGACTGGTTGATCAGGCTGCGGCCATAGATCGAGCTCACCACATTGTTATTGCGGTACAGCTGGCCGATAAGCGGAATCATCGCTTCTGCGAGTGCTTCACGGTCGATCCATTCACCAAGACACTGGTCGGGCTTCTGAGTCACGGGAACCTTCCACATGTAGGGGCAGAAAAAAGGGGCTACATTATGTCGCCCGACTGGCCGTTGAGCAATGCGCGAGGGGCAACAAAAAGCCCTTGCAAAAAAATACCGCCGCGCTACAGCCCAGTAAATACGCGGGTTCCAGAAGGCCACTAGTCGAGCGACAGTGCCGACTTGTCCGTAACCCTCCTAAACATTCGCGCTTTTTGGCACTACATATTGAGTCAAAACCGGCCATTGTTTGTCTTAGCCACTACATTTCCTACAAACCGTAATAGGCACAGTCAGCAACTGACAGGCGGCACCTGGGGCCGTTACAATTACCGACTTTGTCGCAACGCTTGGAGCTCAACCTTCCGTGCCCGTTCTGCGTCTACCGCTTCTCCCTGCCGCGGCAGGTAAACAGCATTGGGGCAACCTGCCCGGTGCCTCCCTGAGCCTGGCCATTGCCGAGGCTGCCAGCGCAGCCAAGCGCTTTACCCTGCTGCTCACCGCCGACAGCCAAAGTGCCGAACGGTTGGAGCAGGAGCTGAGCTTCTTCGCCCCGGATTTGCCGGTACTGCATTTTCCCGACTGGGAAACCCTGCCCTACGACCTGTTCTCGCCGCACCAGGACATCATCTCCCAGCGCATCGCCAGCCTGTACCGCTTGCCGGAACTGGCCCACGGCGTGCTGGTGGTGCCGATCACCACGGCGCTGCACCGCCTGGCGCCGACCAAGTTCCTGCTCGGCAGCAGCCTGGTGCTGGACGTGGGCCAGAAGCTTGACGTCGAGCAGATGCGCACGCGCCTGGAAGCCAGCGGCTACCGTTGCGTCGACACGGTGTACGAGCACGGTGAGTTCGCCGTGCGCGGGGCCTTGATCGACCTGTTCCCGATGGGCAGCAAGTTGCCGTACCGCATCGACCTGTTTGATGACGAAATCGAAACCCTGCGTACCTTCGATCCGGAGAACCAGCGCTCAATCGACAAGGTCGACTCGATCAAGCTGCTGCCGGCGCGGGAATTCCCGTTGCAAAAAGACGCGGTGACACGCTTCAAGGCGCGCTTTCGTGAGCGCTTCGATGTCGACTTCCGTCGTTGCCCGATCTTCCAGGACTTGAGCAGCGGGATTACACCTGCCGGTATCGAGTACTACCTGCCGTTGTTCTTCGACGAGACCTCCACCCTCTTCGACTACCTGCCTCAGGACACCCAGGTGTTCTCGCTGCCGGGTATCGAACAGGCGGCGGAAAACTTCTGGAACGACGTGCGCAACCGCTACGAAGAACGCCGCGTCGATCCGTCCCGGCCTTTATTGCCGCCTGCTGAGCTGTTCCTGCCAGTGGAAGACTGCTTCGCGCGCCTGAAAAACTGGCCGCGTGTGGTCGCCAGCCAGCAGGACGTGGACGCTGGCAGTGGCCGTGAGCGTTTCCCGGCGAGCGCGCTGCCCGATTTGGCGATCCAGGCCAAAGCCACGCAACCGCTGGAGGCGCTGTCGAACTTCCTCGGCGACTTCCCTGGCCGCGTGCTGTTTACCGCCGAATCCGCCGGTCGTCGCGAAGTGCTGCTGGAGTTGTTGGAACGCCTGAAGCTGCGACCGAAAACCGTCGACAGCTGGCCGGATTTTGTCGCCAGCAAAGAGCGCCTGGCGATCACCATCGCGCCGCTGGACGAAGGGCTGCGGCTGGATGACCCGGCGCTGGCCTTGATCGCCGAAAGCCCGTTGTTCGGCCAGCGCGTAATGCAACGCCGACGCCGGGAAAAACGCGCCGACGCCAACAACGACGCAGTGATCAAGAACCTCACCGAGCTGCGCGAAGGCGCGCCGGTGGTGCATATCGACCACGGTGTAGGCCGCTACCTGGGCTTGCAGACCCTGGAGATCGACAACCAGGCCGCCGAATTCCTCACCATGGAATACGCCGAGGGCGCCAAGCTCTACGTGCCGGTGGCCAACCTGCACCTGATCGCCCGCTATACCGGCAGCGACGACGCCTTGGCGCCGTTGCATCGCCTGGGCTCCGAGACCTGGCAGAAAGCCAAGCGCAAGGCCGCCGAACAGGTGCGCGACGTGGCCGCCGAACTGCTCGACATCTATGCCCGCCGTGCTGCCCGCGAAGGTTATGCCTTCGCTGACCCCAAAGCCGATTACGCCACCTTCAGTGCGGGCTTCGCCTTCGAAGAAACCCCGGACCAGCAAACCACCATCGAAGCGGTGCGCGCCGACATGCTCGCGCCCAAGCCGATGGACCGCCTGGTGTGCGGCGACGTGGGCTTCGGCAAGACCGAAGTGGCCATGCGTGCAGCCTTTATTGCGGTACACGGCGGTCGCCAGGTGGCGATCCTGGTGCCGACCACCCTGCTCGCCCAGCAGCACTACAACAGCTTCCGCGACCGCTTTGCCGACTGGCCGGTGACCGTGGAGGTGATGAGCCGCTTCAAATCCGCCAAGGAAGTGAATGCCGCCGTCGCCGATCTGGCCGAGGGCAAGATCGACATCGTCATCGGTACTCACAAGCTGCTGTCGGACGATGTGAAGATCAAGAACCTGGGCCTGGTGATCATCGACGAAGAACACCGCTTTGGCGTGCGCCAGAAAGAACAGCTCAAGGCCCTGCGCAGCGAAGTCGACATCCTTACCCTCACCGCTACGCCGATTCCGCGCACGCTGAACATGGCGGTGTCGGGTATGCGCGACCTGTCGATCATCGCTACGCCACCGGCGCGCCGCCTGTCGGTGCGCACTTTCGTGATGGAGCAGAACAAAAGCACGGTCAAGGAAGCACTGCTGCGCGAACTGCTGCGCGGCGGCCAGGTGTACTACCTGCACAACGATGTGAAAACCATCGAGAAATGCGCCGCCGATCTCGCCGAACTGGTGCCGGAAGCCCGTATCGCCATTGGTCACGGCCAGATGCGCGAGCGCGAACTCGAACAGGTGATGAGCGACTTTTACCACAAGCGCTTCAACGTGCTGATCGCCTCGACGATCATCGAGACCGGCATCGACGTGCCGAGCGCCAACACCATCATCATCGAGCGCGCCGACAAGTTCGGCCTGGCGCAGTTGCACCAACTGCGCGGCCGCGTCGGGCGCAGTCACCACCAGGCCTATGCGTACCTGCTCACGCCGCCGCGCCAACAGATCACGTCCGATGCAGAAAAACGCCTGGAAGCGATCGCCAACACCCAGGACCTCGGCGCCGGATTTGTGCTGGCCACCAACGACCTGGAAATCCGTGGCGCCGGCGAACTGCTGGGCGATGGCCAGAGCGGGCAGATCCAGGCAGTCGGCTTCACCCTGTATATGGAGATGCTCGAACGCGCGGTAAAAGCCATCCGCAAGGGCGAGCAGCCCAACCTCGATCAACCCCTGGGCGGCGGCCCGGAGATCAACCTGCGCTTGCCGGCGTTGATCCCCGAGGACTACCTGCCGGATGTGCACGCGCGGCTGATTCTGTACAAGCGCATCGCTTCAGCCACCGACGAAGAGGGCCTCAAGGACCTGCAAGTGGAGATGATCGACCGCTTCGGCCTGCTGCCCGAACCGACCAAGAATCTGGTGCGCCTGACTCTGCTCAAGTTGCAGGCCGAGCAGTTGGGGATCAAGAAGGTCGACGCCGGGCCGCAAGGTGGGCGTATCGAATTCGAAGCGCAGACGCCGGTCGACCCGTTGGTACTGATCAAGCTGATCCAGGGCCAGCCCAACCGCTACAAGTTCGAAGGGGCTACGCTGTTCAAGTTCATGGTGCCGATGGAACGTGCCGAAGAACGCTTCAATACCCTGGAGGCGCTGTTTGAGCGCCTCATCCCGAAATCCGCTTGAAGGACGCCGCCATGCGCTTGTTCCGCATTCTGAGCCTGTTGTTGGTGGTACTTGCGCCGTCGGCATTTGCCGACAGCCCGTACCAGGTGGAAATGATCCTGGTGCGCCAGAACGCGGAGCCGGTGATCAACAGCCGCGCCGCCCCGGAAAACTGGGATGGCGGCGCCCAGCGCCTGGGCGAGCGACTGAGCCCGCCGCGCCTGGGCAACATCGTCGACAAGCTGCGCGCCGACTCCAACTACACCGTGCTCGCGCATAAAGCCTGGGAACAGAACCTGGGCGAGCAACCGGTGAAGATCGCCATCACCGACGGCCAGGAGCAGTTCGGCCAATTCCCTATCGAGGGCGTGCTGAGCCTGCAACTGGGTCGTTTCACCGACATTGATGCCGACTTCTGGATCAACCAGTTCGACGGCAACGGCAGCGTGATCGCCAGTGAACACCTGGCCCAAAAAGACGTACGCACCAAGAACAACCAGCTTAACTACCTGGACGGCGGCCACTTGGCGCTGCTGATCAAGATCACCTCGCTGACCGCCAAGCCGCCCAGCGCACCACCGCCCGACATGCAGGACTGATCCAGCGCCATGCCCCTCACTTCGCCTCTGACCAAACCCCTGGCCCCGTCGTGGGCCAATCGCTTCAAAGAGCAGAGCCTGGAGCGCGGGCGGCGTTACGCACTGGAAAATCGCGTGCGCATCGTCGAGTGCGGCGACAGCACCATCACCGCCAGTTGCGAAGGCTCGGGCGGCAATGTCTATCGGCAAACCATCTCGTTGCGCGAGTCGGCCAAGGGCCTGTTGATCCTGGTGGACAGCCGCTGTACCTGCCCGGTGCACACCAACTGCAAACACATCGCGGCGGTGCTGCTCAAGGTCCAGGAAACCCTGGCCTACCCGGCCGCCGCTCAGGATGCGCAACTGCTGGAAAAACTCCAGGCCGTGCTGGATAACCGCGTGGTCCTGCCGCAAGTGGTCATGGAGGATGTGCGGCCCGTGCCGCGCCTGTGGCTGGCCAGCGTCGAGTTCAGCGCGTTCGAGCCGCGCAACGGCAAGATGCAGCGCTATATCCAGCACCGTGCGGCGCTGTCGTTCAACTACCTGGGCAATTACGTCAGCGGGCAAAAGAACGCCGACATCATCGTGCGCCAGGAAACCCAGAGCCTGCGGATCAAGCGCCATCCCGAACTGGAACAAGCCTGTCGCGAACAATTGCGCCTGCTGGGGTTCAAGATCGCTACGCGCCAGAGCAAGGCCTTGCCTGAAAGCGCCGGCGAGCTGTTTGAGATGGTCAATGACAGCGCCTGGCTGAACTTCACGCTCAACTCATCGCCCACGCTGCGGGCCGAGGGCTGGGAGCTGCAAATCGATGAAGACTTCGGTTTCGACCTGAGCCCGGTGGACGACTGGTACGCCAGCGTCGATGAAGCGCCCGAGCGTGACTGGTTCGACCTGGAGCTGGGCATCATCGTCAATGGCGAACGCCTGAGCCTGCTGCCGATCCTGTTGAACCTGATGCGCTCGCACACCGAGATCCTCAACCCGGAAAAACTCGCAAGGCGCCGCGATGATGAACTGATCCTGGTGAATATTCCCGGGTTGCCCAATGGCCACGGCCCGCTGCAAGTGGCGCTGCCCTACGGGCGCTTGAAGCCGGTGCTGGCGACCCTCGGCGAGTTTTACCTGCAGGAAACCGGCACCACGACGTTGCGCCTGGCCAAGGCCGACGCGATTCGGCTCAACCCGCTGGAAGACCTGCCATTGCAATGGGAAGGCGGCGATAAGATTCGCAACTTTGCCCAGCGCCTGCGGGATATCAAGGACTTCACCTGCGTAGCGCCCGAAGGCCTGAACGCGACCTTGCGCCCCTACCAACTGGAAGGCTTGAGCTGGATGCAGTCATTGCGCCAGTTGGAAGTGGGCGGGATTCTCGCGGACGACATGGGCCTGGGTAAAACCCTGCAAACCCTGGCGCATATTCTTACCGAAAAAATCGCCGGGCGCCTTGATCGACCCTGCATGGTAGTGATGCCCACCAGCCTGATCCCGAACTGGCTCGATGAAGCCGCGCACTTCACTCCGCAACTGCGGGTGCAGGCGCTGTACGGCGCAGGGCGCAAGAAACACTTCGCCAACCTGCACGACTACGACCTGCTGTTGACCACCTACGCCCTGCTGCCCAAAGACATCGACACCCTCGCCGCCCTGCCCTTGCATGTATTGATTCTGGATGAAGCGCAATACATCAAGAACCCTTCCAGCAAGGCCGCCCAGGCCGCGCGCGAGCTGAATGCCCGCCAGCGCCTGTGCTTGAGCGGCACGCCATTGGAAAACCATTTGGGCGAGCTGTGGTCGCTGTTCCATTTCCTGTTGCCGGGCTGGCTGGGCGACGTGAAGAGCTTCAACCGTGATTACCGCGTGCCGATTGAAAAACGCGCCAGTGACGTGCGCTTGCAGCACCTTAACGGTCGGATCAAACCGTTCCTGCTGCGCCGCACCAAGGAACAAGTGGCAACCGAACTGCCACCCAAGACCGAAATTATCCACTGGGTCGACCTCAACGAGGCCCAGCGGGACGTGTACGAAACCATGCGCCTGGCCATGGATAAAAAGGTCCGCGACGAGATCACCCGCAAGGGCGTGGCCCGCAGCCAGATCATCATCCTCGAAGCCCTGCTCAAACTGCGTCAGGTGTGCTGCGACCTGCGCCTGGTCAACGACGCCACACTGCCCGCCCGTGGCAGCTCCTCGGGCAAGCTCGACAGCCTGATGGACATGCTCGACGAGCTGTTTGCCGAAGGCCGCAGGATTCTGCTGTTCTCACAGTTCACCTCGATGCTGAGCCTGATCGAAGCCGAACTGAAAAAACGCGGGATTGCCTACGCACTATTGACCGGCCAGACCCGCGACCGGCGCACACCGGTAAAGGATTTCCAGAGCGGCAAGTTGCAGATCTTTCTGATCAGCTTGAAGGCTGGCGGCGTAGGCTTGAACCTGACCGAAGCGGACACGGTGATTCACTACGACCCCTGGTGGAACCCGGCCACGGAAAACCAGGCCACCGACCGTGCGTACCGCATCGGGCAGGAAAAGCCGGTGTTCGTGTACAAGATGATTGCCCGCGGCACGGTGGAGGAAAAAATCCAGCACCTGCAAAAGGAAAAATCCGACTTGGCGGCGGGTGTGCTGGATGGGCGGACCACGGGGGATTGGCAGTTGGGTAATGAGGATATCGAGGCGCTCTTCGCACCACTGCCTAATAAGCAAGAGAAGCGCTGACTGTTAGATCGCTATCGCAGGCAAGCCAGCTCCCACACTTGAATGTATTCACACATCAAAATGTGGGAGCTGGCTTGCCTGCGATGGGCGCGACGCGGCCCTCAGCCAGGCAAAGGCGCAAACAGCGCCTCGATATCCCGTTCCTCCAACTTCCAACCCGCACCGGCGCCACCTTCCAGCACCCCATCGGCCAATGCCGCCTTCTCCAACTGCAACGCTTGAATCTTCTCCTCGACCGTCCCGCGAGCAATCATCTTGTACACAAACACCGGTTTATCCTGGCCAATCCGATAAGCCCGGTCGGTGGCCTGGTTTTCTACCGCTGGGTTCCACCAGGGGTCGTAGTGAATCACCGTATCGGCCGCCGTCAGGTTCAAGCCCGTACCGCCCGCTTTCAGGCTGACCAGGAATAACGGTGTCTTGCCGTCCTGGAAATTTTTGACTGGCGTACGTCGGTCCAGGGTGTCTCCCGTCAGGATCGAATACTCAACCCCACGCTGCTTGAGCTCTTCTTCAATCAACGCCAGCATTGAGGTGAACTGCGAGAACAGCAAAATCCGCCGCCCCTCGCTAAGTAACTCTTCCAGCATTTCCATCAAGCTGCCCAGCTTGCCGGTGCCTGACTTGGCAGCCTTGGTCATCGGTGCCGACTTGACCAAGCGCAAGTCACAGCACACCTGCCGCAGTTTTAGCAGGGCTTCAAGAATGATGATTTGGCTACGGGCCACGCCATGCCGGCTGATTTCGTCGCGCACCTTTTTGTCCATCGCTACGCGCACCGTTTCGTACACATCCCGCTGTGCATCGCTTAGCTCGACCCAGTGCACAATTTCGGATTTGGGCGGTAACTCCGTCGCGACGTGCTCCTTTTTACGGCGTAAAAGGAACGGTTTTATACGCGCGCCGAGGTGCTGCATACGCTGCGCATTACCGTGCTTCTCGATGGGCGTGCGGTAATCACGATTAAAGGTCTTGCTATCGCCCAGCCATCCCGGCAACAGGAAATGAAACAGCGACCACAGCTCGCCAAGGTGGTTTTCCAAAGGCGTACCGCTCAAGCATAAACGCTGATCAGCCTCCAGCTGACGAGCAGCCTGGGCCGCCTTGCTGTTGGGGTTCTTGATATTTTGCGCTTCATCAAGGATCAGTACGCTCCAACGCTGAGGCTGCAGAACTTCAAGATCCCGCGGCAACAGTGCATAGGTGGTGAGTACCAGGTCGTAATCGGTCAAACGCGTGAAGTCGGCCTGACGCTGCGCACCGTGCAGCGCCAGGACTTTGAGTTGTGGTGTAAAGCGTGCGGCTTCGTCGGTCCAGTTCGGGATCAAGCTGGTGGGCATTACCGCCAGTGCAGGTGCCTGTAAACGGCCAGACTGCTTTTCGCAGAGTAGATGGGCGAGCGCCTGCAGGGTTTTGCCAAGCCCCATGTCGTCACCCAGAATGCCGCCGACTCCCAGCTCGCGCAGGGTTTGCATCCAGTTCAGCCCTTCGAGCTGATAGCCACGCAATTCCGCGTTCAGGCCCTGAGGAGCAGGCACATGGACGTGAATGGCATCTTTAAGACGCTTGGCGAAATCACGCAGTCGCTCGCCGCCCTGCCAGACCAGGGGCAGTGCATACAGGTTACTGAGGCGTGCCGCATCCGGCGCTCTGAGCCGCAGCGCATCGCCTTCAGGTGCACGCAGGTAGAGTTCGCCAAGGGTCGCCATCAGGGGTTTGATACGACCGTAGGGCAGCGCAACTTTGGTAAGAGTGCGGGCTCCCAAACTCACTAACACGCGCTCATCATCGTCACGCTCGGCCATGTAGGCGGCGTCAAGCAGCTTGGGTTGACGACGCATCAATTCGAGTACGATGGGCAGCAGGCTGTAACGCTCGCCATTGACCTCAATGCCCAGCTCAAGGTCGAACCACTCGTGACCGGGCGACTCTTCGATGTCCGCATACCAGCCGTCAACAGCCTCCACATCGTAATAAAAACCCGGATGGATGACGACGTCCCACCCTGCTTCACGCAAAACCGGCAGCTCGCTTTCAACAAACGCCAGCCAGGCTTCATCATTGGGTAGATCGAACATCTCTCCTGCACTGACAGGCAGCGCGCGGGTTTTGCGATTGGCCGTTTTGAAGCCGATTTTTGTGAGGGTCTTGCGCAGGGCTTTTTCTGCCGCCGGCTTGCGTTGGATATGTTGGGTTTCGGTGCCGTTGAGAAACAGGATGTCCTCAGTGCCTTTACCGCTGACCAGGCTGGCGTCGTAACGGAAAGCCAAGGCTGCGCGGTGTTCCAGGATAGGCATCCGCCGATAGTCGACCTGGCTGTACACGTAGGATTCGTCGCTTCCCAAGGTAAGGCATCCTTGAGGCTCCAACGTATCGACCACACGCTCGGTCAGCTTGCGCGGAGGCGGAATCACGCTGGAGGCCGCACTGATCCGGTGACTGAATAACGCAACTTGATCAGCAGGAATCATCGGCAAGGCGCAAAGATGCATGGCCAGATTTTCATCCAGCCCGTGCTCGACCACCCCGATTGACAGGTTATCCATATCAAGATAATGAAGCGGTTTGAGAGGCAACACTTCCTCCAACTCGCGCCCGTCGCTGATCCAACTGGGAATGTGATTGCCATCGGGCATCATGGCCCAATCGAAACGCGCGGCGCGGGCCGGGCCGGGCTTAAGCGCCAGCACAGTGCCCAGCTCAAAAAACAGACGTTGGGTTTTCAACGCTAGTTGAAGAATTTCGGCCCCTGGCTCGCCGGCCAGTTGATAACTGTTGCTATAGGAACCATAAGACCGGCTCAGCAACAGCAATCGAGCAAGGCGTGTATCCAGCTCATGCATATAGGCTGGAGCACGTCGCAATGTCTCATCAATCGAATACAGTGGCTTGATATCGCTGTAGTCACCTTTTTTCGTCACGCGCGCCCTATAGACCTCCAGTGACCAGCGCATTGAATAAGGATCGGGGGCGAGTTGGTACAGCAAACAGGTACCGGTGTTCTTGTGTTGTACCTGATCCACAGGGGCGGGCTTGGGGATATTCTCAAGCCAGTTTTCGAGCTGCGGACTCAGACGGTCAACCTCCTGCTTTCTTGGTTCGTCCAGCTCGTCATACAGGCCGGTCAACGTAAACAAGGTTGCGGCTGCGTGCTTGCAATTGATTGCCACCGGGCAGGAACACACACAGCTGAAGCCCGTCCGACGAGATGACGCACCCTCCAGGGTAATCACCAGACTATAGACATTACGGCCAGACCCTTTGCACTGTGCAATCAGCCGGTCATGCCCGAACTCTTTTATCTCAAGGCGATTCTCGCCAACATATTCAAACCCACGCTCCAGCGAACGAGGGTCAAAGTAATCCTGCCAATCCAACTCGACGATACGTGCAATCAGGTCATTCATGGAGCAGAACTCTACAGCGGTCAGCAATGGGATTTAAAGCAGGGCAAGTCCTACAATTGGGTAAGAGACCGCTACAGCCACATTAAGACGTTTCCTACATCAAGCCTGTTTAACAGCACGGGCGACGCTTATTCAATCAGTTGTGCGTCTCGCAACGCAGTAAGCGCTGTCAGCCAACGCGGATCCTGTTTGTAATCAGTCGACGCAACCGCCTGCCCACGCATACGCGCAATCCGCGCCGACGGTGTGACCTTCATCCGCTGCGCGGCGGTGAGCGCCAGCTCGGCAGCCGCACGGTCATTGCACACCAGCCCCATGTCACACCCCGCGGTCAGCGCCGCCTCGATCCGACTGGCCGCATCGCCGACCACATGGGCGCCGGCCATGGACAGGTCATCGCTGAAGATCACCCCGTCGAACTGCAACTCGCCGCGCAGAATGTCCTGCAACCAGCGGCGCGAGAAGCCGGCGGGCTGGCTGTCGACCTGCGGGTAGATCACATGCGCAGGCATTACTGCGGCCAGTTGCTTGCTCAAGCGTGCGAAAGGCACCAGATCATTGGCGCGAATCTGTTCCAGGCTGCGCTCGTCATTGGGAATCGCGACATGGGAATCAGCCTCGGCCCAACCGTGACCCGGGAAATGCTTGCCGGTGGCGGCCATGCCGGCGCTGTTCATGCCGCGGATAAAGGCACCGGCCAGTATGGCGGCGCGTTCGGGGTCGCCTTCGAAGGAACGGGTGCCGACCACGGCGCTGCGCTGGTAATCCAGGTCCAGCACCGGGGCAAAACTCAGGTCAAGGCCCACGGCCAGGACTTCGGTGGCCATGATCCAGCCGCACTGTTCAGCCAGGTATTCAGCATTGGGGTTATCGGCCAGTGCGCGCATGGCCGGCAGGCGCACGAAGCCCTGGCGCAGGCGCTGTACGCGGCCGCCTTCCTGGTCGACCGCCAGCAGCAGGTCGGGGCGCACCGCACGGATCGCCGCACTCAGCTCGCGAACCTGGCGTGGGTGCTCGATATTGCGCGCAAAAATAATCAGGCCGCCCACTTCCGGTTGGCGCAACAGGTGACGATCCTCGGCCGTCAGCCAGGTACCGGCAACGTCGACCATCAAAGAACCTTGCAGGGCAGCAGTCATAAACCTTCCTTAAATAACGCACACAACCCGTCGCGCTGACCTGACACGGTCAGCACGACGGGTTGTGAGTAAATAGCTGAAATCGGCATGGCGGCTAGCTTAGCGGATGCAAGCGGCCACGCACACCCGGGACGGTCAAACCTTGGCGGCGACCGGTGCGTTTTTGCTGCGGGGGCGCAGTTGAGCGGCGGCCATGGTCGAGTCGGTGACGCCGGTCTCGGCGCGCATACCGGCGGCGAGGAACGGCACCATCAAGCGCATCACCTGTTCGATCGAGGTGTTCACGCCAAAATCGGTCTCGGCTATCGCCCGCAACGCCTTGATCCCGGACATGCTGAACGCCGCCGCGCCGAGCATGAAATGCACACGCCAGAACAATTCGATAGGCGGAATACGCGGGGCCGCTTCATTGACCAGTAACATATAGCGACGAAATACTTTGCCGTACATGTCTTCCAGGTAACGACGCAGGTGGCCCTGGCTCTGGCTGAACGCCAGGCCAAGCAGGCGCATGAAGATCGACAGGTCATTGCCGCTGCGTGGCTGCACCACCAGCGCCTGCTCAACCAGAATTTCCAGCAGCTCTTCAAGGCTCGGCTTGTGATCGGCCTTGGCCTGGCGGCGCTCCAACTCACGGTCGAGACTGGCACAGAATGGCCCCAGGAAGCGGGAAAACACCGCCTGAATCAGGGCTTTTTTCGAGCCGAAATGATAGTTCACAGCAGCGAGGTTGACCCCAGCCTTGCTGGTGATCAGCCGCAATGAAGTTTCAGCAAATCCTTTTTCCGCGAACAATTGCTCGGCAGCATCGAGAATGCGTTCAACGGTTTCCGACTGGGCCATGGCTACTCCGCCTGACAAACACTTGTTTGAAACATACGTTTCAGAGTGTGTCTTGTCAAGCCTGCGGGTTCGCTTTGCGGCCAGGCAGTCACTCTTTTCATGCCTATTTAATCACATCCCTTCTGCCGTGTAGGCAACGCCCTATCTACGTTGTAGGAAGGGCGACGCATGACCGTCCAGCGGAGTCGCGCAAATGGGTGATTGCCAAGCGCAGTTCACTGTATATAATCCCAGTCACTGTATAAAAAGACAGAGCGATCAACATGCTAAAACTGACGCCACGCCAAGCCGAGATTCTGGCCTTCATCAAGCGCTGCCTTGATGACAACGGCTACCCGCCTACCCGCGCGGAGATTGCCCTGGAATTGGGGTTCAAGTCCCCGAATGCCGCCGAAGAACACCTCAAGGCTCTCGCTCGCAAAGGCGCGATCGAGATGACGCCAGGGGCTTCACGCGGTATCCGCATCCCTGGTTTTGAAGCCAAGGCCGACGAATCGACCCTGCCGATCATCGGCCGCGTCGCCGCCGGTGCGCCGATCCTGGCGCAGCAGCACGTCGAGGAATCCTGCAACATCAACCCGACGTTCTTCCATCCTCGCGCCGACTATCTGTTGCGTGTGCACGGCATGAGCATGAAGGACGTGGGCATCTTCGACGGCGACCTGCTGGCGGTGCACACCACCCGTGAAGCCCGCAATGGCCAGATCGTCGTCGCCCGAATCGGCGATGAGGTTACGGTCAAACGCTTCAAGCGTGAAGGCAGCAAGGTCTGGCTGCTGGCCGAGAACCCCGAGTTCGCACCGATTGAAGTCAACCTGAAAGATCAGGACCTGGTGATCGAAGGCTTGAGTGTCGGCGTCATTCGCCGCTAAAGGAGGCATCATGCAGCTCGTGCACACCCCACAACACACACAACTGTCGCTGTTCGAGGCCTTTATGGCCCAACCCCTTGCGCCCATCCTCAAGGAAACGGTCGAAGCCCCCTGGGGCGGTGAACCTGAGGCGTTCAGTGAATTGTCGTTGCGCGGTGCGGCTGAGAGCTGCCTGAACCTGCTGGCGCCTATCCTGCGCGAATTGAGCGAAGATCAGGACGCCCGCTGGCTGACGCTGATCGCCCCGCCCGCCAGCCTTACCCAGGCCTGGCTGCGGGATGCCGGCCTCAACCGCGAGCGCATCCTGCTGTTGCAGCCACGGGGAGCGCAGAGTGCCCAGCAGTTGACCTGTGAAGCCTTGCGTCTAGGCCGCAGCCATACAGTGGTGAGCTGGTTGAATCCGTTGAATGCGAGCGCCAAGCAGCAACTGATCAGTGCCGCACGTACGGGCGAAGCTCAGAGTTTGAATATTCGTTTGGGATAAAACTACAGCTTGGCTTGCAGTGATTGGGCCTGGAAGCCCCTTCTGCACAAGACTCAGTGAAGTACCCGCGGGCCGTCGTCCTTCTCCGGTTCGCCTTCAGCCAGGCGACCTGCCATCTGCACGCCCACGCTCAACATGGCTTTAGCCACTTCCACGTGCTGGCCCTGCAGGAACACTTTGGCGTCTTCGGAAAAATCCAGAATAACCAGAGAACCTTCGTCCTCAGCCCGGCGCAGTTCGATTCGGCCGTCAGGCAGTTCAACAATTTCCAGAAAGGACGTTGGCATAAAAGTCTGTTCTCCACGAAAGGCCTGGGATTATATCAGTCATCCACCCAGCCTCGCAGGGGATATGGACAGGTTTGTTTACGGTGTGATGAATGGCGCCCTAGGGAATACGCTTCTCTGTGTGGGAGCTGGCTTGCCTGCGATGGCGGAGTATCAGCGAATAACCAGCAAACTGACCCAACGCTATCGCAGCATAAGTACCTGTACAACTTTGCAGGCTGAAGCAGCCAACGGTAACCACGATGCGAAGCGAGCCGCTCTTGATCTGCTTTTGATCTCAGGCGCCCCGTTAAACCACGCTGGCCGAACGCAGGCTTGAATTCGTGGGTGACCCGGCAGGGCGGCGGCCCATAAGTGGCCGTTACCGCAGGAATGGATATGTACACGGTATAACAGGGTCGCCTGTCAGGCCGCCATCGCAGGCAAGCCAGCTCCCACAGTTTGATCGCAGGGAATCAGGTAGATAGGTGTCGGCTGGCAGGCCGTCATCGCAGGCAAGCCAGCTCCCACATGTGGATCCTAGGGCGTCAGATAGATAAGCATCGCTGCGCAGCCAGCCCGCCCTCATTTATCCTTCAGCACTCGTTGAGCCCTTCACGAAAGCGCAGCGCCATCTTCTTCAACTCCTGGCGCCAGCCTTCCAACTCTTCGCGGCTCAACGGCTTGGGCTCATCCTGCTCTAAGGCCACAGCGACGATCAGCGGCTGGGTGACATCGCCCTTGGGCACATGGGGAATACGGGGCGGGTGGAACATATCGGCATGAGCCTTGAGCAGCCGCGCCACCCAACTGTCAGGGCTCTGGGCCATTTCCACCAGTTCGGCCAACTCAGGGATCGCCATCGAATCGAGCACTTCACGATTCATGATCATTTCTGCGCGCGGCGCACCGGCCTGAGGCAGGCGGTAAAACCCGGCGATTTCATGACACAGCCCCAGCAACGCACCATAGAGATGGAACAAGGCCGCTTCGCGCCCCGCCTGCACCAGCGCGATGGCATTCATCTCTTTCCCTTCCTCGGCACGGC
The DNA here is from genome assembly GCF_016405455.1 of Pseudomonas sp. MF7453. Lineage (NCBI taxonomy): Bacteria > Pseudomonadati > Pseudomonadota > Gammaproteobacteria > Pseudomonadales > Pseudomonadaceae > Pseudomonas > Pseudomonas sp. MF7453. The sequence goes on along the minus strand of NZ_JAEKCN010000017.1, from coordinate 76,453 downwards.
CAAGGGCCTCCAGGGATAAACCCGCGAAGTAAATTTTCTGATTGGTACGGGTATAGAGTTCGTTGGCCATGACGGCAATCTCCACAACGAATAGGCGTGATGCTGGCTGAACAGTGTCACGGATCAGCCGAATCTACTGCAAGTGCAAATGTGGGAGGGGGCTTGCTCCCGATGGCGGTAGGTCAGTTACAGATGTATCAACTGACACTCCCTCATCGGGAGCAAGCCCCCTCCCACATTTGGATCTTCAGCACATTCGGTGGATCAAGCGCCCTGGCGCTTGTCCTCGACCTTCCACTTGCCGCCGTCGTAGAACGCTTTCCAGCCGGTAGGCTTGCCATCCACTTCGGTCTGCACGTACTGCTCCTTGGTCTTGCGGCTGTAGCGGATCACGGCTGGGCGACCATCCGGGTCCTTCTTCGGCGCTTCACACAGGAAGTGGTACTTCGGATCGATCTCGTCCTTGTGCGGCACGATCTCCATCACCAGCGGCGCACGAGTCTCGCGGTTTTTCGGGAACTGGCTGGCAGCCAGGAACAACCCCGAAGCACCATCACGCAGGATGTAGGTGTCGTTGACCTTCTCGCACTTGAGCTCCGGCATCTTCACCGGGTCCATCTTCGGCGGCGCCGCGTCACCGCTTTTGAGCAGTTTGCGGGTGTTCTTGCAGGTCGGGTTGGTGCAGCCGAAGAACTTGCCGAAACGGCCGGTCTTGAGCTGCATCTCGCTGCCGCACTTGTCGCATTCCAGGCTAGGACCCTCATAGCCTTTGATGCGGTAAGTGCCCTCTTCGATCTCGTAGCCGTTGCAATCAGGGTTGTTACCGCAGATGTGCAGCTTGTGCTTCTCGTCCAGCAGGTAGGCGTCCATCGCCGTGCTGCAGATTGGGCAACGGTGCTTGCCACGCAGTACCAGCGACTCGGATTCACCCTCGTCGTCAGCCGCGATTTCATCGCCCGGCACCAGGTTGACGGTCGCCTTGCAGCGCTCTTTGGGCGGCAGGCTGTAGCCCGAGCAACCGAGGAACACGCCAGTGGAGGCGGTACGGATCTGCATGGGGCGACCGCAGGTGGTGCACGGAATATCCGTCATCACCGGCTGGTTGGCGCGCATACCGTTTTCAGGGTTCTCGGCCACTTCGAGTTTTTTCTTGAAGTCGCCGTAGAACTCATCCAGCACGTTTTTCCAGTCGCGCTCGCCCTGGGCCACGTCATCGAGGTTCTCTTCCATGCCGGCGGTGAAGCCGTAGTCCATCAGGTTGGAGAAGCTCTCGGACAGACGCTCGGTCACGATGTCGCCCATCTTTTCCGAATAGAAACGACGGTTGTGCAACGCAACGTAGCCACGGTCCTGGATGGTGGAAATGATCGCCGCGTAGGTCGACGGACGACCGATACCGCGCTTCTCCATTTCTTTCACCAGGCTGGCTTCGGAATAACGCGCCGGCGGCTTGGTGAAGTGTTGGGACGGGTCGAGCTTGATCAGCTTCAACGTGTCGCCCTGGGCCATGTCCGGCAGCACGTCATCATCGCCAGGCTTGGCGATCTGCGGCATCACACGGGTGTAGCCGTCAAACTTGAGGATACGGCCCTTGGCACGCAGCTCGAAGTCGCCCGCGCCCACGCTGACGGTAGTGGACAGGTATTGCGCCGGCAGCATCTGGCAAGCCAGGAACTGGCGCCAGATCAGCTCGTAGAGGCGCTCAGCGTCGCGCTCCATGCCGCTCAGCTTGGCGGGCGTGGTGTTGGCGTCGGAAGGGCGAATCGCTTCGTGAGCCTCCTGTGCGCCTTCCTTGCTGCTGTAGACGTTCGGCTTCTCCGGCAGGTAGGTCTTGCCGAATTCGCTTTCAATATAGGTGCGTGCCATCGCCACCGCGTCTTGCGACAGGTTGGTGGAGTCCGTACGCATATACGTGATGTAGCCCGCTTCATACAGACGCTGGGCCATCATCATGGTCTTCTTCACCCCGAAGCCCAGGCGGTTGCTCGCGGCCTGTTGCAGGGTGGAGGTGATAAACGGCGCCGACGGCTTGCTGCTGGTGGGTTTGTCTTCACGCTTGACGATGCTGTAGCTGGAAGCCTTGAGCTTTTCCAGCGCGGCCATGGCCTGGGCTTCGTTCAGCGGCTTGAAGGCCTCGCCTTTCTCGCGGGCCACTTCAAAGCGCACGTTGGCGCCCTTGGCGGTACCCAGGTCAGCGTGGACTTCCCAATACTCTTCGGGGATGAATGCGCGAATCTCACGCTCACGCTCTACCACCAGTTTCACCGCAACCGATTGCACACGGCCGGCGGACAGGCCACGGGCAATCTTCGCCCACAGCAGTGGCGAGACCATGTAGCCGACGACGCGGTCGAGGAAGCGACGGGCCTGCTGGGCGTTGACACGGTCGATGTCCAGCTCGCCTGGCTTGGAGAACGCTTCCTGGATGGCTTTCTTGGTGATTTCGTTGAACACCACGCGCTTGTAGCGGCTGTCATCACCGCCGATGGCTTCGCGCAGGTGCCAGGCAATGGCTTCCCCTTCGCGGTCCAAGTCCGTCGCGAGATAGATGGTGTCGGCATCTTTGGCGAGCCGGCGCAGCTCTTCGATGACCTTTTCCTTGCCCGGAAGGATTTCGTACTTGGCCTTCCAGCCATGGTCAGGGTCCACACCCATACGTGAGACCAGCTGCTTGCGCGCTTTCTCTTTAGGGGTGAGCACCGGACCTTCGCCTGCGGCCGCCTTGCCGCGCTTGGCGGCAGGCTCCTTGCTGGCGCTAGCCGAACCGCTGGTGGGCAGGTCTCGGATATGGCCGATACTCGACTTCACCACGTACTCGTTGCCCAAGTACTTGTTGATGGTCTTGGCCTTAGCCGGGGATTCCACAATGACCAGCGATTTGCCCATGGATCGGAAAATTCCTGAATTCGAGAAGTGAAAGGCAGTTGGCGCCTGACGCGGCAACGCTATATATAGTGGCAACAAGGTGAGGTCAAGCGCAGCATTCTGCGTGACCTGCCGTTATTGCCCTTTAAAAAGACTGGGTTCGGCCTGCACCAAAGCAAAGCGCGGGACCTGCTCGCCGTCAACTTCGACGGTCTCCAGGAACATGCTCAAGGGGCGCACCCAAAAGCCGTATTCGCCATACAGTGCTTGGTAAAACACCACTTCTTCTTCGGTTTCGGAGTGCCGTGCCACGCTGAAAACGCGGTACTGCGGCCCCTTATAATGTTGGTAGAGCCCTGGTTCGACTTTCATGCTCTGGCCCTCGTACAAAATTCATTGAAAAAAAATATTAAAAAATCCCAAAAAACAAAAACCGGGGCACTGGGCCCCGGCTTCCGTCAACCGAACGCTTAGACGCGTTCGAAGACGGTGGAGATGCCTTGGCCGAGACCAATGCACATGGTAGCAACCCCAAGGTTGCCGCCATTTTGCTTCATCACGTTAAGCAAAGTACCGGAGATACGTGCACCGGAGCAACCGAATGGGTGGCCCAGGGCAATCGCACCGCCGTGCAGGTTAACCTTCTCGTTCATCTTGTCGAGTACTTTCAAATCTTTCAGCACTGGCAGGGCCTGTGCGGCGAAAGCTTCGTTGAGCTCGAAGAAGTCGATATCGGAGATGGAAAGGCCTGCGCGCTTCAAGGCTTTTTGTGTGGCCGGTACTGGACCATAGCCCATGATCGCCGGGTCCACACCCGCTACCGCCATCGAACGGATCACGGCCAGCGGCTGGATACCCAGGTCCTGGGCACGCTGCGCCGACATCACGATCATGCACGAAGCACCATCGGTGATCTGCGACGACGTACCGGCTGTCACGGTGCCGCCCTTTGGATTGAAGGCCGGCTTGAGGGCCGCCAGGCTTTCCAGGGTGGTGTCCGGACGGATGGTTTCGTCGTAGTCGAACAGTTTCAGGAAACCGTTCTCGTCGTAGCCGTTCATCGGGATGATCTCATCCTTGAACTTGCCTTCCACGGTCGCCTTGTGGGCGAGTTGGTGGGAACGCAGGCCGAACGCGTCCTGGGCTTCACGGGTGATGCCGTGCATTTTGCCGAGCATTTCCGCGGTCAGGCCCATCATGCCCGAAGCTTTCGCCGCGTACAGCGACATGTGCGGGTTGGGATCGACACCGTGCATCATGCTGACGTGGCCCATGTGCTCCACACCGCCGACCACGAACACATCACCGTTGCCGGTCATGATCGCTTGTGCAGCGGTGTGCAGCGCGCTCATCGACGAGCCGCACAGGCGGCTGACGGTCTGGCCGGCCGCAGTGTGCGGGATCTGGGTCATCAACGACGCCATGCGCGCGATGTTCCAGCCCTGCTCCAGGGTCTGGTTTACGCAGCCCCAGATCACGTCTTCGACTTCGTTAGGATCAACCTTGACGTTGCGTTCCAGCAGCTTGCTGATCAGGTGCGCCGACATGTCTTCGGCGCGGGTGTTGCGGTGCATGCCGCCCTTGGAGCGGCCCATCGGCGTACGACCGAAGTCGACAATCACGACGTCTCTTGGATTCAAGCTCATAAATATTCTCGCTCTAGTCGATTGGGCGCTTAACCGAAGAAGCTCTGGCCATTCTTGGCCATTTCACGCAGCTTCGCGGTCGGGTGGTACAGCGGGCCCAAATCAGCGTATTTGTCAGCCAGGGCAACGAACTCGGCCACACCGATCGAATCGATGTAACGCAACGCGCCACCACGGAATGGAGGGAAACCAATACCGTACACCAGGCCCATATCGGCTTCGGCGGCGGTTTCAACGATGCCGTCTTCCAGGCAACGCACGGTTTCCAGGCACAGGGCGATCATCATCCAGTTGATGATGTCCTCGTCCGACACCTCACGCTGTTCGTAGATGACCGGAGCGAGCACTTCGTGCACCGACGGATCGGCGACCTTCTTCTGCTTGCCCTTCTTGTCGGCCTCGTAGGCGTAGAAGCCCTTGCCGTTCTTCTGGCCCAGGCGCTTGGCCTCGTACAGCGCGTCGATCGCCGAGCGGCGGTCGTCTTTCATGCGGTCCGGGAAGCCTTCAGCCATAACGTCGCGACCGTGGTGGCCGGTGTCGATACCGACCACGTCCATCAGGTACGCCGGGCCCATGGGCCAGCCGAACTTCTCCATGACCTTGTCGATGCGCACAAAATCCACACCGGCGCTGACCAGCTTGGCGAAACCGCCAAAGTACGGGAACAGCACGCGGTTGACCAAGAAGCCCGGGCAATCGTTGACTACGATCGGGTTCTTGCCCATTTTCTTGGCGTAGGCAACGGTGGTGGCAACGGCCAGCTCGCTGGACTTCTCGCCACGGATCACTTCCACCAGCGGCATCATGTGCACCGGGTTGAAGAAGTGCATGCCGACAAAGTTTTCCGGACGCTTGAGGGCCTTGGCCAACAGCGAGATGGAAATGGTCGAAGTGTTGGAGGCCAGGATGGTGTCGTCTTTGACCTGGGCTTCCACTTCAGCCAGTACCGCCTGCTTGACCTTCGGGTTCTCGACAACCGCTTCGACCACCAGGTCGACGTGGCCGAAATCGCCGTAGGACAGCGTAGGACGAATGCCGTTGAGCACTTCAGCCATTTTTGCAGCGGTCATGCGACCTTTATCAACGCGGCCCACCAGCAGCTTGGCGGCTTCGGCCAGGCCCTGTTCGATACCGTGCTCGTTGATGTCTTTCATCAGGATCGGCGTGCCTTTGGACGCCGACTGATAGGCGATACCGCCGCCCATGATACCGGCGCCGAGTACGGCGGCCTGTTTCACGTCCTTGGCAATTTCGTCGTAGGCCTTGGCCTTTTTCTTCAGTTCCTGATCGTTCAGGAACAGGCCGATCAGGCTCTGGGCCGCCGAGGTTTTCGCCAGTTTGACGAAGCCAGCCGCTTCCACTTCCAGGGCCTTGTCGCGACCGAAGTTCGCGGCCTTCTGGATGGTCTTGATCGCTTCAACCGGCGCCGGGTAGTTCGGGCCGGCCTGGCCTGCCACGAAACCTTTGGCGGTTTCGAACGACATCATCTGTTCGATGGCGTTGAGCTTGAGTTTTTCCAGCTTCGGCTGACGCTTGGCCTTGTAATCAAATTCGCCGCTGATGGCGCCCTTGATCAGGTTCAGCGCGGCTTCGGCCAGTTTATCCGGAGCCACTACCGCGTCGACGGCACCGACTTTCAGTGCGTCTTCGGCCTTGTTTTCCTTACCGGCGGCGATCCATTCGATCGCGTTGTCGGCACCGATCAGGCGCGGCAGGCGCACGGTACCGCCGAAGCCGGGGTAGATGCCCAGTTTAACTTCCGGCAGGCCGATCTTGGCGGTCGCGGACATGACGCGGAAATCCGCAGCCAGGCACATTTCCAGGCCACCGCCCAACGCAATGCCATTGATCGCGGCAACGGTCGGCACGTTGAGGTCTTCGAAATCGCTGAAGATCTTGTTGGCTTCGAGGTTGCCAGCCACCAGCTCGGCATCGGGCAGCTTGAAGTTGTCGACGAATTCGGTGATGTCAGCGCCGACGATAAACACGTCCTTGCCGCTGGAGACGATCACGCCCTTGACCGAAGCATCTGCTTTGATGGTGTCTACGGCCTGACGCAGTTCGTTCAGGGTTAGACGGTTGAACTTGTTGACGGACTCACCCTTGAGGTCGAATTTCAATTCGACGATGCCACTTTCAAGAGCCTTAACCGTGATGGCTTTACCTTCGTAAATCATCAACTGATCTCCACGATATGGAAGCTGAACAGTACACACTGGACGCTGGTCTCTGGTTTGACACTGACAGTCGCATCAATGCTCAAACCCATCCGCCAGGCACACCCGCCAGTGCGATAGTCGGGGTTATGTCTGAGCTGCCTGTAGGACAAACGCTCAATTCATACGCCCGTTTGATTTGGGTACGCCACCTTCATCCAATTCCGGGCAATTGTCAATCGCTCCAAAGGCTAGGTAAAACGCGACTTTCCAGTCATTTCAGAACCCTGGCCACAGGTGGGCAACCCGTCAATATTTAAATATTCACAGGATCAATAATAGAAAAGATATGGAAAAAGGCTGTACAGAAGGGAATACACGTCTAGGCTGGCGACAATGTGAAAACTTTACCGGCCTGCCTGGCCACCTCCAGCCCGATGATGAAGTCGGGCTTTTTATTGCCCGGCTTTTCTGTAGGAGCGAGCTTGCTCGCGAAGACCTGGAGAACGCCGCGTGTCACCTGATTAGCCGCGTTATCGTTGGCGATTTTCGCGAGCAAGCTCGCTCCTACAAGGTTTGGGTCAGGCCAGGGCCTTGAGCAGCGTATCGATGTCTTTGAGCACACTCGCGTCGCCCTTCTCGCCCCAATACAAGGCGATCATCTGCTTGTCCGCTTCAACCTTGTAGACGTTGGCCGGTAGCGTTGCAAAATGCGGCAACAACTTCTCGTCCACACACAATTCGCGCCACTGATTGACCCACACCCCAGGCTCCAACTGCCAGTAGCACCAGAGCGCCGGCGTGGTGCCGCGTCGTGGTCGGCAATACTGCGCGCACGGGCTCGGCGGCGGCTGTTTGAGCCAGTGCGGCCATTCCTGGGGCGCCAGTTGCATGGCCAACCCAATGCGGCGCGCCTCCATGCGCAGGGCCATGCGCCCACTCTGCTGGCGCGACGGGCGCAGCCATACCAGGGGGCTTAAAACCACCGCAAGGATTGACACCACTATCCAGACCGTCATATGTGTACTCCCGAATTTCTAGATGAGCGGATTTGATGTGCGGCAACCCCATTCGCTTGAAAGCAGCCATACTGAACTTATTGCAGCCCCCTGGAGGAACGCCTCATGCCCTACGAACATATTCTGGTCGCTGTCGACCTGACCGAAGAGTGCGATCCAGTGATCAAGCGCGCACAGGAATCTGCATTGGCCAATGGCGCCATACTGTCGCTGGTGCACATCGTCGAGCCCATGGCCATGGCCTTTGGTGGTGACGTGCCGATGGACCTTTCCCAACTGCAGCAACAACAATTCGACCAGGCCAAGGAGCGCCTTGACCGTTTGATTCTCAAATACCCGCACCTGAAAAAGGAAGACTGTCACCTGACATACGGCCAACCGCGTCAGGAAATCCACCACTTGGCCAAGGAAAAGGCTTGCGACTTGATCGTGGTGGGTAGCCATGGTCGTCACGGTTTGGCGTTGTTGCTGGGCTCGACCGCCAATGATGTATTGCACGGCGCGCCGTGCGATGTACTGGCCGTCAAACTGGTAAAGAGTTCGTAAGACCGATGAAGGTCTAATGTGGGAGCTGGCTTGCCTGCGATAGCAGCCTGTCAGTTGATGCATCAAGTGGCTGATACACCGCTATCGCAGGCAAGCCAGCTCCCACAGTTGAATCGCATTTCATATTAAAAAGCCCGGCGCTCATAGAAGAGCGCCGGGCTTTTTATTGCGGGTCGATCAGTCAGGCATCCAACTCGGCCCAACGCTCAACCAACGCTTCCAGCTCCTGGTTCAACGTCTCCAGAGAGGCGATGACCTTGGCGGTTTCTGCCGCAGGGCGCAGGTAGAAACCGGCGTCAGCCATTTCTGCTTCCACCGCAGCAATCTGCTGTTCCTTGGCGTCGATATCACCCGGCAACGCTTCCAGTTCACGCTGGAGCTTGTAGCTGAGTTTCTTCTTGGCCGCTGGTGCAGCCTCCTGAACCGGTGCAGCCTCTTGCACGGGAGTCACCACCGCCGAAGTCAGGTCGGCCTTGCCGGACTTGCTCTCGGTCACGCCCAGCAGACGCGGGGAACCACCCTGGCGCAGCCAGTCCTGGTAACCACCCACGTATTCACGCACCTTGCCTTCACCTTCGAAGACCAGGGTGCTGGTGACCACGTTGTCGAGGAATGCCCGGTCGTGGCTGACCATCAGCACGGTGCCGTTGAACGTCAGCAGCACTTCTTCGAGCAACTCAAGGGTTTCCACATCGAGGTCGTTGGTCGGTTCATCGAGCACCAGCAGGTTGGCCGGCTTGCTGAACAGCTTGGCCAGCAGCAGGCGCGCACGCTCACCACCCGACAGCGCCTTGACCGGCGTACGTGCGCGTTGCGGGCTGAACAGGAAGTCACCCAGGTAGCTGAGTACGTGGCGGCTCTGGCCGTCGATGTCGATAAAGTCGCGGCCTTCGGCGACGTTGTCGATCACGGTCTTTTCCAGGTCCAACTGGTGGCGTAACTGGTCAAAGTAGGCCACGTCGATGCGAGTGCCCTCTTCCACCTTGCCGCTGGTCGGTTGCAGACCGCTGAGCATCAGCTTGAGCAGCGTGGTCTTGCCGGTACCGTTGGCGCCCAGCAGGCCGATACGGTCGCCGCGCTGCAGGACCATGGAGAAGTCCTTGATCAGGAACGGGCCGTCCGGGTGATGGAAGCTCACGTTCTCCAGCACCATCACTTGCTTGCCCGACTTGTCGGCGGTGTCCAGCTGGATATTGGCCTTGCCGGTACGCTCGCGGCGCTCACTGCGCTCGACGCGCAAGGCTTTCAAGGCACGCACGCGGCCTTCGTTACGGGTGCGGCGGGCCTTGATGCCCTGGCGGATCCAGACTTCTTCCTGGGCCAGCTTCTTGTCGAACAGTGCGTTGGCGGTTTCTTCGGCCGCCAGAGCGGCTTCCTTGTGTACCAGGAAGCTGGCGTAGTCGCCGTTCCAGTCGATCAGGCCGCCACGGTCCAGCTCAAGGATGCGCGTGGCCAGGCTTTGCAGGAATGCACGGTCGTGCGTGATAAACAGCACGGCGCCCTGGAAGTCCTTGATGGCTTCTTCAAGCCAGGCGATGGCGCCGATGTCCAGGTGGTTGGTCGGTTCGTCGAGCAGCAGCAGGTCCGGCTCGGACACCAGCGCCTGGGCCAGCAGTACACGACGACGCCAGCCGCCGGACAATTCGGCGAGGGTCTTGTCGGCCGGCAGTTGCAGGCGGCTCAGAGTGCTGTCCACCAGCTGCTGCAAGCGCCAGCCGTCGCGGGCTTCGAGGTCTTGCTGGACGTGCATCAGCTTGTCCAGGTCCTCCTCGGTGACGCAGTTCTGCGCCAGGTGATGGTATTGCGCGAGCAACTCGCCAACACCATCCAGGCCTTCAGCAACCACGTCGAACACTGTCCGTCCGTCGGCCACCGGCAATTCCTGGGGCAATTCGCCGATCTTGAGGCCCGGAGCACGCCACACAGAGCCGTCATCGGGCTTCTGGTCGCCTTTTACCAGCTTCATCATGCTGGATTTGCCGGTGCCGTTGCGGCCGATGATGCACACCCGCTCACCACGGGCGATCTGCCAGGACACCTTGTCCAACAACGGCATGGCGCCGAAAGCAAGGGACACATCGCTGAATTTGAGCAGGGTCATACGCTTCTCCAAAAACTGGGCGCGCATTCTACCTGACTTGAGGGTGGGATGCGGTCGGCATTTTCTCTATTGACACGTTCTGTAGGACATTTCCGGCGAACTTGAACGAACCAGCCAGCAAAGCTTTCGCGGGCCGATGGCAAAAGGCTAAGCTAGGGGCAATCAGTGTCGGCAGTGCCGGTGCTAGTCGTGATTTCTCTGCACGGACGTCTCATGCGCAGTCGCCTTTTCAACTTTTTATCTTGTCTGCTTCTTTCCGCCACTGCCGTTCAAACCGCCCAGGCGGTGGACCTCACCACCCAACGTCAGTATTACGATCAAGCCAAACGCGCCCTGGCCAAGGGCGACAGCGGCCCCTACATGCAATACAGCCAGGCTCTGGCCGACTACCCGCTCACGCCCTACCTGGCGTATGACGAGCTGACCGCACGCCTGAAAACCGCGAGCAACGAGGAAATCGAACAGTTCCTCGCTAAACACGGCGACCTGCCCCAGGCGAACTGGATGAAACTGCGTTGGCTGCGCTGGCTGGCTGAACGTGGCGATTGGCAGACCTTTGAAAAGTACTACGACACCAAACTCAATTTCGTCGAGCTGGACTGCCTGCATGGCCAGTACCAGCTCAGCCACAATCTAAAGGCTGAAGGCTACAAGACCGCCGAAAAGTTGTGGATGACCGGTAAATCCCAGCCCGCCGCGTGTGACGCCACGTTCGGCCAATGGGCCGCTGCCGGCCAACTAACTGAAAAGAAGATCTGGGACCGCACCAAGCTCGCAGCCGAAGCCCGCAATTACGCGCTGGCCAACAGCCTGGTGAAAACCCTGCCAACCCTTGGCGCCCAAGGCCGTTTGATGGTGGATGTGGCGCAAAAGCCGGACATGCTCAGCGATCCGTCACGCTTCCAGCCAGCCACCGAGGCGATGTCTGACGCCGTCGGGCTGGGCCTGCGTCGCCTGGCCCGTCAGGACCCGGACAAGGCCATGGCCCTGCTCGACGGCTACGCCAGCAGCATGCACTTCTCCCGTGACGAAAAGGTGTCGATCGCCCGCGAAATTGGCCTGACCCTGGCCAAGCGCTTCGACCCGCGCGCGCTGGAAGTGATGACCAAGTACGACCCGGAGCTGCGCGACAACACCGTGTCTGAATGGCGCCTGCGCCTGCTGTTACGCCTGGCACGCTGGGAAGATGCCTACCAATTGACCCGCAAGCTCCCACAAGACCTGGCGACCACCAACCGCTGGCGCTACTGGCAGGCGCGCAGCCTGGAGCTGGCCGAACCGAAAAACCCGCAAGCCCTGGTGCTGTACAAAAACGTGGCCAAGGAGCGGGACTTCTACGGCTTCCTCGCCGCTGACCGTTCCAAATCCCCTTACCAGTTGAACAACAAGCCGCTGGTGATGAGCCAGGCGTTGGTCAACAAGGTCCGCAATACCCCGGGGGTGCGCCGTGCCCTGGAGTTCTACGCCCGTGGCCAGATCGTGGACGGTCGCCGCGAGTGGTACCACGTCAGCCGCCACTTCAACCGTGACGAAATGGTCGCCCAGGCCAAATTGGCCTACGACATGAAGTGGTACTTCCCGGCGATCCGTACCATCAGCCAGGCGCAGTATTGGGACGACCTGGACATCCGTTTCCCGATGGCGCATCGCGACACCCTGGTGCGCGAAGCCAAGGTGCGCGGCCTGCACTCCAGCTGGATTTTTGCCATCACCCGCCAGGAAAGCGCGTTCATGGACGACGCCCGTTCCGGCGTGGGCGCCAGCGGCCTGATGCAACTGATGCCCGGCACCGCCAAGGAAACCGCACGCAAATTCAGCATCCCTCTGGCCTCCCCGGCCCAGGTGCTGGACCCGGATAAAAACATCCAGCTCGGCGCCGCCTACCTGAGCCAGGTGCACAGCCAGTTCAATGGCAACCGCGTGCTCGCCTCCGCCGCCTACAACGCCGGCCCAGGCCGCGTGCGCCAATGGCTGCGCGGCGCAGACCACCTGAGTTTCGACGTATGGGTTGAAAGCATTCCGTTCGACGAAACCCGCCAGTATGTGCAGAACGTGCTGTCTTATTCGGTGATCTACGGGCAGAAGCTCAATTCACCGCAGCCTTTGGTGGATTGGCATGAGCGTTACTTCGACGACCAATAAGGCTCTGAACCTGCTTCTAATGTGGGTCTGCACTGAACTGTAACGCCGCCAACCGCGCATACAGCGGGTTGCTCGCAATCAACTGCTGGTGAGTGCCCACTGCCACCAGCTTGCCCTGATCCATCACGGCTATTCGATCGGCATTCTTCACGGTCGCCAGGCGGTGGGCGATCACCAGCGTGGTTCGCCCTTGCATCAATTGCGGCAGCGCCTGCTGGATCAGGTGCTCACTCTGCGCGTCGAGGGCGCTGGTGGCTTCGTCCAGCAGCAGAATCGGCGCGTCCACCAACAAGGCGCGGGCGATGGCCAGGCGTTGGCGCTGGCCGCCGGAGAGGCCCAGACCACTTTCCCCGAGGTGGGTCTGGTAGCCGTCGGGCATTTGCAGGATGAAATCGTGGGCGTGGGCGATGCGCGCAGCGGCTTCGACCTGGGCGGTGGTCGCGCACGGCTTGCCGTAGCGGATGTTGTCCTCGACGCTGCCAAAGAACAACGCCGGGCTCTGGGATACCAGCGCGAAATGGCGACGCAGGTCCTGGGGATCAAGCTCGGTCAACGGTTGGCCTTCGAGCAGGATGCGGCCTTGCTGAGGGTCGTAGAAGCGCAGCAACAGGTCGAACAGCGTCGATTTGCCCGCGCCGGATGGCCCTACCAGTGCCAGGGTTTCGCCGGGATGGATGGTCAGGTTCAAGCCGTCGATGGCGTAGCTGTCCGGCCGCGAGGGGTAGGAAAACCGCAGGTCTTGCAGTTCCATATGCCCACTGACCCGCTGCGGCAAGCGCACGCCACCACTGGCCGGCGCCTGGATGTCGTTGCTCGACTGCAACAGTTCACCGATACGCTCGGCCGCCCCGGCGGCACGCTGCAGCTCGCCGAGCACTTCGCTCAGCGTGCCGACCGCACTACCGACTATCAGGCTATAGAACACAAACGCCGCCAGCTCACCGCCGGAAATGCGCCCGCTGATCACATCCATGCCGCCGACCCATAGCATCACGCCTACGGCGCCGAGCACCAGCATGATCACCAGGGTAATCAGCCAGGAGCGTTGCAGGATGCGTTTGCGTGCAGTGGTGAACGCGTCTTCCACGGTGACGGCGAAACGCTGTTCGTCCTGTACCTGGTGGTTGTAGGCCTGCACCGTTTTGATCTGGCCCAGGGTCTCGGCGACATAGCTGCCGACGTCGGCAATGCGATCCTGGCTCAAGCGCGACAGGCTGCGCACCCGGCGCCCGAAGATCAGGATCGGCGCCAGCACCAGCGGCAGCGCCACCACCACGATGCTGGTGAGCTTGGGGTTGGTGATGAACAGCAGCACGATGCCGCCAATGACCATCAGAGCGTTACGCAGGAACAACGACAGCGACGAGCCGATCACCGATTGCAGCAACGTGGTGTCGGTGGTCAGCCGCGACTGGATCTCCGAGCTGCGGTTGTTCTCGTAGAAGCCTGGGTGCAGGTAGATCAGGTGGCTGAACACTTGCCGACGAATATCGGCCACCACGCGCTCGCCGATCCACGACACCAGGTAAAACCGCGTGAACGTTCCCACAGCCAGCCCCAGTACCAGCACCATGAACAAGCCAATGGACTGGTTGAGCAAGTGCGGCGACTGGGTCATGAACCCCTGGTCGACCAACAGGCGAATGCCCTGCCCCATGGACAAGGTGATGCCGGCGGTGACGATCAGCGCCAGCAAGGCGCCCAGGGCCTGCCAGCGGTAGGGCGCAATAAAGCGGCTGGCCAGGCGGATCGCACGGCGTTGACGGGTTGAGAGCATGGAAGGCACCACCAATGAGGAGTCTGTACTTCAACATTGGGGGAACTTGCGCAAATAACAATGAGTCAGGTTAATTATGCCCGCCGATACTGGCCGCTAGAGGCTATCGGTCTAAGACTCATCTGGAAATATGTACCGGTTTCTGGTGGACTGGGTGTTCGAACCGATGACCGTGCAAGGAGTTGTAACAGCGCGTTCATGCGGGGGATTTAAAGTAGGTACACAACCTGATGAGGAGACAGGCCATGACCTTGCAAAACAGCAGCGACGCCAAAATTGAAGTGATCCGCCAGCCGCAGCAGTTGCCTTGCTCGTATATCGATGCCAAGGGCCAGGAAGTGCAGATTACCGAAGAGATGATTCAGCAAGCCTGCAGCGAGCTGGAACAGCGACTGGTCAAACCTGCCCGGCAAGGCTGAAGTGCCCAGACTCTTTCAAACCCGGCCCTGGTGGCCGGGTTTTTTGTTTGTATCCCTGTAGGAGCGAGCTTGCTCGCGAAAAACCTGAGGGCGCCGCGTTAAATCAGAAACGCTGCGTTATCGTTGACGTTTTTCGCGAGCAAGCTCGCTCCTACAGTTACAGCTGTTCGGCCCCCAGAGCAGTGACGATTTGCGACAGCGCCGCCGACTCACCCTTGATGCGCACCTTCAAGCCATCGATCTCGCGACGCTGCGGGTAATGCTTGCGCAGCAGGTCGAAGGCCTTGCGTTGTTCTTCCACGGTGCCCACCAGGCTGCGACGAAAATCCGCGTCGTCACGGCGCGGGTCGTACACGCTGCGGCACAGAGCCGCCAAGGCCCAGGCCGGATCGGTTGACGCGGTCAGGTGGACTTCGTCCAGCCACGGTGCCGGCAATAAATCACTGAGCTGAACGCTTGGCTCCTGGCCCAGGTGCGCGCACAACGCCTGGTAGATCTGCGCAGTGCCGCGCTGCTTGCCATCCAGGCTGTAACCGGCAATGTGCGGCGTGGCCAGCACGCACAGGTCGGCCAGGTCGACATCCACCTCGGGCTCGCCTTCCCACACGTCCAGCACCGCTTGCAGGTCTTCACGGGCCAGCAACACCTCGCGCAGGGCGGCGTTGTCCACCACCGCACCACGGCTGGCGTTGATCAGCCAGGTGCCGGGCTTGAGTTGCTCCAGGCGCTGGCGGTCGAATAAATGCCAGGTGGCGCCATTGCCGGACTTGATCAACGGCGTGTGCAGACTGATCACGTCGCACTGCTCGATGATCTGCTGCAGGCTGACGTAGTCGCCGTCTTCGCCGATCTGGCGCGGCGGGTCGCACACCAGCACGTTCCAACCCAGGCCCTTGAGTACCTTGATCAGCCGCCCGCCGACTTCACCGGCACCGACGACACCATAGGTGCGCTGACCCAGTTCGACGCCTTCGATTTCGGCCAGGGTGTGCAAGCTGCCGAGCACGTAGTCCACGACCCCACGCGCATTGCAGCCAGGCGCGCTGGCCCACTGGATACCTGCCCGCTTGAAAAAGTCCAGGTCCAGGTGGTCGGTGCCGATGGTGCAGGTGCCGACAAAGCGTACGTTGCTGCCTTCCAGCAGGGCACGGTTGACGTTGGTCACCGAGCGCACCAGCAGCACGTCGGCCTGCTCGACGGTGGCGCGGTCGATAGAACGGCCGGGAACGCGGCGAATCTCGCCAAACCCCTGAAAAAAGTCATCAAGCAGCGGGATATTTTCGTCGGCAACAATCAGCATGGCAGGCTCCTTTGGCGGATCAGCAGTGTACAGGCTTGTGAGGATCCAATGTGGGAGGGGGTGATGGGGGGATTGCATTACAAATCAGCAACACAGGTTTTTTCCTGACCACTGCGTCAAAGCGTAGAATCCGCCGTTCTTGCGACTGCCTTTTTATTGGACACCTGTACGTGAACACTGCCACCGCTACCCTCTCCCGCCCCGCCCGTGTCAGCCGGGAGGTGCGCGGCCTGCTGACGCTGGCCTTACCGATCATGATCGGCCAACTGGCAACCACTGCGATGAGTTTTGTCGATGCGGTGATGGCCGGGCGTGTCAGCCCCCAGGACCTGGCGGCGGTCGGCCTGGGTAACTCGATCTGGATCCCGGTGTATCTGCTGATGACCGGCACCCTGCTGGCCACCACGCCGAAGGTTGCCGAGCGTTATGGCGCGGGCAAACTCACCGAAATAGGGCCGTTGGTGCGCCAGTCGTTGTGGCTGGCGGTGGTAGTTGGCCTCTGCGGCGCGCTGCTGTTGCTGTGCGCCGAGCCGATCCTCCATGCGATGAAGGTCGAGCCCGACCTGATCGAGCCGTCCATGGGTTACCTGCATGGCATCGCCGCGGGGATGCCGGCGATTGCGCTGTATTACGTGCTGCGCTGTTTCAGTGATGGCCTGGGTCGTACGCGACCAAGCATGGTCATGGGCCTGTGTGGCCTGGCGCTGAATATTCCACTGAACTACATCTTCATCTACGGCCACTTCGGCGTGCCGGCCATGGGCGGTGTGGGTTGCGGCTGGGCCACGGCCATTGCGATGTGGGTGATGATGCTCGGCCTGGCTGGCTGGACGCGTTGGGGCCCGGCGTACCAGAGCAGCGAACTGTTCAAGCGCTTCGACTGGCCGCAATGGACGGTGATCAAGCGCATCCTGGGCATCGGCCTGCCGATCGGCGTGGCGATCTTCGCCGAGTCGAGCATATTTGCAGTGATTGCCCTGTTGCTGGGCAGCCTGGGCGCGACCGTGGTTTCCGGCCATCAGATCGCACTGAACGTCAGCTCCCTGGTATTCATGATCCCCTATTCCCTGAGCATGGCCGTGACCGTGCGCGTCGGCCAGGCCCTGGGCCGTGGCGAACCGCGTGAGGCACGCTTCGCCGCCGGGGTCGGCATGGGCACTGCACTGGCCTATGCCTGCCTGTCGTGCAGCCTCATGCTGCTGTTTCGTGAGCAGATCGCGGCGATCTATACGCCCGACCCGGTGGTAATCCACCTGGCGTCGATGCTGATTGTGTTCTCGGCGCTGTTCCAGTTCTCCGACTCGATCCAGGTCACCGCCGCCGGCGCATTGCGCGGCTATCAGGACACCCGGGTGACCATGGTGCTGACCTTGTTCGCCTATTGGGGCGTGGGGCTGCCGGTGGGTTACGCCCTGGGCCTGACCAACTGGCTCGGCGAACCCAGCGGCCCGAGCGGTTTATGGCAAGGCCTGATCGTGGGCTTGAGCTGTGCGGCGGGGATGTTGGTGGTGCGCCTGGCGCGCAGTGCACGCCGACGCATTCGGGCCGAAAAGGCGCAGGCTTAATCGGCTTTCTTGCGGATCCAGTACAGGTAGGTGCCAGCATCTTCCTGCTGACGCACCAGTTCATGGTCGAGAAACACGCAGAACTTGGGGATATCGCGACGGGTCGACGGGTCGGTCGCGATCACCTTGAGCAGGCCGCCCGCCGGCAGGTCGCGGATGTGCTGGTGCAGCATCATCACGGGTTCCGGGCAGTTGAGGCCGGTGGCGTCGAGGGTGCCGTCGACAGGCTGTTCATGACTCATACTTCACTCCTAAAACTGGCACCGCTCAACAATGTGGGAGCGGGCTTGCCCGCGATGACGGGGGCACATTCAACATAAACTTCGACTGTTATACCGCTTTCGCAGGCAAGCCAGCTCCCACATTTAATATCAGCGGCCTTTGGATTTCTTTACATCTACCAGGCGGCGCAGGTGACATGTCACTTCTTCGCGATCATGGTAGAGCTGCTTGCAGCCGATCTCCACACGAATGCCACGCGCCTTGAAGCCCTCTTCGATGCGCTCCAGCAAACGCTTCACTTCGGCGTAACGCTGTTTCATCGGCAACTTCAGGTTCACCACCGCCTCGCGGCAATGCCCCTCACCGATCCAGGTTTCCAGCAGCGCCGCGTTGCGGGCAGGTTTCTCAACGATGTCGCAGACCATCCAGTCTACCGGCTGCTTGGGCACGAAGGTGAAGCCGTCGGCCATCAGATGCTGCACCAGGCCGGTGTCCATCAGGCTTTCGGCCATGGGGCCGTTGTCGATAGCGGTGACCAGCATGCCACGGTTGACCAGTTGCCAGGTCCAGCCGCCCGGCGCTGCACCGAGGTCCACGCCAGTCATGTCGCCGTGCAGGCGCTCGTCCCACTGATCACGGGGAATAAAGTGATGCCAGGCTTCTTCCAGCTTCAGGGTCGAGCGGCTGGGCGCGTCACGCGGGAACTTGAGACGCGGGATGCCCATCGGCCACATCGCCGAGTTATTCGACTCGGCCAGGCCCATGAACACTTCACGGCCACTTTTGAAGGTCAGCAGCAGGCGCGGCTTGCTCGGGTCGTCCACCAGCTTGCCGGCGTTAAGCAGAGCTTTGCGCAGGTGCACTTCGAACTTCTTGCAGAAGTTGGAGAGTTCCTTGCCGTCATTGGTGTCGACCATTTCCAGCCACAGGCTGCCGCACGTCGGGAACTCGCGCAGGTGGGCGAGGATCACGCTGATACGGTCGGTTTCCGGCAGGTCGATAAACACCCCGCGCGCCCACTGCCTTGGGAAGATCAGCTCGGCAAAGCGCTGGCCGTGCATCAGGCGCTGGGCGCCGTCTTCTTCAGTGCAGACAAATTCGGCGCAGGCGCTGCCGGTTTTGGCCTTGGCGTAGCCGGACACGTTCAGGCGCGCCGCGTGTTCCGCGATCTCGGAACAGACTTCGCCTTCAAAACCCGGGCGGCAGTGCATAAAAAGGGTGTTCATCAACTCTCCTGGTGAATCAACTGACCTTGCGCTATCGCAATGCCTGTCATGAAAACGCGCGCATGATAGCCGAGTTCGGAACCTTGGGCTCGGCGATAGAGTCCAGTTATTAGCCTGCTAATGAAAACAGCGCTAACGTGTTAGCTCTGTTCGTCCCGTCAGGTCCGTAGCCGTGCGGACCATAAGGAGTCATGTAATGTCATCCCTTGATAGCCTGAGAACCCTTAAGACACTGCAAATAGACAGCAAGACCTACCACTACTTCAGCCTGCCCGAAGCCGCCAAGAGCCTGGGTGATCTGGACAAGCTGCCGATGTCCCTCAAGGTGCTGCTGGAAAACCTGCTGCGCTGGGAAGATGCCAAGACCGTTACCGGCACCGACCTCAAAGCCATCGCCGCCTGGCTCAAAGAGCGCCAGTCGGACCGCGAGATCCAGTATCGCCCCGCCCGCGTGCTGATGCAGGACTTTACCGGGGTACCCGCCGTGGTCGACCTGGCCGCCATGCGCGCCGCCGTGGCCAAGGCCGGCGGTGACCCGCAGCGCATCAACCCGCTGTCGCCGGTGGACCTGGTGATCGACCACTCGGTGATGGTCGACAAGTTCGGCAGCCACAGTGCCTTTGAGCAGAACGTCGACATCGAAATGCAGCGTAACGGCGAACGCTACGCCTTCCTGCGCTGGGGCCAGAGCGCCTTTGACAACTTCAGCGTGGTACCGCCGGGTACCGGCATCTGCCACCAGGTCAACCTGGAATACCTGGGCCGCACCGTGTGGACCAAAGAGGAAGACGGCCGCACCTACGCCTTCCCCGACACCCTGGTAGGCACCGACTCCCACACCACCATGATCAACGGCCTTGGCGTACTGGGCTGGGGCGTGGGCGGGATCGAAGCCGAAGCGGCCATGCTCGGCCAGCCGGTGTCGATGCTGATCCCGGAAGTGATCGGCTTCAAACTCACCGGCAAGCTCAAGGAAGGCATCACCGCCACCGACCTGGTGCTCACCGTGACGCAAATGCTGCGCAAGAAAGGCGTGGTGGGTAAATTCGTCGAATTCTACGGTGATGGCCTGGCCGATTTGCCCCTGGCAGACCGTGCCACCATCGCCAATATGGCGCCGGAATACGGCGCTACCTGCGGCTTTTTCCCGGTGGATGAGGTGACCCTGGACTACCTGCGTCTGTCCGGTCGCCCGGCTGAAACGGTCAAACTCGTGGAGGCCTATACCAAGGCCCAGGGCCTGTGGCGCAACGCCGGTCAGGAACCGGTGTTCACCGACACCCTGGCCCTGGACATGGGCAGCGTCGAAGCCAGCCTCGCCGGGCCCAAACGCCCGCAAGACCGGGTATCGCTGCCGAATGTCGGCCAAGCGTTCAGCGACTTCCTCGACCTGCAATTCAAGCCCACCAGTAAGGAAGAAGGCCGCCTGGAAAGCGAAGGCGGTGGCGGTGTAGCCGTGGGCAACGCCGACCTGGTCGGCGAGGCCGATTATGAATATGAAGGCAACACCTATCGCCTGAAAAACGGCGCGGTGGTAATCGCCGCGATCACCTCCTGCACCAACACCTCCAACCCCAGCGTGATGATGGCGGCTGGGCTGGTGGCGAAAAAGGCCGTGGAAAAAGGCCTGACCCGCAAGCCCTGGGTGAAAAGCTCGCTGGCACCGGGTTCCAAGGTGGTCACCGACTACTACAAGGCGGCGGGCCTCACCCAGTACCTGGACAAGCTCGGCTTCGACCTGGTGGGCTACGGCTGCACCACCTGCATTGGTAACTCGGGACCGCTGCCGGAGCCGATTGAAAAAGCCATCCAGAAAGCCGACCTCGCCGTCGCTTCGGTGTTGTCCGGTAACCGCAACTTCGAAGGCCGCGTGCACCCCTTGGTGAAAACCAACTGGCTGGCCTCGCCGCCCCTGGTAGTCGCCTACGCATTGGCCGGTACCGTGCGCATTGATATCAGCAGCGAGCCGCTGGGCAATGACCAGCAGGGTAATCCGGTGTACCTGAAGGACATCTGGCCCAGCAGCCAGGAAATCGCTGACGCCGTCGCCCAGGTCAGCACCAGCATGTTCCACAAGGAATACGCCGAGGTGTTTGCCGGTGACGAGCAATGGCAGGCGATCGAAGTGCCGCAGGCGGCGACCTACGTGTGGCAAAAGGACTCCACTTACATCCAGCACCCACCGTTCTTCGATGACATTGGCGGCCCGCTGCCGGTGATCAAGGACGTCAAGGGCGCCAATGTGCTGGCGCTGCTGGGGGATTCGGTGACCACTGACCACATCTCCCCTGCCGGTAATATCAAGACCGACAGCCCGGCCGGGCGCTACCTGCGCGAGCAAGGCGTGGAACCGCGTGACTTCAATTCCTACGGCTCACGCCGTGGCAACCATGAAGTGATGATGCGCGGCACCTTTGCCAACATCCGTATCCGCAATGAAATGCTCGGCGGTGAGGAAGGCGGCAACACGCTGTATATCCCCACCGGCGAAAAAATAGCGATCTACGATGCGTCGATGAAGTACCAGGCCTCAGGTACACCCCTGGTGGTGATCGCAGGCCAGGAGTACGGCACCGGCTCCAGCCGTGACTGGGCGGCCAAGGGCACTAACCTGCTGGGCGTCAAGGCGGTGATCGCCGAGAGCTTCGAGCGTATCCACCGCTCCAACCTGGTGGGCATGGGCGTGTTGCCGTTGCAGTTCAAGCTGGATCAGAACCGCAAGACGCTCAAGCTCACCGGCAAGGAGAAGATCGACATCCTCGGGCTGACCGATGCCGAGATCGAGCCGCGCATGAACCTGACGTTGGTGATCACTCGGGACGATGGCAGCAGCGAGAAGGTTGAGGTGCTGTGCCGGATTGATACCTTGAATGAAGTGGAGTACTTCAAGGCGGGTGGGATCTTGCACTACGTGCTGCGCCAGTTGATCGCCTCTTAAGAGCAACGCTGATCAAAGGTGGGAGCTGGCTTGCCTGCGAAAGCGGTGGGTCAGCCAACTTTTTTATAGCCACTGCCAACCGTAACCACGATGCGAAGCGAGTCGCTCTTGCTCTTGATCTGCTTTTGATCTTGATCTTAGGCGCCCCGTCAAACCACGCTGGCCGGAATTCGACAGGGATTTGGGGGGTAAACCGGCAGGGATGCCGGTTTAGCCGCCCCGCGCCATGGATGGCGCGTGGCGGCGCCCCCCCAAATCCATGGCGGATTACGGGCACACCGAGCCTAGGCGAGGTGCCGAGTGGTGGGGCAAGAGCCCTTTGGTTACTTTGGGGCTCTTTTCCAAAGTGACCCGCTGTAAAAGCGGAACCAATAGCAGCCGTTACCCAAATAACGGATATGTACTCGATCAAAGCCCAGCATCCAGGTCGGCTCTTAGGCCGCCATCGGGGGCAAGCCCCCTCCCACAGGTCCGGCCTCGCACCAAAGTTGTATAGATACTTATGACCATCGCAGGCAAGCCAGCTCCCACAGTTTTGATCACATTCCAGGCATAAAAAAGGCGCTGCATCTTTCAATACAGCGCCTTTTTTATGGTGTGCGGTTTAGCCGAACAGCCACTTCCACAGCAGTACCAGGACGACTACCGCCAGCACCGGCCGTGCAATGCGGTAGGCCTTGGGATGCTTGCGCTTCCACTGTTTGACCTGGCCGCTGAACTTGTCGCTGAAGGTCTTGCTCCAGGCATACGCCTGGTTGATGCCGCCCACGCGCTCGTCATCGAGGTTCTGCGGTGCAGTGGCGCGACCCAGTTGCTTGCTGACCCAGCGGTTGACGCGGGTCATCACGCGGTTGCTCAATGGCCGTTCGATGTCGCAGAACAGGATCACACGGGTCTGCTCGGTTTCGTTCTTGACCCAATGCACGTAGGTTTCGTCGAACATCACGTCTTCACCGTCGCGCCAGGCGTAGACCTGGCCGTCAACGAAAATGCGGCAATCGTCGGAGTTCGGCGTGGACAGCCCCAGGTGATAACGCAGGGAACCGGCGAACGGGTCGCGGTGCGGGTTCAGGTGGCTGCCGCCCGGCAACAGCGCAAACATCGCGCCCTTGACGTTAGGGATGCTGCTCACCAACGCCACGGTCTTGGGGCACAGCGCCTCGGCCGATGGCAACGGCTTGTCGTACCACTTGAGGTAGAAACGCTTCCAGCCCTTCTTGAAGAACGAACCGAAACCGGCGTCGTTGTTCTTTTCGGCAGCGCGGATGTAACCCTCATCGAACAGGTGCATGGCCTCTTCGCGGATCACTTCCCAGTTGTCCTTGAGCACATCCAGTTCCGGGAACTTGCTGCGGTCCAGGTACGGCTTGGACGGTACCGCGGAAAACAGGTACATCAAGGCGTTATAGGGGGCGAACAGCGCCGAATGGTTGACGAACTGGCGCAGCATCGGCAAACGGGCCTTGCCACGCAGGTGCACGTACAGCGTGCTGCCGATAAACAGCAGCAACACCGACAGTTTGGCGGCCAAAGAAAAGGTCATGCAGCAACTCCTGGAAATAAGCGTCTGGCCGGCAAACTTGCGTCAACGGGAAACCAGACGTAACAGCCGGCCATGATAAACACTTGAGCCATTATGCAGAAGGCCCAGGAAAACAGACTGACCTGCATCAACACCCCTGCCCTCCTGTAGGAGCGAGCTTGCTCGCGAAGAACGTCAACGATAACGCGGGCTTACTGACACAACGTGGCGCTCTCAGGTTCTTCGCGAGCAAGCTCGCTCCTACCGTCGATTCAGGCCTGGGTTTCCTGCTCGGTAAACACATCGCTGAACAACATGCTCGACAGGTAGCGCTCACCGGAGTCCGGCAAAATCACCACGATGGTCTTGCCCTGCATTTCCGGCTTCTCGGCCAGGCGTACCGCCACTGCCATGGCGGCCCCGCACGAGATACCGCACAAAATGCCTTCTTCCTGCATCAAGCGCAGAGCCATGGCCTTGGACTCTTCGTCGGTTGCCAGCTCCACGCGGTCGACCATCGACAGGTCGAGGTTTTTCGGCACAAAACCGGCGCCGATGCCCTGGATCTTGTGCGGGCTGGGTTTGATCTCTTCACCCGCCAAGGCCTGGGTGATCACCGGTGAAACCATGGGCTCCACGGCCACCGACAGGATCGGCTTGCCCGCGGTGTTCTTGATATAGCGCGACACCCCCGTGATGGTGCCGCCGGTGCCCACGCCCGCCACCAGCACATCTACGGCGCCGTCGGTGTCGTTCCAGATCTCCGGGCCGGTGGTTTTCTCGTGGATCGCAGGGTTGGCCGGGTTTTCAAACTGGGCCGGCATAAAGTAGGTGGTCGGGTCGCCGGCGACGATTTCTCCGGCCTTTTCGATGGCGCCCTTCATGCCTTTGGCCGGCTCGGTCAGCACCAGTTCTGCACCCAGGGCCTTGAGCACTTTACGGCGCTCAAGGCTCATGGACGACGGCATGGTCAGCAGCAATTTATAGCCACGGGCCGCGGCGACAAAGGCCAGGCCAATCCCGGTGTTGCCGGAAGTCGGTTCGACAATGGTCATGCCCGGCTTGAGCTTGCCGCTGCTTTCGGCATCCCAGATCATGCTTGCGCCAATGCGGCACTTCACCGAATAGCCCGGGTTACGCCCTTCGATCTTGGCCAGGATCGTCACCCCACGCGGTGCGATGCGGTTGATCTGAACCAGGGGCGTGTTACCGATGGAATGCGCGTTGTCTGCAAAGATACGGCTCATGAGCGATCCTGTTGGCGACTTTGAAGAAGGCCCCAAGGGTATGCCTCGTGCGGCGAGGCGTCCAGACGGTGGAACGTTGCGCTCATCAGAACAGTCAATCTCCTACAAGCAAGGAGAACTGCCCCATGAAACGTCGTTACAGTTGGCCGTTAGGGACAATCGCCGCTCTGGTGCTGGTCCTGATTGCCTTGAACATCGCGCTGCCCTATCTGGTGCGCAACTACCTGAACGATAAACTCGCCAATATGGGCGATTACCGCGGCGAAATCGCCGATGTGGACCTGGCCCTGTGGCGCGGCGCCTACCGGATCAACGGCCTGCAAATCGTCAAGGTGGACGGTAAGGTCCCAGTGCCGTTCGTGAAGGCGCCGTTGATCGAGTTTGCAGTCAACTGGCATTCACTCTGGTACGACCACGCCGTCGTGGCCGAGGGGCATTTTGTGCGTCCGCAGATCAACTTCGTCGATGGCGGTGCCAACAAGCAGGCGTCCCAGACGGGTAAAGGCACCGACTGGCAGGAACAACTGCGCAAGTTGCTACCGATCACCCTCAACGAAGTGCGCATCGAAGACGGCGAGATTGCCTTCCATAACTTCACCTCCAAGCCTCAGGTGAATATCAACGCCACTGCGGTCAACGCCAGCTTCTACAACCTGACCAATGTGGTGGACGTCAAAGGCAAGCGCGACGCCCGCTTCGAAGGCAAGGCACTGCTGCAAGGCCAGGCGCCTCTGGAAGCCAATGCCACCTTTGATCCGCTGAGCGATTTCGAAGAATTCGAGTTCCGCTTCCGCGCCCGCGACCTGCAACTCAAGCGCATGAATGACTTTGCCTCGGCCTATGGCAAGTTTGACTTCAAGGCCGGCACGGGCGACGTGGTGATCGAAGCCCAGGCTGAAAATGGCCGGCTCACCGGCTACATCAAGCCGCTGCTGCGCGATGTTGAAGTGTTTGACTGGCAACAGGACGTCGAAAACCAGGACAAGAACATCTTCCGCTCAATCTGGGAGGCCGTGGTCGGTGCCAGCGAGACGGTGCTGAAAAACCAGCGTAAAAACCAGTTCGCCACCCGTGTGGAGCTCAGCGGTAGTGTGCATCAACAGAATATCAGTGCGTTTTCTGCGGTGATCGCGATTCTGCGCAATGGGTTTATCCAGGCATTCAATGCCCGCTATGAACAACCCAAGCCCAGCGCTGATTAACCGTCATAACCTTCTGTAGGAGCGAGCTTGCTCGCGAAAAACGTCAACGATAGCGCGTGCATGTTGAAGGAACGTGGCGCCTGGGAGTTTTTCGCGAGCAAGCTCGCTCCTACAGTTCGGCATGAGGGCTGATGTGACCCGCCATTCAGAGACTGAATAACCCGTCTGCGTTCACAGTCGCCGGGGCTGCGGGGTATAGTCGGGGTATTGATGAATTCGAGGAATGACCGATGAAGTTCGAAGGCACCCAGGCCTATGTGGCTACCGATGACCTGAAGCTGGCCGTCAACGCCGCCATCACCCTGGAACGGCCATTGCTGGTCAAGGGCGAACCGGGCACCGGCAAGACCATGCTTGCCGAGCAACTGGCCGAATCCTTCGGCGCCAAGCTGATCACCTGGCACATCAAGTCCACCACCAAGGCGCATCAGGGCCTCTACGAGTACGACGCGGTGAGCCGCTTGCGTGACTCGCAACTGGGCGTGGACAAGGTCCACGACGTGCGCAACTACCTGAAGAAGGGCAAACTCTGGGAAGCCTTCGAGTCCGAAGAGCGGGTGATCCTGCTGATCGATGAAATCGACAAGGCCGACATCGAGTTCCCCAACGACCTGTTGCAGGAACTCGACAAGATGGAGTTCTACGTCTACGAAATCGACGAGACCATCAAAGCCAAGAAGCGCCCGATCATCATCATTACCTCCAACAACGAGAAAGAGCTGCCGGATGCGTTCCTGCGCCGCTGCTTCTTCCACTACATCGCCTTCCCCGACCGCACCACCCTGCAAAAAATCGTCGATGTGCACTACCCCGACATCAAGAAAGACCTAGTCAGCGAAGCGCTGGACGTGTTCTTCGATGTGCGCAAGGTCCCTGGCTTGAAGAAGAAGCCGTCCACGTCCGAACTGGTCGACTGGCTCAAGCTGCTGATGGCCGACAATATCGGCGAAGCGGTACTGCGCGAGCGCGACCCGACCAAGGCCATCCCGCCGCTGGCCGGGGCCCTGGTGAAAAACGAGCAGGACGTACAATTGCTGGAACGGCTGGCGTTCATGAGCCGCCGCGGTAATCGCTGATGCTGCTCAACCTGTTCAACGAAATGCGTGCAGCCAAGGTGCCGGTATCGGTGCGCGAGCTGCTGGACCTGATCAACGCGCTGAAACAGCGCGTGACCTTCGCCGACATGGACGAGTTTTATTACCTGGCCCGAGCGATCCTGGTCAAGGACGAGCGGCATTTCGACAAGTTCGACCGCGCCTTCGGTGCCTATTTCAATGGCCTGGAAAAACTCGATGACCATTTGCAGGCGCTGATCCCCGAAGAGTGGCTGCGCAAGGAATTCGAACGTTCCTTGAGTGATGAGGAACGCGCGCAGATCCAGTCCCTGGGTGGCCTCGACAAGCTGATCGAAGAGTTCAAGAAGCGCCTGGAAGAACAGAAAGAACGCCACGCCGGTGGCAACAAGTGGATCGGCACCGGCGGCACCAGCCCCTTTGGTTCCGGCGGCTACAACCCCGAAGGCATTCGCGTCGGTGACGCCGGCAAGCGTCAGGGCAAGGCGGTGAAAGTCTGGGACCAGCGCGAGTACAAGAACCTCGACGATCAGGTGGAACTGGGCACGCGCAACATCAAGATCGCCCTGCGCCGCCTGCGCAAGTTTGCCCGCCAGGGCGCGGCCGAAGAGCTGGATATCGACGGCACCATTGACCACACCGCCCGCGATGCCGGCTTGCTGAATATCCAGATGCGCCCCGAACGGCGTAACACCATCAAGCTGTTGCTGCTGTTCGACATCGGCGGCTCGATGGATGCCCACGTGAAGATTTGCGAAGAGCTGTTCTCGGCGTGCAAGACCGAGTTCAAGCACCTGGAGTATTTTTACTTCCACAACTTCGTGTACGAATCGGTGTGGAAGAACAACCAGCGCCGTACTTCCGAACGCACCTCCACCCAGGACCTGCTGCACAAATACGGCGCCGACTACAAAGTGATTTTTATCGGCGATGCGGCCATGGCGCCCTATGAAATCACCCAGGCCGGTGGCAGCGTCGAGCATTGGAACGAGGAACCCGGGTATGTGTGGATGCAGCGCTTCATGGCCAAGTACAAGAAGCTGATCTGGATTAACCCCTACCCGAAAGATACCTGGGGCTATACAGCGTCGACGGGGATTGTGCGGGAGTTGGTGGAGGATCAGATGTATCCGCTG
Organism: Pseudomonas sp. MF7453; assembly: GCF_016405455.1. Taxonomy (NCBI): domain Bacteria; kingdom Pseudomonadati; phylum Pseudomonadota; class Gammaproteobacteria; order Pseudomonadales; family Pseudomonadaceae; genus Pseudomonas; species Pseudomonas sp. MF7453. The sequence continues at coordinate 48,351 of NZ_JAEKCN010000017.1, read as the reverse complement.
ACGCTGCGCGGGTTGGAAGAAGGTATGCGTTTTCTCTCGAAATAGGCGGTGTTTTGACCGGCCTCATCGCAGGCAAGCCAGCTCCCACAAGGGTTATGCATTCCAACTTCGAAATGCATACAACATGTGGGAGCTGGCTTGCCTGCGATGCTTTTAGCGATCGGCAAAGCGCTGCAAAAACTTGGTGTGCTGCCGATGCGCCGTTTCCTGCACCACCGGTGCCAACCGCACCTTCTCCCCCGGCAGACACTGCGCCAGCCGCGCCAGGGATAAAGGCGTCAGCGCGCCTAACCGGGGATAGCCGCCAATGGTCTGGCGATCATTGAGCAACACAATCGGCTGCCCATCCGGCGGCACCTGGATCGCGCCCAATGGGATCCCTTCGGAAATCAACGACGGCCCTTGATAGTGCAGCGGCGTGCCGAGCAAGCGCATACCCATGCGGTCGGCGCGGCTGTCCAGCGACCATTCGGTGTTGAAGGCGTCGAACAAACTCTGCCCGCTGAACTGGCCTATCTGCGCGCCGATGATCACGTCCAGTGAGGCAGCAGATTGCACATCCGGCTTGGCCAGCACCTTTATTGCACCGCCCGTACCGGAATACGCCAACCGCCCGCCTTCGGACAATGCCTTGCCGAAACCGTCCGCTCCGCCCAGTTCCTCACGTACCACGGTGGCACAACTGCCCAGTACCGCTGGCGCATCGAAGCCACCGGGCGCCGCCAGATAAGCGCGTGCGCCATTAAACGGCTGGGTGAAGCGCAGTCGCTGGCCCTTTTGCAGGATAAAACTGCGGCCGGGGCTTATGGCGCGCTCATCGATATAGGCGCCCAGGTCCGCACCCGCCAGGGCCAGCAGGCAGTAATCCTCGGCCTGTACGGTAAAGCCCCCCAGGGTGATCTCCACCACCGGCGCATCCAGGGCATTGCCCAACAGCCAGTTGGCCCAGGACATTGACACCCAATCCAGTGCGCCGCCCTGGGTCACGCCCAGGTGGCGCACGCCAAAACGCCCGGCGTCCTGCAACAGGCACAGCGGCGTACTGGCCTCGATCATCAAGCGGCTCATGCCTGCGCCTCCAACGGCGTGTCATCGCCACCCAGGTTGATAAATTCGGCGTGGCTGACCGAGGCGAAGCGCACCGTGTCGCCGGGTTGCATCAGGCTGTAGCCGTCGCGCTCACGGTCGAACAGTTTGGCCGGGGTGCGGCCGATCAGGTTCCAACCGCCCGGGGACACCACCGGGTACGCAGCGGTTTGCCGTTCGGCGATGCCGACGCTGCCGGCGGCCACGCGTTTGCGCGGCGTGTTGAGGCGTGGGGTGGCAAGCACTTCATCCACCAACCCCATAAAGGCAAAACCGGGGGCGAAACCAAGGGCGAATACCTGGTATTCGTGGGCGCTGTGGCAGCGGATTACGTCCTCCACCGTCAGCCCGCTGCGCTGGGACAACAGGGTCAACTCCGGGCCGACGCTCAGGTCGTACCACACCGGCAACACATGGCTCTGGCCACTGCCCTGGGCGTGGGGTTGCAGGTCGGTCAGCGCAAGGTCAATCAGTTCCCGGGCCTGTGCCGGAGTCAGCACCCTGAGGTCGTAATGCACCATCAAGGTGGTGTAGGACGGCACCAAATCCACCAGCGCCGTGCCGAACTCTGCGCGCAGACGCGCCGTGGCAGCGAGCATCCACGGCATGTTGGCCTCGGCAATCAGGTCAAACAGACGCACCATCAGGCAGTCGATGGCCACTACTTCAATGCGTGGCTTCATGCTGTCTGCAACGCTTCACGGATTCGCTGCACCGCGGCCACGGAGCTGGCGTTGTCGCCGTGTACGCACAAGGTATGGGCCTGCAAGACCAATGGGCTGCCGTCGCTGGCGACCAATGCCTCGCCACGGGAAATGGTCAGGGCCTGCTGCACGATGGTGTCGCTGTCGTGGTGCACCGCGCCGGGCAACTGGCGGGAAACCAGATGGCCCTTGCTGTCGTAGGCGCGATCGGCAAAGGCTTCAAACCACAGAGTCACACCGTATTCGTCGCCCACGGCTTGGGCGGCGCTGTTGTCCCGGGTGGCCAGCAGCATCAACGGCAGGTCGCCGTAAGCGGCCACGGCCTGGATCACCGCACGCAACTGCGCGGGGTTGGCCATCATGTCGTTGTACATCGCACCGTGGGGTTTCACGTAGCTGACGCGTCCGCCCTGGACTCGGCAGATGCCATCCAGCGCGCCGATCTGGTAGTGCAACAGGTCCTGGATTTCCTGCGGCGTGTAGTTCATGGACCGGCGGCCAAAGCCCTGCAGGTCTTGATAGGCCGGATGAGCGCCCACTTGCACGTCATGCTTGAACGCCAGGCTGACGGTCTTGCGCATGATGCTCGGGTCGCCGGCATGGAAACCGCAGGCCACGTTGGCGCAATCAATGAACGGCATGACTTCGGCGTCCAGACCCATGGTCCAGTTGCCAAAGCTTTCGCCGATGTCGCAGTTCAGTAGCAGGCGGCTCACGGTGGTCGCTCCTGTAGGTTTTGTTTTTTTCTAGTGTGGGATTTATTACACAGAACTCGCAACTTGTCCTGGCACCCCAACGACGCTTATCGTGGAACGGCTCGATTTTTGGCGTTTGCCCGGTGCGACGTCCAACTAATAAAAACCGATCCATGCATAAGAAAAAGTTGATCCCATGAATTTGAAGTTCCTCGAAACCTTCGTCTGGGTGGCCAAGCTCAAGAGCTTTCGCCTGACTGCCGAGAAGCTGTTCACCACTCAGGCCTCGATTTCCAGCCGCATTGCCGTGCTTGAAAGCGAGCTGGGCGTGAAGCTGTTCCTGCGTGACTCGCGAGGCGTGAGCCTGACCCCGGAAGGCTTGAAGGTGCTCGATTATGCCGAGCAAATGATGGTGACCATGCAGGGTTTGAAGCAGTCCCTGGAGACCACCAGCAGCAAGGTCGGGCGCATTCGGATCGGCGCGATGGACACGGTGATCCATACCTGGCTCAGCCCGCTGGTCGCTGAATTGATGAAGCTGTTCCCGCTGGTGGAAATCGAGCTGGTCGCCGATACCGCGCTGAACCTCAGCGATCAACTGCAAAAAGGCTTTCTCGACTTGATCCTGCAAACCGACCTGCTGCGCCTGGAAACCGTACGCAGCCTGGAGTTGGCCAGCCATCCCATGGCCTGGATCGTGGCGAGCCAGTCGATCTACAACCGCGACTACGCCTCCCTCGCCGAACTGGCCCAGGAGCGCATCATCACTTACTCAAAGAACTCCCACCCGCATCAGGACGTATTGAGTTTGATGCAGGCCAATGGCGTGGCCGCGCCGCGCATGAACTGCGTGAACTCGGTGTCGGCAATTACGCGATTGTTGCGTGACGGCTTCGGCATCGGTGCCCTGCCGCCGGTGCTGGTCAGCGAAGAACTGGAGCGAGGGGAATTGGTGATGCTGCCGATGGCACAGCGCCTGCCGAACTTGCAGGTGGTGGTGTCATGGCGCGTGGGGGTGGAGTTGGTGGAAGAGATTGTGGGGTTGTGCCAGAAAGTCGTCGCCCGCTATGCAGAGCAAGTCGGTGCAGAACGCATGCAACTGCATAAACCCGATTAAAACTGTGGGAGCTGGCTTGCCCTAAGGCTTCTGTAGGAGCGAGCTTGCTCGCGAAAAACCCACAGACGCCGCGTTTACTCAGGAAGCACGCGTTATCGTTGACGTTTTTCGCGAGCAAGCTCGCTCCTACAGGCCCTTGAGGTCCCGCTCTTCGATGGGCCGGCTCTGACGCAAACGCCGGCCACCCAGCACCACCCAATCAATCAAGCGATACAGGCACTCGATGCCGAACGACAACAGCATCGCCCCGCCCAGGCCCCAGCCCATGGCTTCGGGCGTCAGCAGAATCTGGTAGCTGTAGCCATTCCAGGTCTCCAGACGGATATCCGGGTCGGCGGCCACGGCCACTTGCAGGGCACGGATGTACCACGGGCCCTGCATGGCCTGAAATTGCTTGTCCAGCTCCAGCTGGCGGTCGAGCATGGCGCCCAGGCTGCTGGCGTCGCTCTGGAATACCGGGTCATCGCTGGCGCGGTAATGCGCCACCAAGGCTTGCATATCACCGTTGAAGAACTGCTGCGCCGTGGACTCAAAGCCGCGCAGACCGGTCTGTGCCTCGATCAGGTGGGCTTCGACGCGCTTGGCGTAATCGTTGATAAACCCCGGCACTTGAACGCCGACCAACAAGCCAATGGCAAACAGCACCAACCGCAGATAGCTGAGCAACATGGTCGATTCCTTATTCGGTAACGCCCTGGCTGACGCATTCACCGCGTCGCCACAGGCTCCATTGGCCCGGTTCGTAGCGGGTCCAGTTTTCGTTGTCGGTCAAAGGCTCGGTGGCGATCACCGTTACCACATCATTGGGGGTGGTTTCGGCCTGAAAATCGACGATCACGTCGACATCTTTCAAGCGTGCCGGGCCAAACGGCGCGCGCCGGGTAATTTGCGCCAGTTTGGTCGAGCAATAGCAAAACAGCCAGTCGCCGTCGCTGAGCAGGCAGTTGAACACGCCTTTGCTGCGGTATTCGGCGCAGGCGGCGATCAGGTCGGGCAGCACCTGTTCGATGTCCACCGGCTCGGGGAAGGCTTCGCGCACACGGTTGAGCAAGTCGCAGAACGCCGCTTCGCTGTCGGTATCGCCCACCGGGCGGTAGAAGGTGGCGCGGGGATTGAAGTCCGCCAGTTGGCCGTTGTGGGCAAAACACCAGTTACGCCCCCACAGCTCGCGCACGAACGGATGGGTATTGGCCAGGCTGACCTTGCCCACATTGGCCTGGCGAATATGGCCGATCACCACTTCGCTCTTGATCGGATAACGCTGCACCAGCAGCGCCACTTCAGACTCACTGCTCGCAGCCGGGTCCTGGAACAGGCGCAGGCCACGGCCTTCATAGAAGGCGATGCCCCAACCGTCGCGGTGCGGGCCAGTGCGCCCACCGCGCTGCATCAGCCCGGTAAAGCTGAACACGATATCGGTGGGGACGTTGGCACTCATGCCCAATAATTCACACATGCCAGGGCTCTCGCTGCAGGGCGGTCAACGTTTAAAGGCGCGGCTCGACCCGCATACCAGCGGCAGGCGCCGGGCGACGGAACGGTTCGTCGTCTTCCGGCTCGGCGGCCAAGGCGGCATCGGCAGCCGCCTTGCGCTCACGGCGAGCGTTGGCGGCGCGTTCGATGGGCCAGCGGATCAGCACAAACACGATGTACAGGGCAAACACGATCATCGTGTACATAAACAGATCGGAGATCGCCCGCCAGGCGTTGTTGCCGACCTTGAGCACCAGGTCCAGGGCGGTAATGGCCACGGCCGGCGCAAACTGGGTCTTGACCGGGTCGACGATGGTCGGGCTCAGCAACAGCACCGCCATCAGCAGTTGCAGCGGCTCGCGCAACCAGCGCCAGACCCAGCGGGTCATGCGCCACCACACTAACAGGCAGCCCAAAGCGGCGAAGGCGTAGAGGCCCCAAGCGGTCAGATAGTCGTTCTCGGTCATGGTGTCCATGGCAAGGCTGGCAAAGAGGCGGCTATGATAACGGCTTTTGCGTGTCGCGGCTGCAATGCCGGCCACCGTCCGCCAGATAGGGAATTATCCATGCCTATTTCCACCGCTCCGATTGCCCGCAAGGCCCCAGGCGCAGACCCCTACGCCTGGCTGCAAGAGCGCGACACCCCTGAAGTGCTCGATTACCTCAAGGCCGAAAACGCCTGGCAGGAAGCCCAGCTCGCCGACCAGCAGGCGCTGCGCGAGACGCTGTTTGAAGAGATCAAGGGCCGCATCCTCGAAACCGATCTGTCGCTGCCTTCCCCCTGGGGCCCGTACCTGTACTACACCCGCACCACCGCCGGTGACGAATACGCGCGCCACTACCGCTGCCGCCGCCCGGCCGATGACAGCAATCAGGTGGACGAGAGCAGCGAAGAACTGCTGCTGGACCCGAACGTCTTGGCCAATGGCGGCTTTTTCTCCCTCGGCGCGTTCAGCATCAGCCCCGACCACCAGCGCCTGGCCTACAGCCTCGACACCAGCGGTGAAGAGATCTACACCCTGTACGTGAAGGAGTTGGCGACCGACAAGGTCAGCGAACTGGCGTTCGACAACTGCGACGGCAGCATGACCTGGGCCAATGACAGCCTGACGCTGTTCTTCGGCGAACTGGACGAGACCCATCGTCCGCACAAGCTGTATCGCTACCGTCTGGACGGTACGGCGGCGCAGGAAGTGTTCCATGAGCCTGACGGCCGTTTCTTCCTGCACTGCTACCGCTCCAGCTCCGAGCGCCAACTGCTGCTGGCCCTGGGCAGCAAGACCACCAGCGAAGTCTGGGCGCTGGACGCCGATCAGCCACACCTGGCCTTCACCTGCCTGGCGCCGCGGGTCGATGACCACGAATACGATGTCGACCATGGCAAGCGCAATGGCGAGTGGACCTGGTTTATTCGCAGTAACCGCGACGGCATCAACTACGCGCTGTTCGTCGCCGCCGATACCGGCACGCCGCCTACCGAAGCCGATTGGCAAAACCTGATCCCCCATAGCGACGAGGTCATGCTCGACGGCGTGAGCCTGAACGCCAACGCCATGACCTTGAGCCTGCGCATTGGCGGCCTGCCGATCATCGAGGTGCATCCCGAGGGTGTACCGGCTTATCGCGTGGAATTACCCGACGCCGCCTACAGCCTCTATGTACAGAACAGCCTGGAATTTCCAAGCGACAAGATTCGCCTGCGCTATGAGGCACTGAACCGCCCGGCCCAGGTGCGTCAGCTGGAGCTGGAGAGCGGCGCGCAGGTGGTGCTCAAGGAAACCCCGGTACTCGGCACATTCAATGCCGACGACTACGTCAGCCAGCGCCTGTGGGCCACCTCCGCCGACGGTACCCAGGTGCCCATCAGCCTGGTGGTCAAGCGTGACCAGCTGGGTAAAGCCACGCCGCTGTACCTGTACGGCTACGGCGCCTACGGCTCAAGCCTGGATCCGTGGTTCGCCCACGCACGCCTGAGCTTGCTGGACCGTGGGGTTGCGTTTGCCATCGCCCACGTGCGCGGCGGCGGTGAGCTGGGGGAAGCCTGGTATCGCAATGGCAAGCAGGAACACAAACAGAATACCTTCAGCGACTTTATCGCCTGCGCCGAACACCTGATCGCCGAGGGCCTGACCACTTCCAGGCAACTGGCGATCAGCGGTGGCAGTGCCGGCGGCCTGTTGATTGGCGCGGTGCTCAACCAGCGCCCGGACCTGTTCCAGGCTGCGATTGCCGAGGTGCCGTTCGTCGATGTGCTCAACACCATGCTCGACCCGGAACTGCCGCTGACCATCACCGAGTACGATGAATGGGGCAACCCCGAGGAACCCGAAGTGTATGCGCGCATCAAGGCCTACGCGCCGTACGAAAACGTCAGCGCCCAGGCGTATCCGGCCATGCTGGTGATTGCCGGCTACAACGACAGCCGCGTGCAGTACTGGGAAGCCGCCAAGTGGGTGGCCAAGCTGCGCGACACCGCAACGTCAGACAACCTGTTGCTGCTCAAGACCGAGTTGGGCGCCGGCCATGGCGGCATGAGCGGGCGCTACCAGGGATTGCGTGACGTAGCGCTCGAATATGCCTTTGTGTTCAAGGCGCTCGGGCTGATCCAGGAACTTAATGGAGCGGTCCTGTCTGAACTCGGGACCGCCCTACATGATTGACGGACCAATATTTTAGCCATGCCACAACCGACCTTACTCAACGACGAAATCCGCGACATGCTGATGGACTGCGGCCTGTTTGACCCGCTGTTGCCGGAAGATTTTCATATCGCTGCGGGCTATTTCAATATCAGCAGCATTGCCCAAGGCGAGGTGATTTTTCTTGAGGGCGATGCCGGCACGTTTATGTGCATCCTCCACAGCGGCCAGGTGGCCGTGCAGAAAACCAACCACACCGGCCAGCGCCTGACCATCGCCACCCTGCGCAGTGGCCGGGCGTTTGGCGAAATGGCGGTGCTCGATGGCGAGCGGCGCTCGGCCAGTTGTGTCGCGGCCAGTGATTGCGTGCTGCTGAACCTGGGCAAGGATGCCCTGGAAAAAATGCTCAACGAAGCTCCCCGGGTTGCGGCCAAGATCATCCGCGCCATTGCTGTTGCCCTGTCCAGACGCTTACGCATGGCCGATGGGCAACTGTTGGCTCAGCAGTTTTAACCGCCGGGCGTCTTCGGCTTGCTGTCGTTTTGCTGCAGGCCGGGGACGGTCTGGTCTTTGGGCGGCGCGGGCAACACGATAGGCACCAAAGGGGGCGTACCGTTGGTCTTGGGCGTGGCGGGCGGGCTGACTTGCGGGTACAACGTGGGAGTCGGCGTGCCCGGCGCACCAGGCGTTGGTGTGGGCGCGACCGGTACGGTTTGCAACTCCTGAGCCTGCGCCGCAGCGGATATGAGCGCGCTCAATACAATGACCGTTAGAATGCTGCACTTCATCGATGGCTCCATGGCCTGACCGGAATGCCGTAAGGCTACTCCCAACTGCGCAAGAATGCCCTTCCCAATGAGATTTCCATGAAACGTTTCGTTCTGCTGGACACTACTCCGATCCCCGACAACGGCGGCGCCCTGTGCCTGTTCGAATACGGCGAGGACTTCGTCATCAAGATTCAGGGCGGTGACGGCGGCCAGTTGATGAACACGCGCATGCACGGTTCCGAAGACGCCCTGGCGGAGATTCCGTGCCGCAAGGTGGCCGGTCGCCCGAATTCCCGGGTGCTGATCGGCGGTTTGGGCATGGGCTTCACCCTGGCCGCGGCGCTCAAGCATTTGGGCAAGAGTGCCGAAGTGGTGGTGGCCGAACTGGTGCCGGGCGTCGTGGAATGGAACCGTGGGCCGCTGGGAGAAAAATCCGGGCGCCCGTTGCTGGACCCGCGCACGGTGGTCCGCCTGGAAGATGTAGCCAAGGTGCTACAGGCCGAGCCCCAGGGCTTCGACGCCATCATGCTCGACGTCGACAACGGTCCCGAGGGGCTTACGCAAAAGGCCAACAGTTGGCTGTATTCCGCCGGTGGCCTGGCCGCCTGCGCCAAGGCCCTGCGGCCCAAGGGCGTGCTGGCCGTGTGGTCGGCCAGCGCCGACAAGCTGTTCAGTGACAAACTGCGCAAGGCCGGCTTCAAAGCCGAAGAAGTGCAGGTATTTGCCCATGGCAACAAGGGCACGCGGCATACCATCTGGATTGCAGAGAAGCTCAAGGGCTGATCGCGGTTGATTCAATAGCGCCAATCCCCTGTGGGAGCAGCTAGAATCAACCTTGTCCGTGAACCACCCAATAATAGCCAGGAGCCATGATGAGCTCGAACAACCCGCCCTCCCACACCGCCAAGCTGGACCGCATCCTCGCCGATGCCCAGCGCGATCGCGAAATGGGCTACCGCGACAAAGCCTTGAAGATGTACCCCCACGTGTGCGGCCGTTGCGCCCGTGAATTCGCCGGCAAGCGGTTGAGTGAACTGACCGTACACCACCGCAACCATAATCATGATGACAATCCCCAGGACGGCTCCAACTGGGAATTGCTGTGCCTGTATTGCCACGATAACGAACACTCGCGCTACACCGACCAGCAATATTTCGGCGAAGGTTCCACCAGCAGCCCGAGCATCGCCAAGGCGACGCACAACCCGTTTGCGGCGTTGGCGGGGTTGATGAAGAAGGACGACTGAAGATCGTCCTTGTCTGTACTGGCCTCATCGCAGGCAAGCCAGCTCCCACATTTGGAATGCATTCCCCTGTGGGAGCCGGGCTTGCCCGCGATGACGATCGCCCAAGCACTGCATACCCCCAGGCCGTATAATCGCCTTTTTTCTTAAGGCACCTTTCCCCGTGGGCAATAAACGCTACAGCTGCATCGGTCTGTATAACCCCAAATCCCCCGAAAACGTCGGCTCGGTGATGCGTGCCGCCGGCTGCTACGGCGTGGCCTCGGTGTTCTACACCGGCGTGCGCTACGAGCGTGCCCGGGACTTCATCACCGACACCAAGAAGGTCCACCACGACATTCCGCTGATCGGCATCGACGACCTGAAAAAGATCCTGCCCCTGGGCTGCATCCCGGTCGCCGTGGAACTGGTGGAAGGCGCCCGCCCGCTGCCTGAATACACCCACCCCGACCGCGCGCTGTATATCTTCGGCCCCGAGGACGGTTCCCTGGACAAGGAGATCCGCGACTGGTGCGAAGACGTGGTGTACATCCCCACCACTGGCTGCATGAACCTGGCGGCCACCGTCAATGTGGTGCTTTACGACCGCCTGGCCAAGGGTAACAACACCCGTTCGGGCCCCAAGTACTGATTTGGCGGGAACATCCAGCCCCTGCGCGCAGTCAGCTAGTAACACTAGCCCTTGTTGGAGACAGATCATGAGCGACAGCAAAATTTTGAAACCTATCATCGAAGCCGCACCGTTGAAGCCTCAGCCCACCCAGAACGTGCATGGCTGGGAACGTATCGGCTCGGTGGCGGGCGGCGTGATGATGGTCGGCAAAGGCCTGCGCCGCGGCGGGATTTTCGGGCTGATCCAAGTAGCGATTGGCGGCGTGGCACTGGCCCGTGGCTTTACCGGGCACAGCTCACTCAAGGACAAGCTGGAGCAGGGCCGCCAGGAAATGAACAGCGTGCGCACAAAGATCGAGCGAGCCGGGGAAGAGCTGAAAAACTTGAAAACCAAGGCGGAAGTGGCGGCTGAAAAGGCGGTGAAACCCAAAGCCTGATCCAAGTCTTGGACATGCTGGAAATTCAAATGTGGGAGGGTCTTGCCCCCTCCCACATTTTGAATTGCACAGGGCTTGGGATCAGCGCAGCAGTTTGCTGTCCAGTACCACCGACGACTCGCCGATTACGCTTTCGGCCAACTGCACGAATTCTTTGGTGTTGATGCTGTTCACCCGCATCACCGCCTGCGCCAGATCATCCAGGGATCGCTTGTTGTGGGTTTTCACGCGGATCTCGCGGTCCAGGTCCTGCAGCACCAGCACTGCCCGCGCTACACCGGCGCTGCCGATTTGCTCGCCCCTCAGGCTGGTAACCGCCTTGCTTTCTTTGGCCAGCCGCGCCTGAATCGCAGCATAACGCTCATCGGTGAGGCCCCCGGCGCGTCGTACCAGCTCAATCGCGTAATACTCCCCCAGGCCCTCGCTGATCCAGTCACTGCTGTCGTGGTCGTTGAAGCGCCCGATGGCCTGCACCACTTCGCGCAGCAACGGGCTGCTGCCATTTTCGCCAACCAGCGGCGTGCGGCTGTTGAGGTAGATCGAGTCGCGTAATGAATAAGCGCCCCGCCGCATCGGGTCACTGGCGCCGACGATCAACAATTTGGCGGGATGGCGCGGGAACGCCGCGTCCACCTGCGGCCAGACGAACGTCAGCAGCGTCAGCACGTCCATGCGGCGCATGCCCTGCCCCTTTGGCGAGGCCACGGTAACGTCGGTTTCACCCAGGCGCAGGCGGCGGCTGCCGAGGTTGCCGGCGAGCATCCAGCCGGTCGGCCGGTCGAACAGACGGGATACGTTGTCGATACGGAATTTGTTTTTGCCAATGCGCGGCCAGGCGGTTTCGACGCTCTTCCAGCCCGCCGGCAGTTCGAACATCAGGCGCGAGACCAACTCAATGCCATCCTGCTGGTCCAGGCGCGCAGCCGGTACCAGGTCTTCGCCGCGCAGTAAGGCCCAGTTGGGCGTGACTCGCGTGTCATAGGTGCCCGGCTTGCGCGCGTGGGTCAAACGCACGCGGTAGGTCAGGCTGGCCTTGTCGGCGCTGGGTTGCCACACCCCACGGCTGCCCGTGACTTGCCACTGGCCGTCGGCCTTGAAGTCGCTGTAATCGCCGCTGCGGCCCAGGTCAAAATCCAGGCTGCGCACCGCCGAGCCTTGGGCCAGGCTGACGCGCACCTCGGCCTGCTCGCTTTGAGGCAGCAGCTTGACGTGATAATCCAGGTCAACCTTCTTCGCGCACCAGCCCGGCCCGCTCAGGGCCAGCATTACCAGGGCCGCTGCCAACTTGGCTGCCACCTTCATACGCACTCCTTCGTTCAGCCGGCACGGAAGATCAGGTAATCCTCCCAGTCGTCCTCGGGCACGCTGCCTTCACTGAGCATGCGCCCGGACTGGGAAATGCGTTCATGGTGCACCGCGTCGCGGTCGCCGCAGACCAGGTGGTGCCAGAGCGGCAAATCCTTGCGCTCGCTGACCAGACGGTAACCGCAGGTCGGCGGCAGCCATTTGAATTGGTCGGCCTGGCCGGGGGTGAGCTGGATACAGTCGGGCACCGAGGCCCGGCGATTGGGGTAATCGGTGCACTGACAGGTTTTCAGGTCGAGCAGTTTGCAGGCGATACGCGTGTAATAGACGCTGTTGTCGTCTTCATCCTCAAGCTTTTGCAGGCAGCACAGGCCGCAGCCGTCGCACAACGACTCCCACTCCTCCTGATCGAGGTGCTCAAGGGTTTTGCGTATCCAGAAAGGTTCGACTTTGGCGGCCATGGCTCTACATCAGTATCGGAAGGTGAAAAGGCCGCCAGTCTAGTGCCCAAGCCCGTTACGGCCAAGCGCTTACGACTGACGGTGTTGCAAGGCTTGTCAGGCCTGGGTCGGCGCAGTAGCTTTGAAACCCCGCTTTTTTCATCAGGATCTGTCCATGAGCGATAACCCACGCGTTGCCGATTACCCGATCCATACCCAATTTACCGAACGCTGGTCGCCCCGTGCCTTTACCGGCGAGAGCATCGCGCAAGAGACGTTGCTGAGTTTCTTCGAAGCCGCACGCTGGGCACCCTCGGCCTACAACTCGCAGCCGTGGCGGTTTCTCTATGCCCGCCGGGACACACCAGACTGGGAGCGCTTCCTGGGCCTGCTGAATGAATTCAACCGCAATTGGGCGCAGCACGCGTCGGCCCTGGTCATCATCGCGTCGAAAACCGACTTCATCGCCCCCGGTGCTACAGAGGAAACTCCGGCGCTGTGGCATACCTTCGACACCGGTTCGGCCTGGGGCCACCTGGCGCTGCAAGCCAGCCTCAGCGGCTGGCACACCCACGGCATGGCGGGTTTCGATCAGGAACTGACCCGCAAAGAGCTGAAGATTCCTCAAGGTTATGCGCTACATGCCGCCGTAGCCGTGGGCAAGCTGGGTGACAAGTCGAGCTTGCCGGAGTACCTGCAAGGCCGTGAAGCGCCAAGCCCGCGCAAGTCGTTGACTGAGCTGGTGTGCGAGGGGGACTTCAGCCTCTAAGCCTTGCGCGTTAACCGCCCCTTGTAGGAGCGAGCTTGCTCGCGAAAAACTCACAGGCGCCGCGCTTATTCAGAAAGTGCGCGTCATCGTTGACGTTCTTCGCGAGCAAGCTCGCTCCTACAGGAGGGCATGGGGCAAGCTCAGTACCCGCGCTCGAAGTCCACTTCCCCGCGCAGCGCTTGCTTGGTCTGATACGCCCGCAGGTTCTGCACAAACAACTCCACCATCATCGATGGCGAGGTCGGTGCCGAGCTGTGCCCGGTCAACAGCAAACCCCATGCGGTCCAGAACGGGTGGCGCTGCGGCAGCGGCTCCTGACGGCACACGTCGATCACCGCGCCAGCCAGGTGCCCTTCTTTCAGGGCTTCGACCAGATCGGCATCTACTACCGCCACGCCGCGCCCGACGTTGATAAACAACGCCGTCGGCTTGAATTGCTTGAACAACGCCGCGTTGTACACGTCATGGGTGTTGGGCGTATTGGGCAGCAGGTTGATCACATAATCGACCTCCCCCACCAAACGGCCCAACTGGTCGAGCTCGGCCACTTCGATAAACGGCGCCTGTTCCCGCGCCGTACTGGCGATGCCGTACAACTTGACGCCAAAGGGCACCAAAAAATCAGCCACGCTTTTGCCAATGTCGCCGGTGCCGACAATCAGCGCCTTGCGCCCCGCCAGGCTCTGACCCATGCGGTTATCCCACTTGCGCTCGACCTGGCTGACCAGGCGCGCCAGTACTTCGCGCTCATGGCCCAGCATATAGGTGAGCACAAACTCGGCCATGACTTGGCCAAAGATGCCCACCGCCCGGGTCAGGCGATAGTCGCGGGGCAAGCCCTCGGCCAGCAGCGGCGTGATGCCCGCCCAGGTCGATTGCAGCCACTGCGGATGATGGCCCTGGCGCAGCAGGGTCGCCAGCAGATCGGGCTGGCCCAGCCACACCGGGCAATCGGCGGCCAGACGCGAGAGTTCGGCCGAGTCACCGCTGGTCAGCACCTCAAGGTCGGGGGCAGCTTCCTTGAGCAGTTGGGCGTAGAGCGGGTGATCCTGTTCAGCAATCAGAACACGCATGGTTCAAACCTTTCAAAAACAATGCAGACGGCCGCCCGCATCCTTACGGCCACCGTCGTCTAATACGATTCCATTTAAAGCCTGTGCCCTGACGCGGGCACTGATCGATCACATCGGGTCGTTGCGACGCAGCAACTCTTCGGGCAAGTGCTCGATGTACTCGTCTTCGGCCGGCGGCATTTGCAGGTGGTAGCCCTGCTTGTCGAGGTTTTCCAGGACCACGGTGATGTCTTCGCGCGACAGCTTGCGCTCCGGCGTCAGCACCATGTCAAACGCGTGATGCGCCTTGCCGAAGGCTTCCATCAGCGGCTCGGGCACACGCTCCAGGGCATCGCTTTTGAGCACGTAGAGGTACATGCCGTCTTTTTTCTTGCTGCGGTAGATGGAGCAAATACGTTTCAAGGCTGTTCTCCGGCATTGGCCAGGCTGTCGAGCAGCGCCTGGCCCATCAGCTCGCGGCGCCAGCCACGCAGCGAGTCTGGCAATTGGTAAGGCCCATCGGGGTAGCCACTTTTGACCAGGGCTTCGAGGGTTTTCTTGCGCAGCATCAGTTCCGGCGCCATCTCCAGGCGCTCGGCGAACGTCTGGCCCAGAGCGCGCAGTTGCTTGATCAGCGCGGCGGCGTCCACCGGCAACGGTTCGGCAACGGCGGGAGGCCACTGGTCCATCGGCACGCTACCGGCACGCTTGATCAGGTCCAGCAGAAACTGGCCGTCCTGACGCACGGTACGCGGGTGCATGTCTTCGATCTTGCCCAGCGCCGCCAGGTTATCCGGTTGGGATTTGGCCAACGGCCAGAGCGAATGCTCGCGGATGATGCGGTTGCGCGGCAGGTCGCGAGCGCGGGCCTGTTGCTCGCGCCAGGCGCACAATTCACGCAGCACGGCGAGTTGGGCACGGGACAGTTTCCACGCCAGCTTGGCGTCGCGGTACACCTCGAAAGGGTCGATTTCGCGGCGCAGGTTGGCCACCAGTTCGGCGCCGTCTTCCAGGACCCAGGCGTATTTGTCATCCGATAGCTGCGGGCGCAGGCGAATATAGACCTCGGCCAGGTGCACCGCGTCTTCGGCGGCGTAGCTGACCTGCGTCTCGGACAATGGCCGCTGCAGCCAGTCCGAGCGGGTTTCGCCCTTGGGCAGCTCGATATCCAGCACGGCTTGCACCAGGCGCGAATAACCCATGGAAAAACCAAGGTTGAGGTAAGCCGCAGCCAACTGGGTGTCGAACAAAGGCGCGGGCAGGCTGCCGGTCAGGCGCAGCAGCACTTCCAGGTCTTCGCTGCAGGCGTGCACCACCTTGATCACCGCCGGGTTCTCCAGCAAGGCGGCCAAGGGCTGCCAGTTGTCGATGGTCAGGGGATCGATCAGGTAAGCGCGTACGCCATCACCGATCTGGATCAGCCCGGCAATGGGATAAAAGGTGTCGACCCGCATGAATTCGGTGTCGAGGGCGACGAATGGCAACTGCTGCCATTGGGCGCAATGCTGGCCGAGGCTATCGTTGTCGCAGATCCAGTGAATATCGATGGCCACACGGCTCTCCCTTGAAGAATGGCGCGCAGTATATATCGCCAAAGGCGCTTGCGAGCATCCGCAGTGCACACACCATCATGAAAACTCCGACAGGAGATAAAGAATAGTCCGACAGATGGGGGGTTAGCCTCTCTTACGCAGGACGTACACACACCACAACTTGGAGCCCGGCAGGAATTCCTGGTAATTCAGGATCTTGAAGCCAGCCTGACGAAACTCCTGTTCTACCGACGTACCCACGCTTACGGAAACAATCACCGTGTCGCGGCTGACGCGGTGAAACTCGCGCAACAACAGGAGTCGCGCATCGCTGCTGGGCACATGGCGAAACAACTCCAGGCAGAAAATGCAGTCCACCGCATTGGCTGAAAGGCCAATCGAAAACGCCGAGCCCTGGAAGGTTTTGACACGCTTGAGCAACGTGCCCGGGTGATGGGTGCGCGCGTGGTCGAGCATGGCCTGGGAGTTGTCAGAGGCCAGGATCACCCGGTTGACGTGCTCGGCCAGGACCGGCCAGAACCGCCCCGAACCACAGGCCAGGTCAAGGATGAGCCCTGGCTCACCCGCGACCTTCAGTGCATGGCGAACCAGCCGCGCATCCCGCCACGCGGCCAGGCGCTGCAACAGCCTTGGCGGACGCGGATCACCGCAGACCCTGGCATGCTCACGGTCACAGCGCTCGGTGAATTCAGTCTCGATGGGGGATGGAGGTTGTGGCGACATCACGGGCTCATGTGGGTAAAACGGTAGTGAACGACCTTGATTCACAGCTTAACCACTGCAACGTGAAAAAAAGGTCGAAAGCCGCCACCGTAAACTCCGTCACGCCTGATGCAGGTACCAACGCCAATCCTGCTCGCCGACCTCGCCCATGAACTGGCGATATTCGGCACGTTTAACCGCACCTTGCCACCCTGCTCCACGCTGGAAATAATAAGCCCCCCCGACCGTGCCCCAAGGACTCGACCCCATGAAAGCGCCTCTGGCCCTCTGCGTGCTGGCAAGCCTGACCAACATCGCCCAGGCCGACACTGCCCCGTCCCGTCTTGACGATGTGATCCCGCGCGGCACCCTGACCGTTTGCACCACGGGCGACTACAAGCCCTATACCTCGTTGCGCGCCGATGGCGGTTATGAGGGCATTGATATTGCCATGGCCGAATCCCTGGCCAAGAGCCTCAACGCCACGATCAAGTGGGTGCCCACCACCTGGAAAACGTTGATGCCGGACTTCCTCGCCCAGCGCTGCGACATTGCCGTGGGCGGGATTTCCGTGTCGTTGGAGCGGCAGAAAAAGGCGTTCTTCAGCCAATCCCTCGGGGTCGACGGCAAGATCCCGCTGGTGCGTTGCGCCGATGTGCAGCGTTATCAGACGGTTGAGCAGATCAACCAGCCCCAGGTGCGAGTGATCGAGCCGGCAGGTGGCACCAATGAAGTGTTTGCCCGTGCCCACCTGGGCCAGACGCAGATTCGTCTGCATGACAACGTGACGATTTTTGATGAGCTGCTGGCGGGCAAGGCCGATGTGATGATTACCGATGCCAGCGAGGCGCGGTATCAGCAGAAGCTCAAGCCTGGGTTGTGTGCGGTCAACCCTGAGCGGCCGATGCAGTACAGTGAAAAAGCCTTCCTGCTGCCCCGCGATGATGTGGCCTGGAAGAGCTATGTGGATCAGTGGTTGCACCTGAGTGTGGCGACGGGTGTGTATGGGGGTGTTGTCAGTCAGTGGTTGGCTGCGCCTTGATCAACTCGACGAACGCCCTGCACGCGGCGCTGCGGTAGGCGCCCTTGCGGCTCAATAGTGCGGCAGTACGCTGCGGCAGCGGTGGGTCGATGATCAATGCGCGCAGACCCGTCTGCGCCTCGGCCAGAGCCTGGGGCAGGACGGTCGCCAGTGGCGTGTTGCGCACGATTTCGATGATTGCGCTGATGGAGTTGGCTTGCATGGCGATGCGGGGTTTCACACCTTGCCGGCGGCAGTAGTCATCGATATGGCGGCGGGTGGCGAAGCCGGTGTTCAGCAGCACCAGGGGGTGATCGAGCCAGGCCAGTCGATGTAGCTCGGGATGGTTGGCACTGACCACTACGCTCAGTTGTTCGACAAACAGCGCCTCACACTCAATGTCCGGCCCATGTTCGCCGGTGAACCCGATACCGATATCCAGCAGGTCCTCACCCAGGGCGGCTTCGATGCGGTCCTGGGTCAATTCTTCGATGCTCAGGGTAATGCCCGGATACAGCCGGTTGAAGCGGGCCAGCAATGGCCCGATCAGGTAGGCGGTGAAGGTCGGCGTCATGGCCAGGCGCAAGTGCCCGCGGCTGAGGTCTTGCACATCGTGCATGGCGCGGCTGCCAGCCTCCAGATCCTGCAAGGCCAGGCGCGCAAAGCGCACGTAGGCTTGCCCCGCATCGGTCAGGCTGATGCTGCGCCCGGAGCGGTCGAGCAGTGGCGCGCCGAGGCTTTCTTCCAGCTGCCTGATTTGTTGGGACAGGGTCGGCTGCGACACATGCAGCGCTTCGGCGGCGCGGGTGAAGTTGCGGTGCTCGGCAACGGCGAGCAAGTAACGGATATGACGCAGCAGCATCGGCAATGCTCCAACTATAGGCATGACTTATAGAGATCATCGTAAACCGGTCTTGGACGCTATAGCCGAAAACTTCCATCCTTGCCCCATCAGCGACGCAAGGAGAACCACCATGCAGCATCTCATCGATGGCTTTCGCAAATTTCAACGTGAAGCCTTTTCCCCACGCAGCGACTTGTTCAAGCACCTGGCGACCACACAAAACCCCGGCACCTTGTTTGTGTCCTGCTCCGACAGCCGTGTTGTCCCGGAGCTTCTGACCCAGCAGGAACCCGGTGATCTGTTCGTGATCCGCAATGCCGGCAACATCGTGCCGTCCTACGGCCCGGAGCCGGGCGGTGTGTCGGCCACCGTCGAATATGCAGTGGCGGTACTGGGGGTCAGCGACATCGTGATTTGCGGGCATTCGGACTGCGGCGCCATGACTGCGATCTCCACCTGCAAGTGCCTGGACCATCTGCCGGCCGTGGCCAACTGGTTGCGCCATGCCGAGTCGGCCAAGGTGATCAATGCCTCCCGTACGCATACCTCGGACGCTGCACGCCTGGATTCGTTGGTGCGCGAAAACGTGGTCGCCCAGTTGGCTAATCTCAAAACTCACCCCAGCGTTGCCCTGGCCCTGGAACAAGGCCGGGTGAACCTGCACGGCTGGGTATATGACATCGAAACCGGCGGCATCGACGCGCTGGACGGACGCAGCGGGCGCTTCGTCTCCCTGCTTGAGCATCCAACCACCCGCGCCCACGCGGCCTGAACCTTATCCACCCAAGAGGACATCACCATGTTGCAATCCCAATTCGCGCAAACCCCACGCCTGGCCCTGGCCGATACCGTTATCGACCTCAAGGCGCGCAAAAATCTGTCATGGCAGGACCTCACCGACGGCACCGGCCTGAGCCTGGCGTTCGTCACCGCCGCCCTGCTCGGCCAGCACCCATTGCCCAAGGAGGCGGCCGACATCGTGTGCGGCAAACTCGGCCTCGACGAGGATGCCAGCCGCCTGCTGCAAAGCGTCCCACTGCGCGGCAGCTTCCCAAGCGGTGTGCCGACTGACCCGACCATGTACCGTTTCTACGAAATGCTGCAGGTCTACGGCTCTACCCTGAAAGCCCTGGTGCATGAGCAATTCGGCGACGGCATCATCAGCGCGATTAACTTCAAGCTGGACATCAAGAAAGTCGAAGACCCGGACGGCGGCTCCCGTGCGGTCATCACTCTGGACGGCAAATACCTGCCAACCAAACCCTTCTGATTCCCGAGCAACCGTCTACGCTCTTGTCACACCAACAAGATCGAGGGACGGGTATATGAACACACTGCTCCGACTCACCTGGCTGCTGCTGTTGTGTTGCAGCCAGGTGCATGCCGCAACGGCTCAGGAAGCGGATGCCCAGGCCGCCAAGGCCCTGCTGGAAAAAGCCTTGGCGTATTACCAGCAACACGGTGACAAGGCCTTTGCGGCCTTCAGTCGCCAAGGCGAATTCATCGACCAGGACCGCTACGTCTTCGTGGTCGATACCGAGGGCGTGCTGCTGGCCAGTGGCGGGCCCTCCTCCGCGCTGATCGGTCGCGACGTATCGGAGGTGCTCGGGCCGGATTTGCGTCAGTCATTCAAGGAAGCACTCAAGGTCCCCGAAAGCCAGGGTATCCAGCAGGCTGATTATCGCTGGCAAAACTGGAATGACGGCAAGGTCGAACACAAGCATGTGTTTTATCAGCGGGCAGGCAAACGCATCCTGGCGGTGGGTTATTACCTGCCACGCGCCACGCCGGAACAGGCACGGGCGCTGCGTAACAAGGCGGTGGATGCGCTGGTGAAAGATGAAACCGGCACCCTCAAGGCAATCAACTCATTGCAGGGCGGCTTCCTGCAGGATGACCTGTATGTATTCGTGGTCGACCTGGATACGCGGCGTTACGTGGCACACGGCACCAACTTGCGCCTGATAAATACCGACTTCGCCAAGATCAAGGACCCGGACGGCAAACCGGTGGGTGAGCCGATTCTCAAGATGATGGCCGAGCAGGATCAGGGGGAATACAAGTACCGCTGGAAAAACCCGGTGACCGGCAAGGTCGAGAACAAACACGCCTATGTGCGCAAAAGCGGGCATTTCATGGTTGCGGTCGGGTATTACAGCCCCTGATCCGTTGGCTTTTTGTAGGAGCGAGCTTGCTCGCGAAAAACTCAAAGACGCCGCGTTCACTCAGAAAGCCCGCGTTATCGTTGACGTTCTTCGCGAGCAAGCTCGCTCCTACAGAGGGCGATGTACCGTTGGTCGCAGTTATCGAGCCTTGTCTTCACGGCCGCGCAGTACCCGGTTGGGCATCACTAGCGCCGCCGCCAACCCCAACAGCGACACCGCCGCACTCACCATCAGCAAATGCCGAAACGTCACCGCCAACTCGCCGCGCAACGCATCCTGCGCCGAGCCGGGTGCTGCGTTGAGACCATCGAGCAGCACGTTGCCGGAACTGCCTTCGGCCACCAGTGCGCCGCTGGCCAGGTGGGCGAAACTGGAGTCGTGCAACAGCGCCAGCAGCAGTGCCGACATGCAGGCCACCCCCACCGCCCCGCCCAGGGAACGAAACAGATTGGTGGTGCTGGTAGCGACGCCGATGTCCCGTTGTTCCACCGAGTTCTGCGTACCCACCAGCGAGGTCGGGAACTGCATACCGGCGGCGATGCCGCACAACAGCATGAATACGCTGGTGAGCAGCAACGCCTGGGGCGCGCTGTAGGCCATGCCGAGAATCGCCAGCGGGCTCAACAACGCGCCACTTAAGATCATCGGTTTGTAACGACCAGTCACCGAGGTCATGCGCCCGGCAAAATAAGCGCCCATCGGCAACCCCATCGCCAGCGGCAACAGGTGCAAGGCTGCGCTGTCGGCACCTGAACCGGTCACGCTCTGGTAACGCAGGGGCATCAGCACGCTCAGGGAAATCGCCTGGAAGCTGGTGATAAAAATCGTGCACCAGCACAACACCGCACTGCGGTTGGCGAACAGGTGCATCGGCAGTAACGGCTCACGGGCGCGGCGTTCGTGCCACACAAACACACTCAACGCCAGCAGCGCGCAGGCCAGCAACCCCAGCACTTGAGCGTCACGCCAATGATGGCCCTGGCCGATTTCGGTGATGCCCAGTAACAAGGCGGTGAGGCCGATGATCATCAGCACCGTGCCGAGGTAATCAATGATCGGCTTGCGCTGTGGCACCGGCAGCCCCACCAGGGTGCGATGGGCCACGTACCAGGCGCCGGCGCCCAGCGGCAGGTTGATCAAAAACACCCAGCGCCACGACAAGTACTCGGTCATGTAACCGCCCAACACCGGCCCGGCCACGCTGGCCACCGCGTACATGCTGCTGAAATAGCCCTGGTACCGCCCACGTTCGCGAGGGGGGATGATGTCGCCGATGATCGCCTGACTCACCGAAATCATCCCGCCGGCACCGATGCCCTGGAGAATTCGCGCCAGCACCAATTGCTCCATGCTTTGCGCCATGCCACAAAACAGCGACGCCAGGGTGAACAGGCCCATGCCGATCAGCATCATGGGCCGGCGCCCATACAGATCGCCAAGCTTGCCGTAGATCGGCACCGCCACGGTCATCGCCACCATATAGCCGGAGATCACCCAGGCCAACAGGTTGACGTCATGAAACTGCGCGGAGATGGCCGGCATGGACACCGCGACAATGGTCTGGTCCAGGGCACCAAGGAAGATCGCCATCATCAGCGCAGCAAGAATGCTGCGCACGGCGGGAACGGTTGGGGCGGGTTGATTGAGGTGAGTCACGGCAGAACCTTCGAGCAAGGCCCGCGGGACAAAATCGCCCGCAGGAATGCTCGATACGATAGCAGGCTATTCGATAGGCTCGTACGCAAGCCCGACGTAATTTTCTGCGATGGTTTTGCGCCCGGCATCCGAGTGAATGAAATAGTCCAGCTCGCTCTCGGCAATGCGCTGGCTGAAGGCATCCGCCTGGGGAAACTCGTGCAGCATCGAGGTCATCCACCAGGAAAACCGCTCGGCTTTCCATACCCGGCGCAGGCAGATCGCCGAGTACTGTTGCAGCAAGTCCAGGCGCCCTTCGCGATACACCTTGAGCAAAATCCGGAACAACGTGCTCACGTCACTGGCCGCCAGGTTCAACCCCTTGGCGCCGGTGGGCGGGACGATATGTGCGGCATCACCAAGCAGGAACAGGCGCCCGTACTGCATGGGCTCCACCACGAAGCTGCGCAGCGGCGCGATACTTTTTTCAATCGATGGGCCGGTCACCAACTGCTGCGCCAATGAAGCGGGCAAGCGGGTTTTCAGCTCATCCCAGAAACGATCATCCGACCAATCCTCCACGGCCTCGTCCTGCGGCACTTGCAGGTAATAACGGCTGCGCGTCGGGGAGCGCATACTGCACAGGGCAAAACCCCGTGGATGTTTGGCGTATACCAGCTCGGCGTGTACCGGCGGCGTATCGGCAAGCACCCCCAGCCAACCGAAGGGATAGACCCGTTCGAATACCTTCAACGCCTCTGCCGGAATCGATTGCCGGGCGATGCCATGGAAACCATCGCACCCGGCGATGTAATCGCACTCCAGGCGATAGGCTTGGCCTTGATGGTTGAACGTCAGCCAGGGTCGATCAGTTTTCAGATCATGGGGCTGAACATCGCACGCTTCGTACAGGGTGGTAGCGCCGGCGGCTGCGCGGGCGGCCATCAGGTCGCGGGTGACTTCGGTCTGGCCGTAGATCATCACCGACTGGCCACCGGTCAATGCCTTGAGATCGATGGGAACACGTTGGCCGTTAAGCGCAATATCAAAGCCGGTGTGCACCAACCCTTCAGTGTCCATGCGTTGGCTCACCCCGGCCTCACGCAAGAGCTCGACCATACCCTGCTCCAACACACCGGCGCGGATGCGCCCTTGCACGTAATCGGCGCTCTGTCGCTCTAGAACAAGGGTTTGAATGCCCGCGTTGTGCAGCAATTGGCCGAGCAGCAATCCAGACGGACCGGCACCAATAATGGCGACTTGAGTTTTCAGGGTTTTCATTATTTTTATGGCCTTCACGCTTGACTCGAACGTATCGAGTGAAAGAGTTGTCAGTGGACTTGTGGCTGACATTTTTCACTTGAGCGAACCGCATAAGAAGGTGAAAACTGCTTCAAAGCCTGTGCTTTTCGCCAATCGGGGCGATTACCGAACCATTATCCTGAGTATCGGATTGAAACCATGACCAAAACCGCGATTCCGGTCTTCAAGCTTTACGGGGAAAGCCAGCAGTGGCCGACGCCCGATTTGTTGCACTGCGAAACCATTTCCCGGCGCAGTCGGGAATACCAGTGGGAAATCCAGCCCCACCGGCACGCGGATCTGTGCCAGCTGCTGTATGTGCACAAAGGCCAGGCTCAACTGGAAATCGAAGGCCAGCGTACCACCCTCAATGAAGCGAGCCTGCAAGTGCTACCGCCACTGTGCGTGCATGGCTTTCGTTTTTCCGAAGATGTGCAGGGTTACGTGTTGACCCTTTCGGCGCCGCTGGTCAGTCATTTGCAGGCGCAACTGGGCGCCACAGTCGACGGTCTGCAAACCCTGGGCAGTTATCCGGCAGGCAAGGACAGCGACTACTTGAACAACCTGTTCGCCCGCTTGCAGGACGAATACGCCGATGATCAACCGGCACGGGACATGATGTTGCACGCACTGGTCAGCGTGTTGCTGGTGTGGGTCAGCCGCCAGGCGATTCAGCGCCGCCATCCAAGGGCGCCGCGTGGTCGCGAGTATTTTCGCCGGTTCACTCAACTGGTCGAGCAACACTATCGCGAGCACCCCAAGATTGAAGACCTGGCCCACAAGTTGGGCATCTCGGTCTCACACTTGAACGGAACTTGTCGGGAGTTGGGCGGGCAGCCGGCGTTGCAGATCATGCATGACCGCCAGTTGCTGGAAGCCAAGCGTTTGTTGACCTACACCAGCATGACCATCAATGAGATGTCCGAGGTGCTGGGCTTTTCCGACCCGACCAACTTCTCGCGCCTGTTTCGGCGCAGGGTCGGGTTTTCACCCAAGGCGTTTCGCGAGCAATTGAAGGCCGAGCAGCCTACCTGAGCGCGCTGAAACTGCCGGTGCGGGGAACGCATTGGTCCTGATGGCAGCTGATGGCGAACGCCGCCGGTTGCATGCGTGTTTGTTCGACGCGATAGGCGGCTGTCCCGTACAACGCAGTCGCCAATGCGCAGAGGGTGAAAATCGTCAGGTACTTTCTGGTTTTGATACTCATGGCACAGACCTCTGAACGGATCTACACGGCGCTGTTTAAAGCATAGGTCAGTCAGCGCAAGTTGCCATGATTGGCTGCCATTCAGCGCGTTTATATCGCCTTAAAGCCCGACGTCCCACGCGGGCGCTTCGGGAAACCGCAGCACCAGAAAATCCAGCAGGCTGCGCAGCGCCGAGGGCATGTGCTTGCGCGAGGCGTACACCGCGTAGATGTTCATCTGCCGGGGCTCTGCGGCGGGCAGCAAGCGCACCAGTTCACCACTGCGGATCAGGTCACCGGCCTGATAACTGGGGAGCATCGCCACCCCTGCCCCGGCCAGGGTGATACGCAATAGCGTGCTGGCCTCGTTGGCGGTGATATTGCCGTGCACCGGCACCGACACGTGCTCGCCCTGTTCTTCGAAATGCCACAGGCTCTTGCCGAAGTAGGAGTGGGTCAGGCAGTTGTGCCGGGCCAGGTCTTCGACTTTCTGCGGCGCCGGATGCTCTCGCAGATAGGCCGGTGTGGCGCATACCACCGAGCGGCACACGGTCAAGCGTCGGGCGATCAGGTTGGGGTCCAGATCATTGCTGGTGCGGATCGCCAGGTCGATGCGTTCATCCACCAGGTTCACCGTGCGATCGAGCATCTGCAAATCCACCGTCACCAACGGGTAGCGCTTGACGTATTCGGCAATGGCCGCGCCCAGCTGCGCCTGGCCGAACGAGGTGCTGACGCTCAGGCGCAACAAGCCCCGGGGTGCGTCATCCGGCTCGCTGACGGCGGCCTGCATATCGCCGCATAACTCCAGCAATTGCCGACAGCGCGGCAGGGTTTCGCTCCCGGCAGCGGTGAGGCTGAGCTTGCGCGTGGTGCGGTGCAGCAGGCGCGCGCCAACCCAGTCTTCCAGCTCGGCCAGGTAGCGCGAGACCACCGGGCGCGACAGGTCCAGATGATCGGCGGCAGCAGACTGGCTGCCCAGGTCCACCACGGTAACAAACACGCGCATTGCTTGAAGACGATCCATGATCTGCCCGATTTCAGAAACAAACTATGTCCCAGCATCGCATTTTTTGTGGTGTTTTATGCAACTAAGCTCTATCCACCCCTTACCAATGGCAGGAGCTGCCCGATGTTCTCGACCCTCAAACGCTTGACCCTGGCCACTGCCGCCCTGGCCTTCGCCGCGCACGCAGCAGCCGCAGAACTGAAACTGGACGTGTACAACCCAGGCGAAGCGGCGATCTTTCCCGTCAGCTCGGTGCTGGTCAGCGGTGCCAAAGACGCGATCCTGGTGGATGCCCAGTTCGGCAAAGGCCAGGCCGAGCAACTGGTGCAGAAGATCCGCGCCAGCGGCAAACACCTGACCACCATCTATATCAGCCATGGCGACCCGGACTACTACTTCGGCCTCGACACCCTGACCGCCGCCTTCCCCGACGCCAAGGTGCTGGCGCCGCAACCGGTGGTCGACCATATCAACGCCACCGTCGCCGGCAAGCTGGAATTCTGGGGCCCGAAAATGGGCGCCGACAAACCCGCCAAGACCGTCGTGCCGCAGGTGCTGCAGGGCCACAGCCTGACCCTTGAAGGGCAACAGCTGGAAGTGATCGGTCTGGGCGGCCCGCAGCCGGATCGCAGCTTTGTGTGGATCCCGTCGATCAAAGCCGTGGTCGGTGGTGTGGTGGTCGCCGAAAACATTCACCTGTGGATGGCTGACACTCAGAGCGCGCAATCCCATAAAGACTGGCTGAGCACCCTTGAGCGTATTGAAGGCTTGAAGCCACAAACCGTGATCCCTGGCCACTACCTGGGTACCCCATCACTGGCCTCAGTGAAATTTACCGCCGACTACATCAAGGCCTTCGACATCGAAACCGCCAAGGCCAAGGATTCCGCCGCCCTGATCGCGGCCATGAAACAGCGTTACCCCACCCTCGCCGACGAAAGCTCGCTGGAACTGAGCGCCAAAGTCGCCAAGGGCGAAATGAAGTGGTGATTGGCTTTAAACCCTAACCCTGATGGAGAACGTCATGAGCAAAATCGCAATCATTGGTGCTACCGGCCGTGCCGGTAGCCAACTGCTGGAAGAAGCCCTGCGCCGTGGGCATACCGTCACCGCCATCGCCCGCAATACCGAAAAGCTGGGCGTACGCCCGGGTGTCACGGCCAAACAGGTCGACGCCCTGGACGCACAAGCGTTGCAACACGCCATCAGCGGCAGCGATGTGGTGATCAGCGCCGCGCACTTCGCCACCTTGCCGGCCAGCGCCGTGATCGGCCCGGTGAAAAAGGCCGGGGTCAAACGCCTGCTGGTGGTGGGTGGTGCGGGTTCGCTGTTGCTGCCAGACGGCAGCCGCGTCATCGACAGCCCGGGGTTCCCGGCAGAGTACAAGGCCGAAGCCGGTGCCGGGGCTGAGTTCCTGGAAACGCTACGCCAGGAACAGGAATTGGATTGGACGTTCCTGTCGCCCTCGGCGCTGTTCGACGGAACCGAGCGTACCGGCAAATTCCGCCTGGGCCAGGATGACCTGCTGGTGAGCAGTGAAGGTAACAGTTCGATCAGCTTTGCCGACTACGCCATCGCCATGATCGACGAGGTCGAAACACCGAAACACTCGCGTCAGCGCTTCACCGTTGGCTACTGACACGCGCGGTAAAAATGTGGGGGGCTTGTCCTCCCACATTTTGATCGGCGGTGCGTCAGTTATCTGTGATTTTTAGATAGCCCCAACGACTTTCTGATTTGCTCCACTCGCTCCTGCATGGCCTGATTCGCCCTTGTCCCATCAAGGCAGGCCCATGGAAAACGTTCAAGTAAAACCCACCACCGCCGTATGGCTGATGATCAGCGTGGTGCTGGTCGCCCTTAACCTGCGCCCGTCGATGGCGGCTGTGGGGCCGTTATTGTCGTCGATTCGCGTGGATGTGCCGTTGAGTTTCAGCAGCGCCGCCTTGCTGACCATGTTGCCGGTCATGGCCATGGGCCTGGCGATGTTTTTTGGCATGGGCCTGGCCAAGCGCCTGGGCGAGCATCGCAGTATTGTGCTGTCGCTGCTGGTGATTGGGCTGGCGACGTTATCGCGCCTGTTCCTGGATTCGGCGCTGGAGCTGATCGTCAGCGCAATTGCCGCAGGGGTGGGTATTGCGCTGATTCAGGCGTTGATGCCGACGCTGATCAAGTCGCGATTCAGCTCCGACGTTTCGCTGTTCATGGGCCTGTATGTGACGGCGATTATGGGCGGCGCTGCGCTGGCGGCATCACTCTCGCCTCTGGTGCAAGTGCGCACCGGCAGCTGGCGTATCGGCCTGGCGATCTGGGCAGCGCTGGCGCTGTTGGCGCTGGTGTTCTGGTATGCGCAGCGTTCAGTTTTGCCACCCTTGCCGCAAGCCGGTTCGACCCCCCGCGAGTCATTTTTCAGCAATCGTCGCGCGTGGCTGTTGGCGATCTTTTTTGGCCTCGGCACGGCGTCCTACACCTGTGTACTGGCGTGGCTGGCGCCGTACTACGTCGAACAGGGCTGGAGCGAGCAGAACGCCGGATTGCTGTTGGGTTTGCTGACCGCCATGGAGGTCATCTCCGGCCTGGTCACCCCGGCCATCGCCAACCGGCGCCAGGATAAACGCGGCGTGATTGCGGGGCTGCTGGTGCTGATTATTCTCGGGTTCTGCGGCCTGATCCTGAGCCCGCAACACTGGAGCCTGCTATGGCCTTGCCTGCTCGGCCTGGGTATTGGCGGGCTGTTTCCCATGAGCCTGATTGTGTCTCTGGACCACCTCGACAACCCACGGCGCGCCGGTAGCCTGACCGCGTTTGTACAGGGCATCGGTTACCTGATTGCCGGGGTGTCGCCCTTGATTACCGGAGTGATCCGCGACCAACTGGGCAGCTTTGAAGGAGCCTGGTGGTCGCTGACAACGGTGACTGTGGTGATGCTGTTGATGGTCCTGCGCTTCAACCCCCGGCATTACGTACGACATATCCGCTGACGTCGTATTACAAACAGTATTTGTCCCCCACAAAACATTGAAGGGTCCTACAGAGCTTTCTATTGGTACGAGCGTTCCGTTAACATTTTGCTCAGTCTTGTACTGAGTTCGGTACAAAGGGTTTACGGACGAAACCGATGCTAAACAGTAACTCGCTCAGAAAGCTCGATATGCAGGATTTGATGGTGTTTATCGCCGTCTATGACCAGAGCAGCGTTACTGATGTGTCCGAAACGCTGTTCGTCAGCCAGTCCACGGTGAGCTACAGCCTAAAAAAGTTGCGCACCAGCTTTGAGGATGAGCTGTTTATCAACACGCGGGCCGGTATGCGTCCGACGTACAAGGCCACCACCATGTACGGGCATGTGCAGAAGATCCTGGAAAGCATCAACCTGTGCCACGCCGGCGGCCAGGCCTTTGACCCGACCCAACAGGCGGTGACCTTCAATGTGTGCGCCCCGGAATACTTCGAGCAATTGATCCTGCCGCGTCTGTTGAAGCACTTCGACCATGCCGACCTGCCGGTGATCGTCAATGTGCAGAAGCTGGAAGCCGACATTCCCGTCGATGACCTGCGTGAAGGCCGCCTCGACCTGGTGATCTGCTTCGGCCCGCACTTTCATCGCACCCATAAAGACTTCAAGACCCAGATGCTGCTGGAAGATGACCTGGTCTGTGTGTGCGACCAGCGCTCGGCCCCAAGGGAACCGGCGTTCAGCCTGCAATCCTTCATCGAGCGGCGTCACGTGTTCCCCACACCGTGGACATCGGACACCAATATGATCGACGGCTGGCTCGCACGTCAGGCGCGCAAGCGCCAGGTGATTGCGCGGGCCAACAGCTACAGCGCGGCGTTGAAAATGATTGCCGGCACCGACTTCATCGTCACCCTGCCACGCCGCGTGCAGAAGTTACTGGCGCCGACGCCGGGGTTCGGTGTGTGCGAAGCGCCCAACGGTTTGCCGGGGTTCACCCTGGATATGCACTGGAACGAAACCAATGGGCAAGACAGCGCCAATATTTGGTTTCGTGAGCAAGTGGTGAGGGTGTGTGAGGAACAGCTGCAAGCGGCAAGTTGAAAGCGCCAAGCAGTCTCTACAGTTGCTTTCAGCTTGGCGCCGGGAGCTTGTCGCTCATGAACGCCTCCAGCCGCGAACGCATCCAGCGCTCCGCCGGGTCGGTGTCGACGTGGCTGAGCCAGACCATCGACAAGTCCAGGGTCGGGGTTTGAAACGGGAACGGCTCGCAGAACAGGTTCCCGCTGGCGGCCATGGCCTGGGCGGTGTAGTCCGGCAGGCTGGCGATCATGTCGGTGCCGGCGAGCAAGGCCGGCAGCGAGCTGTATTGCGGCACCGACAGCACCACATGGCGCTTGCGGCCGACTTCGGCCAACCACTCATCGGCAAAACCGGCCACGTTGGCGGTGTGGGATACCAGCACATGGGGCCGTGAGCAATATTCGTCGAGGGTCAGCGGCGTGTCCGAGGCATCGGCACGCAGCAGGCAGGGACGGATATGCCGCAGCAGCTTGCGCTTGGCATTTGCCGGCAGGCCGCGGGTCTGGGTGATGCCCACGGTGATATCGCCGGACGCCAGCAGGTCGGGAATGCGCCAATAATCCACATGCTGCACCACGAACACCACCTGCGGCGCTTCCTGGCGCAAGGCACGCAGCAAGGGCGGCAACAGGCCGAACTCAACGTCATCGGAGAGGCCGATGCGAAAGGTCATGGTGCTGATGGACGGATCAAAATCATGGGTCAGGCTCAGGGCCGATGACAAGGAATCCAGGGCCGGCGACAGGTGCTGGATGATTTCCTCGGCTCGTGCCGTGGGTTCCATGCGATGGCCGACGCGAATGAACAACGGATCGTTGAACAAAGTGCGCAGGCGATTGAGGGCCGAGCTGATAGTCGGCTGGCCGAGAAACAGCTTCTCCGCCACCCGCGTCACATTGCGCTCAAGCATCAGCGCTTCGAAGACCACCATCAGGTTGATGTCGGCCTTGCGTAATTCATTGCGATTCATCGGCGCCTGCCCCTTTCCCCAAGACAAGCCGCAGTTTAGAAAGGCCACGGGGCCGCGTCTATGTGCGCGCTGTTCATCGGGCAGTTAATCAGCGCTTGAGGGTTATGTAAGCCTCACACAACAACTGTGGGAACGGGCCAGTCAGTTAAGCGTACATCGTTCTCTGTAGGAGCGCGCTTGCTCGCGAAAAACCTCAACGATAACGCATGCCTCCTGAATGAATGCGGCGCCTATGAGTTCTTCGCGAGCAAGCTCGCCCCTACAACAGCTAGATTGTAT
This sequence comes from Pseudomonas sp. MF7453, assembly GCF_016405455.1. Taxonomy (NCBI): domain Bacteria; kingdom Pseudomonadati; phylum Pseudomonadota; class Gammaproteobacteria; order Pseudomonadales; family Pseudomonadaceae; genus Pseudomonas; species Pseudomonas sp. MF7453. The sequence continues at coordinate 17,303 of NZ_JAEKCN010000017.1, read as the reverse complement.
TGGCCCTGAAGTCAGGGTTTCAGCGGGCGCTCCTGGTCCCGTTCGGAAAGCTCCGTGCCGTCGTCGGGGTGCTTCCAGGTTTGCGGCTTTTCTTCCTCTGGCTGCTGCCGAGGATGTTCACGTTCCGGTTCATTGTGCTGCTTGTATTCGTTGCCCATAGCCACCTCCCATCCGTAAGAATTGGATACAGGTTCAAGCATAGAACAGCTATGAAAAATCGGGTGGCCGTTTTGACTGATAGCCAACACGCATCAATGCATCCATATTTGTCACTTATCATTTCTAAATGTGTCAGCCAATATCCCAAGTCTTAAGCGAAACAAGCACTTTAAAAAGAACGCTGGAGACACAAAATCATGACTAGCCCTTCCCGGCCTGACGCTGCCAGCTCGAAAGTAGGCGCTGTATTGCGCGTTACTTCGGGCAACTTCCTTGAACAGTTCGACTTCTTTCTGTTCGGGTTCTACGCGACCTATATCGCCGCCGCTTTCTTCCCTGCCGCTAATGAGTTTGCGTCATTAATGATGACCTTCGCCGTATTCGGCGCGGGCTTCCTGATGCGACCGCTGGGCGCAATCATTCTGGGCGCCTATATCGATGACGTGGGCCGTCGCAAAGGCTTGATCGTGACGTTGTCGATCATGGCCAGCGGTACGCTGTTGATCGTGCTGGTGCCCAGTTATCACACCATTGGCCTGTGGGCGCCGCTGCTGGTGCTGCTGGGCCGCCTGCTGCAAGGCTTCTCGGCCGGTGCTGAATTGGGCGGTGTGTCGGTTTACCTGTCTGAAATGGCCACGCCGGGCCGCAAAGGTTTCTACACCAGCTGGCAGTCGGGCAGCCAGCAGATCTCCATCGTGGTCGCCGCCGCGCTGGGCTATGGCCTGAACGTGTGGATGGAGCCGTCGGTGGTTGCCGACTGGGGCTGGCGCATTCCCTTCGCCGTTGGTTGCGTGATCATTCCGTTTATCTTTGTGCTGCGTCGCAACCTGCAGGAAACCGAAGAGTTCGCCAACCGCAAGCATCGCCCGACCATGCGTGAAGTGATGGCGACCCTGGTAAAGAACTGGACCGTGGTCATCGGCGGCATGTTGATGGTGGCCATGACCACCACCGCGTTCTACCTGATCACCGTTTACGCACCGACCTTCGGCAAGACCGTGCTGCAACTGAGCACCTCCGATGCCCTGCTGGTGACCTTGCTGGTGGCGGTGTCGAACTTTTTCTGGCTGCCGATCGGCGGCATCCTCAGCGATCGCTTCGGCCGCAAACCGGTGCTGATCGCCATGACCGTGCTGACCGTTCTCACCGCTTATCCAGCGCTGTCCTACGTGGTTAACGCGCCAAGCTTTGCGCACATGCTGGAAACCCTGTTGTGGTTCTCCTTCCTCTACGGCCTGTACAACGGCGCAATGATCCCGGCGCTGACCGAAATCATGCCGGTAGAGGTGCGCGTGGCAGGCTTTTCCCTGGCTTACAGCCTGGCGACTGCGGTCTTCGGTGGCTTCACGCCGGCGATTTCCACCTGGTTCATCCACATCACTGAAGACAAGGCATCCCCCGCTTACTGGATGATGTTCGCCGCGCTGTGTGCCTTGTGTTCAACCCTGGCGTTGTATCGCCACGCCAATACCCGTGGCCAAGTCATGCAGGAGGCCGTGCAATGAAGCCGTTGTTCAAATCCCTCACGGCCGTCGTCCTCGGTGCCCTGGCGCTGACGGCCCAGGCCGAACAGCTCAAGGTGATGACCTCCGGTGGCTTCACCGCTGCCTATAAACTGCTCGGCCCGCAATACGCCAAGCAAAGCGGTGACACCCTCGACACCATTCTCGGCCCGTCCATGGGCAAGGCGCCGGAAGCGATTCCCAACCGTCTGGCCCGTGGAGAACACGCCGACGTGGTGATCATGGTCGGCTACGCTCTGGATGAGCTGATCAAACAGGGCAAGGTCGACCCCGCCTCCCGCGTGGAATTGGCCGACTCGCGCATTGGCCTGGTGGTGAAGGAAGGCGCGGCAAAACCTGCGATCAATACCGATGCCGAGCTCAAGGCTGTGCTGAGCAAAGCCAAGTCGGTGGCCTATTCCGACAGCGCCAGCGGTGTGTATGTCGAGAAGGAGTTGTTCAAGAAGCTCGGTATGCCGGCCAAGGGCACCATGATCGAACGCGTGCCGGTGGGCGAGCAGGTAGCCAAGGGCGACTACGAAGTCGGCTTGCAGCAGGTGGCCGAATTGCTGCCGGTCAAGGGCGTGACGTTTGTCGGCAAGCTCCCGGAAGACGTGCAGTCCGTTACCCGTTTTGCCGCCGGTATTCCGGTGAACGCCGAACACCCGGAGCGGGCCAAGGCGCTGTTGCAGTTCATGGCATCGCCCGAGGCCCAGCCGGAGGTGCAATCCACCGGCCTGGACTCGGTGTCACGCTGACCGAAACGGCATCTCCCGCACCAACCGCTCCAACTCCAGCGCCGCTGGCGGCAATGTCCGCCCGCGGCGCTTGATCAAGCCCACATTGCGCATCACCTGCGGCTCTACCAGCGGCACACTCACCAGAATTGGGTGCTCACACGCCGGCATCGCAATCGACGGCACCATCGCCACGCCCAACCCCGCCTCCACCAGCCCGATCATCGTGGTCACGTGGTGGGTCTCGCAGATACTCGGCTTTTTCACCCGCACGCCCCGCAGCGCCTGGTCGAGCAGGAAGCGGTTGCCCGAGGTTTTGTCCACGCTGATGTAGTCGTGTTCGTAGGCTTCGGTCCAGGTCACGCTCTCACGTGTGGCCAACGGGTGGTCACGTCGACAGGCAAGCACATAACGCTCCTGCAACAACAGCTCGAACTCCACCTCGTCGGCCAGGCTACCGCTGAAGCTCACGCCGAAATCCGCTTCACCGCTTGCCACTGCATTGCTCACTTCACCCGCACTGGCATCCAGCACACGCAGGCGAATCTTCGGATACAGCTTGTGGAATTCGGAGATCACGTGGGGCATGAAGTAATACGCGGTGGAGGGCACACAGGCGATGGTGACGTTGCCCATGCGTGTGGACGCGACGTTGCTGATGCCCATCAAGGCGATGTCCAGATCGTCGAGCATCCGCTCCACCTGCGGCAGGAAGGCACGCCCGACCATGGTCAGGCTGACCCGCCGCGTGGTGCGCTCGAACAGCTTCACATCGAGGGCGGACTCAAGCTTCTCGATGCGTCGGCTGAGGGCCGGTTGCGAGATTCTTATAGCCTCGGCGGCACCGCGGAAACTGCCCTTGTCTACCACGGCGCGGAAGGCCTGGAGGTCGTTGAGGTCGAAATTGATGATCACGGGAGGCAGGCCAAAGTGGTCGGGGTGACGAGCATTATCGTCCGGGAGCCGGTGGGATGCCACGTGTGCCGAGAGGGTTTGTCGAGATCATCCTGTTACACATATGAAGTCATACATATCAGCAGGTTATCGGCCGTATACGGCCACGCGATCGCCAAAACGGGTCAATACTTGGAGCCTGACCTACACAACTGGAGACGTAGCAATTCATGGAAACCTACCCCTTCTGGATGGACGACGAGGTGCCGGGCATCGGCATTGATCAGTTGCTTCTTGCATCACGTCAATGGTCGAGTAGGATTGAATCCTACTCACCTCTGACGGATTCACCCATGCGCTCAACCCAGCAAATGAGCATCACCTTGCCCCTTGAAATGGCTGCCCTGGTCAAAGCCAAGGTGGCTACTGGCGAATATGCCAGCGAAAGTGAAGTGATTCGCGACGGGCTGCGGGCGTTGCTGGCGCGTGATCGTGCCATGGAACATTGGCTCAGAGACGAAGTTATCCCAGCAGCGACCGCACTTGAGGCGAAGCCTGAGCTTGGGTTATCGCCAGAACAGGTTCGCGAACACATGGCGGCCAGACGTCAGCGCAAAGGCACAGGGGAAGTGTGAGCTACTCTGTAGTTTTTTCGCCCGAGGTCTTGACCCAACTCGATGCACTCGAAGACTACATCAGCGATGTCGGCTCCCCTCCTATAGCAGCGCGTTTTATCGACAATCTTGTCAGCTACTGCGAAAGCCTTGCCCTGTTTCCCTTGCGTGGCATGCGCCGTGATGACCTGCTGAAACACTTGCGCATCACTCACTATCGTCGCAGCACCATTATTGCTTTCAGGGTGAGGCCTGATCTCAAAACGGTATCGATCGTGGGCGTGTTTTATGGCGGGCAAGACTACACAGCGTTATTACAAGGAGATGGGAACGAACGCTCATCGAAGTTTGAAGAGCCTGCTGAAAACTGATCAGCAGGCTTTTAGCGCTTAGTCGCCTGATCGCTTCCCCCAAGCCGCTGGCGTACTGAAAAATGCCTGCGCGTTACTGTCCAGGGTCTCCAGGTGATAACCACCCTCCTGCACGATCAGGCACGGCAGCCCCAGCCCTCGAATGCGCTGCCCTAACCGCGCGAAGCCTTCGCGCGTCACCGAGACTTTGCTTTGGGGGTCCAGCTCGTAGATATCAAAGCCCAGTGACAACACCAGCACATCCGCCGAGAAGCTCTTCACCGCTGCCAGGGCCTGCTCCAGCTTTTCGAAGAACACCGCTTCGCTGGCACCATGTGGCATAGGCAGGTTGAGGTTGTACCCTTCGCCGGCGCCGTTGCCTTTTTCCTCGGCAAAGCCTGTTACGCCGGGATAGAAGTTGGTCGGGTCGCCGTGGATCGACACATACAGCACGTCATTGCGGTCGTAGAAAATCTCCTGGATGCCTTGGCCGTGGTGCATGTCGGTATCGAGCACCGCGACGCGCTGGAAGCCTTGGCGTAACGCTTGCGCAGCCACCGCCGCATTATTGATGTAACAGAAGCCGCCCGCCGCATCGAAGCGGGCGTGATGCCCCGGTGGCCGACACAAGGCGTAGGCGGCAGGTGCGCCATCGAGGATCGCCTTGGCAGCGGCAACCGCGCTCTGGGCTGACCAATACGCCGAGCGCCAGGTCAGTTCACCGATCGGGCAACTGCCATCAGCCAGGTAACGTGCCGCCTGGGCAAGAATGCCGCGCAGGGCGTTGGGCTCGCGTACGAAGATGTTGGACATGACTTCGTCGCCCCAGTCTTCGGGGATTTCCTTCCAGCGTTGGTGAGCTTCTTGAAGAAAATCCAGGTACGCAGCGCCGTGCACGGCGAGCAGTGGTTCCATACCGTAGTCGCTCGGTTGCTGGATATCAAAGCCCAGGGTTTGCGCAGCCAGCAGCAGGTTGCGCGCACGCTCGGGGACCTCCTGTGGTGTGTGCATCTGGCCACGGGAGTAGTAGCTGCGTGGGTAATGCAGCAGTTGTTCGGGATGGAAAAACGTATTCATAGGATGCTCCTGGATAAACACAGAACCTGTGGGAGCTGGCTTGCCTGCGATTGCGCACGGTCAGAGCACAATGTACTGCCTGCTTCACCGCTATCGCAGGCAAGCCAGCTCCCACATGGGCACGGCGTCAGCCTTTAGAAATGAACCTGGCCGGCGCGTTTCAACACGGCGTTGAGCAATACATCGGTGCCCTGGCGCACGTCTTCGGGCAAGACGTCTTCGGCTTCGTTGTGGCTCAGGCCACCGACGCAGGGGATGAAGATCATCGCGGTCGGGCAATAGCGCGCCAAGTGGATAGCATCGTGGCCGGCGCCGCTGATGATGGTCTGCTGGCTGTAGCCCAGCGCGTCCACCGACGCTTGCACACAGGCCACGCACTCAGCATCGAACGGCGTGGCCGGGCTGAGCCAGTGCGGTGTGATGGTCACGCTAAGGCCACGGTTGTCGGCAATCGCCTGCAGGCGGGCGCGCACTTGCTGCTCCATGGCGTCGATATCGGCGTCGCGGTGATGACGCAGATCGACAGTGAAGTCGAGCACACCGGGAATGGTGTTGCGCGACGACTTGGCGATGCTCAACTCACCCACCGTAGTCAGGCCATGCGGGGCAAAATCGGCAGCGAGGTTTTCCAGCGCCTGGATCATTTTTGCGGCGCCGTATAAAGCATCTTTGCGCAGCGCCATCGGCGTGGTGCCAGCATGGGCGGCCATGCCTTCGACCCGTACATCGAGCCAGCGAATCGCCTGGCCGCCGGTCACCACGCCGATACTATTGGCGTTGTCTTCCAGGATCGGGCCTTGCTCGATATGCGCTTCGAAATACGCATCCACCGCCCCACCCAATGCACGCTCACCGTTATAGCCGGTGGTGCGCAACGCCTCGGCTACGCTGACGCCATCACCGTCGGTGGTCGCCAACGCCTTGTCCAGCGCGAGGGCACCAGTAAAGACCGCCGAGCCCAGCATCGCCGGGGTGAAACGCGCGCCTTCTTCGTTGGTCCACACCGCGATTTCCAGGGGCTTGCGCGTTTGGATGCCGTGGTCGTCGAGGCTGCGGATCACCTCCAGGCCCGCCAATACGCCGTACACACCATCGAAACGCCCGCCTTCGGGCTGGGTATCGAGGTGGCTGCCGATCATCACCGGGGCCGCGTCATTGTCGGCACCCGCGCGACGGGCGAACAGGTTGCCGATGGCATCCACGCTCAACGTCAGGCCAGCGGCCTTACACCAGTGACTGAACAGCTCGCGACCGGCCTTGTCTTCGGCGCTCAATGCCAGGCGACAGCTGCCACCGCGTGCGGTCGCGCCGATCTCGGCCATGTCCATCAGGCTACGCCACAGGCGCTCGCCATTAATCTTCAACATTGCTGACTCCCTCAACTGTGTGCCATTTCCAGGCGGTGGGCCGTGGCGTGGCGGCGGGACAAGGCCAGCACGCATACCAACGAAACCGCCGCGATCACGCTGTAAAACACTGCCATCGGCCACCACTGGCCCAGGTATTGATGGGCCAGCCAGGTGCCGATCAACGGTGTCAGGCCGCCGGCCAGCGCGCCGCATACCTGGTAAGCCAGGGAGATCGCGGTGTAGCGCACACGGGTTTCAAACAGGCCGCTGACAAAACCTGCGATGACGGCGTAGAACGACGCCATGCACACCACCGCCAGGGCTATGCCGAGGATGATCAACGGCGCCTGGCCGCTGCTGACCAGGACGAACATCGGGTACGGCGAGGCCATTGCCAGCACGCACATGGCGCACAGAAACCGCGTAGCACCGACCTTCTCCGCCACCCAGGCAGCCAGCGGCTGAACGCAGAACTGAATAATGGCGACGAAGAACAGGCATTCCAGAATCAACGAGCGCGGCAGGTTAAGTTGCTGAGTGCTGTAGGCAATCATGAAGGTGTTGGTGAAATACACGCCGGCAATCCCCAAGGTGTTGGCGCCAATGCACAACAACAGTGGACGCCAAGCGGTCTTCAGCACTTCCAGCACGGGGGCTTGGTCCTTCTTGATCGCCCGGGCTTTTTCCGCCAGGGCCTTGTCTTCGAGGAACTCCGGCGACTCATTTACACCCAGGCGAATCGCCAGGCCGACGACCAACAGCAAGGCACTGGCCAGGAACGGCAGGCGCCAGCCCCAACTGAGCAAGTCTTCTTCCGGCAGACGCGTGACGGCACTGAACGCCAGCAAGGAAAGGATCAAACCCGCCGGGCTGCCCAGCTGCGCGAAGGATGCAAAGAAGTTACGACGCCCCTTTGGCGCATGTTCCCCGGCCATCAACACCGCCCCGCCCCACTCACCGCCCACCGCAATTCCCTGTACTACCCGCAACAGGATCAGCAGCACCGGTGCGGCAGCGCCGATCTGGGCATAGGTCGGCAACAAGCCGATGCACACCGTGACCACGCCCATCATCACGAGGGTAATCACCAGGGATTTCTTGCGGCCGATGCGGTCGCCGATATGGCCGAACACGATGCCGCCCAAGGGCCGCGCAAAAAAGCCCACGGCGAAGGTGCCGAACGCGGCCATGGTGCTGAACAATTTATCATCGGAGGGGAAGAACAGCTGACCGAACACCAGCGCCGCAGCGGTGGCATAGATGTAAAAGTCGTACCACTCGATCATGGTGCCGATAAAAGCGGCGGCCGCGGCACGGCGAGGCTGCGGCGAAGCGGAAGGCTTCATGGGGCTGGCTCCTTTGTTTATTTTTTTGGCAGGAGAAGGTCAAACCGGTGCGCTCTGGTGGCGCTCGTTAAGCCTGATTTTTCGGCCAGGGGCTATGATTAGTCAATTTTCTATTTATTATCTTGATTATAAATAGTGCTTATTATCGAGCCACGCCATGCCCGAAACCCGCCGCGATATTCACCCGTTGCTCAACGACCGCCTGGACTGGAACCTGCTGCGCACCTTCCGCGTGATCGGCCAGGAACTGAGCATCAGCCGCGCCGCTGCGCGCCTGCACCTGACGCAACCGGCCATCAGCCAGGCGCTCAAACGGCTGGAAGAGCAATTGGGCTGCCAACTCATCGCGCGTCGCGGCCCACGCTTTGTACTCACCGAGGCGGGTGAACAGATTTTCGCGATTGCCGGTGAGATGTACGGCCAGGTGTCGCAGATGAGCAACGCCCTGCAAAAGCCCGGGGATGAAGTGATCGGCAAAGTGCGCTTGCTGATGATCAGCCGGATTAATTCCGACACTTTCGATGACTTTCTCGCGGGTTTTCATCGCGAGCATCCACGGGTCGAGCTGGAAGTCGAAGTGATGCGCAGCTCCGACATCGTCGCCGCCCTGCTGGAAAAAACCGCGACCCTGGGGCTCAGCCTCAATCGCCGGCCACAGCCGCGCCTGGAACAGCACCTGTTTCTGCGTCAGCGCTATGCGTTTTTTTGTGGGAAACACCACCCATTGTTCGGACGCACAGGCTTGGTCGAAGGGGACTTGCAGTCGGAAAACTTCGTGAGTTTTACCAGCGACCAGATCGGCGGGATGCTCTCGCCGCTGACGATTTTTCGCGATCAGCAAGGGTTCGGCGGGCGGATCGTGGCGTCGTCATCCAGCCTGGAAGAAGTGCGGCGATTGGTGATTGCGGGGTATGGCCTGGGATGCCTGCCGGTGCATGTGGTGGCTGAAGATGTGCAGAACGGGCTGCTCTGGCGGCTGCCGCCGGATGAGGGCATTGCGGATGTGGATATTCACGTGCTGTGGAACCGGGAGCAGAAGATGAGCCGGGCGGAAGGGGTGTTTATTGAGTGTCTTCTAAGTCGGTTGGCCGACGAATGATTGCTCACATCGATAGCTCTGATGATTACTATCGAAACGAGCGCCTGAACGATTGCCGACACTGATTCCTATAATCGCCCCCAGCTTCCCTTTCCTGCGTCTGACTTCAGGCGACTTTCACCTTGGAACCCCACACCATGCCAAGCGCGAGCCAGGCCCCTAGCGGCCTTCCCGAACATAATCAACAAAGCGTCAAACAGCAGTGGCTGGCGATTCTTTCGGTCGCCGTGGGTGCCTTTGCCCTGGTGACCAGCGAGTTTCTGCCGGTGGGCGTGCTCAACGACGTCGCCAGCGACTTGGGCATCAGTGCCGGCCACGCCGGTTTGATGGTCACATTGCCCGGCATCATGGCCGCCCTCGCCGCGCCGTTTCTGTCGGTCAGCATTGGCGCCATGGACCGTCGCTACCTGCTGATTGGCCTGACACTGGTGATGATCATCGCCAACTCGGTGGTGGCCTTAGCTAACGATTTCAGCCTGCTGCTGTTCGGCCGTGTATTGCTCGGCATCAGCATCGGCGGTTTCTGGGCCACGGCCATCGCCCTCAGTGGCAGGCTGGCGCCCAAGGGCGTTGGGGTCGCGAAAGCCACGTCGATCATCATGATGGGCGTGACCCTGGCCACCGTTCTGGGCGTGCCTGTGGGTACCTGGCTCAGCGGCCTGATGGGCTGGCGAATGACCTTTCTGGTCACCGCGCTGGTGGGTGTGCCGGTGCTCCTGGCGCAAGTCTTCCTGCTGCCGCGCCTCAAACCGGAAAAGGCCATTGAGGTTCGTGACCTGCCAGCCCTGTTTATCAACCCACAAGCGCGGGTCGGGTTGATTGCCGTACTGCTGATCGGCCTGGCGCACTTTGCTGCGTACACTTATGTCGCGCCGTTCTTCAAACACAGCTCCGGCTTCGACGGGCCGACGATTGGCTCATTGTTGCTGCTGTATGGCGTGGCAGGCGTACTGGGCAATGTGTTCGCCGGCTTCGCCGCCAACCGCAGCGTGCGTAACACCTTGCTGCTGGTCGCGCTGATGATCGGGACCAGCACCGCCCTGTTCCCCTACTTCGCCACCGGTATGACAGGCGCCGTGGTGCTGATCGCACTCTGGGGCTTTGCCTTTGGCGCCTTCCCGGCCTGCGCCAGTATCTGGATGTTCGTGGTGGCGCCCAAGGATGTGGAACGAGGCATGCCGCTGTTCGTGGCGCTGTTTCAGGTGATCATTGCCCTGGGCTCGTTCTTTGGTGGACGGATCGTCGACCAGATGGGCAGCTCGGTGTTGTTGAGCCTGGCCACTGTGTTGGTGGGGTTGGGGTTTGCGACCGTGCTGGTGTTGGGCCGCAAGGTGAGCAACAGCTTGGTGGCGCAGCCTGCCTGACCGAGTTGCAGCCACAAAAAAGCCTGCTGAGCGTTGAGTTCAGCAGGCTTTTTTCGTTTCAGGGAGCAGGTATTTATTTGGCCGTGGGGAAATCACGCTCCAGGACAGCGTCCACCAAGGCTTGCGCGTTTTCAATCAACTGAGCCAGGGCCATGATCACGGGCGACTGCGTGCTGACTGGATCTTCGGCGCATTGGTAGGCGGTTTGCAGGGCGGATGACAGGATTTCGGTGGCGTTTGTGAGGGCTTCTTCGGTGCCGACGTCATCGGCTACGCAAAAGAGTTTGCGGGCATGCCCTTCAGTAAAATCAGCGGTGCTGTTCTTCATGATGTAACTCCACGTTATGAAAAGAAGCTACCACTCCCCGCTGTCAAACAGGATTGGGTGGCAGCTGTACGCGGGTTGACAGACCGGAAACGTGGAAACCCGGCGCACCCGAAGATGCCCCACGCACAGCCGCCATAACAAATGGGCACAGACAGACGCCTGGAACCAGTTTGGGGATGCACAGAGATCGCACGTTATTCGGCCTGTCAAAACCGATCGCCATGAGGGCGACGGCGGAAGGTTAGCGCCCTACCCCAGCCAACGCAACCCTGCTCGAAAACCGCCGAACCCGCATAACGTAAGCACCTGTTTCGGAAAAGCTTGGTAACCAGAATACCCACAGGGAACCTTGTGCGCATAAGCCTGCGAGCTAGTCTCAAAAAGTCGCCGCCGTGGCGACATACTGTCAAGGGTGCTGATATGCCAACGAGATATCGCGATGCGGTCACAGGTGAATACGTAACCGAGCAAGAGGCGAAGAAAAGACCAAGGGAAACGGTGAAAGAAACCGATAAAAAGCGCCCGGCGAAGCCGACGGCCAAAAAGTAGGATCAACAGATGAGAGCGACTGCCGTATGTCCAGACAAACTTGCCAATGAAACCCGATTGCCCCAATGTAATGACCAACGTCATTACACAAGGAGCTATCCATTGGCATCTATCAACATCCGTATCGATGACGACCTGAAAACTCGCGCCTACCTGGAACTGGAGAAGCTCGGTGTCACCCCTTCCGAACTGATACGCCAGGCGCTGCAATATGTTGCCGAGCGCGGCCAGTTGCCATTTAAGCCTGTGCTGATGACTGAAGAGGATGAAGCCTTGATGGCGACCGTACGTGAGCGTCTTGCATCGCCTCAACGCGTGAGGGTTTCTTTGGATGACCTATAGCCTTGATTTTGATGCGCGTGCATTGAAGGAATGGCAAAAACTCGGAGACACCCTCCGTCAGCAACTCAAAAAGAAGCTAGTCGAAATCCTGAACAACCCACGTATTGAAGCTAATCGCCTCCATAGCCTGCCTGACTGCTACAAGATCAAACTGCGTAGTAGCGGGTACAGGCTGGTGTATCAAGTGATCGATCAGGAAATTACGGTGTTCGTGGTCGCCGTTGATAAACGTGAGCGTGATCAAGCTTATCGCAAAGCGTCTGAGCGCCTTGAACAGCGCTAGGCGGGACTATAATAAATCCCTGAAGCAGCCATTAATAACGGCCGGAAACGAAAAAGCCCCGCAGCTTATTCAGCTACGGGGCTTTTTCTATGTAATGGCGGAGAGATAGGGATTCGAACCCTAGGTACCGGTGAAGGTACAACGGATTTCGAATCCGTCCCATTCGGCCACTCTGGCATCTCTCCAACGGCGCGCATCATAACAGCATGATTGATGGATGCAAAGCGCCGAAGCGATTTTTTTCCGTGCTATCAGATGCTTGCGTCGATTACAGCGGTACGCCGAGACGATTGGCGACTTCTTCGTAGGCTTCGATCACGTCACCGAGGCCTTGGCGGAAGCGGTCTTTGTCCATCTTCTTCTTGGTGTCCTTGTCCCACAGGCGGCAGCCATCGGGGCTGAATTCGTCGCCCAGGACGATGGAGCCGTCGTGGAATACGCCGAATTCGAGCTTGAAGTCCACCAGCAACAGGCCTGCGTCGTCGAACAGCTTGGTCAGCACGTCGTTGACCTTGAGGGACAACTCCTTCATGCGCGCCAGTTGCTCAGCGGTGCCCCAGCCGAACGCCACAACGTGGGATTCGTTGATGAACGGGTCGCCCTTGGCGTCGTCCTTCAGGAACAGTTCGAACGTGTAAGGGTTGAGCTTGAGGCCCTCTTCCACGCCCAGACGCTTGACCAGGCTGCCGGCGGCGTAGTTACGCACGACGCATTCCACCGGAATCATGTCGAGCTTCTTGACCAGGCACTCGTTGTCGCCCAGCAGTTTGTCGAATTGGGTCGGGATACCGGCCGCTTCGAGCTTCTGCATAATGAAGGCGTTGAACTTGTTGTTCACCATGCCTTTGCGATCCAGCTGTTCGATGCGCTTGCCGTCGAACGCCGAGGTGTCGTTGCGAAACAGCAGGATCAGGCGGTTGGCGTCGTCGGTCTTGTACACCGACTTGGCTTTGCCGCGGTAGAGTTCTTCACGTTTTTCCATGATGGGCTCCGCTTTGAGTAAGGTGGGCTAGGCGATGTGTCGCCAGTCGAGCCCTGAATCTTGATCGGCCAGTTGCAGCCAGTCCGGGTCGCACCCGAGGGTGTCGACAAAACATTGCCGGGCAAGCGTCGGCAGGTTGTTCTTGCTGCTGAGGTGAGCCAGGACCAGGTGTTGCAGGTCTTGCCAGCCCAACTCGTACACCAGGTATGCCGCCTGGTGATTGTTCAAATGTCCCAGCTCGCCGCCCACCCGTTGCTTGAGAAAGTAAGGGTAGTGACCGCGTGCCAGTAGATCCCTGCAGTGGTTGGACTCGATCATCAAGGCATCGAGGTCCCGGTAACCGTCCAGCACCCTGGCGCAGTAGGAACCCAGGTCGGTCAGCACGCCGAAACGCCGCTGGCCGTCACTGAATACGTATTGCGTAGGCTCCTGGGCATCGTGGGCAACCGCGATGACATTGATGCTCAAGGCACCGATTTGCAGTTGTTCGCCACCAGCCAGAAAACCTGCCGGCTCGATGGGTTTGCGCATCCCGCGCAGCGTGCCGCGGCTCATGTACACCGGCAGATTGTAGCGCCGAGACAGTAAACCCACGCCATGCACGTGGTCGGCATGTTCGTGGGTCACTAGAATCGCGCTCAACTGCGCCGGGTGGACCCCGAGACGCAGCAGGCGTCGCTCGGTTTCTCTTAACGAGAAACCACAATCGACCAGCACATACGTGTCATCGTGGGCGACCAGCGTACCGTTCCCTTGGCTACCGCTGCCGAGAACGGCAAAACGCATCGGATCAGCCCAGGTTGTCTTGAATCACGCCCAACACTTTGCGCGCTGTTTCAGCTGGCGCGACGGTGTTGATGTTCTTCTCGACGGTGACTTGCACGCTTTCGCCCACCTTGCTCAAACGAACCTGGTAACGCTCGGCGCGGGTTTCGATCTCTTCCTTGGTCGGCGCGCTGCCGAACAATTTGCCGAAGAAACCTGGCTCGTCGTCTTTCTTCTCGGCCTTTTCAGCCACGTTGATGTAGTACAGGCCCAGGCTGCGGTTGATGTCTTCAACGCGCCAAGGACCTTGCTCCAACGCACGGCCAACACTGGCCCAGGCACGGTCGAGGTCTTCACCCAGATTGAGCACCACGTTACCGCTGCCGTCTTCGGTGAGGCTGACGCGGTTAGGGGTGTCGTAGTCACGGGCGGCGAGCAGGGAAACGGAACCGCCCTTCTCGGAGATACGGCTCATGCTGGCGAGCATTTCGTCGACCAGCGCAGCGTCTACGCCGGTGTTGACCGAACGCGGAGTGAAATCGACGTTGGCTGTGCTGCCGGCAGGGCGCTCGGCGCTGACCACATAGACTTCACTGGTATTGCGCTGCACGCCCGGCTCGATGCGCACACGCACACGGGCTTCACTGTCGGCGGCTACACCGCCCGCCAGCAGACGCTGGGCCATGTTGGCGGACAGCTCACGGCCTTGCTGCCACGCAGTGGTGAATTCACCGGTCTGCGGGCGTTGCTGGTCGATCCGGAAGCCGTTGTCCTGGAAGAACTGCACCGCCACCGGCCAGACTTCGGCAGGTGGGCGCTGGGCGACGATCCAGCGGTTGTCGCCACTTTTTTGCAGACTGTAGTCGCCGGCATCGGCCACTGCCGTGATCGGCTGCGGGCGCGGTACTACGTACTCGCCCTTGACGGTGTCGTCGGCGACGTTGCGCGGGATCGGCAACAAGGGGTCAAGACGCTTGGCGACATTGACATCAGGCGGCAGCTGCATCGGTTTGGTTGCTTGTGCTTCCAGGTAATCGCTGCCGCGGTCACGGAAGTAGCCTTCCGGGCCCCATACCCAACCGCAGCCACTGGTGCTGGAGATAATCAAGGCAAGTGCGGAAAGTCCGGCCAATCGCTTCATGCGTAGTGCTTCCTCAATTAAACCAGGACGCCGGACTGGCGCAGGGCCTGTCGCAGCGGTTCGTGACAGGCTTCGCTGAGCCGGGTGAGCGGCAGACGGATACCGTCCGGCATCAGGCCCATCTCAGTCAGCGCCCATTTCACGGGGATAGGATTGGATTCGATAAACAGTGTCTTGTTGAGCGGCATCAGCTTCTCGTGGATTGCACGTGCCGTCGCGGCATCACCGGCGATGGCGGCGGCGCACATGTCGCTCATGGCACGCGGAGCCACGTTGGCGGTCACGGAGATGTTGCCCTTGCCACCCAGCAGGATCAATTCGACAGCGGTGGCGTCGTCACCGGAATACACCAGGAAGTCACTGCTCACACCGGCCAGGATGTCCTTGGCGCGCTGCAGGTCGCCGGTGGCTTCCTTGATGCCGATGATGTTCGGCACGGTGGACAGGCGGATCACGGTCTCGGCCTTCATATCGCACGCGGTGCGACCCGGTACGTTATAGAGGATCTGCGGGATCTGAACGGCTTCGGCGATGGCTTTGAAGTGCTGGTACAAGCCTTCCTGGGTCGGCTTGTTGTAGTACGGCGTCACCAGCAGGCAAGCGTCGGCGCCGGCTTTTTTGGCGTTGCGGGTCAGCTCGATCGCTTCGCGCGTGGAGTTGGCGCCCGTTCCGGCGATCACGGCGATGCGGCCCGCAACGCGTTTGACCACGAACTCGATCACCTGGATGTGTTCTTCCACATCGAGGGTGGCCGATTCACCTGTGGTGCCGACCGCCACGATGGCGTTGGTGCCCTCTTGCAGGTGGAAGTCCACCAGTTTGCCCAGGCTGTCCCAGTCGAGACGACCTTGTGCATCCATGGGTGTGACCAGTGCCACCATACTGCCCGCAATCATGCAACCGCTCCTGCCGGAAAAAGAGAGCCGTAATGGTACTGGCGCCAAGATGCTTGTACAAGCGAAGTACCGCGTGAGGATGCGTTCTGGAGCAACTAAACGTCGGGCAATGCCATCATTGGGCCAAAGCACCGCTTGAAGCCGGCCGATCACGCAATGAAAACGCCACCTCCTAGCCCTTGGCGACGCTTTTCGCTACCCTTGATCCTTTGATCGATACAGCCCACACGGTATCGACCGCTCATCGCTTTAGGAAGGCTGCATGTCCACCCCCACAGTTCGCGAACAATTCCTTGTTATCAGTGCCCTCGGCGCCAACCCCATGGAGCTGACCAACGTCCTGTGCCGCGCCAGCCATGAGAACCGCTGCGCGGTCGTGACCTCGCGCCTGACTCGCCACGGCGAGTGCAGCGCGCTGGTCCTGCAGATTTCCGGCTCCTGGGACGCCCTGGCGCGCCTGGAAACCGGCCTGCCGGGCCTGGCCAAAAAACACGACTTTACCGTCAACGTGGTGCGCAGCGCCGCCCTGGAAAATCGCCCACAGGCGTTGCCTTACGTGGCCTACGTCAGCTCAGCCTACCGTTCGGACATCGTCAACGAGCTGTGCCAGTTCTTTATCGACCATAACGTCGAGCTGGAAAACCTGACCTGTGACACCTACCAGGCGCCACAAACCGGCGGCACCATGCTCAATGCCACCTTTACCGTGACTTTGCCGGCCGGCGTACAGATCAGTTGGCTGCGCGACCAGTTCCTGGATTTCGCCGATGCCCTGAACCTCGACGCCTTGATTGAGCCATGGCGCCCACAGAACCCCATGTAAGGAAGTACTTCTCTATGCCGGTAGCCATCGACACACCCGTGGCCGATTTCGAGGCCCAGGCCACCAGCGGCCAGACCTTCAGCCTTGCAGCCTTCAAGGGCAAGCAAGTGGTGATCTACTTTTACCCGAAGGACAGCACCCCTGGCTGCACCACCGAAGGCCAGGGTTTTCGTGACCAGTACGCCGCGTTCAAGGCCGCCAACACCGAAGTGTTCGGCGTGTCGCGTGACAGCGTGAAGTCCCACGAGAACTTCAAGGGCAAACAGGAATTTCCGTTCGAGCTGATCAGCGATAAGGACGAAGCGGT
This sequence comes from Pseudomonas sp. MF7453, assembly GCF_016405455.1. Classification (NCBI taxonomy): domain Bacteria; kingdom Pseudomonadati; phylum Pseudomonadota; class Gammaproteobacteria; order Pseudomonadales; family Pseudomonadaceae; genus Pseudomonas; species Pseudomonas sp. MF7453. The sequence continues at coordinate 396 of NZ_JAEKCN010000017.1, read as the reverse complement.
CTGCCAGCTGTTTGATGTAATCAAGTTGAAGAAGCTGTATGGCAAGGAATACCTGGGCGTGGATCGCAGCACCTTCCTGATCGACAGCCAAGGTGTGCTCCGTCAGGAATGGCGCGGCGTGAAAGTGCCAGGGCATGTTGATGCGGTTTTGGCGGCAGCGCAGGCGCTGAACAAGGCTTGATCTTGCCTCGATAAGCCTAGGTATCTACACAACTTTGTGGGCTGTAGCAGCAGACGGTAACCACGATGCGAAGCGAGTAGCTCTTGACCTTGATCTGCTTGTGATCTTGATCTCAGGCGCCCCGTTAAACCACGCTGGCCGGAATTCGACAGGGATTTGGGGGGTAAACCGGCAGGGATGCCGGTTTAGCCGCCCCGCGCCATGGATGGCGCGTG